>NZ_JAPKMY010000007.1:0-229396 GCF_026344175.1 Acinetobacter nematophilus
GAACTACAGCAATGTCACTTTAGCTGGTACGAATGGCACAACAATCAGCAATGTAAAAGCGGGTGCAGTGAATTCAACATCAACAGATGCGATCAATGGAAGCCAATTATATGGAGTTGCCAACAACGTTAAGAATGTGATTGGTGGATCAACGACGATAGACGCAACCACTGGTGCGATCACAACAACTAATATTGGGGGCACGGGCTCAAACACAATTGATGGTGCAATCAGCAGTATCAAAGATTCATCGATAAAAGCGAAGACTACAGTAACTGCAGGAGATAACGTTGTGGTTACTCCAGGCACAAATGCAGACGGTTCAACAAACTACCAGGTTGCTACAGCGAAAGACTTAAAAGTTGATTCTGTAAAAGCGGGTGATACAGTTCTGAATAATGCGGGTATCACTATCGGTAATAATACCGTTGTCTTGAACAATACTGGATTAACCATTGCTGGTGGACCGAGTGTAACCACAGCAGGTATTGATGCGGGTAATAAAACCATTAAAAATGTTGCAAATGCAGTGAATGCAACAGATGCAGTCAACAAAGGGCAATTGGACAGTGCAATTAACAATGTCAACAACAATGTTAGTGAACTTGCCAACAATGCCGTTAAATATGATGACGCATCAAAAGACAAGATTACACTGGGTGGTGGCGCAAATGGTACAACGATCACCAATGTGAAAGATGGTACAGTTGCGCAAGGTTCTAAGGATGCTGTCAATGGCGGTCAATTGTGGAATGTTCAACAACAAGTCGATCAGAACACAAGCGACATTAGCAATATCAAAAATGATATTAACAACGGTACTGTAGGTTTGGTGCAACAAGCCGGTAAAGATGCACCTGTGACTGTTGCAAAAGATACGGGTGGCACAACTGTGAATGTCGCTGGTACAGATGGTAATCGAGTAGTGACGGGTGTTAAAGAAGGCGCAGTGAATGCAACATCTAAAGATGCGGTCAACGGTAGCCAGTTGAATACTACCAATCAAGCGGTTGTGAACTATCTTGGCGGTGGAGCAGGTTATGACAACATTACGGGTAGCTTCACAGCACCAAGTTATACGGTAGGTGACTCGAAACATAACAATGTTGGTGGCGCAATTGATGCATTGAACCAAGCAGATCAAGCATTGAATAGTAAAATTGACAATGTCAGCAACAAGTTGGATAACGCATTCCGTATTACCAACAACCGTATTGATGATGTCGAGAAAAAAGCCAATGCAGGTATTGCAGCTGCGATGGCTCTAGAATCAGCACCATATGTACCAGGTAAATATACCTATGCAGCGGGTGCAGCTTACCATGGCGGTGAAAATGCAGTCGGTGTGACCTTACGTAAAACGGCAGATAATGGTCGTTGGTCAATTACAGGTGGTGTTGCTGCAGCATCTCAAGGTGATGCAAGTGTCCGTATCGGGATCAGTGGTGTAATTGACTAATTCATGAGACAGGGAAGATCTTCGGGTCTTCCTTTTTCTTCGAAAATTTTTTAAGAGAGAAAAAATGAAAGCATTTAACAAAAAAATTATGTTCAGTGTATTCAGCGGTCTTGTGATGTCATTGAGCCATGCTGCTGAAGTTGAAAGCTCAACGACGCAAGAAATCCATTTTCCTGAAGTAAAAGACAGTTATTTAAAACAAGTGAATCGTTATGAATATGATGATGTCGCACGTTTGGATAAAGGATTAACGAAAGATCAGATTCGACATATATTGGGCAATCCCCAATTTTCTGAAGGATTGTTTGCTGTTAAGACATGGAACTATGTTTTGGATATTCGTGAGCCAAGTTCAAATCAATACAAGCGTTGCCAGTTACGAATAGATTTTGATAAACACTATCGTTCAGATAATCTGTATTGGAAAGGAGAACAATGCCAAGGCTTGATGGCTTGGGGAATCAACAATCAATCTGAGACAGAGCAAACGATTTTAGCGCCAACAGGACAATCTGCGAGTGTATTATTTTACTTTGATCAAGCGGATAAAAAAGGCGTCAAGAATAATGAAGTAATTAGCAAAATTGCAGATCAGATCAAACAATCTGATGTGAATACCCCAGTTTTTGTGGCTGGCTATACTGACCGTTTAGGTTCATTTCAACATAACCAACGTTTATCAGCGCAAAGAGCCAACACTGTTGTTGAGCTATTAAAACAGCAGGGGATTCGAGGCGAGCAAATCCAGTACAGTGCTGAAAATAAAACTGATGTATATCAGAAATGCACAGGGATGAATAAAAAGATTCAATTGGTTGAATGCCTTGCACCGAATCGTCGAGTAAATATCACCTGGTAATGGCTATCTATTCTTTATAGCATGACTAAAATAAGAAACGATCAATGTTGGCAAGATCGTTTCTTATTTTTTTTGTGCAGCTGTTGATCAAAATACCTGAAGATATTGAGATTAAAAGATTTTTTATCGATTGAAAACAATCGAGTATAACCATGATGAAAAAAAGTATTAACACTGGTTGGATTGGGTTTTGCCTTACATGTACAGGCATTTGATAAGACCCAAGTCAATCTAGCCAATGAGTTTTGGGGGACATGGTCTGTTTACAATGCAAAAACACAATGTACAGAAAGTTATCAATTTACCAAACCGGCTCAATTTATCTATACCACCAAGCACAAGCAAATGGCAGGTGATTTTGCAGTATTAAGAAATGAAAATGCGCAGACCCTAGATGTACTAGCGATGAAAGTAAAAACAGACAATAAAAAAGCAGGCTGTGGTGGAGTGGCTGTAGATTATACCAATGCGGATGTTCGTTTGAGCTTAAAGTGGATATCTGCGAAGACTGCTGAACTATGTACAGATCGCGAAGGTAAGCAATGTACAGGTTTATATCTGATTAAACAAAAGCAATGATATTGGGATCATCCATATTTGAGCTTTTTTTTGTAGAGGCTTTTTATAAAATTAAATTTAGTGATTGTTGTTAAATCATAAATATTGTTTATTAAAAAATAAAAAATTATTCATAGAAGTTTTGTGCCTTATCGCGCGTGATAGCGTTATATTAAATATCAATATTTATTTACCATTAAAGTATGTTGAAATATAAGTAAACACGTCTTGTTTAAAAAAAGATCATACTCAAGGTCATTGGTTCTACGTTAACTTATAGTATGATGTGTACATATTTCGACTGATTTATTGCTAGATCAGTTTTATTTAGCCAGAGTGAATCTTATTCATTTCAAGCTCAATCAATGTTGGAAATACAAATGCCTGACTATCGTTCAAAAACATCGACACATGGAAGAAATATGGCTGGTGCACGTGGCTTATGGCGTGCAACAGGAATGAAAGATGAAGATTTTGGTAAGCCGATTATTGCGGTAGTCAACTCATTTACCCAGTTTGTACCTGGGCACGTTCATCTGAAAGACTTGGGTCAACTGGTTGCTGAACAGATTCAAGCAGCTGGCGGTGTGGCAAAAGAATTCAATACCATTGCCGTGGATGACGGTATTGCTATGGGGCATGATGGCATGCTGTATTCACTGCCTTCACGTGATTTGATTGCAGACTCTGTAGAATATATGGTCAATGCACATTGTGCAGATGCCATGGTCTGTATTTCAAACTGTGACAAAATCACACCCGGGATGTTAATGGCAGCAATGCGTTTAAATATTCCAGTCGTGTTTGTGTCTGGTGGTCCAATGGAAGCGGGTAAAGTAAAAATCCGTGGGACAGAACGTGCAATTGACTTAGTTGATGCGATGGTCGTTGCAGCTGATGATAACTTTACTGATGAAGAAGTAAAAGAATACGAGCGTTCAGCATGCCCAACGTGTGGTTCATGTTCAGGTATGTTTACAGCGAACTCCATGAACTGCTTGACTGAAGCATTAGGCTTATCATTGCCAGGAAACGGTTCGACTCTAGCGACACATGCCAACCGTAAAAAATTATTTGAAAAAGCAGGGCAATTGATTGTTGAACTGGCTAAACGCCATTATGAACAAGATGATTACACGGTATTGCCACGTTCAATCGCAACAAAAGCATCTTATGAAAATGCCATGACCCTTGATATTGCAATGGGGGGATCAACCAATACCGTATTGCATTTATTGGCAGCAGCAAATGAAGCAGGCGTTGATTTCACGATGGACGATATTGATCGTTTATCACGTAAAGTGCCTGTATTGTGTAAAGTTGCTCCTGCAAAACATGATGTACATATGGAAGATGTGCACCGTGCAGGTGGAATCATGTCGATTCTTGGTGAACTGGATCGTGCAGGTTTATTAGATACCTCGGTATATACTGTACATGAGCGCACCTTAAAAGATGCATTGGATAAATGGGATATTATTCGTACAGAAGATCCCGTGGTATATGAATTCTTCCGTTCAGCACCAGGCGGTGTTCCAACTCAAACTGCATTCTCACAAAACCGCTATTACCAGACTTTAGACGGTAACCGTGAAACAGGTGTGATTCGTAATGCTGAACATGCATTCTCTAAAGATGGTGGCTTGGCAGTATTGTATGGCAATATTGCTGTAGATGGCTGTATTGTCAAAACTGCGGGTGTTGATGATTCAATCTTAAAATTCAATGGGACTGCACGGGTATTTGAAAGCCAAGATGCTGCAGTAGATTCAATTTTAGGGCATGAAATTAAAGCAGGTGATGTAGTTGTCATCCGTTATGAAGGACCACGTGGTGGACCGGGTATGCAAGAAATGCTTTATCCGACTAGCTATTTAAAATCAAAAGGTTTAGGTAAGGAATGTGCTTTACTGACAGATGGTCGTTTCTCAGGGGGGTCTTCTGGTCTTTCAATTGGACATGTATCACCTGAAGCTGCGGAAGGTGGTGTGATTGGATTGGTTGAAGACGGCGATTTGATTGAAATCGATATTCCAAATCGTCGCATCAATCTTGCTGTTGATGAGGCAACTTTAGCGACTCGACGTAAGCTTCAAGATGAAAAAGGTTGGCAGCCAGCTGAAGAACGTCCTCGCAAGATTTCAAAGGCATTGAAAGCATATGCGATGCATACGACCAGCGCTTCAAAAGGCGCAGTGCGTGAAATCTAAGTGCTAAAATCAAAATAAGGCAGTAGATCAACATAAAAAGCATCCATAAATGGGTGCTTTTTTATTGAATTGACCTAATCGTTTAAATTTTATCGGGTTTTGGGATATTGATCATTCAGAACCGAATTGCTATAAATTTGCTTATAACTGATCGTCATCAATTTTTTCAGCATCTTCAGTGAATGAATGATATGCTTGAGCGAGTTTCAGTCAGTTTTCTCTGATTTATTTAGTGCTTATTTTGAGGCTCTTCCCATGTCACTGCTACGCCGTTGGTTTGATCCAATCCGATCGAGTTGGTTTTACCAAAAACCGGTTCGCCAAGAGGTGTTATCTACGGAACAGGGGTTGAGTATCTATCTACGTTTAGATGATGTGTATAGTTATCTTGCGGTACAACAATTAACCCAATTGGACGATATTTTAACTGATGACTTAAAACCCTTGAAGGTGATTATTTCCAATACTTCGTCAGAACCCCCCAATGGGATGACTCTAGAAGAATGGCGCAATTATTCTTTAGAAGATGCCAAAATCTTAGCCAACCAACACCGTTTTAGCTATGATGATGAAAAACCAGAACAACCCTCTCCAGAAGCATTAAAACAAGCAGAAATCATTCTGAGAAACACACCGCTTACAGGTCAGAACTTTCTTTATTTACTCGAAGACGTATTTCATATGCTGTGGCAACAACAGTATGGAAAATTACGAACTTTGTTTGTGATGGCAAGTCAACACCAAAGACCACAAAATTTCCCTGAACGTATTTTTAGCCATACCCCTATTCTAGAAAGTTATTTTGAATTTGGTGGGCGAAAGTATCATGCAGTGGATGACTTATTGCGTTTAACGCGGCGTTTAAAACAACAAAAATTATTGACGGGTAATCCCATTTTTTTAATCAATCATATCGAATGGCGCGAGCATTTGATGAGTGATGCAGAAGAGCTTGCTGAAATTCAGACCATGCATCCAGAACTTGATTTATATATTGCCTTAGAAGATCCAATCAGCTGGTTATTATTGGCTTACATTAAAGAAGAACTCGCTAATTATTATAATATTCAATTGAATTTATATCCGTTGAGCTATCACGGTCGAGATTCTTTTGACTGGAGTTTGGCAACACGCCTGTCCAAGCGTTCGGAAGTGAAATTCACTCCATTTTGCCGTCCAACCGCTGAAGGCACTCTCAATATGGCACAGCTATATTATAGTGTGCCGGAAGAACAGCGTGTGGATGTGATGTATGATATTTTACAAGCTGTATGGACCAAAGGGCGTGATCTGTCTTTTAAGCCGCACTTACAGCAAATGCAGCAGGATCTTGCAATTCAAGATTTAACAGATCTTGATGTTGAGCCCTTATTGAAAGCCAATGATCAACAATGTGCTGAGAAACATCAACCCGATTTTCCTGTTTTAGAGTTGCGAATTGAAGGAAAGCGTTACGTATTTAATAGTCTATATCGCGTTTGGATGATTGAAAGTATTTTTAGTAATGTGTTAGAACATAAGTATAAAACTGAAAATGAGTTAGAACGAGCTCAACATATGAGCGAAGCACAGGATGCAGAAAAAACCAATGATCAAAAAAGAGAAGTGTGAATCTTTGGAACAAGTCCGTGATCGAATCGATCACTTGGATCAAGAGTTGATTGAATTAATTGCAGCACGTCAATATTATGTGGATCAGGCAGTTCGATTTAAACGCACAGCTGAAGATGTACAATCACCAGAGCGTGTACAACAGGTGATTAATAAAGTACGTCAAAAAGCCATTGATGTGGGAACGAATCCGGATTTGATCGAAATGCTTTACCGGGAAATGATTCAGCATTTTATTCAGCGAGAATTAAAAGAAATTCGCCCATAATTGTGCAATAATTTTATTTTATATTTCATCATTTATTTTACTTTAGAGAACGATATGAAAAAAATTATTTTAATCTGCATAACAACAATGTTGAGTCAGTATGCACTTGCAGAAAATTGGAAATTAATCATTAAAGATCCAGATGGAAGCTTTTATTTAGATACTGATCGCCTTGTGAAAAAAGGCAAAACAGTCGATTATTGGGCAAAGTTTGTTGCTGATGCCGATAATGAAGAACTTGAAATGAAAAAAGGTGACTATACCTTATCGCATAATTTAGACCATTGTGTAGAACGTACGACCAGTATTAGTTTAGTCGAAGATTACTTAAAAAATGGTGAATTGATCAACCGAGATGACGAAGCTTCTGATCCAAGCTCGGTGGATGATGATGAAATCAATTTGGCTTTCTTTAAATCAGTCTGTAAATCATGATGGACATCTGGATTTATTTTAAATTTTAAACATGTTTAAATCGAAAATCCCTTTTTGGATAAAAGGGATTTTTTATGAATAGAAATCCAGATATCTAGTGGCAATCAGCTCTAAGCAAGGTTGTTTTTTGCGCCTGCAATTAAATTCCCCAATCTAACTCTGTCTGGGTAATTTTATTGATCACTGTCTGATATTCAAATCTTTTACATGCACACCACAACTGCATGAATTCTGTACCAAAATACTGTTTAAAAATGCAACTTTTTTCAAACAGTTGCAATGCTTCAAGCTGATGGATGGGTAAGCTGTGCTGGATATTGAGAATGTTCAATTTTGCGTTGGTTTGTGCTAAGTCGAGTGGTGCATGTAGCCCATGGAGTACACCTGCCAAGATGGTGGCGACACAGAGATAGGGGTTTACATCTGCACCTGCAACACGGTATTCCAGTCTTTGGTTATCTTGATCCGCACAGGGTATGCGAATGGCAACATTACGATTATTCAATCCCCAATTGGCTTCAAGTGGCACATGCTGTCCAAATTGAAATCTCCGAAATGAATTCACATTTGGCGCCAAAATTGCCATAGACGCTGGCATTAAATCGATTAAGCCCGCAATGATTTTTTGCATGACAGTGTTTGGGTATTTAGACGAATCTAATCGGAAAATATTATTTTGATATTGATTGAGTATGCTCATATGAAAATGCATACCACTGCCTGCTTTGGACATATTGGGTTTTGCCATAAAACTTGCTTGCAAATGGTGCTTTACAGCAATTTGACGAATCATGCGTTTAATTGCCATGATGTCATCACAGAGTTTTAAAATATTATGACTATGTTGAATATTCAGTTCAAATTGCCCTGAGGCACTTTCAGCAACAATTGCGGTGAGATCTATATTTTGCCGTTTTGCTTCCTGCTCAATTTGTTGAAGAATACGATGGAAATCATGGGGTGTATCCACATCAAAACACTGAGTCTGAGGAGTTTTAGCATGTTCTTGTTGGCTTGATAAATAAAACTCGATTTCACCTGCTATGACAGGAAAGTAATGTATTTGGTGCAGTGTCGTTAAGATTTTTTTGAGCAGATTACGGGGTTCTAACATACAGTCCGAACCATCATCCGACTGCATGCTTAGTAACAGTTGTGCATGTTGGGTAGGGTGATCTGCACAAGATTTTAAACTGCCTAAGACAGGCATGCATAAGCGGTCAGGCTCTCCGATATATTTACCCAGACCACTTTCTTCCACCACCTGACCATTCAAATTCATCGCATAAATCGACAGTGGAAAATAGCAGCCTTTTTGCAGTGAATGGAGTGCATTCACCTCAATACGCTTTCCACGGATATGCCCATTTAAATCATGTAAACAAATATCGATAAAACGCGTTTCTGGGTAATTTTTTAAGTATCGTTGTGTTTCAAGATAAAAATCATTGTTGTCCTGATGCTCGAATAACAATGTTGTGGGGAAAATTTTTGTAGAACTTTGAATCGGCATATTCATGGTCAATACATCCAAAATGGGATGCAAAAAGTATAGAAAGCTTGGTTTAAGCAGTAACGTAAAATGATCGTAAATTCTGTGTCGATAAAATGATGCTATTTAAGCCTCAATATTTAATTGAGGCTCTATCCTAAAAACAGTGATATTTCAAATCCACAGATTGGCATAGCATGACCTCAATATAGAGAGGTAAAGCGAGATGATGGGTTTTGTCATAGGTGTATTTGCAATCGCAGGAATGATTAAGGGAACCATTGGGCTTGGCTTACCTGCGGTATCGATGGGTTTATTGAGTTTAGTCATCAGTCCATTTCAAGCGGCAACACTGTTGATTATTCCTTCAATGGTCACCAATTTTTGGCAGTTATTTGCTGAAGGAAATGTGTGGCGGTTAGTCTGTCGCTTTTATCCTTTATTATTGGGGATTATTGTCGGCTCGATCTGGAGTATATTTCCGACATTAGGACATTCTCATGGCAGCTTTCATAGTGAGGCGCTCTTAGGAGCAATGTTGGCATTGTATGGGATTTATGGCTTATTTGCCAAACGAATGCCAAATCTGGAACCTCATGAAAAATGGCTTTCTCCAATCATTGGATATTTAGGCGGTGCTTTAACTGTTGCCACAGGTGTCGTAGTGATTCCAGTTGTACCTTATTTGCAATCTTTGCATTTAAAGCGTGATGATTTGGTTCAGTCTCTAGGGTTGGCTTTCACGGTTTCAACGGTATGCCTTGCGATTTTCCTGCATCAAAATCCTGTTGAAAATATTCCGATTGATTATAAATTATCACTCATTGCTTTAATTCCATCACTGCTTGGCATGTGGGTGGGAACAAAAATTCGCTATCGAATTCCAGAGCAAAAATTTCGTAAAGTTTTCTTTTGTGGCTTGGTGATTTTTGGATTGTATTCTGTATTACATCAGTTTGGTGTGGTCTAAATATCTCTTCTGAGATTCTTGAGTTACTGAGATCAATAGGGTCTTATTCAATTTAAGACTGCGGTATCCCATCTAAAATCAGTTTGGTTTTCTGTGAAATTAAAAATTGGACAAAGTGCTGATAGGCTGTTGGAAGTTCATCAAAATTCTGTGCAGCCAATTGCAATTGACGTTTTGCCCATTCACCCACCAATTCAATTTGATGAAATGGATAATGCTGATTTAATCTGATTGCAGCACGCTTTGGCATAATCGCAATACCTACGCCGTTGGCGACCACCTGAGCAATTGCTGCAAAATTGGGTAATCTTAATCGATACTGAATTGCACAATTGAGTAATTTTGCCTGATTTTCAATGGATTGCTGTAGGGAGTGATATTGCATTAGACCAACGAATGGATAATTCATCGCATCAATCAATTTTAATTCTTGGCTTTGTTGAAGTTCATGATTGGGAGGGCAAATCAGTACCAACGGATCATCTGAAAACTCAAGTGTCTGTAGCTGATGATGATTAAAAAAGCTCGAAATCAAACCTAATTTTGCATTGCCTTTTTCGATGGTCTGGATAATCTCATTGCTTTCCGCTTCTCGTAAATCAATTTGAATCTGCGGATTTTCAACCAAATACTGAGGTAACAATAGTGGCAAATATTCGCTTTGCGCGGATGAATTACACCATAAGGTCATATGGTTACTCAGTCCTTGTGTATAGGGCGACATGGCTTGTTCAAGCTGCTTGGCTTGTTGGATCAACCTTAAAGCCTGTTCTGCAAAAGTTTGTCCTGCGATGGTCAGTTTAACCCCCGAGGCATGGCGAGTAAAAAGACGTGTTGTATAGTGCTGTTCGAGCTTTTTTATGCGCTCACTGGCCGCTTGCAATGAAATAGAAGAGCGTTCAGCACCTTTGGTCAGACTTCCTGTGTCCACGATATTGGTAAAGAGTTGCAAATCGAAGAAGTCTAGGCGCATGTGAATCATAATGGGGTTGAAATAAGATGAAAGTATAGCTGAATAATCATACAAATATACGCTATCGTGTAGATTGTTTCAGAGATACGTCAGACTAGATTTCAATTGAAACAATAATGCTGCGATCACGATGATGTTGGATGGAAGAAATCGAGTATCTTAAGTCACTATATTGATGAATATAAGGGCTTTAAATAGAACCGGATTTACTCATATGGCTCATCTATCTGTGATGTCAATGAAAATAAATGAAAACGCTGAGAGAGCACAAACAGTGAAAACGATTGGTTTATTAGGTGGAATGAGTTGGGAATCTACAGATTTATACTATCAACAGTTGAATAAAAGCGTGCAACAAAAATTAGGAAAATTACACTCTGCAAAAATTGTTTTAATCAGTGTTGATTTTGCTGAAATCGAAATATTACAGCATCAAGGCTTATGGGACGATGCAGGAATATATTTAAAAGAGAAGGCAGTTCAGTTGCAGCAAGCAGGGGCAGAGGGCATTTTACTGTGTACCAATACAATGCATAAAATTGCGCCCTATATCGAGCACTCGATTTCTATTCCGTTCATTCACATTGCAGATGCAACAGCAAAAGAAATTTTAAATCAGAACATTCGAAAAGTGGGTTTATTAGGCACTCAATTTACCATGGAGCAAGATTTCTATAAGCAGCGGCTGGAACAGCAGGGCATCCACGTACTGACACCTCATCAAGCGCATCGAAAGATTGTTCACGATATTATTTATGATGAATTATGCTTAGGCGTGATCAATGAACACTCAAGACATAAATATATCGAAATTGTTGAGCAGTTAATATCAGACGGTGCAGAAGGAATTATTTTGGGGTGCACAGAAATCTGTATGCTGATCGGAGACACTCGGTTTTCTGTTCCGCTGTTTGATACAACGTCGATCCATGCCCAAGCTGCTGTGGATTTTGCTTTGTCTTAACCTTTTAAAGGGAATGTGCTAGATGCAATAAAAAAGCCCCCGTAGGAGCTTTTTTATTGTTATAAGCAAAGGCTTACATAATTTTCACACCTTGCTGACCTGCAGGGGTAACTTTGAAGATTTCAACTTCAAAGGTAATATTTTTACCTGCAAGTGGATGGTTAAAATCTACTTCGGTAATATCTTCACCGACAGTTTTAACCACACCAAATAGGCTTTGTTTGGCTTTATCTTCAAACTCAATCATATGTCCTTCTACAGGACGCTGTTCGAATTTTACTGTATCAAACTTCTGTACGTTTTCAGGATTCCATGGACCGAAAGCATCTTCAGGAGGAAGGCTGACAGTACGACGGTCACCAGCACGAAGACCAAATAAAGCTTTTTCAAACCCCGGTAATAAGCTGCCATCACCCATAACTAAACTAACAGGTTCTTCACGGCTACGGGTATTATCAATTTCAACACCACTTTCAATCGCAACAGAAAAGTGCAGTTCTACTTTTGATCCATCTGCAATACGTGTTTCGTCATTGGGGTTAATCATTTGTTCAGTCATTTTGCGCTTCCGCACGTTGAATACGATGCTTTTCTAAAAAGAAAGTATCAATTAACAATAAAATGGTGCCGAGGGTAATCGCACTGTCCGCAATATTGAATGCAGGAAAACTACTTCCTTGATAATGCAAATGAATGAAATCAACCACATAACCCAATGTCATACGATCAATTAAATTGCCTAATGCGCCACCAAGAATCAATGCGATTGCAGCAGGTAAAATCAGCGTTGTTTTTGGCATACGCATCAGCCAAAAAATAAAGATGATAGAGACGATACCCGCCAGTCCGGTAAATAAATAATGTTGCCATCCGCCTGCATCGGACAAGAAGCTAAATGCTGCGCCGTAATTATGCAGTAATGTCCAGTTCAAAAAAGGCAGTACAGGCACAGGCTGAGCATAGGTCAGGTGTGTACTTGCAATGTTTTTTGTCCATTGGTCAATGATAATGGCAAGAACAGAAAGTCCAAGCCACATCAAATTATGAGGATAAAACTGGAATAAGCCCTTTTTATTTTGCGGATTAGGCATATTTTCTCTCTTCGCCTTGACCTGTAGGAAGGTTGATAATACAACGAGAACATAGACCTGGATGTTCAAGATGTGTATTTACATCTGGAAGTACATGCCAGCAACGTGCACATTTCTCACCTTCGGCAGCCGAAACCTTAACACGTAAGCCCTCGATATCAGTCGCTTCACCTTGTTCAGCATACTCATAAACAATGGCTTGCGAAGTAATCAAGACAAAACGAAGTTCATCACCCAGTTGGTTCAATACTTGTTGTAGATCTGCATTTGCCCAAAGCTCAACCTTCGCTGACAGGTTACTACCAATCAGTTTTACATTACGCGCAGCTTCGATCTGTTTGTTAACCGCAGATTTAACTTCAATTAAGGTCTGCCAATCCGCTTCAGAGATCAAGTTGCTGTTGGATGCAACTGGAATATCATACCAGTGTGCAGTAAATACATATTTTTCAGTTTGTTCAGGAATCAATGGCCAAGCTTCTTGTGCAGTAAAGCTCAAGATAGGACTCATCCAACGAACAAAGGCTTGAACTAAATGATACAACGCAGTTTGCGCTGAATGACGAGCCGCTGAATCTGCCTTGGTGGTGTATTGACGGTCTTTGATAATGTCTAAGTAGAAACCACCCAGGTCATTGATACAGAAATTCGTCAAGGCATTGGTTACGACATGGAAATTCATATCTTCATACGCTTGTTGAATGGTTTTCTGCACATCCGCTGCACGTTGTAAGATATATTGATCAAGCGCAATCAGTTGGTCTACTGGCAATGCATCTGTTGATGGTTTGAAACCATTCAAGTTTGCCAACAAGAAACGCAAAGTATTACGAATACGACGGTAGCTATCACTGACACGGCTAAAGATTTCATTACTTGCCGCAATTTCATAACGATAGTCACTTGAAGCAACGTACAGACGTAAACCATCCGCACCTAATTGTTTGATGATGTCTTCAAGCGGAATAAAGTTACCCAATGATTTTGATAGTTTACGACCCTTTTCATCTACGGTGAAACCATGGGTCAATAACGCTTTATATGGTGCACGTTTATGAATCGCAATTGAGGTTAACAATGAAGACTGGAACCAACCACGATGTTGATCTGAGCCTTCAAGATATAGATCTGCTGGATCTTCAAGTTCTGCACGTTCACGTAACACTGCATAATGGGTTGTACCTGAGTCAAACCATACATCCAAGGTGTCACGAACCGCATTGTATTGCTCAGCATCGTCACCAATGAATTCTTTGGCTTCACGGTTATACCAACCATCAATGCCTTCTTTTTCGATCAGCTTCGCAACTTCTTCAATTAATTCAGGCGTGCGTGGGTGTAGTTCATTGGTATCTTTATGGACAAAGAATGGGATTGGTACACCCCAAGTACGTTGGCGAGAAATACACCAGTCTGGGCGACCTTCGATCATGGATTTGATTCGGTTTTTACCCCAATCAGGGACAAAACCGATGTCATTTTCGATGGCATTTAAAGCATTTTGGCGTAGACCATTTGCATCCATGCTGATAAACCATTGCGGAGTGGCACGGAAAATAATTGGTGTTTTATGACGCCAACAGTGTGGATAACTGTGTTTAATCGGTTGATGCGCCCACAATTTACCGATACTTGATAAAGTTTCGATGATTTGTGGATTGGCTTTGTAAATGTGTTCACCCGCAAAAAGTGGCGAAGTCGGTAAATAAACACCATTTCCGCCCACTGGATTTTCTACTTTTAAGTTATAGCTTAGACCTACTTTATAGTCGTCCACACCATGCCCTGGTGCTGTATGTACAGCACCAGTACCACTGGTTGCAATAACATGCTCACCTAAGATGACAGGTACTTGACGGTCAGTAATCAATGGATGCTGTAACTGTAAATTCTCAAGTTTTGCACCCACAAAATCAGCCAATACTTTTGGACTTTCAAGCTTGTAACGTTCACATGCAGACTCAACCAAATCTTTGGCTAAGATGAGATTTTGAGTACCACGTTCAGATTGAACTTCAACCAATTGATAGTCTATTTCAGCATGCAGTGCAACAGCTTGGTTGGCAGGTAACGTCCAAGGTGTTGTAGTCCAGATCACGATATCTGTTGGGTGAGTAACAGTCAGTCCAATTTTTTCAGACAAATCAGTCAGACTGACGACACCAAAGCCCACATCAATTGCATCAGACTTTTTATCTTCGTATTCCACTTCTGCTTCAGCCAGTGAAGAACCGCAGTCCATACACCAGTTCACAGGTTTTAAACCAGGTTCGATATGGCCTGCTTTGGCGATTTCACCCAAGGCACGGACAATATCGGCTTCTTGCTTAAAATTCATGGTGAGATATGGATTATCCCAGTCACCAAACACGCCCATACGAATGAAGTCTTTTTTCTGCAATTCGACCTGGGTATACGCGTATTCACGGCAAGCTTTACGGAAGGTTGAAGCATCAACTTTCACACCCACTTTGCCGACTTTTTCTTCAACTTTTAATTCGATCGGCAGACCATGGCAGTCCCAACCTGGCACATAGGGTGCATCCATACCGTCTAAAGTACGGCTTTTTACAATAATATCTTTTAAGACTTTATTGACCACATGACCTAAATGCAATGAACCATTTGCATATGGAGGTCCATCATGCAAAATATATTTTTTCTTACCAATACGCGAAGCACGAATCTGCTGATAAATGTTGTCGGCATACCACTCTTCTAACCATTTTGCTTCACGTACTGCGAGATTTGCTTTCATTGCAAATTCAGTACCTGGTAGGTTTAGCGTGGCTTTATAATCCACTGCATTTTCAGAAGTTTGCTTATCGCTCATGCAAGTTGTCATCCAATATTATCAGCACCATTGCTGACGCGTTTTTACAATAAAAAATTAAGGTTAAAAAGGAAATTTGGGGGTGTTTTTACGAAACTCAAGCAATCGTTCGACATCATCATCAATCCCCGCTTGGAGCGCTTCAAGAGATGGGTAATTTAATTCACCATGTAAATAGTCGAGGAAAGTGACTCGCATCAACAGACCATACAGATTAGCAGAAACATCAGGAAAATGTACTTCTAATCGCCATTCTGGATGCTCTTGTTGAATTGCAGGACGTGTGCCTACATGACCTGCACCATATAAAGCATCGGTATGATAGCCAAGAATACCTTTTTTATCAGGGGATTCCGCTCTAACCTTTTCTGTTAAAGATGTGGTTTCACAAATGACTTCTACGCCATAAATACCACTCAAACAAGGTCTATGGCGCCCAACACGAACATTAATGGTGGGAAAATTTAAGGTACGACCAATTTGATCACCGTATTGCACACGGCCAATCATGCTATAGGGACGACCCAATAATTTTGCAGCAAGTGAGAGATCACCTGCATGAAGTACTTGGCGAATACGGGTTGAACTGACGCGTTCACCATTAAACTCAACAGTATTGAGATTCGTTACATCAAAACCGTACTGTTTTAAAAATTCGCTATTTCCTTGACGGTCTTTACCAAAATGAAAGTCGTCACCTAAGATCAAGCTTTGTGCATTGAGTTTGTTCTTTAATAAATCAGCGAAGTTTTCGGCACTTAAACTGCGAAATTGATTATCAAATTTGGCAATCGCAATATAGTCGACGCCCAATTCAGTGAGATACTCGACTTTTTCTCTCAGTGAAGAGATGCGTGGAGGTGCTTCATAGCCTTTAAAAAACTCTAAAGGTTGAGGCTCGAAGATCATCACCAAGGTTTTTAAGTTTTGTCTTCTGGCAACGTCTTTCAGTTGCGAAACCATAGCCTGATGTCCCAAATGGACACCATCAAAATTGCCAATCGTCACTGCGGTTTGGGGCAATTGGAAATTTGGTGCTAAGGCATTTAGACGTAACAGCTGCATGGTTTCAAAATAAGCTTAAAATTTGAAAGGACTATATATTGCCATAATCTCACAGTTTCGTCTTGTTGTTGTGTTTTTATCCAGAAAAAAATATTGAGAATAATTTTTAATATCAGTAAAATTGATTCATTTTATGAAAATAAATCAATTTTATTTATTAATGAGCGCTTTTATAATCAATTTGTCTGCTGAAATGAGGATGAAGCGATGAAAAAGCCATTTTACCAACTCGAACAAACACGTGATGTGATCCGACAGTTTACGCCAAATTGGTTCACCATGACCATGGGGACAGGAGTGGTGGCCCTGATTTTACCAGAATTTCCATTTGCTCAAGGCTTTTTATGGCAAATGGCAAGCTTGTTGTGGCAGTTTAATATGCTGCTATTTATCACATTTATGACTTTATATGTTCTACGCTGGCTGATTTATCCTCAAGAAGCGAAGCAGATCTTTTCCCATCCTGCAATGGCGCTTTTTTTAGGTGCAATTCCAATGGGTTTGGCAACGATTCTCAATGGCTTTTTAAAATATGGCGTTGCTTTATATGGTGATGCAGCTATCCAAATCGCGCAACTGTTATGGTTTGTTGATGTTGTTTTAGCGGTAGCGATTGGTATTCTTGTGCCATTTTGTATGTTCCATAAGCAACAGCATCAACTGCATACAATGACTGCAATGTGGTTATTGCCGATTGTGGCCTGTGAGGTTGCAGCAACCTCAGGCGGCTTACTGTTAGCGCATATAGAGCCGAGCCAACAGGCTGTCGGTATTTTATTCGCCAGCTATATGCTGTGGGGTATGTCTGTGTTGCCAGCGTTTGGGATCTTGACGATTTTGATGTTGCGTCTGGCATTACATCAATTACCCAATAAAGAATTGGCGATCACAGGTTGGTTGGCTTTGGGACCCATCGGTACTGGCGCATTGGCACTCTTGGTTTTAGGTGCTCAAGCGCCTCAAGTTTTGGCTTTGATTCAATTAGAAAGCCTCGGTGTGTTTTTTCAAAATGCAGGTATTGTCGCAAGTTTCATTTTACTGGGTTTTGGTGTGTGGTGGTTTGCAATTGCGGTTCTAACCACATTGAAGCATGCTGCGACAGAATTGCCTTTTAACTTAGGTTGGTGGGGATTAACCTTTCCATTGGGCGTTTTTACTTTAGCGATATTGAATTTAGGGTATCAGTTGCAGGTTCATTTTATTGTCGATACAGGTTTAGCATTCGCTGCTATTCTTATGATGCTTTGGTTCATGGTTATGATCAAAACTCTGCAAGGTATTTATCAAGGTAATTTATTTTTTTCACCTTGTTTAAAAGCATGGTTGGAGCGAGAACAAGCTTAAAAAATGAAAGGCTGACATAGATATGGGAATAAATAAAAAAATTAGGTATTAGCTAGCAGAACCAAGCCGTACAGGATATAAAAAACTGTGCGGCTTTTTTAATGGCAAGCCATTTGATATAAATCATATCTTATGTTTTTCTATCTATTCATCGACACAGCGATATTGACGCCCATCATGATTCAATCTGAATTTGAACCTGTACTCGTGCAAGTGATTAAGGCTTTTTGCACCCAATTTCCGACTGAACTACATAGTGTATATGTCTATGGAAGTGTGGCAAAGGGCACAGCTGTTGTTGGGCAGTCTGATCTTGATTTATGCGTGGTCTTTGTTCAGCCCGTCCATGAGATAGAGCGGAAAATTTCGCAGATTCAGTCGGATATTATGGCTTTAACCGACTTTTTTCTAAAGTCGATGTTGATATTGGTGTATTACAAGATGTTTTAAACGAGAACAATCGAAAAAGTTGGGGAGCATGGATCAAATTCTTTTGCCATCCTGTGTATGGAGAGGATTTATCCAAACAGTTTGAAAATGTTGAAATTGATCGAAGTGTGATTCTGGCGATCAATCAAAGGTTCGATCAAGAGATACAACATTATTTGAATATGTTGATGACTGCACAGCTCAGCTTGCAAGAAAGCTTCAATTTAAAAAAATCTTTATTAAAAGAATCATTCGTTTACTGCCACTGACATGGCTTGAGATCGAACCATGGCCTGTAAATTTAGAAAGTACTGTACTGCAAGCGATACAGAAATATCCTGAACAAAAGCCAATGTTTCAATATCTGCTCAAAGAACTGGAAAATCCTGATGTACTCAGTCGTATTTCTTTGAATCAAGTGCAAGAAATTTATATGTGGATCTGTCGTCATTTAAAATAGAAATAAAAAAAGCAGCCTTTCGGCTGCTTCAAATGTCTTCAATTTATTATTCTGATTTATCGTTTAAACTAAAGAACCAGTTGAGAATCAATGCTGCAAAAGTTGCAGTACCAATACCGCCCAGATTGAAATCACCAAATTGAAGGGCAAAGTCACCTGTACCTAAAATAATCGTCACAGCGGCAACCATCAGATTTTTATTTTTAGAAAAATCGACTTTGTTTTCAATCCAGATTTTTGCGCCCGCAATGGTAATTAAACCAAAAACAACAATCGAAGCACCCGTTAAAATCGCGGTTGGGATAGTATGAATAATTGCGCCAAACTTTGGTGAAAAGCCTAAGAAAATGGCAAAAACACCAGCAATGACAAAAATAATTGTCGAATAAACACGGGTGACTGCCATCACACCAATATTTTCGCCGTAGGTGGTCATGCCAGGAGCACCAACCCCGCCTGAAAGTGTTGTTGCGATACCATCAGCAACAAACGCTTTACCGATTTGAGGGTCTAAATTTTCTCCAGTCATGGCACTGACTGCTTTGATATGACCTAAGTTCTCAGCAACAAGAATTAAAGCGATCGGTGCAATGATCAACATGGCATTGATATCAAAAACAGGCGAGTGGAATGTCGGTGTGCCAAACCAAGCCGCTTCTTGAATCGGGGTAAAATTAATCGGAGAACCGTTACCCATCACATTGGCAACAATGAAATAGATCAAATAAGCCAGCAATAGACCCACCAATAACAGTAAACGTTGCAATAAACCTTTTGTGAATACTGCAATTGAGCCCATACATAGTACAGTCACCAACGCCATCCACATATTAAAGTCATTGCCTGCAACCCCTTTTACTGTAACGGGCGCAAGGTTTAGACCGATAATCATGACCACAGCACCTGTAACGACAGGAGGCATCAGCTTTTCTATCCATTTAGTGCCTGTTGCCATCACAATCAAGCCAAAAATTGCATACAACACCCCGCACGCCATAATACCACCTGCTGCGTGGGCAATATTTACATTGGGGGTACCTGTGCCTGAAGCAGCATATCCCGTTGCCGCGATCACTACACCAATAAAGGCAAAGCTTGACCCCAAGTAACTTGGAACACGACCACCCGTCACGATAAAAAATAGAATCGTACAGATCCCTGACATCAAAATAGCAAGGTTCGGGTCGAAGCCCATCAAGAAAGGTGCAAGTACAGTTGCACCAAACATTGCAAAAGCATGCTGAATCCCTAAAACGATGCTTTGTGCAGGCGGTAAATACTCATTGGTACCGACAGGTCTTGCATCAATGCTGCCAGAATACGGACGCCATTTGGGAAACCAGTTGGACATAAATTGAGCACTCGAAAGACAAATTGGACACATGATACGCTTTCTTTTCGAGAGTTTTAATCATTTTAGTCAAACTAAACGCTTGCATTTATTAGGAAAAAGTGATGTTTTGTACCATTTGGTCAAATAATTAATTGATGTTAATACGTAAAATCAAAGTATTAAAAAAATTAAGTTTCAAAAGGAAGAAAAAATGAGATGTTTTTTGATTGATTAAAAAAAGTGATTGATCGTTTAAAATATTTGAATCAGTTGGCACTTTTATAAAAACTCAAGAGAATGTCAAATAACATTCTCTTGAACGGGAAATAAAAAGTGACCAGATGTTGAGTGGATTAACCGGTATTCCGTAAACCTGCCGCAATACCGGCAATACTCACCATCAGCGCATGATCTACTGGTGTATGCTCAGCTTGACGTTCAGCCAAATAAGCACGGCGTCGTTTCATCAGTTCAGCTTGCAGTAAGTGTAACGGCAACAAATATGGTTTACGTACTTTCATGGCTTGATCAAGCACTTCGTTGGAACTTAGAAGTTCTGACTCACCTTTCATCGCTAACAGCGTTTGTACAGCATCATGGAGACGTTGACGTAATTCAGCACCAAGCACTTTTAAATCGTCATCATCAGTTAAATGCGATTCATAATAGAGGGCAATATTTGAGTCTGCTTTAGACAGCACCATTTCCAGCATATCAATTAAGGTTTGGAAATAAGGCCATTCCGCCAGCATTTCATCCAGAACAGCTTTCTGGCCTTGATCAATCACTTGGTTGATGGCTGCTCCTGTACCTAACCAAGCAGGAAGCATCAAACGGATTTGTGTCCATGCAAAAACCCAAGGAATGGCGCGTAAGGATTCAATTCCACCACTGACTTTACGTTTCGCAGGACGTGAACCAAGCGGTAACATTTGCAACTCAAGTTCAGGTGTAACGGTACGTAAATATTTTACAAAATGAGGATTTTCCCGAACGGTCTGGCGATACACCTGAACCGATAAGTCGGTCATATTGTGCATCAAGTCTCGCCATGCCTGCTTTGGCACAGGGGGCGGTAACAAGGTTGCCTCCAATGTCGCAGCCGCATAAATTTCTAAATTCTGTAAAGCGATTTCTTCCAAACCGAATTTAAAGCGGATCATTTCACCTTGTTCAGTTACTCGGATTGCACCTGAAATTGAGCCAGGTGGTTGGGAAAATAGCGCCTGTTGAGTGGGTGCACCGCCACGACTGATGGAGCCGCCACGACCGTGGAACAGGGTCAATTGTACCCCGTGTTGTTTTGCAATTGCAGTCAACTCTTCTTGCGCACGATACTGTGCCCAATTTGCCGACATAAAGCCTGCATCTTTGGCAGAGTCAGAGTAGCCAATCATGACCTCATGTTTGCCTTGGATATGCTGTTTATACCAGTGCATATTGAATAAGGTTGTCATGGTACTTGCAGCACCATCCAAATCCTTTAAGGTTTCAAATAATGGAACCACACGTAAAGGATGTTCGATTCCTGCTTCTTTTTGAAGTAACAGTACCGCCAACACATCACTTGGATATTCCGCCATTGAAATGATGTAAGCACCTAAACTTTCTTTGGGCTGCTCTGCCAAAGTACGCATGGTTGCAAAGACTTCTTGAACATCAGGATGTTCAATCAAGCTATTGGCAGGTTCATTTAAATGTTTTGGTAAAAGTGGCCGTTTGCTTTGTAATTCTTGCAATAAGAAGTTTTGACGGGCTTGTTCGGTCCATGTCTCAAAATTGCCCAAACCAAGATATTCGGTAATCGCAGAGATGGCTTGACGGTGACGGCCAGATTCTTGACGAATATCCAGCTTCAATAACTCAATTCCAAAGCAATTGACACGATAGATAAAGTCGAGCAATTTTCCATTGGCAATTTCTGGCAAATTACATGCCATGAGTGAGCGGTAGCAAAGCAACAATGGCTGTAATAATTCATCTTTATGGCGAATGATTAAACTACGGTCAACATCTGAGTGCTGACCACGCAATTTATCTGCCAACCATTGACGAGTGGCTTTTAAACGTTCACGGGTTGCACGTAAATATTCACGATAAGGTTCTGGATGGCTATAGCCTAAAGCTTGATGCAATTCGTTGGAATACGCCTCAATTGAAAGCTCCCAACGCAAATCTTCTATATCACGAACATATAAATCAGCGGCTTTCCAACGAGATAACCACAAAACTTCTTGCGTAATGTTATGGGTAACATTTGGGTTTCCATCACGGTCACCCCCCATCCATGATGCAAAACGAATCGGTGAAATATCCAAAGGTAAGGCTTGGGCACAGTTGTCTTGAACAAGGTCGTCCAACTCACGGATAAATTTGGGTACCGCATTCCACAGCGTTTGTTCAATAGTGGTGAAGCCCCATTTTGCTTCATCAATAGGGGTTGGACGATGTTGACGAATCTCATCCGTTTGCCATGCTGAGCAGATCAATTGTTTTAAATCAGTCAGCACTTCAGCACGTTGTTTTGGTGTAAGTTTTTGCTGATCAAATGTTGAAAGACAGTGATTAATCCCATCATATTTTTGAATTAAAGTACGGCGACTGACCTCTGTTGGATGTGCGGTGAGTACCAATTCAATTTTTAATTCACAGATTTGTTTATAAAGGGTTTCAGCTGAAATTTGCTGATCTTTAAACTTGGTAAATAAATGATCTAAAACATTCGGTGATGGTGCATTTTCATCACATTCACTTTGGCGACGGCTACGCACCACATGATATTGTTCTGCAATATTGGCAAAATTCAGAAAGTGTGAGAATGCACGGGTCAGAGGCAGAATTTCATCATCTTTTAAATTTAAAAATAATTGTTCGAGTTGTTTTTCAGCTTCAATTTGACCATCACGGGCGCCTTTGCCTAAGGCACGAATCTGTTCAATTTGATTAAACAAATCTTGTCCTGCATGTTCCTTTAAGGTTTCACCTAAAAGATTTCCGAGCAAGCGTACATCTTCACGCAGTGGAGCATCAATTTGTTGAACCATTTGTCACTCTCCAGTTCTTGTTATCTTGAATATAACGTGATTCCATCACAATCCAAGGGACTCCCTACAAAAGTATGTAAGCGACTGTGCAAGAAGTCGACTTTGATTTGTTTTTCATTGGGTTGTATTAGGGGCAATTTGCCTATTACAGCTTCGAGTATGCCTGAAACAGCAATTGCACATTATTTAGTTTTTTAATAGCACTCTCACGGCTTATATTTCAGCATAAATAAATCAATACTTTCTTTGATGATTTGCTGTTTTTCTTGCTCTGTTGGAATTGGACGAATTCCTAGTAGGACCTCATGATGGCGAACACCAAGCAATAAAGACAAAATCAAATTGGTCTGTTTCTCGATTTGGTCTGCCTGAATAAATTGCAGGGTGGTGGCTTGTTGAAAAAAGTCTTGCCATACCGAACACATTCTCTGATGGGACGAATTATAAAATTGTAGTGCCAATGGATTCTTTTCTGCGGCAAGTTCCAATAATAAATGTTCCAGTTTAATGGCTTCGGGTAAATTGATGACACTCATCGCCAGTTCGCAGGCCTGAAAAAAATGTGCATAAAAATCACTTTCAGCATTGAGACGTAATGGGCGGGCATTAATCGATTCTTCGCAGGTTTCTTCAATGGCGCAGCTAAATAAAGTTTCTTTATCTTGAAAATGGTTATATACGGTCAGTTTGGTCACACCGGCTTCTTTGGCAATCTGGTTCATACTGGAACCATGATAGCCGAGCTTTAGAAACAGTTTTTTTGCTGCTTCTACAATGTGTTTACGTTTTTCTAAGTCCTTTGGACGGCCAACTGTTGTTTGCACAATAATTCCCAAAAAAACAAAATTAGGTCAATTACTCAAAACATGATTCACAATTATTGTACCATGCAGTATATTAATTAAAAAATGAGCAACGAAAAGGTATTTTGATACTTCATCAATGGCTTGCGTTATTGGCTAAAAATAAATGGGCAAACTACGAATCAAGAAAATAGAGACTATTTTCAAAATTCTTAACGCGCGCTGAGATAATTTTAGCGAAAACTTGAGAAAGAACAAAGTGTGGTTTTGTTTGCTGTATACAGATGAATGATCAATAAATCTTGAATTCTCATTGTATTTTCCAAAAAAGAAAGCATTTGAATAAGAGCCTTGCCTATGCGTAGACTAAATTTAATGATCATAAGCCTATTGGGATTGTGGAGTATCATCATGGTGGGGTGTAGTAAACCAGTCCCCGAAGTGGAACAGGTTCCCTTGGTGATGGTTGCCCAACCATTGACTTCCCAAGAAGATCAGAAAAGCTATGCTGGCGATGTGCAGGCACGTCAACAAACTGCATTGGCGTTTCGAGTTGGCGGGCAGATCACTGCACGCTATGTCGATGTTGGTGATCGAGTCAAGGTTGGACAGGTTTTGGCAAAGCTTGATGTCAAAGATGCTGAATTACAGTTGAACTCAGCAAGAGCACAACTTGAAAGTGCTCAATCTGCTGCCAAAGTTGCAGCGGATGAATTTAAACGCTTCCAACAGTTATTACCGATCAATGCAGTCAGCCGTTCACAATACGATGCTATCAAAAATCAATATGACGCAGCGCAGGCAAGTCTTAAACAAGCACAATCCAACTATGATGTGAGTGCCAACCAAACGGGTTATAACCAGCTGATTGCCAATAAAAATGGAGTGATTACGCAACGTAATATGGAAATTGGGCAAGTGGTTTCGGCTGGTCAAGCGGCTTATCAACTGGCAATTGATGGTGATCGTGAAGTCGTTATCGGTGTTCCTGAACAGGCAATTTCTGAAATTAAAGTGGGTCAAAGTGCATGGATTACCTTGTGGTCAAAGCCTCAGGATAAATTTGCAGCTTATGTCCGTGAGATTTCGCCTGCCGCTGATCAGTCACGTACTTTTACCGTCAAAGTGGCTTTAAAAGAAGGGCAATCAGCCATTCAATTGGGTCAAAGTGCACGGGTATTTTTTAATCAAAATATTCAAAACAGCTTGAGTGTTCCGCTCACCAGTGTTTCAGCCAATAACAATCAGGCTTATATCTGGGTGGTCAATCCTGATCAGACCATTCGTAGGGTTTCAGTAACCTTAGGTCGTTATGGGCGCGACAATGTCACGGTATTAAGTGGTTTGAATGCTGGACAATGGGTCGTGGTTGGCGGTGTTCACTTACTCCGTGACAAGCAAAAAATTAAACCGATAGATCGTGAAAATCGTGCCGTAACTATCCAAAAAGGGGCATGATCATGAGTCTATTTAACTCCTTTAATTTGTCCGAATGGGCACTTAAAAATAAAGGCTTAGTACTTTATTTTATGATTTTGCTGGGAATTGTCGGGTTATTTTCTTATTCCAAACTGTCTCAAAGTGAAGATCCACCTTTTACCTTTAAAGTTATGGTGGTACAAACTTATTGGCCGGGTGCAACGGCACAGGAAGTGTCTTTGCAAATCACCGACAAGGTTGAAAAGGAGCTCATGAGCACAGGGCTATATGACAAGATCATGGCATACTCTCGTCCCGGTGAGTCTATGGTCATGTTTATGGCAAAGGACTCTTTGAAGTCCAGTCAAATTCCGGATGTTTGGTACCAAGTACGTAAAAAAGTCGGTGACATCAAAACCCAGTTACCTGCTGGTGTTCAAGGTCCATTCTTTAATGATGAGTTTGGAGACACATTTGGAAATATTTATGTTTTGACAGGCAAAGACTTCGACTATGCCACGCTTAAAGAGTATGCCGATCGATTACAGCTTCGCTTACAGCGAGTGAAAGATGTCAGCAAAGTCAATTTGGTTGGCTTACAAGATCAAAAGATTTGGATTGAACTTTCAAATACCAAAGCGGTGCAGATGGGTGTCCCGGTTACGGCAATCCAAGAAGCTTTGGCAAAACAAAATAGTGTTACCAGTGCAGGATTTTTCGAAACCGGTACCGACCGTATTCAGATTCGTGTCAGTGGGGCTTTAAAGAGTGTTGACGACCTGAAAAAGATGCCATTGTTGGTGGGAAATAAAACCATTCAACTGGGCGATGTAGCTGAAGTTTATCGGGGTTTTAGCGAGCCGGCACAGCCCCGTATGCGTTTTATGGGTGAAAATGGTATTGGTCTTGCTGTGTCCATGCGTAAAGGTGGTGACATCATTGCCTTGGGTAAAAATTTGGAAACAGAATTCCAGACGCTACAGAAAACTTTACCTTTAGGCATGGAACTGAAAAAAGTTTCAGATCAGCCTGTTGCAGTACAGCGTAGCATTCATGAATTCGTGAAAGTTCTTGCTGAGGCCGTGATCATTGTCTTATTGGTGAGTTTCTTCTCTTTGGGTTTCCGAACCGGATTGGTGGTCGCCTTTTCGATCCCACTGGTGCTCGCCATGACCTTTGCAGGGATGAACTTGTTTGATGTCGGTCTGCATAAAATTTCTTTAGGGGCACTGATTTTAGCCCTCGGACTATTGGTTGATGATGCCATTATCGCCGTCGAAATGATGGCGATCAAAATGGAGCAAGGCTATAGTCGGATGAAAGCCGCAGGCTTTGCATGGACCAGTACGGCATTTCCAATGCTGACAGGAACATTGATTACGGCAGCAGGCTTCTTACCGATTGCGACAGCTGCATCAAGTACAGGTGAATATACACGCTCGATTTTCCAGGTGGTGACCATTGCTTTAGTTGTTTCATGGTTTGCCGCGGTCATTTTTGTACCTTATTTAGGCGATAAATTACTGCCTGATTTTAGTAAAGAAGCCCAAAAAGCACCGTGGTATCAGCGTCTTTATGCAAGATTGCGCAAACAGCCAGAACCGCAACCTGTGATTCATCATGTGGGTGAGCATTTTGATCCCTATCAATCGAAATTTTATCAAGGCTTTAGAAAGTTGGTGAACTGGTGTGTGACTTATCGTAAAACCGTAATTTCCATTACCGTCGGTGTATTTGTACTGTCGGTGGTGATGTTTAAGTTTGTTCCACAGCAGTTCTTTCCACCGTCAAATCGCGCAGAAATTCTGGTTGATTTAAAATTAGAAGAAGGGGCTTCACTGACAGCAACCGAAAATGCTGTGAAAAAAGTCGAAGCGTTTTTATCCAAACAAAAAGGCATCGATAATTATGTCGCTTATGTTGGTACAGGTTCTCCCCGTTTTTACTTGCCACTTGATCAACAAATGCCACAGGCCAGTTTTGCACAGTTTGTGGTGCTGGCATCATCATTAGATGATCGGGATGAAATTCGTAAATCCTTAGACACTCAAATTCGCCAATTATTGCCACAGGTGCGGACAAGGGTGTCTCTGTTGGAAAATGGTCCTCCAGTCGGTTACCCATTGCAGTATCGTGTATCTGGTGAAGACGTTGCTGTTGTACGTCAGGAAGCGCAGAAAGTTGCTCAACTGCTGAGTGAAAATCCGAATACAGGCAATGTGCATTTGGATTGGGGAGAGCAAAGTAAAATCATTTCTTTAGTGATCGACCAAGATCGTGCGCGTCAAATGGGCGTAAGTTCTGAAGATTTGGCGAATTTCTTAAACAGTTCGATTTCAGGTGCGATCATTAATCAGTATCGTGAAAAACGTGAATTGATTGATGTTCGTATCCGTGGAGATCGGGCTGAACGGATTAATGTGGAAGCATTGTCAAGTTTGGCTGTACCGACCAGCAAAGGTACCACTGTACCTTTGGCACAGATCGCCACACTACAGTATAAGTTTGAAGATGGTTTGATTTGGCATCGCAATCGTTTACCAACCATTACCGTACGTGCAGATATTCGAACGCAATTACAGCCTGCTACTGTTGTAAATGAAATGGCGGAAAAAATGGATCAACTTCGAGCAACTTTACCAAGTGGCTATTTGGTTGAAGTGGGTGGAACAGTGGAGGAATCTGCCAAAGGACAGACGTCTGTGAATGCAGGTATGCCCCTATTTCTGGCAGTGGTATTTACGCTTTTGATGATTCAGTTGAAAAGTATTTCACGTTCTTTCATTGTGTTTTTGACCGCGCCGTTGGGTTTGATTGGTGTGGTTTTATTCCTGCTGTTATTTAATAAACCGTTCGGCTTTGTGGCAATGCTCGGTACGATTGCACTGTCAGGCATGATTATGCGGAACTCTTTAATTCTGATCGATCAAATTGAGCAGGATATTCGAGCTGGACATAATCAATGGGATGCAATTCTGGACGCGACAGTACGCCGTTTCCGTCCAATTATTCTTACTGCATTGGCCGCTGTTTTGGCGATGATACCGTTATCGCGTAGTATTTTCTTTGGTCCGATGGCTGTTGCGATTATGGGTGGATTAATTATCGCTACACTTTTGACCTTATTTTTCTTACCTGCGCTATATGCGACTTGGTTTAAGATTAAAAAAACTACAGAAAATACATAATTTGTTGTGAATATTAGGTGCGAAAAATTGAAAACTTCAATATAGTAGCACTTAATCTTTAACAGAAAATAACATAGGAAATTTCATTGCATAATAAGTCAATCAGTATGCGATGAATTTGAGGTCAAAAACACCCATGGGGCAAACAAATCCAGAACAGCATCGTAAGTTCATTACGAGCTCTTATTTGTTTATGTTTCTTGCATTATTTACGGTGATTACAGCAGTGCTCGCATATTGGTTAGCGCGCAAGGTAGCAGTAGCAAATGATGCAGAGGTATGGATACATGCACAAGCATTGTGGATTATGCGCAATGCTGTCATTTTTTTGATTCTAGCGGCTTTTGCTGCATTGTGGTTTATTCCTTTAATGTTTTTCTATTGGGATAGCTTTATCTGGGTAAAGGCATGCACGGTGGCAGGTGTGGTGTTTAGTGCGATTGCATGGCTATATTTACTCAATATTTGGTTTAAGGGTTTTACAAAATATTTACAGAAAAAAGCAGTTTTTTAAAAAAAACTAGATTTCAAACTTGTAAAAAATAACATCGCCCCCAATTTACTCTGCATAGAAGTATTATCAAATTTTTGTGGAGCATCGCCAATCATGGCTAAACGTGATTATTATGAGGTTTTAGGTATTTCTAAAACCGCTAGTGATGATGAAATTAAAAAAGCCTACCGTAAGTTGGCGATGAAGTATCATCCAGATCGCAACCCTGACAATTCCGAAGCTGAAGAAAAGTTTAAAGAGTGTGCGGAAGCCTATGAAGTGCTTTCGGACAGTGAAAAACGTAGCATGTATGACCGTATGGGGCACAATGCCTTTGAAGGTGGTATGGGCGGCGGCGGCTTCGGCGGTGGATTCAGTGCCGAAGATATTTTCAGCCAGTTTGGTGATATTTTCGGTGGTGCTTTTGGCGGCGGCGGTCGTGGTCAACAACGTGCGCGTCGTGGCTCAGACCTGCGTTATGTCATGGAATTAACGCTTGAAGAAGCAGTGAAAGGCGTGAAAAAAACCATTACTTTCACGGCACCCGCACCCTGCGATGCCTGTGATGGCAAAGGTTCAAAAAATCCGAATGATGTGGAAACGTGTAAGACTTGTCATGGTGCAGGTCAGGTACGTATGCAGCAGGGGTTTTTCTCAGTCCAACAGACTTGTAGCACTTGTCGTGGGCAAGGAAAAATCATTAAAAACCCTTGTAACAAGTGTCATGGTTCTGGAGTTTCAGATCGCCAACAAACGCTTGAAGTGACCATTCCCGCAGGTGTAGATAACGGTGATCGTGTACGCCTGACAGGTAAAGGTGAAGCAATCCGTGATGGCCAGTCTGGCGACTTATACGTTGAAGTGGTTGTGCGTGAACATGACATCTTCCAACGTGACGGGGCAGACTTGTATATGGATGTTCCTGTGAGCATTGCTGATGCTGCCTTGGGTAAGGAACTTGAGATTCCAACTTTAGATGGTCGTGTTAGTTTGAAAGTGCCAGAAGGTACGCAAACTGGCAAAATGTTCCGTTTACGCGGTAAAGGGGTAAAACCTGTGCGCAGTAGCATGCAAGGTGATTTACTCTGCCGTATTGTGGTAGAAACACCTGTGAATTTGACCAGTCGCCAACGTGAGTTGTTGAAAGAACTTCAAGCAACAATGGAAAGCGATGACAATAAATCTTCGCCGAAGAAAAAATCTTTCTTTGACCGATTATTTGACTAAGTTTAATTCAGTCATAAAAGCATTAAAAAATGGAGCAACATTGAGCTGTTGCTCCATTTTTTATTTTGTGGTTTGGTTCGATTGTGAAAGATCAAATTCATGATCATCTGGGGCAGCATCGATTGAATTGTCATCTTGTGGAAGAATTACTGCTGGAGCAGATGAAGGGATTGTCTGAGCTTCAGTGGGTGTTGAAGACTCTTGTGCCCAACTGAATGAAACCGCTGTTGTCATCATCAGTCCGAAAATTATGGTTTTAATTTGCATGATATGTCCTTGGGTTGAGCTATTCTTTGTAAGATTTCCGAGATTTTTAATACTTATCTATTTAGCTTAAATTTTATTTAAAATGGTTTTGTTTTTTGATTTGAGTTTCTAAATATTCTATAAAATTGAAAAATAAGAATGGCTAGCTGCGACCATGAGTGGAATTTTTGTTTTGATGATTTCATATTGATGCTTTTGTAAATGAGTCAAGCAGTTTTAATATTAGAGGATACGCCCCCATACCCTCTAATGATAACAACAAACCAGAACTACTCAAGAATTGGAGCATCGATGTCTTCAACACGAACTTCTGTTGGTGTTTCAGCAGGCGCAGTTGTGTTGCCTTGAGTTACTGCTTTTTCTTCTACAAGCACAGAGGTTGATGCTGGTAAAGATTCAGCCCAAACATTGGTCATCATTGTTGCGAGCACAAGTACAAAAGCCATTTTATTCGAATGCATATTGGTCTCCTTATCATCCATATTATTTTCATTCGTGGCAGTAGTCTGCGGTGCGATTCTTGCATTTTGATGAAAATCGCTTGAGCAACGTTGTAAATGTTTCAAAGTTTTATCAATATCTTTTTTAATATTCATCTATTTCTTTGTTGAGTCAATTTACGATCCATCACACAGTCAGATTTTGAAGTAATTAAAAAGTTCAAGGTATTTTTTTAAATGGAATCGTCGTCTTGGAACTGAGTTTTGTTATAGTAGAGCCAAATTTTCAAATTCAGATTTAGGAAGATCGTATGTCAGCAGCTCCACGTATTGGTATTTTAGGTGCAGGCGGTCGTATGGGCCGTACATTGATTCAAGCGGTACAACAAGCGGGTTATCAACTTGCAGCAGCTGTTGAGCGTCCAGAAAGTACGCTGATTGGTGCAGATGCAGGAGAACTTGCTGGCATTGGCGCTGTGGGTGTTAAAGTGGTGGGCAGTTTGGAAGAAATCTTAAAAGACGTTGATGTCGTGATTGATTTTACTGCACCTGTGGCTACAGAGAGCCATCTAAAGTTATGTCGTGGAGCGGGTGTTGCAATGGTGATTGGAACAACAGGTTTTTCAGATGAGCAAAAAACCTTGTTGAATCAATCTGCGGCAGAGACGCCAATTGTGTATGCTGCAAACTATTCAGTCGGTGTCAATGTTTCCATTAAATTGCTTGAGCTGGCTGCAAAAGTATTTGGTGATACAGTGGATATCGAGATTATCGAAGCTCACCATCGTCATAAAGTCGATGCACCATCAGGAACGGCTTTGATGATGGGGGAAGCGGTTGCTGAAACTTTAGGTCGTGATTTGAAAAAAGTAGCGGTTTATGGTCGTGAAGGTCACACAGGTCCACGTGAGCGCGAAACCATCGGTTTTGAAACCATTCGTGGCGGTGATATTGTTGGTGAGCATACCGTGATGTTCATTGGTGAGGGTGAGCGTGTCGAAGTGACGCACAAAGCAACCAATCGCATGAACTTTGCGGCAGGTGCTGTACGTGCAGCAGCATGGGTTGTCGGAAAAGAAGCAAAAAAATACGATATGAAGGACGTTTTAGGCTTAAATGATATTCAAGCTTAAAACATGTTGCGCTAGAATTATAACAATGAGTTAAATTTTGAACATAAAAAATGAAAAAAACAGTGATGTTACTGAGTTGTGTAGTCAGTGCTTTTAGCCTGACTGCACAAGCTGCTTTACCGAACAATGCTAAATTGAGTCTGAACAAAAACAACATTAAGGTTTGGACGTATAAAGATATCAATAATCCTGTTTTGTCCTATAAAGCCGAAACCACACTGGATGTACCTATTGAGCGCGCTGTTGCTTTAGTATTGGATGTCAATAACTCATCTAAGTGGGTACCGAATGTTGCTAAAGCTGAAGTTTTATCTCGGGATGATAAAAAGGGTGAGTTCAGTATTTATATGGTTTTAGACTTTCCTTTTCCTTTAAAAGATCGTGACATGGTGGTGAAAGGAACGATGTCTAAAGACAGCAATGGCACGATTTATATTAAAAACGCTGCGGTTCAACAAGGTAAAGCGCTGAACTCAGATTACGTACGACTAAAAGATTATGCGGGGGATTGGACTTTCCAAAAACTGGGTCCGAATAAAGTGAAAGTAATCACCTCTGGACATGCCAATCCTGAAGGATCAATTCCAGCAAGCGTGACCAATCTGTTGGTTGAGCAACAGCCTTATCAAATGTTGCAAAAGATGAAAATTGAACTGGCGAAGAATACCAAGCTTGCTGCATTACCTGAAATTTTAAAATGATCAGCTATAGGGCAGTTTTTACAGTTCTGATTCCCTGCATCATGTGAAGATGCAGGGGGGATAATAAACTTATTCAGTCACAGAGGATTAGATGCTTTAAAGTGAGCTGAATTGATGAACGGGTTCTTTTGTTATTTTGATCTGGATAAAGACCAAAACCAATCCCAATGCGGTAAGTACAGCACCTGCAATCGAAACGGCTGAATAGTTCATACCCATACTGAGGACTGCTCCACCAACGGTTGCTCCTAAAGCATTACCTAAGTTAAATGCCCCAATATTTACCGAAGAGGCCAGTCCGGGTGCTTCATGTGCAACAGACATGACGCGCATTTGGAGTGGCGGCACAACGGCAAAGGCTGCAGTTCCCCAAACGATGAGCGCCAATGCTGCTCCAAGCGGTGTTTGTGCCAAGATTGGAAACAGTAACATGGACAGCATTAATAGCACTAAAAAGCCTGTCAGTGTTTTATTCAGTGATTGATCTGCAAATTTCCCACCGAGATGATTTCCAATAGAGAAACCGATGCCAATTAATACCAGCATCAGGGTGATATACATTGGGCTGGCATGGGTGATACTTTGCAAGCTCGGTGCAATATAGGTGTAGAGCGTAAACATAGCACCTGCACTCATCACTGTGGTTAACAAGGCAAAAATAACAGGCAAGCGAGTTAATACTTTCAGTTCAGCTTTTAGATTGGGACGTTGCCTCGTGGTATCTACAGGTAGGGCTTTCCATAAAGCCAACATGGTCATTACACCCAAGATCGCTATGGCGGCAAAGGACATACGCCAACCGATATTTTGCCCAACCCATGTAGCTAAAGGTACTCCACCAATATTGGCAATGGTCAGTCCCATAAACATCATGGCGACAGCGCTGGCTTGTTTGTCTTTAGCGACAACACTGGTGGCAACAATCGAGCCAATCCCAAAAAATACACCATGATTTAGACTGGTCAGAATTCGCGCGCCCATCAGGCCCCAATAATTAGGCGCAATTGCCGCAAGGATGTTTCCCACTGTGAAAATACTCATGGCTAAAATCAGTGCTTTACGCCGAGAAAAATGTCCAAACCATAAGGTCATGATCGGAGCACCAATCATCACACCCAAGGCATAAGCCGTGATCAGCATCCCCGCGGTGGGAATTGAGATATTCAGGTTTTCTGCAATTTGAGGAAGAAAACCCATTGGGGAGAATTCAGTTGTTCCGATTGCAAAAGCACCGATGGCTAAAGCAAACAGAGGAAAATTTAATTTCATGAAAGATCTCAAATATGCCGAAGATTGAAAAATGACGAAGTACAGCCGTGCGATCTGCAGATCCATAGCAGTAACACAATTCTTGGATGCTGATGCTCAACACAAGGTTTTGAATTTGGATTTTGATGCAGTCAAACAAACATCAATGCTTCACAAAATAGAACTTTGCAAAGCAATTGATGTTGTTTCATCGGGCAAAAATAATCATTTCAACTGAGCACCAATTTAAACATCCCACTTCGGTGCTAGGTTTTCAGGATCAACTTCACGACCATTGCATTCTAATTGTGCAATCATCTGCATTTCTTCAGCAGAAAGTCGAATCTCTTGCGCTTTTAAGTTTGCGATTAAGTTTTCTCGCTTGGTCGATGATGGGATGACTGCAAAACCTTGTTGCAATGCCCATGCCAATGCAATTTGTGCTGTAGAAGCTTGATGTTGCTGGGCAATTTCAGCCAATACAGGATCGTTTAAAACTTTACCGTAAGCCAAAGTCATATATGAGGTCACATCAATATGCCGAGATTCTAAGAAATCTACCAATTTTGAGTTTTGCAAATAAGGACTCAGTTCAATTTGGTTGGTCGCAATATGTTCACGTCCCACAGCATCAATTGCCTGCTGTGACAAGTCAATATTGAAGTTTGAAATCCCAATATGTTCAGTCAAGCCAAGTTTCTTGGCTTCCAAAAGATTGTGCATCATGTCTGCAACAGAAATACCTAAACTGGGTGCAGGCCAATGGATTAACGTTAAATTAACAGCATCTGTGCGTAGTTTGCGCAGGCTTTCTTTCAGGCTTGGAATGAGTTTGTCTGCTTGATAATTGTCTGTCCATATCTTTGTGGTGATAAATAAATCATCACGAGGAATATGGCTTTCAGCAATTGCCTGACCCACTTCGGCTTCATTGCCATAGATTTGTGCTGTATCTACAGCACGGTAACCGACATCTAGCGCATTTTTGACTGAGTCAATCACGGTTTGACCTGTTAAGCGAAAAGTACCTACACCAAATTGAGGAACGATGTGTGTCATGAGGGATTCACTGTGTTTTCTGAGATTAGCGCTATTTTGCTCCATTAATTGTTGCGGAAAAATACAGGAATATGCAAAATATTATTGACTATAAATCAACAATAAAGTGTGCGGTTATTACGATGAAATCTACACTTGAGGAATTACAGGCCTTTATCAATATTGTGGATAGTGGTTCGATCGTTGCAGCTGCAACACATCTTGAACAAACCACTTCTGGCGTGAGTCGGGCTTTGCAACGGCTTGAATCTAAACTTAATGTCACGCTATTGGAGCGCACGACAAGGAAGCTTAAGTTAACTCAGGAAGGTCAATTATTTTTAGAAAAAGCCCGAAAAATTGTACATGACCTGAATGAAGCTGAAGATGCTTTACTGAAGTCGGACAGTGATACTTCTGGCTTGATTCGTGTCGATTCGGCTACTCCTTTTGTATTGCATGTGATTGCACCCTTAATGCAGGAGTTTTCTCAGCTTTATCCAGAAATTGAAATTGAATTAAACAGCAATGATCAAATTATTGATTTATTGGAACATAAAACGGATGTGGCAATACGTTTTGGAGAATTAAATGACTCCAGCCTACATGCGAGATTGCTGTGTAAAAGTCGTTTATACATTGTTGCCAGTCCTGAGTATTTAGCACGAAATGGTTATCCTGAAACCCCCCTGGATATCCTCAACCATGTCCAAATTGGATTTAGTAAGGTAAATCATTTGAATACCTGGCCCATTCGTGTAAATGGTGAAAAATTGACAGTACAACCGAAGATCAAAGCATCTAGCGGTGAAACAGTACGTCAGCTTTGTCTTCGTGGGCATGGCATAGCCAGACTTTCAGCATTTGAGGTACTCAAAGATCTCAGAGAGGGAAGGTTGATCGCTCTATTTGAAGATCAAATAGAAATTTACGAGCAACACATCCATGCCGTTTATTATCAACAAGAACATTTACCGAAACGTGTCCGTTTATTTATTGAGTTTTTAGCGCAAAAGCTGTCAAAGTTTCGATAGTTTTTTGCGGGGGTAAATCTAGACTCAGTAAAGGTTGAGTGTCGGATTGTTGGGGTGTCACCAAATGAATCTCGAAATGTTCAGCAGACGTCTGCTGGCATTTGAATTCCAAATTTTTCTGTACAGGCATATTAATTTTGACAGTTTGATCACCGCTGGCACGATAATGGTAGTGTCTGACAGCTACGGTTTCATGTAGCGTAGGTTGTAAATGATCAAGTTGATAGTTTCCCAAACGCTGTGTTTTTAAAAAGCCTTCAATCAAAGATTTACATACAAAATGTTGTTGCTGGGCAACTTTATTGACTTGTTGAGGCTGGCAGGCACTGAGTACCAAAGCAAGGCTCGCAAGAGCGATGATTCTCATTATTTTCTCCTTTCAAATCAATTATGTTTTAAAAACTGGCTGTAAAAGAAGCATAGATCTGTTAGATTTACAGGTACAGATACAACAAATATTAAAATTTGGGTACAGATATGGCTTTTCAGTATCAAGTCTTGGCACAGCAGATTGCGCAGAAAATTTATTGTGGTGAATTAACCGTAGGGCAGCGTCTTAGTTCTTTACGTCAATTTGCTGAATTACAAAAGGTGAGTTTGAATACGGCTAAAAGCTGTTATGAATTACTTGAAGCGCAAGGCTTGATTTTTGTAAAAGAAAAGTCAGGTTATTTTGTACAGGCATTGCCTAATAGTCCTCAGATCGAAGTACCTAATCATCCCGATTTTAAGTCGAGAGCGCGTGAAGTGTCTAATTTGGAATTACAGATTCAAATTCATGAAGCGGCGATCAATAATAAATTGATTCATCTCGGTTCGATTCAACTGTCCCCCAATTTAGTTCCTGTAGAAGCCTTACGCCGTTCGATTCAACGTGCTTTAAAACACAGTAAGCCGGAAGATTTTTTATATAACGATCGTCAAGGTCATCTCCAATTAAGAGAAGCTTTGTCTGCACATTGGGCAGAAGATGGTTTTTACATTGCGAAAGAAGATATTTATATCAGTAATGGCTGTATGCCTGCCTTGTCAGTCATGATTCAGAGTCTGACTCAAGTTGGCGATAGTGTGATTGTGCCAACTCCGAACTATAATGGACAGTTACAGTTATTGGCTTTGTTAAAGCGAAAAATTATTGAAATCCCTGCCAACACAGAGGGTTTTGATCTAGATCGTTTAGAGCAAGAAATGCAAAACCCGGGCGTAAAAATCTGCTTATTGACAGCCAATTTTCAAAATCCACTCGGTTTTTGTCTCAGTAATACTGAGAAAGAACGCATTGCACAACTTGCGGCTAAATATCAATGCTATGTCATTGAAGATGACATTTATGCAGAATGTAGTTTTAATGCCAAACGCCCTTTGCCAATTAAATATTGGGATCAACAAGGCTATGTGGTGTATTGTAGCTCAGTCTCCAAGTCTCTATCGACTTCTTATCGGGTAGGCTGGTTTTGTTTGCCACAGCGTTTGCAACATTTACATGCAAGACTGATTTTACAAAATGTTTCAGTAAATACGCCTTTGCAATTGGGGCTTGCCGATATGATTTATAGCAGAGCCTATCGTCAGCATCTGAGTGAATTACGTCCTAAGCTGATGGCACAGGTCGAGCAGTATCGACAATTTATCCAGTATGCCTTTCATGGTGTGAGTATCCGTTTGAATCAACCGCAGGGAAGTTATGCATTGTGGTTACAATTTCCTGAACAAGTGGACAGTTTGGCGTTGTATTACTATGCGCAGCAATACAGTATCAATATTGTTCCAGGTATTATTTTTGGTGAAGATCATCGTTATAACAACTGTATCCGTCTCAACGCAGGGCATGAATTGTCTCAGGAAGTTCAAGACGCCATTATGTTGTTGGCAGATTGGGTTCGAGCTGAATTGTCAGCCAAGAGTGTGGCTTAAATCAGGGAAATACATGAATGATTAATAAAAAATGATTTACATTCACGGTTTACCGTTATTTAAAATTAGAAGTCGAATAAGTTCTGTATAGGATAGGAGTATATAAGCCTCCTATCCAAGATCATTCAGCGGATTGCAGAAAAAGCTAAAATTAAAAATCCGCTTTTAACACAATACGATAACGAGCTTTTCCTGAATGAAGACGTTCCAAAGCCTCATTAATTTTTGACATTGGATACACTTCAATTTGTGGTGCAATATTTTTGCGGGCTGCGAATTGCAACAATTGACGTAATGCAAAAGGGGAGCCTGTCGGAGAACCTGTTACTGATTTTGCGCCACTGATCAATGTACCTGCAGGAATGGGCATAGGTTCAAGAACCATTCCTAACATATGAATGGTGCCATTTGGAGCAAGTGTATTCAGATATGCTTTCCACTCTAGACTTACGTTCACTGTGCATAATAATAAATCAAATTTGCCGCGTTGGGCTTTTAAGTCGTTTGCATCACGACTATTGACGATATGGTCTGCGCCCATCGCTCTGAGCTCATCGTACTTATCTAAATTAGAGGTGAATGCGGTAATTTCACATCCCCAAGCTTTGAGTAGTTTAATGGCCATATGACCCAAACCACCAATTCCAATCACGCCAACATGGTGAATGGCTTGGATTTGGTGTTTTAAAATTGGATCAAAAACCGTGATCCCACCACATAACAGTGGACCTGCACTTTCAGGATCTAAATCTTCTGGAAGAGGAATAATCCATTGCCACCCGGCACGAACCTTATCCGCAAAACCGCCAGCATGACCAACGATCGTGGCTTTTTTCTCACCCGTACATAGCACTTGCTGTCCACTGACACATGGGTCACAGTGTTGACAACTTTCTGCTGTCCAGCCAATTCCTACACGCTGTCCGACTTTTAAACCTTTTGCTTCTGAACCCAACTGAGTGATCAATCCAATAATTTCATGACCGCCAACAACTGGAAAAACTGCATTTCCCCATTCATTATTAATCACTGAAACATCAGAGTGGCATAAACCGCAGTATTCAACTTTAACTTCAACTTGATGTGGCGCTAAATCACCAGCATCAAATTGAAAGGGTACAAGTTCAGCGCCTGCTTCCAGGGCTGCATAGGATTGAATGATATTGGCTGACATATGAATCCTTCCTGTTTTAAGTAAAATTTAGCGCGACATACAATCATTTTCATGGTCATTGACCATTCCAACAGCCTGCATGAATGCATAGCATGTTGTTGGACCGACAAACTTAAAGCCATTTTTCTTCAAAGTTTTAGACAACTTAAGGCTAGCTTCAGTTTGTGCAGGTGCTTGTCGATAATCAGGAACATCATTCAGCTGTACCTGTTGATCAACAAAATCCCAAAGCCAATCCACCATATCAATATTTTTCGCTTTCATAGTTTGCCATGCAATTGCATTGTCACGAATAGCGGTAAGTTTACCAATATGACGAATGAGTCCCGTATCTTGGCATTTCAACGCCAAATCTTGTTCAGTAAATTCAGCAATGGTTTGAATTGGATGATTAAAAAAATGTGTTCGATAAGATTCACGTTTTTTTAAAACAGTAATCCAAGATAATCCTGCTTGTTGTCCTTCGAGGCATAACATTTCAAATAAATGTTGCTCATTACGATTTGGTTTACCCCATTCATGATCGTGATATTCAATATAAATTGGATCATCTGAACACCAACCGCAGCGTTTATTGATCATGAAAGATGCTCCATTCTTTGATGTATTTAGAGTTTAAATTCGACCCATTGATCTTGTTTATTATCCCAATATGAAAGTTGGGCTGCTTCTAGGTCAGGGAAATTTATCCAAATATCTTTACCAGCCTTATCTGCAAAGCCAGTACTGATCATGAGGGCTTCATTGGTGATTTCCATAATCCAGCCTTGATGGCTTTGCCCATTGAGGACAATTTTTTGTTGATTGCCTGATTCTGCAAATTCAACCAAACGCTCAAGCAATGCTTCTGACATGGAATATTCCTAAATATCTAATCTAAATTTAACGTAAATACGGATAAGGGTTTACTGCACCTTGACCCTTACCTCTTAAGTATAGTCCATAGTGTAAATGAGGTGCAGTATGTCGTGCATTTCCTGTATTGCCCACATAACCGATCAGTTCACCTTTTTTAACGTAGTCTCCTTCTTTTAAACCACGTCGGTGATCATTCAAATGCGCATAGTAATGATAAGCGCCACCGGGTCCCATTAGCCAAATGACATTACCGCCTAAATTATTGCTTTTTAAACTGGTAATCACCCCTTCAGTATTGCTGTACACTTTGGTTCCACGTGAAGCCATGATGTCAATGCCTTCATGCGCGCGTCCGGCACTTCGGGAGGCTCCCCATGTATCGGTGAGATTTTGTGGTTTAACACCATCGACAGGAATCGCCAGGCGTGTAGGGAGCGGCATTGCTTTTAAACGATTAATCTGAACTTGCGGAAGATGCGGTCTGTTACTACTGGTTTTTTTGGGTGCGGTGGTACATGCAGTTAACATAATTGCAAAAAGGGCAATCATACAATATTGGATACGACGTGGCACGAGACATCCTTTTTTCTAGTTTCAAATTTCAGCTTTGAGGTTTAAAAAAGGGTAAATTAAAATTGAAAAAAATGATCAGAATACCCGTGCCTGACTATGTCATATTTTGATTGCTGAGATCAATTTTTTCATGGCTGTGGGTATGCCCATTTGTGTAGCTTTTTGTGGCGTGAGCCATTCACCGCCAAGTTCAGCTTGAAGATATTCTGCTTGGTCTTTTTCAACATGAATGATATGTGCGGTTAATATCCAGGTAAAATGAGTGAAGCTGTGCGAAATCTGTACAGGCTCAAGGGTTGAAACCAGCTTTAAACGTTCACTGATCTGTTGCAGTTCAGCCTCAGTTTCAAATATTGGTAAACTCCATAGTCCTCCCCATAGACCACTATTAGGTCGTTGCTCCCACAACCATTGTCCTTGAGATTCAATCAGTAAAACTTTACCGGTTTTTACAGGAACTGGCTTTTTAGGCTTTTTATAAGGGAGTTCCGTTTCTAATCCTTGTTGGTGGGCTTGGCAATGTTGCTGCATTGGACAATATAGACATAATGGTTTTTTAGGGGTGCAGATGGTTGCACCTAAATCCATAATTGCCTGAGTATAGTCATGATTGCGTTCAGTGGGACACAGATTTTCAGCCAATTGCCACATTGCCCGTTCATGTACAGGTTTACTGAGATCATCTTCAATGGCAAAAAATCGCGCTAACACGCGTTTTACATTGCCATCCATAATGACACCATATTGGCGTAAGCCAAGTGACATGAGTGCACCTGCAGTCGAACGCCCGATACCTGAAAGCTCCATCCATTGTTCCAGAGTGCTTGGAAAATATCCTTGTTGGCTGACAAGCGTCGCAGCTTTGTGTAAGTTTCTGGCCCGTGCGTAATAACCCAAGCCTGCCCAATAAGGTGCAACATCATCCCATGAAGCTTGACCTAAATCGTCAACGGTAGGGAAGCGTTGAATAAATTTATCAAAATACTGCAGTACTGTTTTGACTTGGGTTTGTTGCAACATAATTTCAGAGACCCAAACTTTGTAGGGATCATCTGCCACCTGCCAAGGCAGATCATGGCGTCCGTGTTGATCAAACCAAGTCAGTAATGCATCTGAAAATGAAAATTGCGACATATCAATCTAGGGCAAAAATAGGTGGTTCAGTATAACCAAATTCGAATGAATTACAGAAAATTATCTGAAAACTGCGCATGAGATTGGTGAGAGTAACGCTTTTTGAATAGTCAGAATTTAATTTGATAAGCGAGCTGCTGAAAAATACATACATTCAATATAATTTCTAGATCAATAAAATCAATGTGATAGATCTATTGTTTGGTGATGTAAAGCTTTCAATGTCAGGCTTTACATCTAAAGTTTAAATTGTGCTGCGTAGGCGATGCTTCACTTTGATTCCCATTTTTGTTTAACCGCATTGTTGTACTGCAAACAAAGCAGTGCTTCCTTTTTGCTTATATACCCCTGCCTAATATGGCGGCATCCATGTCACTTCATGCTAGCAAAACTTTTAAAAATTCATATAAAAAGCATAAGTCTTTTAGAAGATAAATCGCTTGTACGAAAATTTAGGTGGTTTAACGATATAAAGTGACACACTTTGCAGGTGATAAAAAACAGGGTTGAATGAAGCAATATATTGAACTAAAAAAGACACGCTTGCGTCTTTTTTGTAGGATGAGAAAAGGATCATTTTTCGTTAATGATACCCCAACGCTGATCCAGTTTAAGCGGTTCATTTTTATAGCGTGGAATGATATGGATATGAAAATGTTTATTTTGTTCTTCACCAAAAACATTACCGTCATTAAAGGCAATGTGAAAACCTTCTGGTTGATGACGGATTTTGAGTTCATTGCGTGCCAATTCCAACAGCGAAGAGAGGCTTTTACGCTCTTTTTCTGAAACCTCAAAAAAAGAATCGATATGGCGCAACGGGATAATGACTGAATGCCCTTTAGACAAAGGATTTTGTTCAGGCAAAATTGCACCAAATTCATTTTTATCAATGATGTCAAATTCTTCAAATTCACAATAAGGGCATTTTATCTCAGTCATTTTAAACTCCTTGTTTACGGATTAAGGTGCATACATCAGATTCAAAATCAAATCAATGTACGATCTAACAACTGATACATCGCAGTTAATCCTGTGCTTTCTGCTTCTGGGTTATAACCTAAATCTACACCATTGGCTTTAGCACGTTCATCTGCTTGTGGGTTACTAAAGCCATGTTTGGCATCTTTCAGAATGATCACTTCAGATTTTACTTGTGCATGATTCATTTCTTGCTTGAATGATTCAACATCAGCCAAAGACACCATAGAGTCTTTTTCACCATGTAAAACTAAAACCTCAGCTTTAAATTTTCCTGATTGTGCCGGGTTTTGCGCCGATAAATTGGCGTGAAATGTGATCACTGCTTTTAAATCAGCGCCTGATCGCGCCAAATCAAGCATGACTTTTCCACCATAACAAAAACCAATCGCAGCAAGGCGTTGTCCATCGACTTCAGGTTGATTGGCGAGGGTGGTAAGTGCGGCTGAGCTGCGATCTACAATGGTATGGACATCTTGAAAGGTTTGCATCATCCATTCATTGGCCTGTGTAGCAACGGTGGTTACTTTTTTGTCACCATACATGTCAACTGCCAATGCAGCAAAACCATGTTCAGCAAGCTCTCTGGCACGTTGCTCAGTATATTCATTTCGTCCCCACCATTCAGGACCCACGATGACACCTGCAACAGGTTGTGTAGATTCAGGGGCAGCAAAATAACCGATTAAAGTTGTTCCATCTTTTGCTTGGTATTGAATTTCACGAGTTTTAATTGCAACAGCCATCTATTCGATCCTTTTATATTTTTGAGAGCGACATTGATTAAAGCATAAATATGAAAGATTCAAATGCTTAATTGAGGAATATTGAGTATAGAAATGTGAGAAATTATGAATGATTGAATCGGTGCTGAAATGAAAAAAGAAGGACCTAAGACCTTCTTTATCATAAACAGAGACTGTAATAAAAGTACTGAGAAAAGTTTAAACTTTCCCTCTGGAAATAAATCCAACAATTGCAAGAATAACGGCAACAACAAGAAGAATTACCGCAAAGTCTTTAGACATTCCTGCGACACCGCCAAAACCAAATAAACTTGCAACTAACGCGATCACAGCGAAAATTATTGCCCAACGGAACATGATATTCACCTCCATATTGTTTTTATGCAGTTTCAGTATAGGGAGAAAAACGGCGCGGTCTTGTGAAGTTATGTTTGAAAAGTGTGATAAATAAAGCAACATGTAACTGATTTGTGATGTTTTTTTATTCTCTGGTTCATGTTCTTATGCTGATATAATATTCATCTTTCATATGACTTCACTGTATACCATGAGCTTCGAAATACGCCCTCAATTTTGGAAAAACCATCATTTGTCTGAACTCAACCAGGCTGAATGGGAAGCTTTATGTGATGGTTGTGGTTTGTGCTGCTTGGTTAAACTTGAAGATGATGAAACACATGAAATCGCTTATACCAAGGTGTCCTGTAAACTATTGGACTGTCAAACAGCACAATGTTCAGACTATGCCAATCGTTTGCACTATGTTCCAGATTGTATTCAACTCAGCCCTGAAAAATTAGCGCACATTCATTGGTTGCCTTCAAGCTGTGCCTATCGACGTCTCAATGAAGGTAAAAATCTTCCGTCTTGGCATTATTTAATTACCGGTTCCAGACAAAATGTGATTAAAGCCAGAAAATCAGCAGCAGGGCGTTGTATCTCAGAGACAGAAGTCGATGAGGAAGAAATTGATGAATATGTTGTACGTTGGGTCCGTTAGAAAATCACGAAAACTATCAATTGATAATCATTATCAAATAGTAATATGATAAATAGGCTTTCATGATGTGATCTCATTTAAAATGTCTGATTTATTTACACGATTGAAAAAAATTACAATGTGCTTATGTGCGATCATTCTAAGCTTTGCTACGTATTCCCTTGCTTATGCCAAGCCTGATCTAAAGCCCTTAGGACCGAGTATTGCAGATCATGGTTCAAGTTATTATCAGTTTCAAGTTCACAGCTTTCAGTCAGCAGATCAGCAACGACATTATAAAGTTTGGTTAGGTATACCTAAACAGATCAATAAAAATCAGCCCCGACCCGCCATTTTTATGCTGGATGGTAATTCAGTGATGGCGCGTTTAGATGAAGCATTATTAAAGCAATTACCAGAACAAGATAGCCCCGTTTTGGTGGCGATCGGCTATCAAACTCAGTTGCCGTTTGAATCTGCTTCACGTTCCGTGGACTATACGCCAGCAGATGAGTCAGGAAAAATATCCGTTGATCCCCGAAATCCTGAACGTATGTCAGGTGGAAGTTTGCAGTTTAGACAAACGATCTTTGAAAAAGTCATGCCTTGGGTTCATTCACAGGTCAAGCTGGACACTCGACGCACGGCATTGTGGGGACATTCCTATGGCGGATTATTTGTATTGGATACCTTGTTGAATCACCAGCAGCATGAGCAGAAATTTTCGCATTATTTTGCAGCAAGTCCATCTTTAACTTGGGCAGATTCCCGATTACTGAAAGCAGTTGAACGCGCAAAGCCCGAAGCACTTAAAAATCAAAAACTGTTGGTGATGGAGGGTGATTTTGCTTCATCTACTCCAGCGAAAATGAGCCCGAATATCGATCAAGATATGATTCAAAATAATCGACAACTGGTTTTAGACTTAGCCAGTAAAGGGGCAAATGCCAAGCTCCTGCTGTATCCTAATCTTAGTCATGGGGACGTCTTTCAGGCTTCACTCATGGATATTTTACAGAATCGATTATTTTAAAATTGAAAGTACATTATTGAATGCTTTCCATAGTAGACTAAGCTCAGCATTCATCAATTAAAAAAGCAGTATGTCAGACACTCAAATTCCACTTCCAGAACGTTTACGTCCACGTGATTTGTCTGAAATTATTGGACAAGATCATTTGCTTGGTGCTGACGCACCATTACGTCAAATGATTGATCAAGGGCATTTGCCTTCGATTATTTTCTGGGGACCACCAGGCGTTGGAAAAACCACAATTGCATTGTTATTGGCACAAGCTGTGGATCGTCCATTTGTCAGCCTCTCAGCGTTAAATACCGGGGTTAAAGAACTGCGTGAAGTGATTGCTGAAAGTGGTGATCTATTAACCCCAGTGGTATTTATTGATGAAATCCATCGTTTCAACAAGTCGCAACAAGACGCATTATTAAATGCTGTAGAAAAAGGTAAAATTACCTTAATCGGGGCGACAACAGAGAACCCTTCATTTGAAGTCAACAGCGCCTTACTTTCACGTTGTCAGATTTATACGCTAAATGCACTCGGCAATGAAGCAATTCAAGAATTGATTCTTCGTGCCATTCAACAAGACAAGTTTTTACAAGAGCGCCACATTCAGATTGAAGAATTTGATGCCTTGATTCAATTCGCCGCAGGGGATGCACGTAAGGCATTGAATTTAATTGATCTGATTGCCAGCACTTTTGAAGCTGATGTTGAAAATAGGGTGACCAATGCGATCGTGGTTAAAGTTGCCCAACAGAATATCGCACGCTATGACAAGTCCGGTGAACAGCATTATGATCTTGTGTCTGCGTTTATCAAGTCGATTCGTGGGAGTGACCCAGATGCAGCGTTATACTGGATGGCACGAATGCTAAAAGGTGGAGAAGATCCAGTTTTTATTGCACGACGTATGCTGATTGCTGCCTCAGAAGATATTGGCAATTCAAATCCCAATGCACTATTGTTGGCAGGAGAGTGTTTCCGCTCGGTCCAAGCCATTGGGATGCCCGAATGCAGAATTATTTTAGGGCAATGTGCTGTTTATTTGGCGACCAGCGCAAAAAGTAACAGTACTTACTTAGCCATTAATAAGGCATTAGAGCTGGCCGAAAAAACCTCTAATTTAGCCGTACCTTTACATTTACGTAATGCACCCACCAAATTGATGAAACAACAGGGTTATGGTGCAGATTATCTCTATCCGCACAATTATCCAGAACATTTTGTGCTACAAGACTATTTGCCACCTGAATTAAAAGGGACCAAACTATATGAGTCTGCACGAAATAAGCGGGAGGTTGAAGGGGAGCGCTTACAGCAACGCCGTTGGCAGCAGGAGCAGCAGCAACAATAATTTTCATGTTGGCTTTAAATGAGCTGATCTATGACAGATAAAGGTTTAAAATATCGGCAAAATTTGAATTAGGCTGATGTCATTTACAACGGATATTATTGAAAATACGTTTTGAATGCTCTAGAAATTTTATGAAGCTTACTGTTTTATCTTGTGCTGTTTTAATTGCTTTACCTGTGACTGGTTATGCTGAACTGGCAACAAAAATTTCGACACAGACTCCGTCTAAAACGGCAATACCACAATTTAAAAAGCTTTATCAGCAAAATTTTGTTCGGCAGAACAATATTCCTCAAGGGTGGCGAATTCCCGGGAATAATCCGGGTCATATTTATATTGAGCACGGTGTACTGAATATTGATGGACGGGCAAATGCAATGAGCCCAACCTCGATTTTATTGCCACAATCTCTTGAAAAGCATAAAAACTATAGGATTGATCTCGAATTTACTTTAGATCAACCAGTCAATGCTTCCCGTTGGGGAAGCGTGATTTATGATGTCACAGAAACGCAGGGCGTAATTCCAAGCAGTTACTATCAATTTACCCTCAGAGCAGATGCAACAGCGAAGAACGGCACTGAATTTGGACGCCATAAAACGAATGCGCAATGGGAAGTGAGTGAGACCAAAGCCTTCTCTGAAAATATCAAAGCAAATCAATGGTACAAAGCCAGTGTCGTGGTCTCTGGTCAACGGGTACAACATTATTTGAATGATCAGTTAATGCAAGATGTTGAGCTGAATCAATTGTCTACAAAAGGTGGAATTGGCTTCTCTGCCTCAGGTGCCATTTTAAAAATTAAGAAAATCCAAGTCTCTGAACAACTCATTGCCTTACCTGATCTTAGCCATAATAAAGTTATGCAGGTACAAGAAGTTCAAACCAATGTAGCTTTAGCCCCAACCATTATTCAAAAAGTAAAACATCCAAATGGCGCATTAAATTCGAGTAATCAGCAGTATTATCAATTAGATGCAAATTTAAATTTACTTGATCAAACTGGTCAGGTGATCGAAACCTTAAAACACTATCTCTCCACTCCACAGCGTAACACCATTCCGGTTTTAGAGATTAAAGACCCCAAAAGTATAGAAGCATTAAAATTACTGTCTAAATCTCAGGATATTAGTGATATTACCGTGTTATCAAGAAGTGATGAGCTGCTTAAATCTGCACATCAAATTATACCGATGGTACGAACAGCATTGGATTTAAGTCGTGAAAATCTTAAAGACCGTCATCAAGATCTTGCTGAAATTATCCGTCGCAGCAATCAAGCTTATGCACGAATTGTAGTTGTTCCACAAAGCCTGACGGAGAAAGCATCGATCAGTTTTATCCAACGCCATTTGATGACAGTTTGGATGGATACATCTGCTGTTGAGACTCAGGATGCTGCGCGGGTGTTGACCACAGGTGTAAATGGGGTGATCACAACGCACAGTACGGTTTTTTCCAGTATATTGAAGCAATTTCCGAAAAATACTTTATTACGTAAACCTTTTATTATTGGGCATCGGGGTGTACCCAGTTTAGAGGATGAAAATACTTTAGAAAGTCTCAAACATGCTGTGGCTTTGGGTGCAGATATCGTCGAAAATGATATTTATTTGACTAAAGATCAGCATCTTGTGGTTATGCATGATGCAACGGTTGATCGTACTACGCGTTCAACAGGAAAAATTGAAGAGATGAATCTTGCACAGGTTCAACAATTAAGATCCAAGCACAAAGCTTATAAAATACCTACTCTTGCAGAGTATTTTAGCATCTTAAAACAGCATCCAAATGTTGTACTGATGATTGAAATGAAAAGTGCCAATCCCGCATTGGTCGCAAAAATGCAGGATGAGATTAAAAATTACCAAGTGGAAAGCCAAGTGGTCACCACATCGTTCAATACAGATCAAATTGTACGTGCACAAACCCAAATGACCGAGATTCCCCGAGGTTTATTGGTGGGGAATATGCCAAACAGTCGTAATATTTTGGTCAATATCCAACAGATCAATAACGATGTGCAAAAGTATAATTCAAGTTATAACCCTGCCTACCGTAGTGATTTGATCAATATTTTAGAAGCCACTAAGCACCGTGGTATCAGTTTCTGGCCTTGGGCTTTGAGTGATGATACATTTAAGAAGCTGTATGTTGCAGGAACTTATGGGATCACCACCAATTCAGCACAGCTTTATTCTAAATATATAGTGGATATACAAGCACCGAAAAATATCAAAGTCAAAGTAGGGCAAGCTGTTTTAATTGATGCGCAAACGACTCAACAAGACGGAGAAAAAGCCAAATTGCAAGTCAACAATTTTGTTGTTTTAGCGGGTTCTCCAAAGCATGAGCTAAAAAATGGGCAGTTGAGTTTTGTTGAGCAGGGAACAGCGTATGTTTTGGCGGGTTATAAATATCAGATTGATCAACAATACGACTATCACATCTTTTCAGCACCTATCAAAGTGGTGGTGAAATAACTCATCGAACTGTATTGGTTTAAAAAGGGACTTTGACATTTTTAGGAAAATGGGGAAAAAGAATAAAAAGCATTTTGGGATTTTTCTGTAAACCTGAACCGTCTAGATAAGTCCAATGATGTGAATGTTGTGGGCGAATCGCAACCATAAAAGAAGGCGGTGCTTTGACTGTTTTGCCTGCCACTTTCATGGTGATGGTTTTCGGAACAAAACAAATTTCTTCTTGATCAACAATATAGCTATAAAGAGGGGGAGCGGATTCAACTTTTTGAATCTCTAAGTTTGATGTCGCGAGGATACTTTGTGTGTGTTGGAGAAGTTTTTGGTAATTTTCTACACCACCGACATAATTGATGAGTGACGGATGAGTTTTCTGTTGCATAAAAGAATAATCATTGTTTTTTAAATCTTGTCCTAAACGCTCTAGGTCAGGTGCAATGATTTTAGAATAGTCTTGTTTACAGCTTAATTGTTGTGCGAGTCCATGGCTCGAAAGGATTAAGAATAAAATACATGTATAAATTGTTTTTATCATCTTGGATTAAATTCGAATATGTCTTGTTTTGAGTATATAAGTTTCTGCTAAAAAGTTCATCACCAATCTAAATCTAGCGATACCCATCCATACCCTGTCCAGATTTTAATAGTGATTACCAAGCACAATAAGCATAAAAAACCGAGTCACTTAACTCGGTTCAATGCTTTTTAAAAGGCTCAAACCCTCACCACTTATAATTAATTTTGCCGTAATAGAATGCGCCATTAAAGCCAAAAGGTGAAAACTGGCTATACTGTAGGCTTCCACCAGTAGGTTTATTGATGTCATAAACATCTTGATCTGGATAAACATTGGTAATGTTGTCACCACCAAGAGTAAATTTCCACGCGTTCAATTGATAGCTTAGGGCTAAGTCCAAAAGCCATTTTGCAGAGAATTTTTGATCACTGGCTGAACCGGCGTTACTAAACGTTTTAAAGCTTCCGTATCGCGTGAGATTGGTGTTAATGCCGAAATTTCCAATTTTATAGTCATTGGCCAAACTGAATTTATGTTCAGGTGTACTGCCTGCCAGTAATCCATATTGTTCACGACGGTCTAAGCGTGTCAGATTGACACCCAAGGTATTTAAAATTTCGGGATTTTTATCCACATTGGTGACTTCATTACGATTGAAGTTATAAGCCAAAGATGTGGTTAACTCTCCATAAGGAAGGTTCTGCCATTGGTAGTTTGCAACCAAATCCACGCCACGTGTACGTGTATCACTGGCATTATTGAAGAAGCGGACACTGCTAAAGTTGGTATTGGTGATGCCTTTTGAGATCAGATAATCACGTACAGCAGGGCTGTTGGCATTAATATTGGAAGACAGACTAATACGATCATCAATATCGATTTGATAGGCATCTAAAGTCACATACAGATTTGAAGTTGGGGTAAACACAAAGCCAAGACTATAGTTTTTGGATTTTTCAGCTTTTAAATCCTCAGCACCGAGTAATTGTGCAACTTGAGATGAGCTTGGGAATGTACCGGCTTCAACAAATTGCCCATTCACCAGTTGAGATGAGGTTTGGGCAAAATACTGTTGTGCCAGACTGGGTGCTCGAAAACCTGTTGAAACTGAACCCCGTACAGCAATTTGTGGTAAAAGCTTATAACGTAAGGACAGTGAAGCATTGTTGGTATCACCAAAATCATCATATTTCTCATAACGATATGCACTAGAAGCAGAAAGCTTCTGGGTAATGTCAGTTTCTAAATCTAGATATCCAGCATAACTGTCACGCGTCCATTCGCCTGCATCAGCTTGACGGAAACCTGATAAACCTGAAGATCCACTTTTATAATAAGCACCTGGATCTCCTGCTTTAATTTGATATTGTTGGTTTAAATACTGGGCACCAAATGCAATATTCAAAGGGCTTGCAAATGCAGATATGTCATATTCTTTAGAAAGGTCAAGATTAAAAACAGACTGACTATTTTTCAGCTTGCCATTATGAAATGAATTGGGTGTTGCCCCTGTGTCTTTGTACAGATCAACATTAATGGTTCGGGTATTTACATCATATTGATTCAAACCATAATTTGCAGAAACATCATAATGCCAATCCGCGGCTTCTCCTCGTAAACCTGCAACAGCACTAAAGTCATCTAATTGACCTCGGATCAAAGGTAAGTAGCCATTCGGAAATAATGCCGGAACATTGTTTGAGGCATTGCTTAAACGATAAAATCCAGCAGTTTCAGCATTTCGATGGCTATAGGTGGAGAAACCATATAATTCGATTGCATCACTAAGGTCAAAGCCCGCATTGAAAGCAGCTTTTACTTCATCTGATTTTGGGTCACCAAATCGAAATGTCCTCTGCCCATAGGTGGTGGCATTTGGATCACGTAAGTCTAAGCCAGCACGATTGGTGGCTTCATTGTCCTGCCATTCACCTGAAAAAATGGCATAACCATAATCACCAAGTCGAGTTCCGCCTGAAACATAGGACTGCTTTTGCTCACCATCACCTTTATCATAAATGCCGTAGCGTATACCCGCTTCACCTGTTTTTGGGTCAGACTTTAAGATGATATTGACGACACCAGCAATTGCATCTGAACCATAACGTGCAGAAGCCCCTTCTCTGAGTACTTCGATGCGCTGAATTGCGGAAACAGGAATCGCATTTAAATCAGTCGGCGCTGAACCACGACCAATTGTTCCACCCAGGTTAATAAAAGCACCGCTATGGCGACGTTTACCGTTTACCAAGACCAAGACTTGATCAGGAGACAGCCCTTTCAGTTGTACAGGACGAACCAGTTCCGTTCCATCCACCACCGTCGGACGGGGAAAATTAATAGAAGGAATAATTTTACTTAGGGCTGTACCTAGCTCACTGGAACCTGTACGCTCCGTGAGTTCCTGTGCACTGATCACGTCAATGGGTTGTAGCGAATCGGTCTTAGAACGCTTTAATGAACGTGTCCCCGTCACCACAATCGTATCTAATGTTTTGACTTTGGGAGATGTATTCTGTTGCTCTTCAGCATGTGCTTGTGAGTACAGTAAAGCAAAGATCAAGCTTGCTGTGAGACTGAATGAATATTGTTTTGATAATATACGCATAACTCTATTTTGAAGCTCTTTTTGTAACTATTTGTAGTGATCATAGTGAGCTTGGAAAGATTTAGAAAACAACTTTTAAAAATATCAATAGAATAAAATCTGCAAAGTGTCTTGTTATTTAAAGGTTTCTATGAGTAATTAAAGCAAATTTTATCCGTAGTTGAGATTGATGATCGGGGTTTGTTTTAGCGTGGCACAGTATCGATGAAAAAAAAGGCTGTCAAAATGACAGCCTTCAGCATTAAAATTTTGAACCCTTTAACGTGGCGGAAACCCTGCCTCAGTTAAGGCATCTGCAACTTGTTGCTGAGTTGCTGATGTTTCAACTTTAACACTGCGATTTGGTGGATCAGCAATCACTTTTGCATTTGCATCTACAGATTGGACCGCTTTGGTGACGCCACGTGCGCAACCACCACAGGTCATATTTTCAATATAAAATTCCATATTTCACCTGTTCAAAGAAGATTCAAAAACAATATAAACCTTACCATCATTGTAAGGTCAAGCTTTAATTCCTGAACTTCGTGTTTTAAACAGATGTTGAGCCTCAGTCGAATACTGATATGCAAAATTTGCGCTTTGAGAGTAAACTCTGATCTTAAACTTGAGCACATAAGAACAGTATTATGAGAGAAGATCATTTATATTCAGTTATTTATCAAGATATTCAAGATGCCATAGCCGAGATTCAACAACAAACACAAGGTCAGCATCTATGCGCCATTGGTTTGGGAATGGTTGAAGATTTATGTGGTTTCTTTTATGTGGGATGCACAATAGAAAATCTTAAAGATTTTGAAGATGTGTATGAAGCATGGTGGATTTCAGAATGGCGTTATTCAAGTACAGCCAATAATCATACCCATGATGCGATCATGGCACTTTATGAGCGCCTGGGTAAACAATGCACGGATGAGCAATATATTGCTTTGAGAGAACATTATCAAGATACCATCATCCAAGCATTACAGGACTTAAGATCTGCAGGAAAATTAAAAAATCAGCAGGGTGAAGAAATCATCATGATTATTCAGTATGCTGATTCGTTTGATGAGGATTTTGAGGAGATCAGTTTCGCCCAGATTAACCCTGAGTTTTTGGTTCCGCTTTTTAAAAATCGTTTTAAGCAAAAATCAGGTGAAAATTTATATGACTATCTGTTGCAAAAAATAGAAGCTTAAACCCATTTCAAACGCAATAAAAAAGCTGAGTTCAATAACTCAGCTTTTTTATTGCTACATCACTGCTGTTAAAGATCTGAAAGATCCACACCAATACGTGCTGCAACTTCTTCATAAGCTTCAACCACACCACCTAAGCCTTGGCGGAAACGGTCTTTGTCTAGTTTTTTCTTAGTGTCTTTATCCCATAAACGGCAACCGTCTGGAGAAAACTCATCACCTAAAACGATACGGTCATGGAATACGCCAAATTCAAGTTTGAAATCGACAAGAAGCATGTTGCCTTGAGCAAATAAATCTTTCAGTACCACATTGACTTTTTGAGTCAGTTCTTTCATTTGAGCAAGTTGTTCCGCATTTGCCCAACCTAAAGCAATCGCTTGAGACTCATTCACCATAGGATCGCCTAAAGCATCATCTTTGAAGAACAGTTCAAATGTTGGTGGAACAAGTTCTAAACCTTCTTCAACACCTAGACGACGGCATAATGAACCTGCTGCATAGTTACGCATTACGCACTCTACAGGAATCATTTGCAATTTTTTAACTAAAACTTCAGTCGGAGAAAGAAGTTTTTCAAAGTGAGTTTCGATACCCGCTGCGGCCAATTTTTCCATGATAAAGGCATTAAAACGGTTGTTCACCTTACCTTTACGATCTAGTTGCTCTATTTTTTCGCCATTAAATGCAGATGCATCATCACGGAAAACTAGAATTAGATGATCCGCGCTATCTGTTTCATAAACAGATTTCGCTTTACCAGTATAGAGCAAGGTTTGTTTTAACATGGGGGAACCTTTTGCAAAAAAAAATTGCCTAGAACGACTAGGCTGGCCAGTTTTGGTAAATCTGGGTCAATAATCCTGCAGCTTTTTCTTTGTCTGCAAAACTATTGTCTGCGTTAAACACAGCAAGTGTGTTGCTTGAACCTACTGAGCTAAGTCTGAGTATATAAGTTGAGTTATCGATTTTCACAGTTGCCTCATTGGCAGTTTTGCTTTGACCGAGCAGCTTATAATTTAGACTACTGAGGGTTGCAAGTGTGTACTGCCAAATTGTAGCAGAATTTCCATCAATTTTGATCAATGGATTGCCATTTCCGTCAGTTAAAATTTGAGGTCTGCCCACAGTTTCGCTACCGCTTGAACTTTCATCTGTAGATGAATTGATCTGAGCGACTTCTGGGCGAGGCACGTCATAACGATTGCCTTTTTTATTTTCAAATTTTGGTGCATGCTGAAGCGCCAGCGGGTCAACAATAGGAGCTGGATACATTGGCGTTGCAGGTCTAACTGTTGAACCTTCAGGGTACTTAAGTGGCTCTACTGTGGTCGTATTTTTATAATCTAAAGAACCATTACTGATTCCAAGGGAACTACAACCCGCCAAACTTAAAGCTGAAATGGCAAGAGTTAAACCTAAACGTAATTGCATAATACTAAGCTCTTATTAAATGAGACCTACTGCTTTGAGTTCTTCACGCAGAGGTGCACGGTATTTTTCTGCTAGAGGAGTTAATGGTAAGCGAATACCTGTACCAATTAATTCCATTTCATGAAGTGCCCATTTCACTGGAATTGGGTTCGATTCGCAAAACAGAATATTGTTTAATTTTGCAACTTGGTCATCTTTAACTTTTGCAGTACTTGCATCACCAGCGAGTGCAGCCGCGCAAAGTTCACTCATGATTTTAGGTGCAATATTGGCAGTCACAGAGATATTGCCTTTTGCGCCTAACTGCATCAGTTCATTTGCAGTAGCGTCATCACCAGAATACACCAACATGTTTTTGCCTTGTAAACCCTCAATCAATTGTTTACCACGTGGTACATCGCCTGTTGCATCTTTAATTCCAACGATCTGAGGAATATCTGCTAAACGAATGGCGGTATCATTCTGTAAATCAACGCCTGTACGACCTGGAACATTGTAAAGAATAATCGGTAAATCAACAGCTTCCGCAACTGCTTTATAATGTTGGAATAAGCCTTCTTGGGTCGGCTTGTTATAATAAGGGGTCACTAAAAGTGCGGCATCTGCGCCGAGCTGTTTCGCTTCTTTGGTGAGTTCGATCGCTTCGTGTGTCGAGTTTGCACCAGTACCGGCAATAATTGGAATGCGTTTATTGGCTACACGGATAATTTCTTTAATTACTTCTGTGTGTTCCGCCATGCTAAGAGTAGATGCTTCACCAGTTGTACCGACAGCAACAATACTATTAGTGCCTTGTTCTATGTGCCACTCAACGAGCTTCTCGAGACCCTTCCAATCTACGCTGCCATCTTCAAACATAGGGGTGACGATTGCGACAATTGAGCCTTGAATGGTCTGTGCTTGCTGAGTCATTTTAAAAAAATATCCTATTTTTCCATCCGCATGCGTTTGAGTAAACAAGGGTTGGGATGGTTGCAGTATTTTGATTTGAGCGAAAAGCAATCATTCGAAAGATTGCATAATGCTTACCCAAATTATGACTGATTCAGCGAGACAGAACAATATGCTTTAGTCAAAGCTTGGAAATTCTTTAAAAAAAGCAACAATTCACTCACATTTCAGTTGAATAATATTTGGATTTGGACATTTTTCAAAAAAGTGAATCGGGATATTTTTTAAACAGCTATCTGTGTGAGATATAAATTGTGGATCGTCTTCATTCATCAGCTACACGGAGGTGATATTAATAGTTTTTTAAGATGATAACAGACATATGAATGATTAACCCCAGTGCTCTGAATCAATTGATTTTTCAAGTTTTGCTCAACAGATAATCTTTTATAGAGATCAGTTAGATCCTTACTGGTTCTTATAAAATGAGAATAATTCAATATATTTTCAGTATTTCCAAGTGAATTCCTCAGAATTGATCACAGCTTTTTTACTCTCATTGATTATAGTGATTTATAAAAAACAGGAATTTTCCTATATCGCAGGAGTGAAAACGAGATTTTGTACCACTTTTTGATAGTTATCTCTTCAGTGAGAGTTCTAGATGATGTCTATTCGTTATTCGGCAATATCTCGTAAAAGGATTTTCCACGATGGATAGATTAGTCACGCTCGATAAACAGCATTCTAGAATTACCATATTGATTTGCTTTTTAATCGCAGTGATCGAAGGGATTGATATTCAGGCTGCGGGGGTAGCTGCATCCGGGATCAAAGAATATTTTGCTTTAGATGCAAAGCAACTCGGTTTATTTTTTAGTACAGGAATTTTAGGATTACTGCCAGGTGCATTAATTGGAGGTCGTTATGCTGACCGTATTGGACGAAAAAAAGTTTTAATTGCATCGGTAAGCATTTTTGCAATTTTTACTTTATGCACTGTTTGGGTGAATAGTTTTTACGCTTTACTGCTTGTACGTTTTTTGGCAGGTGCAGGTTTAGGAGCTGCAATGCCCAATTTAATTGCTTTGGCCTCAGAGTCAACCACAGCGGAAAACCGTGGACGTGCTGTTGGTCTAATGTATTGTGGTATGCCAATTGGAGCAATCATTGTGTCTTTGTTGGCAGCCCAATTGGCAACTGTGGATTTGGCGAGCAGTTGGAAAACAATTTTCTATGTTGGGGGGATACTGCCTTTAATCGTTGTACCTCTGATGATCAAGTTTCTACCCGAATCACGTGAATTCCTTAAAGCGCAACAAGAGGTCAATCTTGCCGATCAAAAGGCTTTGTCTTACCGCGATTTGTTCAGCCGCATTTATGCCGCAAGAACATTATTGTTGTGGGTGAGCTATTTCTTCACCTTGATGGTGGTATACATCATGTTGAGCTGGCTACCTTCATTGTTTACTGAACTGGGCTTTAGCCGTAAAGATGGCAGTATGGCGATGGTCTATTTCCAGATGGGTGCAGCCCTAGGTACCGTCATTTTAGGCATGTTGATCGATCGTTTTCATAAAGCTTATGTGATTATTTTGATGTATGTGGGAATTTTGATTGGTTTATTCAGTCTGAATTCGGCCACTACATTGAATTTCATGTTTGTTGCAGCAGCCATCATGGGGACTTTTACAATTGGAGGTCAAGGTGTGTTATATGCTTTTGGTAGTTTTGTCTATCCAACCCATTTACGCGGTCAAGGTGTAGGTGCAGCTTCTGCCGTTGGGCGAATTGGTGCCATGATGGGACCTGCGATTGCCGGACAATTGTTGGCAATGGGAAGTGGTGCAGCAGGGGTGATCAGTGCTGCAATTCCTTGTATCGTTATTTCGGCAATTATCATGGTGCTATTAACGCGACGTTTAGAAACGACTTAATAGATCTAAATGCCTGAACCCTTGATTTTGATAAGAAGCTCGCAAATGTGAGCTTTTTTATTGTATGTTAGGTCATCAACTCGTGTCATATTGATCATTAAAATAGTTGAGATGTTGTCTGTATAAGGATAGGGAAATGTTGCAAACTGAGCGTAGTGCCTTAATTGTTGTCGATGTGCAGAATGGTTTTACTTCAGGAGGAAAGCTAGAGGTTGCCCAAGCGGAAAGGATCATACCGACAATCAATCAATTGGCAGATCATTTTGACAATATTGTACTGACACAAGACTGGCATCCTGCAAACCATATTTCATTTGTTGAGCAACACCCTCAACATAAAGCTTTTGATGTTGTTCAGCTGGACTACGGTCCACAAGTGCTATGGCCTGCTCATTGCATACAAGGCACACAGGATGCTGAATTCCATCCTGATTTAAATATTCCGACTGCGCAGTTGATTGTTCGTAAAGGTTTTCGTCCACACATTGACAGTTATTCAGCCTTTATGGAAGCAGATCATAAGACCACAACAGGTTTGGCGGGGTATTTGCGAGAACGTCAGATCGACACGGTATATATTGTCGGGATTGCGACAGATTTTTGCGTAGCATGGACTGCAATGGATGCAGCTAGATTAGGGTTTAAGACCTTTGTGATTTCCGATGCGACTAAAGCAATTGATCTCCAAGGCTCATTACAGCATGCATGGCAGGAAATGCTGGCTGTCGGCGTGAAGCGTATGGTTTCAAAAGAGATTCTTGATTTCTCTAAATCATAAATTACCGCATAAATCTGGGTATTTGAGAAAAGTGATACTGGTTTGAACGACATGCTTTAAGATAAGCCTTGATTTTAAACCTTGGGTCGGGACAATGTCAGCAATTTTACGCTTTAGTCAGTTTGTGCAAAAAACTTTTGCACTTTGGGTCGTTGTATTTGCCTTCATCGCATTATGCTTTCCCGATGCATTTGTATGGATGAAAGCTTATATTCCATGGGTTCTTGGCATCATTATGCTGGGGATGGGAATGACCATGACGGTCGATGAGTTTAAAAATGTATTGTCCAATCCAAAAGCAGTGGTGATTGGTGTGGTGGCTCATTTTGTGGTGATGCCGAGCGTAGCATTTTTTCTCTGTAAAATTTTTAATTTACCACCAGAAATCGCTGTAGGTGTCATTCTCGTTGGATGTTGTCCGGGAGGAACTGCTTCCAATGTGATTACTTATATGGCAAAGGGCAATACTGCTTTATCTGTGACATGTACTTCTGTTTCAACATTTCTCGCTCCAGTTTTGACCCCCGCCATATTCTATATTTTAGCCAGTCAATGGATTCCGATTGATGCAGGCTCAATGTTTATTGATATTCTTAAAGTGGTGATTTTCCCCATCATCTTGGGCGTCATTTTAAGAAGTTTGTTTAAACAGAAGACAGAACAATATATCCAAATTATGCCGTTGGTCTCTGTGATTGCGATTGTGGTCATCGTTGCAGCAATTATTGCCGCCAGTAAGGCGTCTATTTTGCAATCAGGTTTACTGATTCTCGGTGTAGTCATTCTACATAACGGATTAGGTTTTTTATTGGGCTATTGGGCAAGTCGTTTATTCAACTTATCTTATCCTGACTCCAAAGCTGTAGCGATTGAAGTGGGGATGCAAAACTCGGGTTTGGGAGTAACCTTGGCGGCACTTCATTTTGCGGCCTCTCCTGTGACCGCAGTCCCCAGCGCCATTTTCAGTTTATGGCATAATATTTCAGGTCCAATTTTAGCGACCTATTGGGCATCAAAAGCGGATAAAGTAACCCACAACCAGCCCTAACAGCAGCTCAAATTTCATTTTTACATGGAGAGCTACAGCAAGTTTTTGATGGTTATTCACTCTCGAGTTGTTTTAAAAACTCATTTTCCGTCATGACAATAAATCCATGTTGTTCCAATAAGGCAGTGGTGACACCTTTGCCTTGTACTTTTTGTCCTGAAAATGAACCATCATAAATCATACCTGAACCGCAAGAGGGGCTATTGGCTTTTAAGATAATATGGGTGACTTGGTATTGTTGTGCGAGTTTAAGTGCTTTTTCTGCGCCTTGGATAAATGCTGAAGAAACGTCATCGCCATTGGCATCTTGGACTATAGTCTGTCCCTGTAAAACAGCATGACCATCACCACCAACAATCTCAGCAGCAGGGCGTGGTATGCTTAAACCACCTGAAACTTCAGGGCAGATCACTACAGCCTGTTGATTGTTAAGCAACTGTTTAAATTTTTCTTGTAAACAGTTTTTGGCATCATAACGGACATTTTCACCAACAAGACATGCACTGATCAGATATTTTTTGGTCATCTTGGGTCTAATTCGAGCTGCATTAAATCCATGCCAATATCATATAAATCAGTTTTAAAGTCGAGGCTTAATTGTTCTGTAAAGGCAAATTTTTGATAGAATTTTTTTGCACGTGCATTGGTTTTCAGCACTTCTAAGAAGATATAAGCTTGATGATGCTGATTTGCGATCTCAATGATATATTGCATTAAATTTGCGGCTATATGTTTTCCGATGACCTCTTTAAGTAAATAAATTTTCTGTAATTCCATACCCATACACTTTAAATCTGGTTGGTATTGGTTAAGGTTAAGTTTAGCGTAGCCGATTAGTTGGGCATGCTCATTTTCAACCAATACCCAAATTTGTTGCGGGTCTGCTAGGGATTTTGATAAGTTTTCAAGACTAAAATCTTGGTTGAGAAAATTTTGTAATCCTTGTTCTGACCAAAGCTCACTAAAATGTTGGCGATAAGTGGTGTTGCCTAGTGTATAAAGTTGATTTGCATGGATCGTTGTGGCTTGGTAAATTTTCATGATGTTTTATCTTAAAATGATCGCTTGTTATGATTGGATGCAATGTTCAATCATTGATGATTTTCATGTGATAATCAATCTAAAATATGGGAAATGAAAGTCACTATGAGCGTTTATGTCGATCGTGCAAAAGTACCGTTTAAAGGTAAAGAATGGTGCCATCTCATGGCTGATACGCTAGAGGAATTACATCATTTTGCAAAAATGTTAGGTATAGATTCCCGCTTATTTCATCGTTCAGCATCTTATCCTCATTATGATATTACTCTGCAAATGCGTGTCATCGCCATTACGCATGGCGCAATTGATGCTGATCGAAAAACCATTATTGCTTGTGGTAAGCAACTTAAACTTCAACTCAACCAATCTTGATAAATGCTGACTGAAGGGCATCTCTCAAAGGATTTTTCTAGAGATTAAGTCTTGTTCTGATAAGAAGCACAAGGGTAGAATCTTTGATGACGATCAATGATGAACAATGATAGCGATATGAGTGTTAAAGAAGGTTCAACAGAAATATCACAGGACGACATTATTATTCTGGCTGAAACTTTTCGGCTTCTGGGGGATCCTTCACGTCTGAGAATTCTTATGTTCTGTATGCGTGGACCTCGCCCTGTAGGTGATATTTGTGAGGCACTGGACTTGTCTCAATCCTTGGTCAGCCACCATTTGCGGTTATTGCGTTCTGCACGATTGGTTAAAAGTGAACGTCAGGCAAAACAAGTCCTGTATGAAATTGCGGATACACATGTGAGTCATGTTTTGTCTGATATGGCAAAACATATTGCAGAAGAGCAATGTGGATAAAACGTTGTTGTTTTAATAAAATAAATAATTGAATTTTTATTAAATTTTTCATGTTGATCAAAATAAAGGCTGTTCTTCAAATGTAAATGCCACAAGATGGGTAGAAATGACCTTGTGGCACTTTGTGATTGCTTAGTGACTATGCCCAGCATGAGGATCAATTTTGACAGGCTTTTCAAGGCTACATGAGCTATCGCCTTGCCAATCAATTGCCACGGTTGGATGTTCAATATCAAATTTGGTTTTTAATTCATGTTCAATTTGCTCGGTCAGGGTCTTGATATCAACACCCGCTTCAGGTTGGACGTGTAATGTTGCCATTGCTCTCCCTGAGGTAATCATCCATACATGAATATGGCTAATTTTTTGAATGCCTTGAACAGATTTTAATAAGTAAGTGGTGATATCAACTGTATTGGCATTTGCAGGTGCGCCTTCGAGTAAAATATGAATGGTTTGTTTAAACAACGACCATGCACTGCGTAGTACAAGTAAAGAAACCAGTACAGAGAGAATAGGATCAATCGGGGTCCAACCTGAATACCAGATGACAATTGCAGCAATAATTGCAGCAACTGAACCGAGTAGATCACCCATCACATGCAAAATTGCCCCCTTAACATTTACATGATCTGTGTCGTTTCGTGTCAGATACCATAATACAAAGATATTTACCAGCATCCCAATAATGGCCACAACGAACATGGGGCCCGCAAGAACAGGTTGAGGTGATTGAAAACGTACAATCGCCTCATAAACGATCCAACCCACAATCCCGAACAATGTTAGAGAATTGATCAAGCCTGCAATGACTTCAAAGCGCATATAACCAAACGTACGGGATTTATCTGCGGTGCGTCGACCGAAACGAAAAGCTGCATATGCTAAGCCCAATGCAAGTGCGTCCGTCAGCATATGTCCTGCATCCGCCAGAAGTGCCAGTGAACCGGATATGATTCCTCCAGCAGCTTCAACAAGCATAAAGCTAAAAATAATGAAAAATGAAATGAGAATTTTTCTTTCATTTCCATTATTTGCTTCAGGCGCATGTGTATGGTCATGATCACTATGGCTGTTATGGGTATGATTGTGATTATGTCCCATAAGGACCTCTGCATTATTGGATTAATTACATATGAATATATGTTCATATGTTTGTTTTGTCAAATATGTTTATGTTAATGGCTCTAGTCCATTATGATCAAATTAATTTAAAGCTTGATGGATTTATATACAGTCTTATATAAAAAAATCCACACATCCATGCTGTTTTCGTGCATGAATTGTGTGGATCTTTTACTATGGGTATATATATTAGATTTTATCGCTCAATACATATACTCAATATCGAACACATGGATTATTCAACAGTGACTGATTTCGCCAAATTACGCGGTTGGTCTACGTCAGTACCACGTAATACCGCAACATGATAAGACAACAACTGTACAGGAACACTATAAACAATCGGTGCTAACCACGTGTTGACGGCAGGCACATTGACAACATGTTGACGATCTTTATTGACGATTCCACTGTTTTCATCAGCAAACACAAATAATTCACCACCACGTGCTTGAACTTCTTCCATATTGGATTTGAGTTTATCCAACATATCATCATTCGGTGCAAGAATCACCACAGGCATATCATTGTCAACCAAAGCCAACGGGCCGTGCTTCAATTCACCCGCAGCATAACCTTCGGCATGGATATATGAAATTTCTTTAAGCTTTAAAGCGCCTTCCAAAGCAATCGGGAATTCTGTACCGCGACCCAAGAATAAACAGTGTTGTTTCTCTTTGAACAGGTCAGATAAACGTAAAATTTCCGCATCATTTTGTAAGGTATCAAGGATAACCTTCGGAATGTGCCATAAAGCAGAAGTAATTTCTTCAATAGATTCTGTACTAATGCTTTGCTTAACTTGACCAAGTTTCAGCGTTAATAGCATCAAAGCTGCAAGCTGAGTGGTGAATGCTTTAGTCGAAGCAACACCAATTTCAGGGCCAGCAAGTGTCAATAAGTGATGATTGGTTTCGCGAACCATTGACGATGTTGCAACATTACAAATGGTCATGGTGCAAATATTTAAGCCTTTTGCCTGAGCGCGTTTTTGTGTATCACGCAAGGCAGCTAAAGTATCTGCGGTTTCACCAGATTGAGAAATACAGATATACAGTGTGTGATCTACAATCACAGGGGCACGATAACGGAACTCGCTGGCAATCTCAACTTGGCAAGGCAAATCGATCAGTTGTTCAAACCAATATTTTGCGACCATTCCTGCATGGTAGCTGGTTCCACAGGCAAGAATTTGAATTTGGCGGATATTTTTAAAATCTAGTTCAGCATTTTGTAAAAAGTCGTCACGCAATGCATTGCCATTTAATGCCTGAGAAATGGTTTGCTGAATTGCTTCGGGCTGCTCATAAATCTCTTTAAGCATATAATGCTTATATTCACCTTTTGAGGCATTGCTTACCGCAGCATCTAACTCTTTAATTGGGCGTTCCACCAATTGATCATGCACAAAAACTTCAATTGTTTCACGCGTTAAACGTGCAATATCACCTTCTTCAAGATAGATAAAACGGTTGGTGACAGGTAAAAGCGCCAATTGATCTGAACTGATAAAATTTTCACCAATACCAACACCAATTACGAGCGGTGAACCTTCACGAACAGCGATCAATTCATTCGGAAAATCGGTATGAACAATGCCGAGTGCATAAGCACCTTTTAGCTGGGGAACCACCTCTTCAACAGCTTTGAGTAGACTTGATGTTGATTTGAGTGCTTCAGAAATTAAATGTGCAACAACTTCAGTATCTGTTTGCGATGTGAACACATAACCAAGCGCTTCAAGATCGTCTTTCAATTCTTGGTAATTTTCAATAATACCGTTATGTACAACCGCAACATGCCCAGAAATATGTGGATGGGCATTATTTTCTGTAGGTTTACCATGCGTCGCCCAACGGGTGTGGGCAATACCAAGTGAACCTAAAATATTGGATTCAGATATTGCCCCTTCTAAATTGGCAACTTTACCAACACGACGTTCACGCAAGATTTGTCCTTGATCGACAAGCGCAACGCCAGCTGAGTCATAACCACGATATTCAAGGCGCTTTAGACCTTCAATTAAAATATTTGTAATGCTTCGTTCAGCAACGCCACCAACAATACCGCACATATTAATATCCTCTTATTTCTTGACCTTTTGGGGACGTTGATAATTTTCTTTAGAAATTTGTTTTGCACGTTCAAATGCAAGACTATTGTCAGCGACATCATGGGTGATCACAGAACCTGCACCTGTGGTTGCGCCGTGACCAATTTTGATTGGGGCTACAAGTGAGTTATTGGTACCGATAAAGGCATTGTCACCAATAATGGTTTTGTGTTTATTGGCACCATCATAGTTACATGTAATAGTCCCTGCACCAATATTTGAGCCGGCACCAATTTCAGCATCACCTAAATAAGTAAAATGATTTGCTTTCGAGCCTAAACCTACTGTAGAGTTTTTAACCTCAACAAAGTTTCCGATATGCACTTCATCTGCAAGTTGAGCGCCTGGACGAAGTCGTGCAAATGGACCAATCTGGACATTCGAACCAATCACAGCATCTTCAAATACGCTATAGGCTTGAACTTTGGTACCCGCAGCGATTTGAGTATTTTTTATTATACAGCCTGCACCAATTTCAACACCATCACCAAAAATACAATTGCCTTCAACGATGACATTGATATCAATACGAACATCTGTGCCTACAGTGAGTTGACCACGTAAGTCAAAACGAGATGGATCAATCAAATGTACGCCTTGCTGCATCAATTGTTTGGCTTGATAGTTTTGAAATTCACGTTCTAAAGCTGCAAGCTGGATACGATCATTCACGCCTTCAACTTCAAATGCCAACTCAGGCTGAATAGAAGAAATTTCCATCCCGTCAGCCAACGCCATTGCAACGATGTCGGTCAGGTAGTATTCACCTTGCGCATTGTCATTACTGAGTTGAGGCAGCCATTCATGCAGTTTGGCATTGCTGACACAGTAAATACCTGTATTAATCTCTTTAATCTGGCGTTGTTCTTCTGAAGCATCTTTATGTTCAACGATTGCCTGAATTTTTCCTTCTTTACGAACAATACGTCCATAACCGGTTGAATCCTCAAGTGTCAATGTGACCAAGCCAATACCTGTTGTCGTAGACACATCGATTAAACGTTGCAAGGTGCTGTGTTGGACACAAGGGACATCCCCAGAAAGAATCAAGGAAATTCCATCTTTGGGTAAAACAGGTAAGGTGACTTTTACGGCATGCCCTGTACCCAATTGTTCAGTTTGTTCTACCCACTCAATATTTTCTTGTACAAATGCCTGTTGAACCAGATCACCGCCATGCCCAAAAATGGTAATAATATTTTTTGCTTGTAATTGTTTTGCTGTTTCAATTACATGACCGAGTAATGGACGTCCTGCTAAAGGTTGAAGTACCTTGGGTAATCGAGAGCGCATACGCGTTCCTTTACCTGCCGCAAGAATGATCACAGTTGTAGACATATCACACCTAACAGATCTGGCTTAAGCCATTTTAAAATATAAATAAATCATGATACATATTGCTGCCCAGACCCCTGCAATAATGTCGTCAAACATGATGCCAAAACCGCCATCGACTTTTTGATCAATGATGCGAATTGGCCAAGGTTTCCAAACATCAAATAAGCGGAACAATACAAATCCAACCACAACCCATATCCAATGCATTTGGCCAATATAGATTAAGGGAAGAAATGTAATGGATTGCCCTGCAAACTCATCCCAAACGATTCGACCATCATCATGCACATGAATAATGTCTGCCGTTTTTCCACAAATCCAGATTCCGACCAATGACATCATCAAGATGGCCAATATAGCGCCATAAAAGCCAATTGCAAGCCAAATCGGGATAAACAACAATGCAAAAGCAGAACCGAATGTACCGGGCGCTTTAGGTGCTAATCCAGAGCCAAAGCCAACACCGCAGAACACAATCAAGCGTTCAGACCATGTCATATTTTTAAAGACAATTGGAGGTTTATGCAAAGTGTTGGTACCCTTGAAGTTGCAGTGGATGGTCTAAGCCATCTTTTTCAAATACGATGCCATTTGATCGTGTAACTTTTCCAATAATTGTAGTGCTTACATTGGGTTGTAATTGCAAAAGTTTATCATAATTTTGCATACTTATTGTAAAGCATAATTCATAGTCATCCCCGCCAGCTAAAGCATATTTCCACTGCTGATTTTCACTTAAATCCCTTAAAGCAGGATTAATCGGGAGTTGATTTAAATTAATTTTAGCACCTACCTTGGAAGCGTCCAAGATATGTCCAAGGTCTTGAGCCAAACCATCTGAAACATCAATCATGCTTGATGCTAAACCTTTAAGCATTGCGCCAAGTTCACAACGGGGGGTTGGATAGTCCAGACGTTGTTGAAGAGGATGCCCTAAATGTTGTAGCGCAAAAGCAGCATCACCAATTGAACCACTCACCACAATCAGGTCATCCACTTGTGCCTGAGCACGTGTCACAGCTTGATCTTTTTCAATCCAGCCAAGTGCGGTTACCGTGATGGTAAGATGAGGGCTTTGTGTGGTGTCACCACCAATTAAACGTACCCCAAATTGATCACAACAATCATATAAGCCCTGACTAAAGTCTTTTAGCCATTCATGATCAATTTGGGCTAAGCTCAGTGCGAGAAGAATGCTGTGGGGTTTTGCACCCATGGCAGCAATGTCTGAAAGATTGACAGCGACAGATTTCCAACCAATGGCATGGGCAGAAGTGTCTAAGGGGAAATGTCGTCCTGCGACAAGTGTATCTGTACAAATCACCAGTTGGTGATTTAAAGGTGGGGTGAGCAGGGCTGAGTCATCTCCGACACCCAAGTCAACATCAGACAGTTGCTGACGGTTGAAATAGCGCTCAATAATTGAAAACTCAGCCATGTAAAAACAACTTATTTAGGTTGTTGTTTTTCTGCTTCACGCAGGCTTGTTGCTAAACGGTCTAATACACCATTGATGTATTTGTGACTGTCAGCACCACCAAAGTGTTTTGCCAATTCAATGGCTTCATCCAGTACCACGCGATATGGAATTTCAAGATGATCTTTGAGTTCATATGCGCCTAAACGTAATGTAGCAAGTTCTACACCGTCCAATGCATCAATTTCACGATCTAGAACTGGAATAAGTAAAGCATCCAATGCTTCATGGTTTGCAATCACTGTAGTGAGCAACTCATGATAATAGCCGAGATCCACTTTATGCATAGCATTTTCAGCACGTGTACGTGCTTCGATTTCATGCACAGGGTTGTGGCTCATTTGCCATTCATAAATCCCTTGTACAGCAAAGCGACGTGCTTTACGTTTTGCTGCATAAGTAGCTTGGAGTGTTTGCGACATGCTTTAAATTGCCTTTAACAGGTTAACCATTTCAATTGCAGTAAGGGCAGCTTCACCACCTTTATTACCTGCTTTTGTACCAGAGCGTTCAATCGCCTGTTCAATACTATCCGTAGTCAATACACCATTAATTACAGGTAAACCAGTATCTAAACCAACTACACCTAAACCTTTGGCACATTCACCTGCAACGAAGTCGAAATGTGGTGTACTTCCACGAATCACTGCGCCAAGTGCGATCACTGCATCAAACTTACCAGAAGCCGCCAATTTTTTAGCGACAACAGGAAGTTCCCATGCGCCAGGTGCATGAACGACAGTGATATTATCGTCGCTTACACCATGACGATGCAATGTATCAATTGCACCTTCTAATAAATGTTCAACAACAAAGCTGTTAAAACGACCAACTAAAATCGCGTAACGGTCTTCGCTCGCGAGATGTAATAAACCTTCAATTCGGCGAATCGCCATGGCAACCTCGATAATTTAACAGATAAGTTATTTTACAGACTTCTTGGATCATACGCTGTTTTTAATACGACAACATAGATTCAAGCCGTCATTTTAAAAATTATGAATCCATCGCTTGTTCAGCAGTAATATACTCAACCACTTCAAGATGAAATCCTGACAATGCATTAAAACGAAGCGGTGAACTTAACAACTTCATTTTTTCTACGCCTAAATCACGTAAAATCTGAGCACCGACACCAATCGTTTGATATTGCTGAGAAAGTACTGCATTTGATTTGGTCGGCTTTGGTTTGCCCAATGCTTCTAGGGCGGGACCTAAATCTGATAAATGGCGTTGTCCAATCCAGACCAAAACACCACGCTCGCTATGGGCAATCGTTTTCAGTGCTTTATCCAGATTCCACGCAGGCTCACCATCTTTTTTATTGAGTTTGAGTAAGTCGCGTGCAGGATTGAAACCGTGTACACGTACAGTGGTTACACCTTCTTTAGGCTCACCTTTCACCAAAGCCAAATGAATATCCGGGTTGCCAATTTCACGGTAACGGTAAAGATCAAATGTTCCATATTCAGTATCAATGCTTTGCTGATCCAAACGTTCGACCGTTTGTTCATTGGTCATACGGTAATGGATGAGATCGGCAATGGTGCCGATTTTTAAACCATGCTTTTCAGCAAACACTTCAAGGTCTGGTCGACGTGCCATCGTACCGTCTTCATTGATGATTTCGCAGATCACTGAAGCTGGTTCTAAGCCCGCTAAACGAGACAGGTCACAACCTGCTTCGGTATGCCCAGCACGGTGAAGTACACCACCCGGTTGTGCCATTAATGGGAAAATATGACCTGGCTGTACAATATCAGAAGGTTTGGCATGTGCAGCAACCGCAGTTTGAATGGTATGTGCACGTTCTGCAGCAGAAATACCTGTTGTAATACCGTTGGCAGCTTCAATTGAAAGTGTGAAGTTTGTGCTGTGCTGTGCACCGTTGTGATCGACCATCAACGGTAAATCCAGTTGCTTACAGCGATCACGACTCAAGGTCAAGCACACAAGACCGCGTGCATGGGTAATCATAAAGTTGATGTCTTCAGGACGTACATGTGTGGCAGCAATCACCAAATCGCCTTCATTTTCACGATCTTCGTCATCCATCAGGATAACCATTTTCCCTGCACGGATATCTGCTACAAGCTCTTCAACGGTATTGAGCGGCATCAACCTTCACCTTTTTGTTCTGTCGTGTGACATTTTCATTGAATTCATTCGGCACATAGTCTAACGCGTTTTTACGTATTTTGCCTATGCTTATCATCTTCCTTTATAGCTCATAGTTATACACAAGCTTGTAGGGGTATGAAAAGAGAAGGAAAATTGATTTATGCGGATTTTGAACAAACATTAAACGCTTATTTCGAAAAAAATAAGATGAGCTTATTCGTATTCAAGCAGATAAAAATAAAAAAGCGCTCTACCTTTATAAGTAGAACGCTTTTATAGTGATTTGAATTATAAATCTGAAACAGGTTCAGAACTGACGTTTTGTTTTTTTCCTTTTAGAATTTCTGTACGAATATTTTGTGCAAGCTCAGCACACTCATTATTCATTCCATTAATCATAAAGGCATGGCGTGTCAGTACGTTGGTCGGATTTGGCAAGGCAACCAATTGATAGCAATCGCCGATATGTTTGAGTTGATCATTGCTTAAGTACAGTGCCATTTCTTTGGCAATTAAATGATTCACCAAGCGTTCTGCTGCATGTTTAGCATCCAACTGCATTGCTTCTACAGACGTGGTCACGGCACAGCGTGTTTGTAAAACGAAGCGTTTGTCTTCACGATAGCGTTTATACAGAACCTCTGACAGTAATTGGAACACTGAACCGATCATCAATATGGATTGTGCCGCATTGGGCTTTTCAGCATCAACACTCAAGATCGCACCATGTTGATTAAAGGCTTGATGAATGACGAAATCTTTAGAGTTGAGTTTGAAATGTTGAGCACAAAGTTCAATACTTTTATTCAAGAAAATCTGACATAAGTTGAAATAAGGCACAGATACAGACTGATTGACGGTATTCATCAATTGTTTTGGATCATAATATTGAATATTCAATGCAAGAATTTCTTGATCATCATCGACAGTAGACGTGACTGCAACTTTAGGCTCAGGTTTGATTTTATTTTGTGTCTGTTGTTGTGCTTGCGCAATTGCTAAGGTGCGATTGGCTTTTTCAGCCTCCAGCGCCTCAGTTAATTGTTGAATCTCATGTTTCAGGCGCGCTTCATTATTGATTCTGGCCAGATATTCACTCCGTGTCGGTCGTGCAATAGCGCGATAAGCCAGCCAAAGGAAAGCATGGATCAAAAGTGAAACGAGAATCGCCAGCCATTGTGTCCGTAAAATCTCACCAATACTTGGTTTGATTAAAGTGATTTCAATGGTGCCGACTTTTTTCTCGTTCTGCAATGCATCTCGAACAAACACTTCACCTTGGCGAGTTTTTGCCATGCCGCTGGTTGCAAGAACCTGTTTTTTAGCATCAAGTATTCGAATCGAAGCAACGCTCGGATTGGTCGCATAACGATTTGCCAACAGTGCCAATGAAACTGTATTTGCAGGTTCAAGCTCAGACAGACTGTCTGTGACCAGTTGGCTGGTCATCAGTTGCCCTTGACTGGCACGGTTTTCATTTAACTGATGTGTTGTTGCAACTACCAATAAAAAGGTATGAAATGCAAAACTTACAATAAGTAGGCTAGCAAATAGCCCTTGTCTTGGCGCATTCAACGTAAACTTCCAAAGCAAAAAATTTCGATTTCGATTATGATTCTTCCAATTGTTGTAGCTCAGACCCGAGTCAATTCATGCGAGAAATCATTCTTATTTCATTTTTAGGACCTGACCAACCCAATCAGTTTACTCGATTAATGCAAGTGTTGTCCGTACATTCTTTGCAAATATTAGATGTAGGGCAGGCGGTCATCCACAATCAATTGACTTTAGGTATTGTAGTGTCGTCAAACGACCAGACTGCAACAGCTTTAGCAATGAAAGACATTCTTATTTTAGCACATGATATTGGGCTAACCGTTCGTTTTAAACCAATTCCAGGTACAGAATATGACCAATGGGTAAGTGAAGGTGGACGTACCCGCTATATTGTGACGGCATTGGCACCAGAATTAACCGCTGCACACTTACAAGCTGTAACAAATATTGTTTCAAGTCAGGGATTTAATATCGAAACAGTGACGCGTTTGTCTGGTCGTCCTGAGCGCGGAGGACATCAAGATGTACTCAAACGTTCATGTGTTCAATTTGGCTTGAGTGGGCAAATGCTGGATGCGCAAGCGATGCGTGCAGCTTGTTTGCGTCTTTCGGCTGAACTGAACATTGATGTGGCTGTGCAGGAAGACAATGCTTACCGACGCAATCGCCGTTTAGTCTGCTTTGATATGGACTCGACTTTAATTGAACAAGAAGTGATAGATGAGTTGGCTAAAGAAGCGGGTGTGGGGGATAAGGTTGCTGAAATCACAGAACTTGCAATGCAGGGTGAATTGGATTTTCAGCAAAGCTTCCGTGCACGTGTGGCCTTGTTGAAAGGCTTAGATGCTGATGTTTTACCTCAAATTGCCGCACGATTAACCATTACCGAAGGGGCAGAGCGTTTAATTTCTACTCTGAAATCTTTGGGCTATAAAACTGCAATCTTATCGGGTGGTTTTCAATATTTCGCAGAATATCTACAAGAGAAATTAGGTATTGATGAAGTTCATGCCAATATTCTTGATGTAGAAAATGGTCAAGTCACGGGCGAAGTAAAAGGGCATATTGTGGATGGTGCGCGCAAAGCCTATCTATTGACTGAATTGGCTGAGAAAATGGGAATTTCGCCAGAGCAGGCGATTGCTGTGGGTGATGGCGCAAATGACTTACCGATGCTTTCTATTGCTGGTTTAGGCGTGGCATTCCGTGCTAAACCTTTGGTTCGTCAAAACGCCAATCAGGCCATTTCAAGTGTGGGCTTAGATGGTGTACTTTATCTCTTGGGTGTACATGATAAAGATCTTACCCGTGCTTAAACGCTTTTACTGAGAGTGTAGAAAAATGAAAAATAGCGACATGATGTCGCTATTTTTGTTTGAAAATGAATCACTTTGCTGTCATCAAACCTAAATAATACATTTTGGTAAAAAGATTCGATTTAAAACTTAAATTTTTTTATTTCTACAGAAAAGCAACATGTATTTTTTTGTAATGACACTGCATGATTGATGGCAATTAGATTGTGAGAAAAACATGATTCTTAAAAAATGTAATGACAAATGAATGTTGCGACAAAGTGTGTCGTTTAGCAGAAAAACAGCACTTTCCTTCTCATAAAAACCATACATAATGCAATGCATAAGCTTCTATAAGATGGTTAAAGAAAAATTATAAAGCTTGAACTTGTTGTGAAACACCACTTAGACGGTTTATGAGAGACATCATTTTGACGGAGGTTGTTATGGTATCAGCGACATTTGCAACATTGATTGGATTCGCTCTAATTGCTGCAGCGTTGGCTACTGTTTTCTTTTCCCCTTATCGTCATTGGTTAGGGTTTATGTTTGCGGGTATGATCTTCTGGGGCACTCTAGAAGCAATGCGTTACAGCGTACAGAATATTTTCGATCTTTCGGTGGCATATAGTTATTTAACGGCAATTATGCTCGCAATGTCTGCATTGATTGCGTTGTTATTGCGTGAAGATAGCCGTGCTCAAAAAGCATTGGCAAATCGTCAATATATTGAACACACCCCAGTCTATGAAGATGAATAAGTATTGAGTGAACAGAATGAGAATATGCAAACCAAGATAACAATAGTGACTTTAATTACACGAAAAAAATCAATTTAGACATTTTAAGGTATATCAAAATGGTATACCTTTTTTCAGTTTATACTTTGTTCTCAAAGCCATGTCTAAGAAATGACAAGTTATGCTAGGATGAGCAAATTCGGATCTAATTTAAAAAACAACAGGCTTAAATGTCATGAAACTTTCTGCAATTCCAGTTGTGAAGTTACCAATCGTTGATGCAAGTACAGATCCATTGGATTTACTTGTATTGGGTTTAGCGCTTCGTATGAAACAATTGGCGCGTACCAGCCCAAAATTTATTGAATTGACCCATGATCGTCAGTTCCGTATCCAGATTGGTACAGACTTAGGCGTGGCTCGCCAAATCATTGTCAATAACGGTCAAATTGATACAGTTTCAGGTGCTGAACAAAAAGCGGATTTCGTTTTACAGTTTGCTGACAGTGATCAAGGTGTGAAAACTTTGGTCAAAGGTGATCCAACTGCATTTATGACGGGTATGCAAAACGGCACGATTAAAATGGAAGGTGATTTTAGTTTGCTGGTGTGGTTTAACCAAGTCGCCAAGTTAATCCCGCCGAAAGTACCAAAATCTGTCAAAGAAAAAATCAAATTGGCACGTCAGTTCTTAAAGGAAAAGACCGGTCGATAATTGGTTTTCAAGCATTAAAAAAGCCCATTCGGGCTTTTTTATATTTTAAACAGTGAGTTTGTGTTGTGTATGCGAGCTTATTCAACCTCTAGGTTGAAGGTCACAGGCCCATCATTGATCAAATGAACTTTCATATCTGCTGCAAAGATTCCTGTTTGTACATTTGCAAATTGTGATTGCGCATATGCAACCAATTGTTCATACAATGCTTTGGCTTCATTAGGTGGCATTGCTGGTCCAAAGTCAGGACGCAAGCCCTTTTGTGTTTGTGCCATTAAGGTAAACTGTGAAACCAGTAGAATTCCACCATTGGCTTGGCTGACATTCCAGCCCATTTTTCCTTGCTCATCATCAAAAAAGCGATATTTTAAAATCTTATCAATCAGTTTTTGACCTTTTTCAAAGTTATCTTCTTTACCTAAACCTAAAAAAACCAAAATCCCTTTTTGGATTTCTCCAGTGACTTCACCATCAACCACGACTTTGGCTTCTAACACTCGTTGTAATAATGCACGCATAGGAACAATAAGACTAAAATATGATAGGGCTATTCTAACAGTAATAGATCATCAAGATTGTCTAAAATGCACCACTTATAAAACTTTATAAATATTTGAATAAACGAATCTTTTGCTTAATTATTCAGCGTTTTTTGATCAGGGAAAGATAATGATCTTAGAGGTTTAAGTGCTGTTGAATTGCAAATATAGCAATTCACAATCAAATGATTACGTTATGCCCTTCAAAAATATGCTTTAATAAAAAAAGCATAGCGAAATTACAAACAGATATGGCGCCAATCATTCAATCTTTGCTGGATACCGATTTATATAAATTTACCATGTTGCAAGTGGTACTTCATAAATTTCCTCAAACCCACAGTGTCTACCATTTCCGCTGCCGTAATCTGGATGATACCGTTTATCCGTTAACGGATATTTTGGAGGATTTGAATGAGCAATTGGATCATCTTTGCTTATTAAAATTTAAAGAAGACGAATTACAATATTTACGCAGCATGCGTTTTATCAAAAGTGATTTTGTTGATTATCTAGAATTATTCCAGCTGAAACGGCGTTTTATCAAAGCCGGGATAGATGAAGAAGGTCGTTTGGATATTTGGGTAGAAGGTCCAATGGTTCAAGCGATGATGTTTGAAATCTTTGTTCTTGCGATCGTGAACGAGCTTTATTTTAGCCGTATTCGCAATGAAGGGGTGTATGCTGAGGGTGAACGACGTTTACAAGCCAAAGTTGAGTTATTAAAGAAATTTGAACAGCAGCAACAGGCGGATAAGCCCCCATTCTTGGTGTCTGATTTTGGTACCCGTCGCCGTTATAGTTTGGATTGGCAAAGACATGTGATTCAAACGTTTCATGAAGCAGTACCTCATGTTTTTAGAGGAACCAGTAATGTTCTGTTGGCAAAAGAGTTAAATATTTATCCAATTGGAACAATGGCCCATGAATTTTTGCAAGCTTTTCAAGCTTTAGATGTGCGTCTAAGAGACTTTCAAAAAGCGGCTTTGGAAACATGGGTACAAGAATATCGTGGAGATTTAGGTATTGCCTTGACCGATGTTGTTGGTATGGATGCATTCCTGCGGGATTTTGATCTGTATTTTGCCAAACTGTTTGATGGTTTACGCCATGACAGCGGTGACCCTTTTGAATGGGGCGATAAGGCATATCATCACTATCGTAAATTAAAAATTGATACCCGCGCCAAAATGCTGACTTTTAGTGATGGTTTAGATATAGAGCGGGCGTGGGCTTTATACCAATACTTCAAAGATCGTTTCCAAGTGAGTTTTGGTATAGGAACCAATTTGACCAATGATATGGGGCAAACCCCACTGAATATCGTTTTAAAATTGGTGGAGTGTAATGGTCAGTCTGTCGCGAAAATTTCTGATAGTCCAGGAAAAACCATGACGGATAATGATACATTTCTGGCGTATCTGCGACAGGTCTTTGAAATACCAGAAGTTGTCGATGCAGAGAAAAATGATATCTGATTTTTTGCTAAAAGAAGGTGAAAAATCAGCTTATTGGGAAAAAACACTGTGCTAAGATCATGACTATTCAGGGTCTTAAAATAGAAAAACGTATGACTACACCTGCCTTTAATTTGGGATTACTCATCGAAGCTGAACAACTCGTGCCTTTTTTAGGGCACGATAAAATTCGTATTGTCGATTTGAGTCGTCGTTCTGTCTATGAACAACTACATATTCCCCATGCCTTACACGTAAAGCCACAATTGTTGGTGAGACAGGAAGAACAAGCTTCAGGGCTGCTGCCTGATGAAGACGGTCTAAATGCGCTGATCGAATATTTAAATATTTCGCCTGAGCATCATGTTGTAGTTTATGATGATGAAGGTGGGGCTTGGGCTGGACGTTTGATTTGGAATTTGCATTGCCTTGGCTTTTACAATACCAGTTTATTAAATGGCGGTATTCATGCTTGGTTGGCAGAAAGTTTCCCGACTTCATCAGAAATTGAAACATTTGAACCAGTTAAAACATTGGTTCCGGTCAATTTAAATCATCTTGAGCAACATCGCATTGAATATGCGGAATTGTTGGAAAAGGTTCAGCAACAAAGCATTCAAGTCTGGGATTGTCGAACATCAGAAGAATATACTGGGCAACGTTTGGCAGCTAGACGCGGCGGTCACATTCCAAATGCACAACATTTTGAGTGGAGTACTGCAATTAACCGCCAAAATCATTTAAAATTGCATCCTCTAGAGCGCACGCAACAACGTCTAGAACAATTGGGCTTTCAATTTGATCAACCTGTGGTGGTGTACTGTCAATCACATCATCGTTCAGGCTTGGCTTATATTTTAGGTCGGTTACTGGATTGGAATATCCAAGCCTATGATGGTGCGTGGAGTGAGTGGGGCAATCGCCTCGATAGTCCAATTATTACTGGAGAATCACCTGCGTGAGTCTTACATCAACCTTAAAAAAACAAATTTTTATTCAAGCTCAAAAAGTTGTTCCACAACAACAACTCAGCCGTGTTGTTGGCAAAGTTGCAGCCAGTGAAAACCCAGTCGTTAAAAACTTAGCGATTCAAGCTTTTAAAGCTCAGTACGGGATTGATCTTTCGATTGCTGAGCAAACGGATGCGTTGAAATATAAATCGTTTAATGATTTTTTTACTCGTGCCCTGAAACAGGGTGTACGAGAAATTGATACAGATCCGAGTAGTATTGTTTCTCCTGCAGATGGTGCGATTTCACAATTAGGAAAAATTAAAGATGGAGATATCTTTCAAGCCAAAGGTCAGCATTTTACTGTAGAGCAATTGATTGGTGACCCAAAATTGGCTGCACCTTTTGTTCATGGAGAATTTGCAACAGTTTATCTATCGCCACGTGATTATCATCGTGTGCATATGCCATTTGCAGGAACCCTGACGGAAACTTTATATATCCCAGGTGAATTATTCTCAGTCAACCAAACCACTGCTGAAAATATTCCGGGCTTGTTTGCACGTAACGAGCGTATGGTGTGTCTGTTTGATACTGAATTGGGGCGTATGGCTGTAGTTCTGGTGGGTGCGATGATCGTCGCGGGTATTGAAACTGTGGCAACAGGCAAAGTGAAGCCAACTGGACGTTTAGAATTGAACCATCATGAGTTGGTGTTGGAAAAAGGTGCTGAGCTCGGACGTTTTTATCTAGGCTCAACTGCAATTGTATTGTTTGAGCAAGATAAAATGAATTGGGATGCACAATTTAAAGCCAATTCCGCTGTTGTGATGGGTGAGGCTCTAGGGCACACACTATAATTTCTTGATTCATAGTGGGTTGTATTTTTTCATGTAGAGAATACAACTCCTCTAAAAATATCACAGGTTTGTATTACATTTATATTTAAAGCAAACGATATAATATCAAATGTAAAAAATAAGTTGGATTCACCAACAGCATCATAGTTTTGCGTATATATCTCCACTCAACATGGAGACATCCATGCCCCCTCGCGATAGCGATTTAGAAAAAATTCGCAGACCCCAAAGCACATCCATCTTATTTACAATTGGCGTACCATATAAAAATGCTGATGAAATTTGATATTGGAAACGTTATCCGAAGCTGTTTGTGGCAGGACATATTTTATAAGGTATTGTTTCTGCGGCCTATTGAATAGGTTGCTGGTGACTGAAAAGTTTTAGGCTAAGCAGCGATATCGCTGCGCAAGATGGTTGCTCTTGCGGAGCTTGACTATTCATGCCGAGACAAAATTCAATCGAGTCGAAGGCTGATCCTGAAATTGAGTGAAAACTCAGCCAAGATCCTTGTTTTTCAATCAATGAAAAATATAGTGATGTTGAACTCAGGTTCACTGAGATAAAAACTTATTTTAATTTTTAGGATAAATCAAAGCCCATGCGCTTTTAAATAAGATTGTTTTAAAGCTTGTGCATCTGCTAAAGCATTGTGTGGGGTTTCAGACGCTACATGTGTTTCGATTGGATCTGGCATCCAGAGTCGCATGGACAGTGAAGGCGTTCGTATACACTTTCCTGCTGAGAGTACTAAACTCCGCATAAACAAAGCAAAATCTTCTGGCCAATCTGCGATGATTTCAATCTGTTCATATTGAAACAAAAAAATCTGCAAACGACTTTGAAATTTTTTGAATTGAATGGGTGGCTGGTTTAACCGTGGTATCACATGATCTTTTACCCATGGTACAGGATTTGGGCATTCTAAAACCTCATAAAATGATTGATGCTGTTCATCGACCAATGCCAATGAAATCAGTTCACCACCAAAACCATTAAACTCACAATCTAAAAATAATTTCATTTAAATTAATCAAGAATTAACCAGCAAAATCAAGGCGCTCTTTAGGGAACACCACTCTAAAAACTGAACCTTGGTTTTCTTTAGAATCAATTTCAAGATAAGCATTATGTTGCATTAAAACATGCTTTACGATTGCTAAACCTAGGCCTGTTCCACCCGTTTGTCGACTTCTCGCACTGTCTACGCGATAAAAACGTTCAGTTAAACGCGGGATATGCTTGGGATCAATCCCAATGCCCGTGTCTTCAACAGTAAAATAACCATGTTCAGTGTCATCATGCCAACCAATCGTCACAGTTCCCCCTTTAGGAGTATATTTGATTGCATTGGTAATTAAGTTACTGAAAGCACTGGCAAGTTCTGCATCTGAACCAATCAGATCACAATGGCTGTCGATATCCAAATTTAAAGTGTGTCCATAATCAACGTTATAGGCTTGTGCATCATCAAAAAGTTGATTCATCAAATTGGGCATATCGATAATTTGGTTTTTAGCGACCTGTTTATTGCCTTCCAGCCGAGAAAGTAACAGTAAATCATTCACCAAGGCATTCATGCGTCGCGTTTGAGATTGCATCTGTTCAAAGGCGCGTTTCCAACGAGGATTTAGATCTTCTTGGTCAGTAAAAGTTTCAATATAGCCGCTGAGAACTGTTAAGGGTGTACGAAGCTCGTGCGAAATGTTATCCACAAAGTCTTTACGCATCTGCTCAAGATTGTGTACGCGGGTTACATCATAAGCGACCAACAAACGACTCTCACTGCCAAAGCGAGTCAGTTTGATTTGCACATAATGTTCTTCAAACACGGATGACTTTATTTTTATACCATCAGGTGATTGATCAATATTATTAAAATATTCGATAAAACTCGGTTGGCGGATAATGGTTAAAATATTGCGCCCACGGTCTAAAGGTTGAATGCCCAGCAGTTTTTCCGCAGCAGGGTTCCACCATTCGATTTGATGAAGTTCATCTGTTAAAACCACAGCTTCTGCCAAAGCCACCAAGGACGATTGTGCACGATCAATCAAGCCGACCATTTCAGCTTGAACAACTCGTTCTTGGCGTTGTGCACGATAGACATTAAACAGTAGCGCTCCCCAAATGCCTTCGAGATTAGGTGGAGAATCGTAAGGGCGATTAGAAATCCATTCATTGACCAAATACAAAGAACGCAATTGAAATGCAAAAAAAACGGCAAAACCGATGGAAATACAAATCCAAAAATAACCGATCCCTAACCCAATAAATCCGCCAATAATCAGTAAAAAAGCCAACAGGCGTAAGTCTTGTTTTGCAAACTCCCACAAACTGCTGTAGCGGAACTTTTTATGTTCACGTGCAATATCTGGGACGGGATAGGGTTCATACATAGAAATTTATTTACCTTGAGAATGCTTAACCTATGGCAACATCTGCACGGGTAGAGAAACGATATCCAGTTCCACGTACGGTTTGTACATAGCGATCTGCGCCATAAGGTTCAAGCACTTTACGCAAGCGACGGATGTGAACATCAATGGTACGGTCTTCAATATAAACATTTCCACCCCAAACTTGGTCAAGTAGTTGGGCACGTGTGTAGGCACGCTCTGGATGCGTCATAAAGAAGGCCAATAAACGGTATTCTGTTGGGCCCATATCTAAAATACTGTCACCAAAACTTACGCGCTGGCTAACAGGATCAAGTACCAGACCATTGGCATCAATGGTTTTTTCGCCACTCAATGCATTGGCACGACGCAGTACGGCCTTGATACGGGAAACCAATTCACGTGTTGAAAAAGGCTTGGTCATATAGTCATCTGCACCAGCATCAAGACCTTGAACTTTATGGTCTTCTTCGCCACGTGCAGTCAACATAATCACTGGAATTTCTGCCAGATTTTCATCTCGCTTTAAGCGACGGCATAGATCGACACCGCTGACACCACCTGGCATCATCCAATCAAGCAAGATCAAGGATGGGCGTTGATCTACGATCATTTGATGGGCTTGTTTTGCATCTTCAGCTTGCAGGCACTGAAAACCTGCCATATCCAATGAGGTATGGATCATTTCCCGAATCGGAAGTTCGTCATCGACGATTAATATATAGTCATCTTTCACAACGCAATATCCTATGTATGAACGGTGAACCGTCTTTTATTTATGACAGGCTTATTACAAAGATTAATTATGACAGTATCATTGCAAAAACAAGATGTAGACGAATTTTTGCAAAAAAATGTGACAAAAAATGGGCGATGTGATGAAAATTAGATGACATTTTTAAATAATCTGTTCATTTTGCCCAAAGAAAAAGCATCAAATTAAATCATAAAAATTAAAATGTGACAGTTTTATGACATTATTTATTCAGTAGCAAGAGTAAAACTTCGTGGCTATTTAGGTGAAAAAGTATCAATTAATGACACAAAAACCACTTCGCAAGCGGAAACAATTTCTTCAAGAGATTGTTTAAAACCGCCCATGACCCAGCGTACGGCAATTTGTGTAACATAGCCATTTAAGCCTGTAGCAACCAACGAAATCTCCTGTTCACTGCGTTCAATATGCGGCATCATCAGGGTGACAAAAGAATGAATTAATCGATCAAAACGCCCCATAGTTTCGTGAATAGTTGCGTGATTATGTAGCTCTTGAACCAACATGGCATCAATATAAATAATACGGGCAACACGTGGATCGTTTTTTAACATGGTAAAAATTGCGGTTAAGCCTCCTTTAATCATATTTCTAGGCTCAGGCGCACCTTGCATCACGCCTTGCATGACAGTTTGCTGCAATTGTTCAATTAACTGTAAAAAAATGACTTGGAACAGTTCCTCACTCTTTTTAAATGATTCATAAAAATAGCGTTCAGTCAGCTTTGCTTCATTACAAATATCTTTGACTGTGACGGAAAAGAAACCATGTGTTCCATATGCCGCGATGCCTGCTTCAATCAGTTTTTCTCGGCGTGCGAGCTTTCTTTCGGACAAGGACATGCCTTTGAATTGGCGTTCTTTTGTGGTTCTATTTATGGTTTTCTTTTCAGTTAAGCGAGATTCAGTCATTGTAAAAAATTACTCGTGTCATGTTCGATTGTCACAAAGAAGGGATTATTTTAGCAATAAAAGCCATTGAAACCTATTTAAGATTTTTTGTATAAAAAAACAACTGCTCATTCACAATATAATATTGACAATAGTTATTGTCAAAATTATATTGAGCAGATGAGCTGCACATTATCAGTATTATTGTGTGCGGATTTTAATAAAGGATAGACAATGAAAAATTTTAAAAACAAAGTCGCTGCAATTACAGGTGCTGGCTCTGGTATGGGACAACAGCTTGCGATTTTACTGGCAAAAGCAGGCTGTCATTTATCAATCAGTGATGTGAATGAAAAAGGTTTGGCAGAAACAATCGAATTGGTTAAACCTTATAATGTTCGTGTTACTTCTAAGAAAGTAAATGTGGCAAATGTCGAGGAAATGCGTACATGGGCTGCTGAAACCGTACAGAATCATGGTTCTGTGAACATGATTTTCAACAATGCGGGGGTTGCTTTAGGTTCGACTGTAGAAGGCGCGACCTATGAAGAACTTGAATGGATTATGAATATCAATTTCTGGGGTGTCGTTTACGGAACCAAAGAATTTTTACCATATATCAAGAAAACTGGTGACGGTCATATTATCAATATTTCGAGTTTATTTGGTTTAACTGCTCAGCCGACGCAATCTGCTTATAATGCATCGAAATTTGCGGTACGTGGTTTTACTGAATCATTACGTCAGGAATTAGACATCGAGAATTGTGGTGTATCTGCATTATGTGTACACCCAGGTGGTATCCGTACCAACATTGCCAATGATGCACGTATGAATGACAGTTTACGTTCTTTGGGCATGAATCCTGATAAGTCAGCAAAAGCGTTTAATAAATTATTACGTATGCCTCCAGAAGACGCTGCTCAACAAATGCTTGATGCGGTTCTCAAAGACAAACGCCGTTTGTTGATTGGTAATGATGCAAAAACTTTAGATTTGATCCAGCGTGTCTTACCGACGGGTTATCAAAAACTAACAGCTTTTGCGACCAAATTCAGTAAAAAATTAGAACCAAAATAAGTGCTTCTATGAAAAAACCGCCAAATCTGGTGGTTTTTTCTTTTTTAAGCGCTGTGTTAAATAGCTTGATTGACAATTAAAACCTCATACTTTTACTGTACCCATCGTCTAAGAATTGGGATTGCTACAATAATTTGTTAGACTGACTCTGAAAATATTAAATTTTTTATTTTTATTATAAAGATAATTTGAATTGAGCATTTTTATGAAAAAAGCCATTTTAAGCCTCAGCGTAGGCATGATTTTATTTGCATCACATTTAGCCTATGCTTCTACTGATCAAGAGAATGCCAGTATTTTAGACAGTGTTGCTGGTGTGCAAGACCATTCAAGCCATGATGCAACGGACGATACAGCGCTGTATCGAGCAGAAGTGGAGCGACTCTATCCACAATATGTCAAAGAGGATGAAGGGGATCAGTTATATTCGGGTTTTTTACAAGATTATCAATACAGAAAATTTTGGTCGCAATACTTTGATCGTTCTGTGCAATATTTGGATTTATACCAAAGCGCAATTCAACAAGAGCAATTGCGTAAAATCGATCCAGAGCTTTCCAAACTGGATGCGATGTTATATGCAGATTTAACCCGTATTTATCAGTCACTGGATCAGATTCAAAATCACTTAAAACCCGTAGTTGATTTTAACCGTGTGATTGTCGATCAGATTAAATTTGATCAACCTTATCCATTGCTGGACGAGGAACAGGGCAGTGCCTATCGTTCAGCATTACGTAACATGAATGAGGTTCAGAGCGCAGAGAAGAAACAACTCGTTTTACTCGCCAAAATGATCGACCAGTATCAAGATCAAGTAGATGAATTTGCAAAGATTGTATCTAAGCGCGTAAAAAAACAACATGAAAAAAATATCGATGTGTTGAATCGAAAAGTGGCATTGATTGGGCATTATTTATCTGCCCAACTGCAAGGCTACGATGCATTTAAGGCGACCTATAGTGTATTAGATTCCTATGATGTTGAAGCGCATCCAGCCTATGCTAAAAAATACCAACATGCTGCGCAGTCTGAGCAAAACATAAAAAAAGTGAAAGCGATCATGGCGGTGATTGCTCCAGAAAAAAGTCCAAATACAGCGCCATCTGAAGTGTCAGATCAGGTCGGTGCTTTACAAGATTCTAGTCAATATTGTGATTATTTATGGAATGGTGAAGAACGCGATGAGATTGCAGGTTACTTAGGAAAAACCAAGCAACAATACATAAGAGATTGTCAGGAACAAAAGGCCAAGATTCAACAATTTTATAAAAGTCAGGTCTTTTTGGAAGCTGTCCCACAGCAAACCGCTACTTTACCCAATATGAATGCAATGGGAGATTATCGTCGATATGGGGATGATCTTTACTATACCGAAACAGAGAAAAATGCAGTCTATCGATTTAATCTTGTTTCATTCAAAGAAGAACTGCTTTACCAATATGCTTTAGCTGATGATGAAAGCGGTTGTATGCACAATATGTGCCGAGGTGTGGGTGCAACCGATGTGGTGTTAAGCCATGATGGTCAAATTATCTATGTAGCATCTTTAGATTATGATCAAGTTTTTGCAATTGATTTAAAGACCAAGCAAGTGCTGCAAAAGTTTAAAGTTGAACGTTATCCACGTAAACTATTATTAGATAAACAGGGTGAAAATCTGTATGTATACAATGGTGTAGGGAACAGTATTTCTCGCATCCAGTTAAAATCAGGCAAAATCACCACAGCCGCATTGCCAGCAAATTATCAGGAACACTTTTGTCGTGAAATCGATATGGTGTTTGAACCAGATCAAAAAAGCATTCGTATTTTAGGTGATTGGGAAAATCGTCCTTTTATCTATATGAATACTAACGATTTAAGCTTTTTTGAGCTGAATTTTGATGTACCACAAAAAGTGCTCTACACAGTCGATGACTATCGTTCAGTGGTGGAGTTTTATCAAGACTCGGAAAATCAGATCGGGATTTATGACCAACGGATTGCAGATTTGGTCAGTGTGATCAATGTGCAGGATGAACCCTCTCAAGATCAAGATGAGCAAGAAGACAATCGCTACACTTATCGAGATGTTTATACCAGAAGCATACCTGTCATGATGGGATATTTAGCGGATCAATATTTTTATTATGCTGAGAAGGCAAACTTTAATCGATTCAATTCATTAAATAGTGCCTTAGATCAGCAAGACTTGGATATTTATCTGCTGAATCTTGTTGATCAAACGCAAGGAAATGGTCAGAAAGTAGCATTTAAACTGCCGAGCAAACCTCAGCACATTGAACTGCTGGAAAATGGCAAAATTTTAATCTTGTTTGCTGAAAGCTATCTCAATGAGCAGAAAATTTTACCGCAAGCCTTAGTCTTTGATCCAAATGATCCAGCAACGCAACAAGTCTTTACGCGCAATAAAACCAAACGCTTGGCACAGTCGAAACTCAAAGTGATTGAGCTTCATCAAGAAGATTAAAATCATTTTTTGAATGAGAGATGATCTTGGTTGATTTAAATGCATGAGCACAGGGCTGATGCATTTAAATTAAGATTTCGATAGTTTTCTTTTTCCACACAAATTGATAATACAAACCTTGCATTACACAGAGACTGAAGAAGGTCAGTGCAAGGGCATACCAGATGCCTTGTAAGCCAAACCACTGACTAAATAAATAGGCACAGGGTACTTCGATCAGCAAGATCGATAAAATGTTGAAAATCATTGGCACAGTGACTGTACCACTGGCACGCATGATGGAGGCAAAGATAGCGCTCGCACCAAAAAATATAATCGACCACAACACAATAAATAATAACTGCTGACCTAGCTCAATCACGGATGCATCTGTAATAAACAGCGCCATTAAATATTTTGAACAGATGTAGGCCAAGAGTACCAATGAACCTGTAATCACAATATTGCTGACAAGAGCAGTCCGGGTCACTTTGGCAAGTAGTTCAGATTTGCCTGCACCAATCGCTTGTGCAGCAAAGATTGAACCTGCAATCGCAATGGATAAGGCTGGAAATTGAATATAGTTGAGGACTTGGTTGACTGCACCATAGGCTGCTGTTGCATGTGCACCATGTTGGTTGACCAGTCCGATCACCACCAAACCTGCAACAGAGTTGGTGATCATTTGGATACCTGTCGGTATGCCTAAACGTAAAATACTGCGACTAAACTGCGGATGAAAGCGCACATGTTCGATTAATGCCACATCTGGTTTTAAGGCATGGTCTTTTTTATTTAAATAGACAATCAGAAAAGCAAGGGTCGCAATAAAACCTAAACCACTGGCAATTGCTGGGGCAATAATTCCCAGTTTTGGCATACCCAAATAGCCACCAATCAATACAGGAGTAACGATCACACCCACAATGATGGTGAGGCTGGAAGCCATAAGTGGCGTGGTGCTGTCCCCGACACCACGCAAAATGGAGGTGTAGGTGATATAGATAAATAAAAATGGGCTACTCATTAACATCCATTGCACATAAGGGAGTGCAAGGTGCATGATTTTTGGGTCGATTCCCAACAGCAATAAAATCTGCTTCGCGAAAAACACGCCTAAAAAGGCAATAATGGTTCCGCCAATTAAAGTCATAAATAGCAATGCACCAACAATGGTACGCACTTTTTCAATATCTTTGGCGCCCCAAGCTTGCCCCACCAAAACAGTCGCACCTGTCGAAAGACCAATCACAAAAGCCAGCAATAAAAATAGGATCGGAAAAAATACAGAAATGGCAGCAATCGCTTCAACGCCCAGCATTTGCCCGACAAAAATAGTGTTAATTGTTCCAGACAGATTTTGTAAGATATTGGTTAAGATCAACGGACCCAAGAAGATTAAAAAAACCTTCCAGAATTTGGGTTGGTGGAGCATGTCGGGACGAGCTGGCATCTTTTGTTCTACTGTCTATTTTGAGTGTCTTTATCTTATTGATAATATACAACTACCCAGTAAAAAGCCTGAGTATTTGAGTAACTCAAGCTTTATTTTACCGAGATCGATAGTTTTTTAGGCTTAAATTCGATTTAAAATTTCACAGGCCTGAACTAAAGTTTGATCTTTTTTGGCAAAACAAAAACGGATTAAACGTAAGTTTTCAGGGGCTTTCCGATAAAAAACAGAGACTGGAATCGCCACGATTCTATGTTGTTCTGCAAGAAATTTGCACATCTCGACATCATTTAAATCTGGACGGATTTGGCTGTAGTCAACATTTTGGAAAAAGGTTCCTTTGGATGGAATAAAGCTAAATTTTGAATCTTGAATGCCTGAATTAAACAGATCACGCTTTTGTTGGTAAAAGCTGGCTAAGCCATCGATATGTTCCGGGTGCTGTTGCATAAAATTGGCAAGAGCCATTTGTACAGGTGTGACACCACAGAAGTTGGCAAATTGATAAATTTGACGAAACACCTTCATCAGCTCAGGCGAGGCAATGCAATAACCTGTTTTCCAACCTGTCACATGAAAGGTTTTTCCAAAAGAACCCACGACAAAACTACGATCTCTAAGCGCTGGAAACGACAACGCTGAATAATGCTTTTCGCCGTCAAAAATCAGGTGTTCATAAACTTCATCTGAGAGCACGACGATATTTTTATCTTGAATCAGTTCAATTAAATTCAGCCAGTCTTGTTTAGACCAAATTGCTCCTGTTGGATTGTGTGGGGTATTTACAATAACCATTCGGGTTTTATCTGTGATTGCAGACTTGACTTGATTCCAATCTACAGAAAACTCAGGTGTGTTGAGTGGAATATGAACCGCTTTACCTCCGACCAACTGCACGCTAGGTGCATAACTGTCATAGCTCGGATCAAAGATAATCACTTCATCGTCTTGGTGGATGATGGCTTGTATGGCACTGAAAATCCCAATCGTTGCGCCTGGTGTGATGGTGATTTCTGTAAGTGGATCGAGCTGTAACTGATCTCGTTTAAGAAAAAGCTGCGCCAGTTGTTGTCTAAGCGGCAGTAAGCCATCACCTGCTGCGTATTGGTTAAAACCATCCAATGTGGCTTGGCTGAGGGCTTGCAGTAACGCAGGTGGTGCATCAAAGTCAGGAAAGCCTTGTGATAGGTTCAGCGCATTGAGTCGTTGCGCCATTGCGGTCATGATACTGAAAATGGTGACGCCTTGAGCAGGAAGTTTGGAGTGGATTTCGATCATAACCAGACTGTTTTAATGAGGTTTATAGGTATGAGTGTAGCAGGTGATTTTTAACAGCAAAATAGGCTGTTATGGTTTGTGTGTAGGAGAGAGGCGAAAATTAAATTTAAACACTTTGTTACAATATATATTGAAAGCATTTCAGATAACAGGAATGAGTTAAGACCTATAATTCAAATGGATATATAGACTTCGCATAACGCCCATTATGTTAAATGGACAGTGATTTAGTGGAAAATTCTAGTTTTGAAATTTCAATAAAGAAATTTTATGTTAAGTAATCATATGGAATTATATATCATATATAATCTTTCAATAGATATATTTTTGTTATATTATTTAATTATTTACGTGCATTGAGATCAAGATGAAAGCTGATATAAATAAAGTAGAAGAAGAAATCTATACCAAAAGAAAAACTGTAAGATATGACATCAGGGATTTAACTGTAGAGCAAATTATAAATAAGTATCAGGATAGTTTAGATGAGTTCTGGGATTCTGAGACAAATTTAGAAGGTAGAAAGCCTCAATCCTATAATCTAATCTATATACCTGAATATCAAAGAGATTTTACTTGGGATGAAAATAGGCAATCCAAGCTTATTGAATCTATAGTTCTTGGTCTGCCAATTCCCTTTATTTTCGTAGCTGAAAATTCTAATAGCTCTTGGGAGGTTGTTGATGGTTCTCAACGTATTCGTACATTATATAATTTTGTGAAAAACAATTTAAGCTTAAAGAATCTTGAATCATTAAAACTACTTAATAATTATCAATTTAATGATTTAGAAACTTCTAGAAAAGGAAAATTTTTAAGTACAGCTTTACGTTTAATCGTTTTATCTGAAGAAACGACAGATGATGTAAAAAAAGATATGTTTGAACGTATTAACAAGGGAAGTGATCTTCTTAAGCCGATGGAAAGTAGAAAAGGAATATATAAAGGAAAGTTTAATGATTTTCTTTATAGTTATGCCAAAAATGATAAATATGTAGAATTAACTCCTCTTGAAAGATGGTTAGAAAAAAGACAAGAAAGAGAAGAATTGTTATTAAGGTTTTTTGCATTATCTGAAAATAAGAAATTTTCTATTGGTTTAGAAAAAATAGGGGTTTCAAAGCATTTAGATGAATATTTAGATAAGAAAAATAATTCTTTTGAAAAAATGAATGCTAAAGATTTAGAGAATGAATTAACAAAATATAAGAACATGATATCTAATGTTATAGATTTAGTTGATAACGTTTTTATATATGGATTTAGATTAGGTCATAATCCACATACAAAACGATCTGTTTTTGAAGCTATTTCTATAGGGGTGGGACAATTTATAGAAACTCATTCACAAATTGACTATAAAAAATTTGATAAGGACGAAATTTTTAAAGGCTTAAATTCATACGAATTTAAAAAATTAATTAATGGGAATCAACTACATAAAAGGAATAAGCTAAATGGAAGAGTTTTATTCATAGTACGTTTATTAGAAGAAAATTATAAATGAATATATTAATTAGAGAGGTTGATGATAAAAAAGAGAGCATATCTAAATTTTTTCACTTCTTGGAAAGGCTTGAGTTTAATGAGCTAATTATAAATGATATAAATTTAGGTGAGGATTCTAGATATACATTACCTATAGGTATATCTACAGTACAAAAATCTAGTTGTATAATACTATTATACAATTTTATAGAGTCTGTCATTACAAATTTAATTTCTAAGATTCATGATGAAATCATAAGGAATAATATTAGTTTTTTTGATTTAAACTCTGATATTAGAAATACAATAATTATGTATTATTCAAATGTTGTTGAAAAAATGAATTTTAAAAATTCAGCACCTCATATACAAGAAATTTTTTTATTATTAGCAAATACTAAAAAAATGGGTTTAACTTATAAAAAGTTATCAGAATTCTATTCTTTGTATAGCGGAAATTTAGATTCTAGAGAGGCAAGAAAAGTTTTTCAGCATTATGGAATAAATATATTAAAGGATGAAGGGGGTTTAAAAACCATTAAAGATGGTCGAAATAAATTAGCTCATGGAGAACTTACATTTGAAGAATATGGGCGAACCTTAACGATCCAACAGTTAAAAGATTTAAAAGAAAAAGTTTTTATCTATTTTGATAGTCTACTTTCTCAAGTAAAGGAATATATAGAGAGAGAAAATTACTTAGAAGCTAATAATGATGAAGAATAGCTAAAATTAACATAATACAGCTTATGCGAAATGCTTAAACTTTTCCTTTTTGCATCAATATCTTAGTCAAAGCCGTTCCAGCATTTAGCGTACTAGAACGGCTTTTTCATGATTATTCATGTTCTGCACCTTATTAATAAAATTGTTACAATGCTTAAAAGTATTTAAATCTTTTATATTACTCAATATTTTCAGCATACGATGTCAAAACATCGAACTATATAACGTCTATGCTTATGGCTTAGTGACCAGTCTTTTTATTTCTAAAGGTTCATCCTGAGTATTGGGGACATGCTCAAAGAAATATTTCTCTTTACTTTGAAAAAATATATCAAAGCTTTGGCTCATGAATGGATCACATTTGCATTGTTTCTGATAAATCACTGCTATTCGATTGATGTAATGATTGATCCACTCCGTTTCATTGTTAAAAGCACAGTACTCTTTGAGATCTCTAAGGGGTATTGTAGATTAGTCATTATACCATTACGGTAATGATGCTGAAAATGGTGGAGCCCTAAGCAGGGAGTTTGGAATAGGTGTTGATCATGGTTAGATTGATTTAATATTTTATTACAAAATATATTATAGGAGACAGAAGGTAGGTATAACGTGAAATCTATAAGTTGAATGTAAATATAACGAGGAGAGAGTCTTTTCAAAGTTTTGTATCTCCTATTTCTTTATGTTTTAATAAACTTATTATTAATTAAATATAAAATATAAATGAAGGCATTAATTACAATCGGTTGTAAAACAGACCATGGTGGAATCATTATTTTAGGTGATCCATCTTTTTTAGTCGAAGGTAAAGCTGTACACCTTGATGGAATGACGCACTTTTGTCCGAAATGTAAAGTTCAATCACGAGCAATTGCTTCCAATAAAGGCTTTATGATCGTTGGTGGTAAAAGTATTGTCGCTGCTGGTGATACTTCAAGTTGTGGTTCCAAGTATTTAAAAATTTCTGATCTAGCAGTGATGGATAATGGATCTAGTAGAGCAAACTCAGATTTGAACCCAATAGCCCTTCAAAGGAATAGCTTTGTTGATGACGAAAGTAATTTTTATGATGAACAAATACAATTAGAAAATACAAATGGCGAACCTTATGCGAATGTTGAATATATAGTTACTTTTGAAGATGGATCTATCTGTAAAGGCATAACTGATAATAATGGCAATACTGAAAGACTAAAAACTGAAACTTCATTGGGAATAGTTTCTGTTGATTTAATTATTGATAGTAATTGCAATGAATCTTGCTCTTGTGGAGAATAAAAAATGGATTTTAAAGTCGTACCAGACCTACATTTACCAGAAGTTCCCGGATTTAAGCTACCTAATATGCCTGAGTTACCATCAGGAAAATCAGTTATAAGATTTGTATCTGATAAAATCATAACAAATACAACAGCAAAGTCTAAAGTTATTCTTAGAGAGGATCAATCAAAAAAATATAGGACATTGACTGTCGGTGAAATAGCAATGTGTAAAGAAATATTCAAAGATTCAATAGATTATAGTAAAGTAAAAATAATAAATAGAGCAATTTTACCAAGTCAAGATGTACCTGTTACGCCTCACGGAAGCCCTCATTATCCCAATAGCCTAGTTGGAGCAAACGTATATCAAGATGATTTCTCCAATCCTAAATTTAGTGGGAATACTGATGTCGGAAATGGTCGAGATTTAAAAATAGTTTCAAAAATGACCTTTATTCATGAAATGACACATGTATGGCAACATCAAAAAGGACTAAATTTAATTAAAAGAGGTTTAATTTTACAGCCATTAGATAGAGTCATTCCTGATAATATTTATGATGCTTATTCATATCAATTAAAATATGGTTCAAAATTTAATGATTTTAATTTTGAACAACAAGCAACTATTGTTTCAGATTATTTTGGTATATTATCTGATTTTAGTGAAGCAAACTTTAGTTCATACTGGAGAAAGTATTCTAATCCATTTTGGAAACAATACATTCAAGATCTAATGCTTCCGATAATCAATAATCCTAAAGATTTTAAGTTAAAAGGTGTGGGCTTAGATAATCCTATTACTACAATAGCTACAACTTTATATTTTATAGTGAGATAAAATGAAAATTAAATTTATCCTATTACCTTTCATATTATTTACTTTATTAGGTTGTAAAAAAACATATGAAGATACCTTTGAATATAAAATATTAGATCAAAAAATATGTGCTATAAAAAATAAAGCTATAGGAAATGCAAATAAAATAAACTGGTTATTTCCTGAAATTAGAAACTTTAATGGTGAAGTGATAAGTGGAAATTTAAAATTTGATAAAGATGATAAAAACTATCTATTTTGTTATAACCTAGACGAATTTAAAAAAGAAGTTGGAAAAGGACCAATTCAATCAGATATCGGCATCGAAATAGATTTAACTTCATCAGTACAAGAATATAATTTAAGAAATTATTCTTGTATTCTTGATAATAAAATAAAATTAAATCTATCTAAAACAGAGTTGACTGCGATTTGTATTTAGTTGAATTGCTAATTTAACAAAGTGTATCATAATGAAATATATGGTTTTTTTAGCTGTTTTGTTATCAACAGTTGGTTGTAAAGATAAAAAGGTCGATTCTTTTCAATACGAAATTGTAAATAATGAGATAATTTGTTCATTGAAACCGAAAGAAGTTTTTGAGTCTAAAGAATTTGCAAGGTTTGATACATTTTTTAGAGATCTGAATGGGAATTCTAATGATGAATTATCAAATAGTATCTATACACAAAGTTTAAAAAATTTATCAAATAAAAAGAGTAAATATATTTTTTGTTTTCTAAAAAAAGATATGAAATCAGATTTTTTAGAAACATATATTCAAGTTGAACTACAAAAAGGAAAAACATTTCGACAATACGAATTCAGAAATTATTTTTGTGTAAAAAATAATAATTTAAGGAATTTTGGTGATAGAGAAAAAAGTATAAAAAAGTGCCAATAATCTAAAATTTAGATATCGCCAAGTTCTAGAAAATATCATAACAATATCGACGAAGCCAAACTGTTATTTGGTAATATAGAGTAGTTGAAGTTGAAGCAAGTTATATATTGAATCCTATATGTTTCCCTGTAGGAAGCTCTACATCAATACGCAGTTTTCCACCCATCGCTTCAACATATTTTTTCATGGTTGAAATCTTCAAGTCATTACCTCGGTTTTCTATGGCTGAAAGTGATGGCTGTTTGATACCAAGGATTTCAGCCAATTCTTTTTGAGAAATTTCTAACTCTTCACGAATCAGGTAAAGTTGATTTTCCAGCAATAACTCATCAGCCATTTGTTTAATACGAGTTTGACTCTCTGGAGAGCGACTAGTCAATAATTCTTGTAAGGTTTTAACCATTAGATTGATCTGCTAAAGTTGAAAGATGAAGTTCGTATTGTTGATCTGTAATTACTGCATCTCTGTATAAAAACGCTTTTTACCACTTTTGTCACCAATACACAGCACAATCGCTTGTCGTAATGGATCGAATGCAAAAATGCCCTTAACGGTTTACCCCGATGCTGAGCACGTAGCTCCTTCATATTGGTAAACTTAGAATTGTAGACAGTATCTACTAAGGGACGACCTAAACTAGGTCCTTGCTGTTGCAGAACAACCAATGCAGCTAATACTTTCCCTTGTGTTGATTCATCTTGCTGTTCAAGCCATTCATTAAACAGATCCGTTGTAATGACTATCCACATATTACAATTGCAATATAGATTTTAGTCTATATTTTAAATCTGATTGGTTGACTTTGTAATGTTTCGTCCTAAATAAGTTGACAGTATTTCATATGGAGCCAAATATAATTGCCATTTTAGAATCTATAACATTTGAAGAACTGTTAGAAACAGATAAGTTATTAAATAAAGATATTTTATAATTAAAGAATATATCTATGAATGCAAATAAGAAATTAATAGACGTACATGGTTTAAAAAAATTTGAAAATTGACTTCTTAACTGCATTTATATAACACAGTAGTCTTTAAGCATTTTAATATCACATTACAAATCAGCAAACACACTAAGCAATTTCCGTCTGTCCCACATGATGATAAGCACGGTTAAAATAAACCAAGCTTTGATCATGTTGGCTCTGTTGAATCGCAACAATACGACAAATCAAAATCGTATGCGTGCCAACTTCTTGCATTTGCTCAATTTCACAATCGAAATTCACCAAAGCATCCTTTAAGACTGGTGCGCCTGTTTCTAATTCTGTCCAAGCACCATGTTTAAATCTTTCTTCTGGGCTTAACTTAGACGAAAAAGCTTTAGAAATATGCTGATGATGTGCGCTGAGTACATTGACAGTTAAAATTTTATTTTCAACAAAATGCACATGAGAACTAGATGCCTTGTTCATACATACCAGTAAGGTCGGCGGTGTATCGGTTACACTACAGACAGCAGAAGCAGTAAATCCATAACGACCCGACAAGCCTGCAGTAGTGATCACACTGACCGCACTGGTGAGCAAAGACATTGCATCTCTAAAGTTTGTTGCTTCAATCATTTCATTGTTCCTAAATTGAACCGTACCACTTTTAGATTTAGCGATACCTTGCTATTGCGTCTTGTCGACTATCTATTGAGATCAGATATGCGTAGGGTGGATAATACACTGGATGAAGATCAGGGCATCAGTTTGCTCAGACATATACTTCCAAACAAACTGAAATAATGCCCCTTTATACCGAATGTTACGATTGAAAACTAGCGGTTAAGCTCTCTACGAACGATTTCTGCACCTACGCTTAGGGCATTCAATTTACCTCTTGCGACTTGGCGAGAGAGTGGTGCCATTCCACAGTTGGTCGATGGATAAAGCTTATCCGCATCGACAAATTGCAGTGCTTTACGCAGTGTATTTGCAACTTCTTCGGGTGTTTCAATGTTGTTGGTCGCAACATCGATCGCACCGACCATCACTTTTTTACCACGGATCAATTCAATCAAATCCATCGGTACGCGAGAGTTTTGACATTCTAAAGAGACAATATCGATTTTAGACTGTTGAAGTTTAGGGAAGGCCTCTTCATATTGACGCCATTCTGAACCTAAGGTCTTTTTCCAATCGGTATTGGCTTTGATACCATAACCATAGCAAATGTGTACCGCTGTTTCACATTTAAGCCCTTCAAGCGCTCGCTCTAAAGTTGCAACACCCCAGTCATTGACTTCATCGAAGAATACATTAAATGCAGGCTCATCAAACTGAATAATATCTACACCTGCGGCTTCTAACTCTTTGGCTTCTTCATTGAGAATCTTGGCAAATTCCCAAGCCAGTTTTTCACGGCTTTTATAATGTGCATCATAAAGCGTATCAATCATGGTCATTGGACCAGGTAATGCCCATTTAATCGGTTGGGAAGTCTGCTGACGTAAAAACTTGGCATCTTCAACGAAAACTGGTTTTTGACGAGACACTTCACCCACAACCGTAGGTACGCTTGCATCATAACGATTACGGATACGAACAGTCTCACGCTTTTCGAAATCTACCCCATTAAGGTGTTCAATAAAGGTCGTTACGAAATGCTGACGGGTTTGTTCACCATCGCTGACGATATCAATGCCTGCATGTTGCTGTTCTTGTAAAGATAAACGTAAGGCATCTTGTTTACCTTCAATTAATTGCTCATCTTGCAATTTCCAAGGTGACCAAAGTTTTTCAGGCTCTGCAAGCCAAGAAGGTTTCGGTAAACTGCCAGCAGTTGAGGTCGGTAATAAAATTTTCATCATCTATATCTTTTCTATCGGGGTTACACAGCAACGTAATTTGAAGACCACTGCTCAAGGATGGTTTTGTATGGCTTGATAAATTGTTCTTCAGTAAATTTGCCTTGCTTAATGGCCAACTGGCTACGCTCTTCTCGGTCATACACAATACGCGTCAGCGAATAATCCTGATGCTTTAAACTTGGGCGATAAGATTTTCCTGCCACAGCGTTCGCATTGTAAATTTCAGGGCGATAAATCTTTTGGAAGGTTTCCATGGTACTGATGGTACTGATCAACTCAAGGTTGGTATACTCACTGAGTAAATCACCACGGAAATAGAATGCTAAAGGCGCAACACTGTTTGGCGGCATAAAATAGCGAACCTGCAAACCCATTTTTGCAAAATATTCATCTGTTAGAGAGTATTCATCTTGTTGGTATTCGACACCTAAAACAGGATGTTGATTTGCAGTTTGATGATAGGTCTTACTGCTGGAAACACTCAAACAAATCACGGGTGCCTTACTAAAATTATTTTTATAAGTATTCGAATTGACGAATGAATTAAAAATGTTGCCGTGAAGCTCACCATAGTTTTCAGGAAGGCTAAATTCGGCTTTATCTTTATTATGTTCTAACAGAAGTACACTAAAATCATAGTCTCTTACATAAGAGGAAAAATTGTTTCCAACAATACCTTCAATACGTTGATTGTTTTTGTGATCGATAATATTGGTTTTTAAGATTTCAATGGTCGGGAATGTTTGGCCATTACCTTCAATATCAATATCTACTGAAATAATTTCAAGTTCGACGGCGTAACGGTCTGCTTTCGGGTTATCCCAATGTGCCAAAGCATTGAAACGATTGTTGATCATCTTTAAAGTATTGCGCAAGTTGTCTTGACGACTTTCACCTCTTGCCAAATTCGCAAAGTTGGTTGTAATGCGCGTACTGTCAGCAGGATGATAGTTTTCATCGAAACTAATGCGCTTAATCGTAAATGTAAACTCTTTACTCATTGTGATAACCCTAATTTCTGAGATAAAAACCTGAATTTATTTCATGCTCTTGTCGACTGCCTCAAAAGTATTGTTGAAACTTATTCATGATCGATTTTCAATATTTTCTCATCTAAACGGCATGAAAAATTGAAAATCGATGCTGATACGGTCTGTAGCAAGGAGCATGGTGTAATTTATACCCCAAACACTACATGAATAAAAATGATATTAATTCATAAAAAGTTGAATGAAATTCATGATTGATAATTTTGTTCAATTAAGAAAGACTTGCGTGATCAAATAGTCTGATCATATCTGAATATTTCACAGCTTAAGACAATGGAATCCTTACAAATGAGTCATATACCGAACGGGGGTGACTGAATATGTATACAATGATTTTTGAGAGGTTTCTTTGCTGAGTGATTGAACAGTTGATTCGGGGACAATGATTTAAGATCATTGATGCTCAGGATCTACGTCAATAATAATGACATTTTGTCTCTATAAAATGAGAACTAAAATAGAAAACATATACTTATAAAAGGAGGGTTGCTTCATGCATTTCGTTAAGCTATTGATGGGATGGTGGGTTTTCGCATGATGTGACTTGTGATTGCTGCGGATTTTCCACGATATCAGCTCAAAGCTACACAAAATCTTCAAGATAGAATTTGGAGCTGGAAATTAACCATACGACCATATAAGTCTACAGCAGCAGAACAGTCTGAACGTGGTTGTATCAAGATTAAAGATTTCGTCAAACAAAATACGGATGATATGCGAGAAAGCATTCCTCAAGAATGCAAAACTCAAATTACCAGTGATCAGCCGAAGAAGGGTCGTATGACTTTACAATGTTCAGGTGCTTTCAGTGGATTCAAAGTCAATTATCGAGTACAACATGTTCCAGCAAATCATTTAATTGTTGAAGCTCAAATGCTTTCCAATACAACGTTTATTCATGAATATAAACAAGAAGGTGAATGTAAATATTTGATGATTTGAATAAAGAATTTAATCTGTTCCACTCCATTAACTTAAAGAAAAATATAATCATAATTTTTTTGTTACTGCTTATATTGATGATGAAGGCGTAAATCATATACAGTCATTGATATTTAAGATTCTTTAATCCAATCTGAATCTGATTTTAGAATAAAGATCAGATTCATCTTGAATGAAATGATTTTTCCCAACGCATTAAGAAGTCTTTTGAATTGGTTTCTAAATCAATGCCTTCTTTTATAATTTCAAAACCTAAAGTCTTATAAAATTGCACGCTTTTTGGATTTTCCTGATAGACATTCAATTCAAGTTCAGTCCGTATGGCTTGAGCATATTGGATCAATGCTGTACCCACACCTTTTCCTTGATGCGATGGTGAGACAAAAATTGCGGCGATTTGAGTGTCTAGCAAGGCAATAAATCCATAGATTTGATGATGATATTCAGCAAGATAAACTTCGGACATAGGAAGATAAATATTCTGCATTTTAAGTTTATTTTCTTTCCAATATGTTTCTGGAATAAAATGATGCGCGATAAATGATGCTTCCAGCCAGATTTCGGATAAAACACTAAAATCATCAATATCGGCTTTTCTTATATTAATTAAACGTACCAATTTTTTCTCCAATTTTAAATGGGAATATATTTTATATAGGGAATAATAAGGCACATTTCTATTTAACATGAGATATGGTTGACTTATGATTCGTTTATTATTATAAACTTTATATAAGAATTTTGACGATATTAGAATAATGGAAAATAAATCAGTTACATATAAAACCTTATGGGTCTTTGCGCTGATCCTGAGTTTGGGCTTTATTATTTCTGCAACTGTGTTGGGATATGCTTTTAAACAATTTGGCGGTGAAAAAAATTCAATTATTGTGAAAGGGTTGGCTGAAAAACCTATCCAAGCAGATTCGGCCCGTTGGGAAATCAATCTTCAAACCAGTCGTGCATCGGACAGTGTAACAGCGTCCTATCAATTACTTGATCAAGAAATAAAGACCTTACAATCTTTCTTTGTTGAACATGGTTTTAAAGCCACAGAAATGAAATTAGGCAATAAAAGTTCGCAACCCTATTATCAAGATGTGGATCAGGGTGATGGAAAAACAATTCGCGAATTCAGAGGTTATGTCGCAATGCAGTCGTTGGTGATCAATAGCCGCGATATTCAAAAAATTGAAAAAGCTGCAAAAGATGCTTATTTACTGGATGAAAAAGGTATTTCAATTGAACAAAAACCGCAGTATTTGGTTTCCAATCTAGAAGAAATTAAGATGTCATTGATTGCCAATGCGACAAAGAATGCTCACAGTCGTGCCAATGAATTTGCAAAAGTGGGTGGTGTGAAAGTGGGTGCAATGCGTTCAGCAAGCCAAGGTGCATTTTATATCTTGCCTGAAAGCGGCTCAGACGATGACAGTGATTATGGTGGTGCATATGACAAAAATACCATCAATAAAATTGCCCGTGTCGTGGTCACGATTAATTATTCAATTGATTAACCAATTCGCAAAGCTAAATTTGAGTAAATTATGTTTTAACATCAGTAATGTTTGAGTAAAAAAATGGGAGCTTAGCTCCCATTTTTGATTGATTTTATGCTGATGAGTGAATTGATTTCATCGTATTCATTTGCACTGTTAGATCGCAAAATCAATCACAGCACGAATAACCCCTAAACTCAAACCAATAAAAGCACCAACAACCACACCATTTACGCGAATCATATGTAAGTCACCGCCTACTTCATTTTCAATTTTGGCAATCATTTCTGTAGAGTCCCATTCATGAATTCGTTGACTAATAAAGGTAATCACTTTTTCACTGTATTGATCGCTTAAATTAACAGCAATACCGCTGATTCGATCATTGAGCAGGTCACGAACAGATCGGTTTTGTATCAGGTTTTCACCCACTTGTTGAATTGCAACACGCAGGTTCATTGCAATACCAGAGTCTGCTTTCAGCAAGTCAGATTTAATGGCATCGCATAAAATAACCACAGCACCCGTCATAAAATTCAAAACAGGTTCACTGTCTAAAAGTGCATTTTTAGTTTCATTTAAACGTAAGCTGGCATGGCTATTATTATCCGCCAATTGCAGCATAAGTTGATGTGCTGCTTCCTCAATTTTTTGACGGATTGGATGATCTTCATCCGCCAACATGGATTCAACTTTTTCAATAATTGAGTCAATTGTACGTTGTTCCACATCAATGCCGATCCAACTTGCACCCTTGGCAAGGCGTGAAACGCCCAGTTCTTTAAACAGGGTCTGGGTGAGTTCTCGTGTTCTTTCAGGATGGGTCATCATCCATTCATGTGCAATGTCGAGTCCACGTTGCAACACATCTTGATGGAAATCGTTGTCTAAGACCGCACGAAGCATTTCACTGGCAAGTTGATTCATACGGGTATTGCGTGCCCATTGCACACTGTTATTTTGGATAAAGCGTCCAATTTGCTCCTGTCCAACAAATTCAAAAATTTTGGGTACCGTTTGTTGAATCACATCGGCCACTTGACCATTGTTTTTGGGATGTGCCAACCATTGTCCTACGGCTAAGCTCAGGTCAGTATTTTGTAAACTTCGCTCAACGATTTGAGGAGAAAGGAAGTTTTCCTGAACAAATTTACCCATCGATTCCGCAATACGTGCCTTATTACGCGGAATAATTTCAGTATGATCTTTTAAAAATTTAGGAATAGGAATTTTCCCAAAGGGATTGCGGAACAAGACAGTAATTGCATACCAGTCGGCTAGACCACCTACAACTCCTGCTTCAGCACCTAACATGAGGATATGGATAAACCATGCATATTCAGGGAGCAACTTGGCAGAAATGATTAAAGCAATCCATGCCACCACTGCCACAATCAAGGCGATTGTGGCAAAGCGTTTGCTTCGATCTAGACTTGGAATACTATTGGCGACTTCATTTTGTTCAATTCCGCTCATTCATTTTCCTAAACAAGTTTCTTTATCTTTATTGCTTTGATGTTACCGCATCAGGCTGTGGTTGTAGTACCTGTCCTGTCGGACCAACACCATATTTTGGTCCTAAAGATTGCAAAATCAAACGAGCATCAAAGGCATCGTTGGGTGAAGATTTCTTATCTTTATAACATTCGATGCTATAGGAAATCTGTACGGGATCAATATTGACCACTTGTGGCATATCGTAAAATGGGTCATTCCAGAACATTGGATGGCGTCGATAACCCCAACCATAAGGGTAGTAATTTGTGGATGGATAAACCACCGCTTTGCGCGGAGGCTGTTGGCTTCGATTACTTGGATCGTCTAAAACTTTGAAGTAGATGAAACCATTTAATAGGGTAGTTTGAGCAGCTTTGACGAGATTAATTTCTTCAGCAGTTCCAAAACTCATATTACTATTGCCTTGAAAACTAATACGATAGCTATGGTCATTGAGCGGAACTGTAGTGTATTGTCCAAGTTGGTCAAAGGTACGTGGTTTACTTGGTGTCGTCGCACAGCCTGTGATCGTGAGCACAGCGACGATCGTCAGACCAATCAGTGTTTTTTGCATCTGTTGCTCCTTGTCCACTTTGGGGGATGGAAGTGAATAAATTTCTATGTCTGATACTGTTCTAAGTTGATGGACTGACAATGAATTTCAAGAAGATTTTTGTTAAATCCCTTCATTAAAAGAAAATTAAAATTTAAATAAGAAAAGCATCACTCATTAACAAATATTGAGTGACATGAAGATCAAGACCAGTAAAAAATTAGCCTACTCCCACATCTGATCAAAATTGAAAAGGTGATGAAAAACTGTTTTCATCACCAAGTGGTCAGAAAGATCAATCTTAATGAAGTGAAGGCTTAATGATGTTTAAGATGCATTAAATTAGCATTGTTAAATTTTAATTCTTGGAAAAATAGTTCACACACGTTGAGTTAAATCACGACAGTTCAGTTTTTTCACTATAATTCAAAAGACGATGCAGCCTGAATAATAAAGTCAGAAATTTCATTGGGTCTTGAGGCAAGAGAGGCATGACTCGCATCAAGTTCAATGATTTGCTTTGCATTTAATCTCGCTGACATTTTTCGCTGATTTTCAGGTGAAATCATTCTATCTTGCGTTGAAATCTGATACCACGATGGTTTATTTTTCCATGCAGGTGTTTTGATTTCATCTCCAAATGTACTTGCAAGTGGAGCTTTTTGAGCGATAGCCATAGCGATAGATTGCGAAGCATCGAGATCCTGACAAAAACTTTCATGGTATTTGTCTTCTTTAACCCACAAATATCCATCAGAATCGGGGTAAAGATTTGCAGCAGCTTCTGGTGGATGCTGTTGGGTAATTAATCCAGGACTTTCAGATGTATCAGGAGCAAATGCAGCAATGTAAACTAAACCCACCACTTTTTCATTATTACCAGCCTCTGTAATCACTGCTCCTCCATAAGAATGTCCCACCAACAATACTGGTCCTTCAATCTGATTAATCATTTTATGGGTTCTTTCCACATCGTCAGCCAAAGACGTTAATGGAATTTCGACAGCTTTTACCTTTAATTTTTTTTGAATTAGTAAGGGAATAACATGTTGCCAATGCAATGAGTTTCCCCAAAAACCGTGAACCAATATAACTGTGGGTTGTGTCATTTTTTTACTCGCTTTACTGGAAAAGTAATTTTTGTTTAATGACAATATCTGAGCATTTTTAGTGGATATATTGTGATTTTGTATTTTTATTAAACAATATACGCTTAGTTTTTGAATTGTTTATTTATTTAAAAAGTATTTTTTTCTACATGTATATTCGATTTATGCTTAGAAAATTAGAACGGATTTGTCTATTTGATTGATCATTTCATATTTTGGGTATTCCAGTCGGGGTTGAATATTTAAAACATATTGACTGCTTCAGTTGGGAGGCTTGAAAAAGTAGAGTTTATCTATCAAGAGTGTTAGAAGAATTACGATTGAGTGTAAGATCGAATGAATTAAACACAGAAATAATTGAAAATAAAATTATTAAGCAAAGCGATAGTTTTAGTGGCTGATGCAATATGAATTTTACATCAGCCAGACCGATTAAAAGCTGCTATTGGGTTGCTTTAAAAACTCAATTTCTTCAGCAGTTGAGGTTCTTCCCAAAATTTCATTACGATGTGGGTAACGCCCAAAACGATCAATAATCAGTTTATGCTTTTTCTCAAAGTCCAGATTGATGGGATTGCCCAACGCTTCAAAAAGCTGCAAAGCCTGAGCATGAATAATTTTCGATTCACTGTGCATAAATGGCATATACAAGAATGAACGTTGTTCAGGTTTCAATGCTTGATCTAATTTAAGCTGAATCGCTTCTTGTGCCAATCCAAGTGCTAGAGCATCCTGAGCAAATGCATTGGCTTGGTCACGATATAAGTTACGAGAAAATTGATCTAGAACAATGATTTCAGCAAGACGACCTTCGGCTGTTGCCCGCCAAGTCCACAATTCACACTGTTTGGCTTGATCTAAGGTATGTAAAAAGCGCTCACGTAAAATTTGATCAAATGCATCACTTTTGGCGAACCAATAAGGTTGAGTTTCTGCACTAAACCAAAAATCGATAATTTCTTGATAATTCATAATGTTTACAATTCTTTATTGGTGATTTTTCTATACAAACACAAATTTTAGATGTCTTGTAGTTGAACTTTGTGATAAAAACTTTTTTCGAAATAAAGTGAATAATTCATTTAAAACAACGATGGTTATACGTGTATATCGATAAATAACGTTATACTGCGCGCATCGAAATATTTTATTTTAAAAAATCCTTTAAGATAAGTGAGTAAGTATGAGTCAACCCAAAACGATTTCCCAATTTCTTGTGCCAGATTGGGTGGATTCTACCTTATTCAAAGGGATGTTACGTGGCATTGAACGTGAAAGCCTGCGTATGCAAAATAATGGTTTTTTATCACAGGCCGATCATCCTCGTTCTTTAGGTTCTGCTTTGACGCATCCGCATATCACGACAGATTATTCAGAAGCGTTGATGGAGTTTATTACGCCTCCCAAAGCAAGCATCAGCGAAGCTTTAAATTTTTTAACCGATATACATGCTGTGGTGAATCGCCATTTAGAAAATGGTGAAAAGCTTTGGACTTTGTCTATGCCTTGTATGCTAGATGAAAAAGAAGAAAATATTCGTTTGGCACAATATGGCACATCTAATATTGGACAATTTAAAACACTCTATCGCCATGGTTTGGGTATTCGCTATGGTCGCCGGATGCAGACGATTTCAGGTGTGCATTATAATGTTTCTTTTCCTGATATTTTATTTGAACAATTACAACAGCATGAACAAGACGATGCATTGAAAGTACTCAGTCTGCAAGATTATCGCAGTCATCGTTATTTGGGACTTATTCGTAATTTTATCCGTTTAACGCCGTTGGTGATGTATCTAGTCGGTGCAAGCCCGTCGGTATGTAAGTGTTTTATGACTGGGCGTGAACACCAGTTATTGCCATTAATCAAAGGGACTTTATTCTTACCTTATGCGACTGCCTTGCGTATGGGGCGTTTTGGCTATCAAAATTCTGCACAAAAGCAACTCGGCATTCACTACAATAATTTAGACAGTTATGTGGCTGAACTTCAAAAAGCGGTGAATTCTCCTTATGCACAATTTAGTCGCTTGGGTCTAAACAATGCTGCGGGTGAACCAATTCAAATCAATGATCATGTATTACAGATTGAAAATGAATACTATAGTCTGGTTCGTCCTAAACAAGTTCCACAAGCAGGTGAAACGCCGTCACAGGCCTTGGCAAATCGTGGCATTGGTTATGTTGAATTACGTGCTGTAGATGTCAATCCATATAGTGCAATTGGTATTAACGAAGACACTGCAGGCTTCTTGGAAGTGGTTGCCTTATATTGTTTGCTTCAAGACAGCCCAGATTTATGGGATGACGAACAAGATGTGATTGAACAAAACCAAACTGAAGTGGTCAACCGCGGACGTGCGCCGAATGCCAAAATTATTGAGGCAGGTACAGAATATCCATTGCTAGAATGGTTACAGCAACATCTCGATGCCATGCAGCCACTTGCAGCACTATTGAACCAAACCTATTCAACACATTTATATGGTCAAGCACTCGATGTGATGCAGAAAAGGGTTGATGATGTTGATGAGACTTTATCAGCACAAGTCATTGCCGATACGATGGAATATGGGGGGACATGGAGTTTTGGTGGTCACATGGCGAATCAGCACATCGAAAGTTACGAACAACATGTATTAAGTCCTGAAACTTTAGCGTATTTTGAGGGTCTTACTCAAACTTCTCTCACAGAACAACAGCAACTTGAACAAGATACAAGTATAAGTTTTGAAGATTATCTGAGTAAATTTAGATAAGGTATTGATGATATAACGAGGAAGTTCCATGCAATGGCGTAGTTATCGCTTCGTAAGTGGTCTTTTATTTTTAGCAAGTGTGGTCGGGATGTCTTTTGCACTCTATTTAGAGCATGTGCAAGGGCTTGAACCCTGTCCACTTTGTGTATTTCAACGTATTGGGTTGATTGGTCTTGGTCTAATCTCTTTGATCGCATTTTTACATTATCCTCAAAATAATGTATTTAAACGCATTTATAGTTTCTTGGGTCTAGTTGCAATCTCTTGGTCAGTCGGTGTTGCGGCTCGCCATGTATGGCTGCAAAACTTACCCAAGGATCAAGTGCCAAGTTGTGGTCCTGGTTTGGACTATTGGGTGAATACCTTGCCTTTAAAAGCTGTTTTTGAAAATGTGCTCAAAGGTTCTGGTGAATGTGCAATGGTGGATTGGACCTTTTTAGGACAGTCTTTACCTGTGTGGTCACTGCTGTTCTTTAGTGTATTGGCATTGATTAGCCTATGGCAGTTATTTAGAAAGTACTGAAATGTAAAAAGAGCTGCTATTAACCAGCTCTTTTTTATCTTATTCAATTACAACCATAACCAATATCGTCGTATTAAAATGATCCATCATAAAATATATTTAAGTTGTCTTGGCGCAATTGCGTTTTGTATTTCTGTAGCTGTTTTAGCCAAGGCTCCTCCGCTTGCTGGTCAAGAGGTATCCTGCGAATTTAAATCCGAATTTGACGACACCATCCCTGCGGATGTTTCCTATATCAAGTTCGGTGCTCAGCCTTTTAAAGTGTTTAAGACCAATCCTGATTTTTTTTCGAGTCATGTTGAAGACTGCCAATTACATCGTGGTCGATACTATGTGCTGTCCGTATCTCAGAGCCAACCTGCAAGAACATTGACACAGTCTTTGATTGAAGTGACACAATTTGACTTAAACGGTAAAAAAGTCGATCAGAAATTTTATAACAAGGGTTGGACTTGTGCCTTAACGAAAGGTTTTGTAAAGAAAAATCAAAGCTTATTTGTCGATACACAATGTACGGACAAATCAAATTTTGATGAATATGGTGAAATGATTCATCCTGAACACAATAAGTCTTATCATCTTGAAGTCAAATAGCATAAAAAAGCTGATTCAACATCAGCTTTTTTTATACATAGATGACTGACAATCAGGTTTCCACAATGCCCTGCATGCTTTCCAGCTTGATCAGATACTTCCGGATTTGTTCTTCAGCCAATTCATCATGATGCGGATAGAACCATTTGGCGATTTGTTCTGAAACCAGAGGATGATATTGAATATCAAAATGATTCAGTCCGTAGAATACTGCTTTGTGAGATTCTGGCAGTTTGAGCTGAAAACGTGGATTAGGATGTTCGCCTAGAGCACTCTTTACACTGACCAAATAATCACCAATGACTTTGAGGGTTCGATTTTTACGATTTTCAAACTCTAAGGTGCCAGCAATTAAAAAGGTATTGATGTGTGAGGGTAGTGGCGCAGGTTTACGGTTATCGTCCATTAAACCGATACGCGCATTATTATGTTCCCAATCATCATCACGAACACTACCATAGCGCAAGTCCAAAATCCCATTACTGCGAATATTCACCACATGACTGATAATTTTGACGATGGGGAAATGTCCAATCTTTTCTTGGATTGCAAAACCAAAGCGTTCCAACACCGCGCCATGATGCGGAGAACCGATACATACTAGGTTTTCAACCATATGAAACCATTGGTGCATATTCTGCTTGCCATAAAATAAGGCACTTCGACTCACCAACCCCCCCATACTATGTCCGATCAAGTCAATACTGGTAATGCGTGGATTACGTTTGATGAGGTCTTCAAGCAGATTGGCTAAAGAGCGACCATTGGCTGAAATTCTTCGACCGGTGTTGTAATGGAAATAGAGCATGGTGTTGTTATCACGCTGCGCCAGTAATTTTTCCCCGATACCGCCATTACCACGGCTACTCCAGTCCTGATAGTTCATACATAGACCGTGTGAAAAGATCACCACACGACCTGCCAAGTCGCCTTGTTGTAATGCTCCATAGTGGTCGTAGAGGACAGGAGAAAGTGCCAATGGATTATGGGTCGCCAAAAGATAATCGCCGAGTACGCCATTTAAAGCACTGACTAAAAAGGTCATATGCGCATTAAGCGGTTTATCATGTAGGTTTGGGAAACGTTCAATGGTTTTACGGAGTACAGGCGCCAACAGATGGCTACCGTAATTTTGCAAAGCGTTATAACCGAATTTATAGAGTTTATCGACAATTGGACGAGACTGGAAACGTTTAGCTTTTTGCTTACTTAAACCGAAAATACTCAGTAACATTTCACGTTGAATAGATTGGATGAAGTCCTGAACGACACCACTGAGGGGCGTACTGACTAACTGCGCTAAGCCTTCTAGTACGTCTGCCTGACTTGGAGGCGAACGGTCCCACTTACAATAGGTTTCGTGTAAAGGGGTTAAGCTTGGCATTGTTATTTCCTCATCCATATTGATCTGGAACAAAGACTTTATTTTTGCTCTAGATCCATGTATAAATTCATAGGCAATCATCTTATCTTGTTCATCCTGAACATTATTTAAAATACCGATAATTGCATTAAAGTTTTAATTTTTTGTCGGACAATATCCCCACATATACAAATTAAAACAATTATGTGATTTGGGTCACATTAAAAATTAAAACATCCGTGGTGAAAAATCAATCCGTTTTCAATGAATATTATTTATTTACATGGTTTTAAAAGTAGCCCTTTGTCCATAAAAGGGCAACAGCTAGCCGACTATTGTCGCTACCATTCATCGCATCGTGTGTATTTACCTGATTTAAATCAGCATCCACACGATGTTTTAACACAAATATCGGCTTATATTGAGCAATGCTCAGATGTGGTGTTGGTGGGAAGCAGTCTAGGCGGGTTTTATGCGACACAGTTGGTCGCAAAATATGGTGTGCCTGCTGTTTTAATTAATCCGGCTATGCGACCATGGCAATTGTTTCGTCAGCTCTTTGGGACGGAATATATGCCTTACCAAGTGACTGAACAATGGACACTGGATGATGTCCAATTGGACTACTTGGAAGACATTGCTGTACCGTTTGTGCAAGATGCAGACAAAATAATGGTGTTATTGCAACAAGGCGATGAAGTTTTGGATTATCGTGAGGCAGAACGGTATTATAGTACAGCGCCACATACATCCTTGATCATGACAGAAATGCATGGTAATCATGCGATGGAAGATTTTGCAGATAAAATTCCCATGATTGTGGAGTTTTTATCTTACTCCGTAAAATAAAAGGAAAAACTTAAACGTGTCTCAATATACGGCCCAATCACTTGAAGTATTATCTGGCTTAGACCCTGTGCGTCGTCGTCCAGGCATGTATACAGATACCACGCGTCCAAACCATTTGGCGCAAGAAGTTATTGATAATGCTGTCGATGAGGCACTTGCAGGGCATGCCAACAAAATAACTGTCACGGTATATAAAGACGGTTCTTTATCTGTTGAAGACAATGGTCGTGGTATGCCTGTCGATATCCATCCTGAATATGGGCAAAGCGGGATCGAAATTATTCTGACCAAATTGCATGCAGGTGGTAAGTTTAGTACAGACAATTACCAGTTTTCAGGCGGTTTACATGGGGTCGGAATTTCTGTTGTAAATGCCTTGTCTGACCGTGTCGAGGTTGAGGTTCAACGTCAGGGCAATCTTTATAAAATGGCTTTTGAACGTGGCGAACCTGTCGCGCCTCTAGAAGTTCTAGAAGGTAAGGTTGCCAAGCGTGCAACAGGGACAACGGTACGTTTTTGGCCTGAAGCCAAGTATTTTGATTCGCCTAAATTTGCGCTTAAAGCTTTAAAGCATAATTTAAAAGCCAAAGCTGTTTTGGCTGCGGGTTTGCAGATTAATTATATTGATCAGATCAATGATGAGAAAATCGAATGGCAATTTGAAAATGGTTTAGTCGACTATTTGATGGATGAATTGCAAGACCGTGAAATTATTCCTGAACCTGCTTTTGTTGCAACAGGCGAGGCTGAGCGTGCCAGTGCAGAATTTGCAATTTGCTGGAATATCGAAGGTGGGGAACAGATTCAGGAAAGTTATGTCAATTTGATTCCAACTGCACAAGGCGGTACGCATGTGAACGGTTTACGTTCAGGGGTGACTGATGCAATGCGTGAATTCTGTGAATTGCGGAATTTATTGCCACGTAATATGAAATTGTCAGCAGAAGATGTTTGGGATGGCGTGAATTTTATTCTCTCACTTAAATTCCAAGAACCGCAATTCTCCGGTCAAACCAAAGAACGGCTTTCAAGTCGTGAAGCATCCAATATTGTTTTAAATATTGCTAAAGATGCTTTTGCCCTGTGGCTCAATCAGAATGCCGAAGTTGCAATGCAACTGGCTGAAATCGTGATTGCGAAAGCTGGTCGCCGTTTAAAAGCAGCGAAAAAAGTTGAGCGTAAAAAAATTGTGGCAGGTCCAACATTACCTGGAAAATTATCAGATTGTGTAGGGCATACACTTGAAGAATCAGAACTTTTTATCGTGGAAGGGGATTCAGCAGGCGGTTCTGCCAAACAGGCGCGAGATAAAAATTTCCAAGCCATTATGCCAATCCGTGGAAAAATCTTAAATACTTGGGAAGTATCTTCTGATGAGGTCTTGGCTTCTCAAGAAGTTCACAATATCGCGATAGCGATTGGTGTTGATCCGGGAAGTGATGATCTTTCAGAATTGCGTTATGGTAAAATTTGTATTCTTGCCGATGCGGACTCCGATGGTTTACACATCGCAACTTTATTGTGTGCCTTGTTTGTGAAGCATTTCCCTGCAATGGTGGATGCTGGGCATTTATATGTAGCGATGCCGCCTTTGTATCGAATAGATGATAATAAAGACGTTTATTATGCGTTGGATGATGATGAGTTAGAAGCTATCTTAAAGAGAGTAAAGTCTAAGAACCCACAAATTACTCGATTTAAAGGATTGGGAGAGATGAACGCAAGCCAGTTGCGTGAAACGACTTTAGATCCAAATACTCGGCGCTTGGTTCAGTTGGATTTAGATGATGCACATCATACCGCAGGCTTATTGGACAAATTATTGGCAAAGAAACGTGCCAGCGATCGCAAAGACTGGTTAGAGCAAAAAGGTAATCTCGCAGATTTAACCGTTTAAATAGCATTTGGCTTGATGAAAACTTTAGGTAAAAAGATGAGGTCTTGAAGACCTCATTTTTTATTGAGTTTTTAATTCAGATTGCCCAATCTATCGGCTTTTCAAAGTATAGGATACGGTCCATTTTTCATCCTGGCTTGCCATACTCAATCTGCACTCTATTTGCTCATTTTAAAGCAAAAAAATCGCACTTAATTTGATCAGTATGACTTTTAATTTGGCATTTTTAGATTCGCTACATCTGGTTGTGTAGTCTATTTGTTGGCTATGGGTGGAGAATAATCTACCCCCTTTGGAGAAAAAAGTAACGCTTATAATTTTATTGATTTTCATCATGTTATTGCTTCTAAAAAGTCATTCAAAAAAAATAAATTTTTGACTTGGCATAAAAATTGAATCCAGCCTGTGAGGTATGAACAAAATCATGCATTTAAAAATGCACCAAAAGGTTTGGAGAAAAAAATCATGTTCCAACAAAAAATGTTTTCAAAAACACTGTTAGTTGCTGCAATGATGGGGAGCATGGTATTGACGGGTTGTTCAAAGCCTGCTGATAAAACCGACGCGAAACCAACAACTGCGGAAAACAAGGCCTCTGCTGCAAGTGGTGACACGATCAAAGTCGGTATTTTACATTCGCTGTCAGGAACGATGGCGATCTCAGAAACATCGCTTAAAGACACCGCATTGATGACAATCAATGAAATTAATGCTAACGGTGGCGTGATGGGGAAAAAACTTGAACCTGTGGTGGTCGATCCAGCATCGGATTGGCCCTTATTTGCAGAGAAAGCACGTCAGTTGATTACCCAGGACAAGGTGGCGGTGATTTTTGGATGTTGGACATCGGTATCACGTAAGTCTGTACTTCCAGTCGTTGAAGAACTCAATGGTTTGTTATTTTATCCTGTGCAGTATGAAGGACAGGAACAGTCTAAAAATATTTTCTATACAGGTGCAGCGCCGAATCAACAAGCGATTCCTGCGGTTGAATATTTGATGAGTGATGAAGGGGGTAAAGCGCAACGTTTTGTTCTTTTGGGGACGGACTATGTCTATCCTCGTACCACCAATAAAATCTTACGTGCATTCTTAAAGTCAAAAGGTGTGGCTGATGCCGACATTATGGAAGAGTACACCCCTTTTGGTCATAGCAACTATCAAACCATTGTTGGAAATATTAAAAAATTTGCCGCAGGAAAGAAAACAGCGGTGATCTCAACCATCAATGGTGATTCCAATGTGCCGTTTTATCGTGAATTGGGCAATCAGGGCATCAAAGCTTCAGATATTCCAGTGATGGCTTTCTCTGTAGGTGAAGAAGAATTACGCGGTATTGATACTAAGCCTTTGGTTGGACATCTGGCATCTTGGAACTACTTCATGTCGGTGAAGAATCCTGTAAATGCAGAATTTATCAATAAAATGAAGCAGTACGCAGTGGAATATAAATTGCCAAACGCGAATAAATTGGTGACCAATGATCCAATGGAAGCCACTTATGTCGGTATCCATATGTGGAAACAAGCTGTTGAAAAGGCTGGAACAACGGACGTGGATAAAGTGCGTGATGCAATGGCTGGCCAAACGTTCAAAGCACCTTCTGGTTATACCTTAAGTATGGATGCCACCAATCATCACTTACACAAGCCGGTCATGATTGGGCAAATTCGCGCCGATGGACAGTTTGATGTGGTGTACAAGAGCCCTCAACCGATCAAAGCCGAACCGTGGAGCCCGTATATTCCTAAATAGGCATTTTACGACCCCAAAGCTTGCTGTTGTTCAGCAAGCTTAACCCATGACCTTGATCAAGCGTCATTGTATTTCAACAAGAATAGGGGGAGTTGCGTATGTCGATCAGACTAAGTTTTGCAACACTTTTTTTTATGATTTCCCAGTTGTTCCTGATGCAAACGATTGCTGCTGAATCCTCACATAGAGCGCCAACGGGAGCTGCATTAACCACACAAAAAGCTGCATCTCATGATGATGCAATTCAGCAATTTGTACGCGGAGATTTCGCCAGTCGCCGTGCAATGCTCAATCAATGGCCTGCCAGTATTGAACAACTTGATCAGTTGGTTGCTTATGTTGAAAAAGATCAACTCTACACCGATAGTTCAGGCAATACTTATTTGATGAAAGAGGGAGATAAATTATTCAGTTATCCCGATGAGCAAGCAATAACGGATTGGCCGGCTGATTTAAATCAAGTGACTTTGGTCAATACTCTACACAAAGCCTTGAGCTTTGCTCAAGCAAAAATCAAATTACAGTCTACCGATGTTTCACAGCGTCTTGCCGCGATTGATATTCTAGAAAACAACTTAGATGAGCTGGATATAAAAATGATCAATCAGCTTTATCTAGATGAAAACAATAATAAAGTCAAAGCACGTTTAGCACAGCTAAAGGCCAGAATGGACTTTAATAGTCCTGATACTTTGACCAAAATTCAAGCCGCTAAAACCTTGCAAGATTCTAACCGTCCTGATGTTTTAGCCATCGTTGAACAAGCGCTGACACAACCAAACTTAAACCCAGAATTAAAATCAGTATTGGTCAGTGCACAAAGCAGTATCAAAACACGAATCCAGGTCAGTGAATGGACTGGACATGTTTTTTCAGGTTTAAGCACCGCGAGTATTTTATTGCTTGCTGCACTTGGACTTGCAATTACCTACGGCTTACTGGGTGTTATCAATATGGCACATGGTGAGCTGATCATGATCGGTGCTTATACCACCTATGTGGTGCAGAGTTTATTTAAAACACATTTGGGAGCATATCTGGATTGGTACTTGATTGCGGCAATTCCTGCTGCATTTCTCGTCAGTGCTTTGATTGGCATGCTGATCGAACGAATCGTCATCCGCCCCTTATATGGACGTCAATTGGAAACCTTACTGGCGACTTTTGGTGTCAGCCTTATTTTGATGCAGTTGGTACGCATGGTTTTTGGTGCCCAGAATGTTGAGGTATCCAATATTTCATGGCTTTCAGGCGGGATCTCAATCACGCCAAGTTTGATGCTGCCCTACAACCGTATTGCAATCATTGTATTTACCGTTGCCGTACTCCTGTTACTGGTTTATCTGCTTAACAAAACCCGATTTGGATTATTTGTTCGTGCGGTGACACAAAATCGCCAAATGGCTCGTGCGGTGGGGATTCGTTCAGCACGTATTGACATGATGGCATTTGGACTGGGTTCAGGTCTTGCAGGTCTTGCAGGCTGTGCTTTGGCACAAGTTGGTAATGTAGGTCCAGATTTGGGGCAAAACTATATTATTGACGCTTTCCTTGTCGTTGTGGTTGGCGGTGTTGGACAAGTTTGGGGAGCGGTTTTAGCTGCGTTGGGGCTTGGCGTTAGTGGAACAATTCTCGAAATCGGCGTGGGTGCTGTACTGGCTAAAATTATTCTCTTGGTGCTTGTGATTTTGTTTATTCAAAAACGTCCACAAGGTTTATTTGCCATCAAAGGTCGTTTTGTGGAGTAAATATATGAAAATCACTTCATTACTTTCAGATAAACCCTATAGCGCAACCGCGATCGCAATATGTTTTGCGGTAATGTTAATTTTACCCTGGTTCCATGTATTGCCACAGGATTCGAGTTTACATCTTTCTGCTTATTGGGTCACTTTGATCGGCAAAATCATGTGCTTGGCTCTGGTTGCACTGGCTTTAGACTTGGTCTGGGGCTATGCAGGCATCCTGAGTCTAGGGCATGGGCTTTACTTTGCCTTGGGTGGCTATGCTTTTGGTATGTACTTGATGCGTCAGTCGGCAGGTGATCAGCTTCCTGACTTTATGCGATTCCTCAGTTGGACTGAATTACCTTGGTATTGGGTAGGGACCCAACATTTTGTTTGGGCGCTGGCTTTAGTAATTCTCGTACCTGGTGTGATTGCATTTGTTTTTGGATTTTTTGCTTTCCGCTCCAAAATCAAAGGGGTGTATTTTTCAATTATTACCCAAGCCATGACCTTTGCAGCAGCCTTGTTGTTTTTCCGTAATGAGACAGGGTTTGGCGGCAACAATGGTTTTACAGGTTTTAAAACTATTCTGGGCATGGACATAACCTCCGCTTCTATGCGTGCCACATTATGTTTTCTGACGGCCTTGGTCTTGTTACTCAGTTTTATTGGTTTACGCAGTTTAATGAATAAACCTTATGGTCGAGTACTTGGAGCGATCCGTGACAGTGAAAACCGCTTGCAATATCTCGGTTATCGCACTCTGTGGTACAAACTGTCTGCATGGGTGATTTCTGCGGTCATTGCTGGGATTGCTGGTGCACTGTATGTCCCACAAGCAGGGATTATTAATCCAAGCGAAATGAACCCCGTCAACTCCATTGAAATGGCTGTCTGGGTTGCTGCAGGTGGACGTGGCACGTTAATTGGGCCAATTCTTGGTGCAGGCTTAATCAATGGGGTGAAAACTTATTTTACCGTAGCCTATCCCGAAGCATGGTTATTGATTCTAGGGGCACTATTTATTGTTGTGACTATTTTTCTCCCGAAAGGTGTGATTGGGCTATTTGAACGTTTTAAAAAAGGAGATCACTAATGTCAGCGCTCTTATCAGACTTAGGTTTAAATGCTCAGCATGGTGGCCAAATTGGTGAAGGCTACGGTCGACCTAAAGCCGAGGGGGCCGATTTTAGCCATGGTATTGCGCTGTACTTAGAAAAAGTCAGCGTATGGTTTGATTCCTTTCGGGCCTTAAACGATTTGTCCCTTTATATTGAAGAAGGTGAATTACGCTGCATCATTGGTCCAAATGGCGCTGGAAAAACCACACTGATGGATGTCATCACAGGCAAAACCCGTCCAACAGAAGGCTCCGCTTTTTTTGGTCAAAACTATGATTTAGCCAAAATGAGTACTGAGCAAATTGCTGAAGCCGGGATAGGTCGCAAGTTTCAAAAACCGACTGTATTTGAAAATTTTACGGTCATGGAAAATCTGTTACTTGCCGCACCTAAAGATAAAACAGTGAAAAAAAGTTTCTTCAGTAAGTTAAGTCCTGATGCTCAGTTGGCATTAGACGAATCTTTACAGCAGATTCGTCTGCAAGAGTTTATCCAAAAGCCAGCAGGCTTATTGTCACATGGACAAAAACAGTGGCTTGAAATCGGGATGCTGTTGATGCAGCGCCCAAAACTGATTCTGTTGGATGAGCCTGTTGCAGGTATGACCGATGCGGAAACTGAACGTACTGCTGAATTGTGTTTGGAATTAAAAAAGAATCATACTTTACTGGTGGTTGAGCATGATATGAGCTTTATCGATACCATCAGTGAAAAAGTCACCGTGCTTGCGCAAGGTGCAATACTCGCTGAAGGCACATTGGCAGAAGTACAGGCGAATGAAGATGTGATTGAAAAGTATTTAGGGCGCTAAGGGAGACGTATTATGTTACAAGTGAAAGACATCAATCAATTTTATGGCGGAAGCCATATTCTCCGCGATGTTAGCCTCAATGCGCCAATCGGTGAATGTTCGGTGGTTTTGGGAAGAAATGGTGTAGGAAAAACCACGTTATTAAAATGTTTGATGGGAATCTTGCCAATTAAGTCTGGTCAGATTCTCTTGGATGGTCAAGATATTGCCAAAATGAGCCCTGAACAGCGGGTGAGAGCAGGGTTGGCTTATGTTCCGCAAGGGCGGGATATTTTTTCTACATTGACGGTAGAGGAAAATATTTTGATTGGCATGGCAAAATTTTCCGGCGCAAAAACCCGTAAAGTTCCTGAGCATTTATATGAAGTTTTTCCAGTCCTCGATGAAATGAAACATCGCCGTGGAGGCGATTTATCAGGGGGACAGCAACAGCAATTAGCCATTGCACGAGCTTTGGCTTCAGAACCCAAAGTGCTGATCTTAGATGAACCGACCGAAGGAATCCAACCGTCAATCATCAAAGATATTGGGCGGGTGATTCGAAAATTAGCAGATCGTGGGGAAATGGCGATTGTATTGGTCGAGCAATTTTATGATTTTGCTGAGGAGCTGGCAGATAACTATACTGTTATGGCACGTGGACAGGTGGTTGCACAAGGCATCGGTGAAGAAATGCCTGAAAAAGGAATTCGCGACTTAGTGGCAATTTAACAAAACCGTGAAAACATTTTGTGCACCTCCTTCAATAAAGGGAGGTGGGTTAAGCCCTGTATTATCGAGGTTCAACTTTCTGATAATAGCCCGTTGATGAAACATTCATACCAAAGCCACAATCGGTCTGTTCAGTTAATTCTTTCACTTCAATAAAATTTCCTAAAGACGGGCTATAAGTAAAATTGATAGCAATTCGACAATTTTTATAACGATAGCCTGCTTTCTTCGCTTGAAGAGGCATTTCTGTTTCAAACTCGCCAATATTAGGACCATAAATTAGGCTTCGAGGTCCCATCCATAAACCAGTGAATTCAATGTGATATTTCTGATCACGCTTTTTAACATTAACCCGGTTCCACTCACCAAAACCTGCATAACTGACATATTCTCCGGTAAAGTCATTATTTGCTTGAGGGACTGCTAACTTTTTTAAATTAAATTGACTGGTTTTTGTGGTTTTGATTTGAAACCATGCTCTTGCCCATAATGGTTTATTGAGTTTGCTATACGTTAAACCCACATTATTATTGGCAATGTCGATGTCATTGTCTGAAACTTGGATGCCCGTCTCTTCTTGACCAACCGACTGACAAAAATCGCTCCAGGATGCTTGCTTTTGAAACTGATCGAGTGCTTTTTTATAGTTTTTCTGGTTATAAAATTTTTGCCCCAATTTACGATATTGACTGAGTTTGGCACAACCCTGTTGTACTTTGGGATCATTGTAGTCATCAGCATAGCTTGATGTATGAAGGATCAGAGCCAATGGTGCCAATAAAAACATTATTGTTTTATTCATAGATATTCGTTCTGAAGTTCAGCAAGATTGTTTATGGTTATACAACAGATTTTGAATAATTTACAAACAAACCTTGAGATTTGTTTTTGCTAAAACGTTCTTCAATTTGTCATACAGTTTGATTAGACGAATTTGCTAGTATTGGGTATTTTGTTTGGACAGTCTTTGCCTAAAACACGACCCACTTCCTTAATTCAATCAGTCTTAGCCTTCATGAAGAGACGTTGGTGATCCATCAAAGTTGAGTTGCATGAAGACTAAATCTCGCCACACACCAAATTTTTGTCCAACTTGAGGCATATAGCCAGTCTGTTTAAATCCGAGTTGCTGATGTAGATAAATCGATGCTGCATTTTCGTGATCGATTGCGGCTACCATCACATGTACGCCTTGCTGTTGGGCATGTTCAACGAGTTTGAGCATGAGACGTTTTCCCAGCCCTTGCCGTGCATAAGTTGGATCAATATAAACAGAATGCTCTACAGTTTGCTTATAGCCATTAATTGCTCTGAAACTCGAATAATCTGCATAACCTGCAATCGCATGTGTAGAGATTTCTTCTACCACAAAAATCGGGAATTGATTTTGTTCTAATTCTAAAAACCAGTGTTGATAATCATCTAAGGTTTTTAATTGACTGTTCCAAGTGGCTAAACCTGTTTTAATTTCTTGATTATAAATCTGCATGATCTCAGGCAGGTCTGAGATTTTCGCAGGACGGATCTGAAAATTCATGAATCTCGATCAAAAGAAAATTTGTCTGTTTATTTTAGAAAGATTTATTTTTAAGGGCAATAAAAAAGCAAGGTTGAAACCCTGCTTTTTTATTAATACATAATCAATCAATTAAAAGTGATATTTCACAAGTGCACTGACATTATTTTCATCTTTACCAGGGACGCCATATTTATTGTGCCATACAGAATGTTCCACACCAAGGTACAGACGAGTATCTGGAGAAATGTGCTTACCTGCATTCCATTTCCATTGTGTGGTCCAGTTCAATTCACTTGAGTGAGCAACTTGATCTTTCTCTGCAGTTGACCAATCTAAGAAACCATCTACGAGAAACTCTTCAGAAGCAATTTTAAATGGAATTCCATAAGTAAATGTCAATTGGTAGTCATCTTCTTGGATTTCATTATTGGCACGATAGAAATTTAACTGTGCGTATTGGAAATATGGAATCGCTAAATCTACACCAACACCATAGAGGTAATTGTTCATATCTTTACCACCTTCCCAAGTGGTTGCGATCAATACATCTTTAATTGGGCCAAGTTCAAGTTTTTTTCCTGAAACTGCACCTAAACTGAGACGTGGTGAAACTTCAAAATAAGTGTCTGATTGACCATCACTGTGAGTACGGTCTGCAAATGCAAAAAAATCACCGTATTTTAGCTTTGCAGCATACTCAAAAGTGATTGTAGATTGTTTTTCATCTGGTGTTAATTCATAGTTTTCACCATACAGACCAGTAATACTAAAATCTTGCCAAACTGGCGCAGCTTGAGCCAAAGTTGCAGTTGAAGCGATTGCACAAACCGCAGCGAGATGTGTAAGTTTCATGAAAAATCTTTCCCCCAAGAAAAGCGCTTCAAGGATACAGATTCCGCGATAAAAATAAAGCTAAAAATAGATGGAATGTAAATAAATATGTAAACATCAAGTAGGGAAGTGTGCTGAAAAGGTGAATCGAAAAATAAATTAAAAATTGAACTTTTGGATTTGATCCATCAGTATAGTTTTATATAGAGTTGATTGATTTAGTCAGGATTGATGCTAAAAAATTTAAAAAAATCATTAAATTATAAAGTAAAGTAACAAGATGTCATTTTTCATATTGTTTTCATAAAAAAGTTAAAAATCCGCTTGCATATTTTTCAATATGGCCTGATATTGAAGATATAAGAACACCTATCTGCAGATCATTAAAAGTGTTCATCTTTCCAATAGAGGAGTTCAGGTTCCAATTTATTGAAGGTGAAAAGCTGTTTTAAACAGTAGGCTTTGAATGAGCCAAAAATATAAGTTTTGCACTGTTTTAGATGAAGAAAGAGGTTTTTTTATGAATATTGAAATCCGTACAGATAAAAATATTAGAAATAGTGATCGTTTAATTACTTACGTACGCGACGAGCTAAATCAAGAATTCCAACGTCATAGCGAGCGTATTACCCAGTTTTCAGTTCATATCAGTGATGAAAATGGGGACAAAGGTGGGGATGATGATATTCAATGTATGATCGAAGTGAAAGCGGCAGGTTTAAAACCGGTGGTAGTAAAACATCGCGCTAAAAATATAGATCTTTCATTACATGGTGCGATTGATCGTGTAAAACGTAGTTTAGAGCATGTTTTGGAGAAAACTGAAAATCCACGTGGTGGTAAGTTAGAACTTGCAGATGCAGATGAAGCATGAGTATAAAAAAGGCCTTCGGGCCTTTTTTTATGAATCAAAAATAAAAATTGCGATGCACTTTGTCATAAGTTAACAATAAATGCCATTTAAACCAAAAAAATGAAGGATTAAATTTTTTCAAAGCTATTTTTAAAATATTCGTCATAATATTGATAGGAATAGAATAGTGAGATCAAAATGTTATCAGCACAACAACAAGTCTTTATACAGGCTTTAGAAGATTTAGACCTTGCTCAAGTTAAACGTTTGCTCGCAGATGGGTTCGACCCTAACTTTATGGAGCCAGAAAAAGGGCCAGCAGTATCTATCTGGTCAGATGGATTATTTAAATGGTGGGAAAAAGTCTGTGATGCTTATGAAGCAGGGGAACCCTTAAGTGCAGAACAGAAAGCTCAAGATTTACAACCACATTTGGATATTTTAGATGCTTTGATTCATGCCAAGGCAAATTTTTATTTATGGGATGCAGAAGAGTGTTATGGTCCTTTATGGGATGCAGCAAGTGCTGCATGTGTGCCCGTAATTCAAAAGCTGTTAGATCATAAAGTTGATCCAAATACCAAAGATGATGAAGGAAAAACCATTTTATCATCGATCAGTGATTTGTTCTTTGATTGTGAATTTGATCAAATAGATTGGTCTCAGGCTTTACCTGAAGAGAAAGAATCTTTAGAGTTACTACGTAGTCGCGGTGCGAAAATGTCCAAAGAATTATCGTAAATTTTGAGTCTTCATATGGCAATTTTAAATAGAATCACATTAGCCCTTGCTTCGAGTCTAAGTATAAGCGCAATGGCAGCAGAATTTTCTTTTGATCGTCCTGGATCAGGTTTTGGAACAGGAATTACTCCAGTAGGTCAATTGGCTTGGGAGCAGGGTCTACCAAGCGCAACCTATACTGAAACTCGAGTAGATGGTGCAAAAGCAAAAACTGTGACCCTCAATGGTGATATGCTGCTTCGTACAGGTTTAACCTCAAGTATGGAGTTGCAGTTAGGTTGGCAAGGCCCAGCTTGGACACAAACCAAGTATAGAGGCATGAAAGACGATGACTCTGGTTTGGGTGATGTTTCTATCGGAATTAAAAAAGCCATTGATTTAAAAGATGATAAGTTGTCTATGGCGATCTTGGCGCAAGCATTGATTGCAACCGGAAATGATGGTTTTTCTGAAGAGGACGATATCTATAGTATTGGCACATCTTTGGATTATCAGTATAACGATTTGGTCAATACGGGTATCACCATGAATTATGCGGTTCAAGATGGGCATTGGTCAGTCACAGCGATTCCTACAGTAGGTTATAAAATTACTGGCAATCTTTCAGGTTTCTCAGAATTCGTTTATTCGAAAACTGAAAGTAAAAGCTATGAATATGGTTTAGGTTCAGGTTTGATCTATGCTGTGAATCAACGTACTCAGCTTGATGGCAGTATCGGTGTAGATTTAAATGGGCGTGATCGTAGCTATAAAGCAGGTTTGGGTATTTCTTATTTATTCTAAGTCATACCGTTCAGAGAAAAAGGAGCAGTTAAATTGCTCCTTTTTTTTGCTGAATTTTATATTTTAGACAGGCGAAAAACTCACTATGCTCTTATTGAAGCGTATATAAATAGAGGAAGATAAAAATGCTAGAACTTTTTATTGGTGATAAAAACTATTCAACTTGGTCTATGCGCCCTTGGCTTGTGATTCAACATTTTAACATTCCCTTCATGGAACGCTTAATTCCTTTTGATCACTTTGATATGGATAGTCAATTTAAACAAAGTATTTTAAAAATTAATCCTACAGGCAAAGTGCCTGCCCTGACGGATGATGGCTTTTTAATTTGGGACTCTTTGGCAATCTGTGAATATCTTGCTGAGAAATTTCCCGAAAAACAATTATGGCCACAGGACATCAAACAGCGCGCACGTGCTCGATCTATGTCTGCGGAGATGCACAGTAGCTTTACTGCACTACGCAGTAGATGTGGCATGAATATTGATGCAGATTTAAAAGAGGTGGGTTTAAAGCTCTGGCAAGATCATTCGTTACAGCAAGATGTAAATCGTATTCTACACTTATGGTCTGAACGCCCACAGCTTGATGGTTTTTTATGTGGTGAACGCTTTGGTATTGTTGATGCATTCTATGCACCTGTTGTGATGCGTTTCAAGACTTATGGCATTCCTGTGCCAGACAACGGCCAGCGCTATATTCAAAAATTATTGACGGTGCCTGCTGTACAGCAATGGATTGCAGAAGCTAAAGCTGAGTTTCGATTTGTAGCATGTGAAGAACAATATCGAACATGATCTGCCTGAACACCAACGTTAAGCGATTTCGTTGATCGGTGCGTGATACAAGCGCACTTGATTACGCCCTGATTGTTTTGCCTGATAGAGTGCTTTATCTGCGAGGTGAATGACTTTACTCACATTGTCATCATCAACAGAAGTGGCGATGCCAAAACTTGCAGTGAGTTGTACATAATGATGATCAAGCGATTCAAGGACTTGATTTTGTATGGCCAAGCGGCAACGTTCAGCGATTGCTTGAGCAACACTTAAAGTGGTTTCTGGTAAGGCAATAATAAATTCTTCTCCGCCATAGCGTGCGACAATATCGGATAGGCGAATATGTGAAACTAATAACTGAGCGACTTGGCATAATGCTTCATCACCAAAGTGATGACCATATAAATCATTGATTTCTTTAAAATGGTCGATATCAATTAGGATAATTACATAATGAGTTTGTGTGGTTTGGATCGCATTAAGTTTTTCATTGAAAAAGCGGCGATTATATAGATTGGTCAATGGGTCTGTTTCACTGAGTTTTTTTATCAAAGACTCTCTATGTCGCCATTGTGAAAGTAAAATTTCACATAAAACTAAACCTGCAATTAAAATAGGAACAATAAAATACAGCATGGAACCTACCCAAAACAGATTGTCATGGCGATTATTTTCAAATATTCGTGTACTAAAGATTGGTGCATAAGGAATGATGTGCCAATAGGTAAAGAACATCATTGAAATATAAATCACCAAGGCGGTTACAAGCTGAATATAGATAATTTTTCGATTAAATAAAATCAGCCCTAAACCTGAAATACACACGAATGCAAACACAGTGGCTGGACTATAAATACCCACTAAAAAGCCATCTGTCAGCATTAGAATAATAAAAATATTGATAACAATATGAGGTAAATAAGTATTTGCCCATTTTTTATCTTGAAAAAAATAGCAAAATGCGATCAGAAAAAAAAGCAATATGGTTGAGGCGGTATTGAGAATCAGTTGTGAGCGGATCAGTGAGATATTCACCCATTGCCAAATTTCTGGATTCAATACAATAAAGACCTTCCATGCGATCCAAGAAAATTGTAAAGCGATCGTGAGAAAAAGGATCAAAATACATTTATGTAAACTGGTCCAATTCATGATGATGTTTGAATCAAATTGTGTTTTCAGTTTTTTAAAAAAAAGATTAATGCCTAAATTTGATTCTGCCATCCATATTTATTCCTCTATTTTGTCAGTCAGTCATAATTGTATATTGATGATATTTACTAAATTATAGTGACTATAATCTAGGTTAACAAAACATTCTTATGCATGATTTGTTAAAAAATTTTATAAAAAAACAAACATTAAAAACAATGCATCAATGATTTAACAAATCTTTTATTAAGATCGAACCCCTGTACTTGAATAAAATTGATGACGATTGGTTTTTGCTACGTGCAGTGCTTCATCAGCCTGTTGTAGGATAGTATTGCTCATGCTGTCTTGTTTCGAAACAGAAACGCCATAACTGCTTTGAAGTGACAAAGTTTTGTTGTTAATTTTAAACTCGTGATTGTTGATCAGATCTGTTAAACGCAATGCAATTTGTTGAGCCTGTGCTTGGTTGACATCACTTAAAATTAAAATAAATTCGGACTCACCATAGCGACCGATTAAATCTGTTTCACGAATATTTTGTGATAACTCCACAGCAATAGCTGCTAAAGCTTTATTCGCCGTCTTTAAATTATATTGCGTTTTAACTGTATTCAAATTATCAACGCTCAGTAAAATAATCCCATAATGAGAGTCACTTTGAGGGTGCAATTCTTTTAAATAGCTGTTAATTGCAAATTGGTTATATATACCTGTCTGTGGATCAATTTCTAACTCATGATGAGTAGAGTTTTTATGAATAAGTTTAGCAATAAAAGAGTGTTTCAACACTTGATTGAATAATGAGTGAATTTTACGCCGTCTTTCAGAATAAATTTTATTACGCATCATCTAATCCATCCATACTTGGATTTTTATTTTGTGATTCTGAGAATGTATCAAGTTATTCAGTCAAACTCAAATTTAAGTTGATGTAAATAATTGATGAATATAAACATAATTTATAAAAGGGTGATTAATTTTGCAGTAAAAGTTAACAATATAAGAAATAGTCTTATTCTCTTTAAACGAGAATTAAAAAATAAGGATTTAGATAAAAGATGAAATATAGCAAAATCGTATTTAAGCTGTTTGTATAAGGATTAATTTTTGTGATTGATAAAAATAAAAACAACAGTGAATTGTGTTGATTCACTGTTGTTTTTTGTTTGAGGCAATATTTTAAGGACTAATCCTGATCAACTTTATGTGCAAATTCTGCGAGATCGGCTAAAGATTGCTTTGCTTCCTCAAACCATGGACTAAACATCTGAAAATTATGCCACATGCCTGTATAGAGCTTGTAATTAACCTGAACATTTGCTGCTTTGGCTTTTTCTTCAAAACGTTGTGCATCTGAAAGCAAAATTTCTTTGGAACCAATTTGTACAAGTGTTGGAGGAAGACCTTCAAAATCTCCAAAAATTGGGGAGAGTGCAGGCAAAGAGCGATCTAAATGTTTGGGCACATAAAAATCAATGCCAGACTCAAGTGCTTCTATAGAGAGCAGTGCATCATGCTTTTGGTTATAACGTAGAGACTCTCCTGTGAGGGTCAAGTCTAGAAATGGAGACATCAGGATTAATGCGCTTGGAAGTTGCTGCTTATTTTCAACTTTAATTCTTAACGTCAATGCCAGAGCCAAATTTGCACCACAAGAATCCCCTGAAACGATGATGTCTTTTGGTTGAATGCCTTGATCCAAAAGTTGTTGATAGACATCGTAAATGGCGTCCCCGGCTTCAGGAAACTTATTCTCAGGTGCAAGTGGATAATCAAGATGTAGCACTTGCATTTGTGTTCGTGCTGCAATTTCGGAAAGAAAAGCACGATGTGTTTTCAGCGATCCTACAAAAAAAGCACCACCATGAATATGTAGAATCATTTGAGTTGATTGTGCTTGAGGTTTGATCTCTTCTGCTCGAATTCCTGCAATCCGTAAAGGACGTATTTGAACATCTTTACGTTGCGGGAAAACGCGTGCAAGTTGTTCTATCGCAAAACGCGCTGTAGCAGGAGGAAGATTAAAGCGGCTTGGAAATTTGAAGCTGGATTTAAGAATAGATTCTGTAAGATATTGTTTCAGGGCTGAGTTCATCTTCACGTTTATTCCATATTGTTAAATTTTCGACTTTATTTTTGTTGATTTACCAACATTTGTTACAAGGGTACACTATATAGTCACATAGAAGAATTGCTAAATTGACGCAAGTTTTTGATACTATAGATTGTCAATTAGACTAGGGAAAACAAAACAATGAAAAAAATTGTACTCGCATTAGGCGTATTATCGGCAACAGTTCTTGCAAACGCTGCAGATCCACTCAATGGAACAGTTTGGAAAACAATTGATGATACAACGAAACAACCAAAAGCAATTGTGAAATTCACTGAACAAAAAAATGGAACATTGACGGCAACGATTCAAAGCATTTTAACACCAGGCGAAGAAAACTCTTGCAGCAAATGTGAAGGACCTTATCACAACAAATCATTGAAAGGCGTGACCATCGTTCATGGCCTGCAAAATGTCGGTGGTAAGGCTTATGACAATGGTACGATTCTTGATCCTAAAAATGGCAAAACGTATAAACTGAAAGGCGAGCTTGCTGGAAATCAATTAAAGTTGCGCGGATATATGGGTATCTCGGCTTTAGGTCGTAACCAAACTTGGGTACGTGCAAACTAAGACGAATGCTTGAACCAAATAAAAAGCCTGTTCACTCGATCAGGCTTTTTTTCGTTTGTTCTGTAGAATGGTCATGCATTGGTTTTTAAGGCTTTGATTTGATCTTCATCATAACCCACCACAAATTGACCATTCTGATCAATCACAGGACGTTTAATCAAACTGGTATGAGTAGTGAGTGTGGCAATTAAGTTTTCATCACTGGATAAGGCAAGCTGTTGTTCCTGTTCACTGAGTTTTTTCCATGTTGTTCCCTTTTTATTGAGAATCACATCTTTTCCTAATCGATCCAGCCATAACTGAACTGTATCTTTGTCGATACCCTGTTTCTTATAATCATGAAACTCATAGTTCAATCCGAGTGCTGTAAGCAGATCAAACGCTTTTTTCATTGAGTTGCAATTTTTAATGCCATAAATTTTCAACATGTCTCAACCTAATTTACAATCGCATCATTTAACTGAAAGAGTATCAAAATTGTCGATCTAAACGGTATAGAATAGATAAAATATTTTGAAACAAGGGCTTTCTGTCATAAAAAATTAATATTGTGAGATTAATCTTTTGAATAAGTTGGCATGAGATCGACTGAGATAAAAGATTTTAAAATAACCAAGCATTAAAAAAGCAAAAATAAAAAAGAGAAAACCCGCATCTAATCATCCTGATTATGCGGGTCTCATTACAACGTCCAATGTCACATCCTTGCAAAATAAATACTCTACATATTTATTTCTTTTCGTCCTACGGCGTCCTATCCCTTTGCTGTCATCCTGACAATGTCCCTGTGCCGTGGAAGCTATAATGCGCTTATTGAGGTGAAGAAAATATACGATAACACGACAAATTTTGTAGGTTTTTACCGTATATTCAGTGTACGAATGTACACTAATTAAGTGAATTTTGATTAAAATCCACTCAAAATGACTTAAATTTTGTAGTCAATCACCACGGGGGCATGGTCGCTATACCATTCGTCTTTATACACCCAGGCGTTGACGGTACGGTCTTTCCAGTCAGGCGAGCAGGCATGGTAATCGATCCGCCAGCCCACATTTTTTGCTCGCGCTTGTCCACGATTGGACCACCATGAATATAGTTCAGCTTCTTTGCGGACTTCACGGAAGGTATCGACATAACCTAAATCATCATAAATATGATCAAGCCAAGCACGCTCATGAGGTAAGCAACCAGACGATTTTTGATTACCCGACCAGTTTTTAATGTCGATACGTTTATGCACAATATTGTAATCACCACAGACAATGATGGATCTGTCTTCATCTCGCCATTGTTTTAAAATTTTTGCATATTCTTCTAAAAAATGATCTTTACGTGCCTGAGCCTCATCACCAGATGAGCCAGAAGGCAGATACAGTGAGCAAATTTGTACCGGTTTATCCAAGCCAATATCAAATTCCGCTTGGATAAAGCGCCCTTGACTGTCTGCAAGTTCAAAACCAAGACCATTGCTGATCGATTTAAAAGGCAATCGACTATAGATCGCCGTACCTGCATAACCTGATTTTTGCGCAGGAAAAAGATGGGTAAACCAACCTTCTGGTTTAAACTTGTCTGTCCATTGTTCATGTGTGATGCGGCTTTCTTGGATACAGATCACATCGGCATCTGACTTTTCCATCCATTCGAGTAAGCCTTTGGTGACGGATGAACGTAAGCCATTTACGTTAATTGAGACAACTCTTAAAATTTTTTGATCACTTGGATAGCTACTCTTTGGTATCATGCGCAGTCATAACCTCAATGTATGAATTTTGGAGCACCTCATGTCAACGCCAGCTCAGTTTAACCCACAAGCTTTTATCGAACTCGCATTATCACGTGGTGTGCTTAAATTTGGTGAGTTTACTTTAAAATCAGGTCGTGTGAGCCCTTATTTTTTTAATGCAGGGTTACTCAACGATGGTGAAGCATTATCGCTTCTTGCTCAAGGTTATGCAGATAAATTAACACAATGTAACAACGTCGAAGTGATTTTTGGACCTGCGTACAAGGGAATTCCTTTCGTTGCTGCGACTGCTGTAGCACTGTCTCAAGTTCACAACCAGAGTGTACCTTGGGGATTCAATCGCAAAGAAGCAAAAGATCATGGTGAAGGTGGTGTATTGGTTGGTGCTTCAGTTGAAGGTAAAAAAGTGTGGATTATTGATGATGTCATTACAGCTGGTACTGCAATTCGAGAAGTTGTCACGATTCTTAAAAATGCAGGTGCAACAATTGCGGGTGTATTGGTTGCACTTGATCGCCAAGAAAAAGGTCAGGGTCAGTTGTCTGCGATTCAGGAAGTTCAGAAAGAACTTGAGATTCCAGTTCATGCTTTAATTACCATGAAAGACCTGATGGCTTATCTGGATGCGAAAGGCGACAAAGATGCTTTAGCAAAAATGGAAGCTTATCGTGTGAAATATGGCATATAAGCTGAAAAATTAGATAAGATAAGGAGCATCAGCTCCTTATTTTTATGGTCAATGAAGGATTAGGTACCATATTCAATGTTAATTCTTGTGATACTCGTTGTTGTGGCGGTGCTGGGCATTATTTTAGCCAAACAGATCGATCAACGACGCTGGCAACGATACCAATTTGAAAGGGATATGTATTTTCGACAATATCCTTTTCAGTGGAAAGGTTTAGAGCAGTTTGAACTGGTTCTAAATATCAATGCGCAAGCGCAAAAAAAATTGATCAATCAACTGATGTTAAGACCGTCAAATGACAGTTATATCAGAAAATCATCCATTCAGCGTGAACCAGAATACCCGAGACAGCATTATACGATCAAAGTGATGGTGCAAGATTTCACGATTGGCTATTTAGAAACAAAGTATGCTGAATTATTTGGAGCGAGTCTCGATCAAACAGATTTTGAAATTGGTCGTCCAATTGAAATAAATGCTGAAATTATTGTTTTTGAAAGGGATGATGAATTTTCCTGTCGCGTAAAATTAGACTTACCACGCAATCCAAAAACTGCATATCAATATTTAATTGAAAATAACCAACAACAATTTAAAGAAAAAAGTTCGAAATAACCAAGATGAAAAGAAGCATAGGGGGCTGTTGCTGACAGTCCTGTATAATAACCTTTTGATTTGAATCAAACAGATACCAATCAGTATGATCAACGTTTTGAAAAAATGATCTTGATGGTACCTTACTCAGCCTTCATACAATTTCGAAATCAACCTACGACCCACGCTAGGTGTATGTTTTGTTTTGATATGAGGAGTAAAGTACGGCAGAGGACAACCCTCATGCAAAATTTTAATGACCTTAAAGTGATGGCATGATCCAGATACAAACAGCTTATCTTTCACCCTTATGTAAATTGAGTAAATAAATACTTTGAGCAATATGTTTTTGATTTTGAAAAGTATGGGCAATACGATGGGTTTGAAACTCTTCGGTGGTGAAATTTAATGTATATTCTTGAATAGCGTCTAAACCCACCAAATGTGTGATCAACTGATTGTGTTGTCTAGAAATCTGGATCTGAAGAGCAAGGTTGAGGTTGTTCTGAAACTGCAAATCCTTATATCCATATACCACAGTGGCATCACTGCCTAAAGGTGTAAAGCGTTCATGTTCCTGATAAATATCTATGGAATGGGAATGCCTTTCGACAATCCCCAAACCAGCTTTTAATGCAGTGATATAGAGTGAAGATGAAATTTGACAAATTCCACCGCCTAGATCTTCTGAAATGACCCCATTCACTAAATTACGACCTGCTTTGTAGCCATTTTTTAAGGTAGGGGCTTTCACCAAATGCCAAAATGAAAAAATCTGTTGTGGCTGAATGATTACGCCATTTAAGGCTTGAATGGCAAGGTCAATATTATGGATTTTATTTGCGAAATAAGCATTTGATTTGATTTCTTGCAATGTTGAAACTTGATATTTCGATGGCCATAAATTTTGCTGTGTCAACGCAAAATCTGCTGAGGAAAATAGATGTTCACGACTATACCTTCGCAACTGCTGGTAACGTAATTTCCATGATTTGGGTAAATATTTTTTCATGTAAAGTTATGCTAGTGGTCGGATGAAAGGGTGGATTGTTTTTCTAAAACAACAGCCAAGTAAGAAGCATATTCTTTTAAAAATGAACGGCAAAGTAGATTATCCAAGGTTTTGAAGAGCGGGCGGAAACGTATGGGAATACGGTGAATGGGGAAGAATAAAAAACCCTGATAGGCAATGATTTTCCACTGAGTGCCTGCAATTTTTTCAATTTCCGACAAGGTCATTTGATGGGCTGCATGCCAGTTGCCCTGTTGGTGCTTGACTGCCTGTCTACGCTTGGCGGAAGGAAAGTCGAAAATAAGTTTCCCCTTTGATTTTAATTTTTGATGTGCCTCATTTAGAAACTGGATGGTGGTTGCATGATCTTGATGCATGATCACATGAAAGCTATAGATAGCATCTAAGCTATGGTTGGCGATGGGTATGTCCGTTAACCGACCTTCAAGCAGTAGCTTGTTGGGATACTTGGTTTTGGCAACTTTAAGCATTTCAGGGCTAAAGTCTACCCCATAGTCGGCATATTCCAATAGGCGACCAGTACCACAACCCAAATCCATACATCGTTCAGGGGATATGTTTTTAAGTGTGTGATTGAGAAAATCTCGTTCCTGTTGGTCTAAATATTGTCCATAACTGTTGTTAAAGCGATTGTTGTCATAGTTTTGAGCGAGTTTGTTATAGTAAGTTTTTATTTCTAATTCAGAATTTTTCGACATCGGGTAGCTCTTTTTATTTGGCGCATGCATAAATTTATAAACTATTTTTGGGGAAATCACACTGTTTGCAATCGATAGGTGTTGCAATTTTTTCCTGGCGACCCTGCGCAGTCATCGCCCAAGGGCGATTTTGCCAAGGTGGAAGATGGCGCATATGTTGGCGGTGACCACAAGAAAGTAAAGCAACATAATGATTTTCTACATCTATTTCAAAACCAATGATGGTTTGCAACATTTTGATCATCTTATTCACAATTATTGCCAATAGTTTAGCGAAATTTCGGAAAAGAACGGCATAATCTCCGCTATACTGCATGCAATCCAAAATTTTATCAGAGTATCAAAATGCGTGTACTTGTTGTGATGGATCCCATCGAAAGTGTAAACCTCAAGAAAGACTCAACTATGGCGATGCTATGGGCTGCGGCACGTCGTGGACATGAATTGGGTTATGCATTGCAACAAGATTTATATATTGATCAAGGCAAAGCATTTGGTTTGATTTCACCTCTTCAAGTTTTTGAAGACTACAATCATTATTATGAGTTGGGTGAAAAGACCAAAGAATCAATTGCTGCCTATGATGTGGTATTGATGCGTAAAGATCCTCCTTTTGATATGAACTTTGTATATACCACGTATATTTTAGAGCAGGCAGAACGGGAAGGTGCGTGGATTATTAACAAACCACAAAGTTTACGTGACTGCAATGAAAAACTTTTTGCAACACAATTCCCTGATTTGCAAGTACCCACTTTAGTCACTTCACAACAAAGTCTGATTCGCGAATTCTTAAAAGAACATGGTGATGTGATCGTTAAGCCTTTAGACGGTATGGGGGGGATGGGGATTTTTCGCTTATATCAAGATGGGGTAAACATTGGTTCAACCATCGAAATTTTAACTGAAAATGGTACACAACCAATTATGGCGCAACGCTATATTCCTGAAATTGTAGAAGGTGATAAGCGCATTTTAATGATTAATGGTGAGCCAGTGCCGTATTGTTTGGCGCGTATTCCACAAAATGGTGAAGTGCGCGGCAATTTAGCTGCGGGTGGTTTAGGTGAGGCGCGTCCATTAACAGAAAATGACAAAGCCATTGCTGCGAAAGTTGGTCCATTTTTAAAAGCAAAAGGTTTGGTCTTTGTTGGCTTAGATGTGATTGGTAATTATGTGACTGAGATCAATGTGACCAGCCCAACCTGTATCCGTGAGATTGATACTCAATTTGGTACCTCAATTGCAGATGACCTGTTTGATGTACTGGAGACGGGCAAATCTGCTTAAACACCATATTCATTGCAATGACATCTTATATTGAGATGATCGATTGATTTTTAAATGCTGCTAAAAAAATAGAGTCGTGACAGACTCTATTTTTTTTGCGTGGCCAGGATAAATCATGCAAAAATAAAAAAAATAACATTGAATTCGACTTTTTTTAGCAGATTAATGACAAAAGTAGTTTAAACTTTCAAAACAGTAGAAAAAAACAATGAAAGGCTTGGTGAAAAAAAGTAAATAAACTTTTCCCCATAGCGGATTGTGATTACAATTGGTTGTTTAAAATATTCGTTAAACATTTATTTTTTGCATTGAAGAATTAGACCGTGACCAAACCTCAGCAAAGCACACCGAAACACGTCATGATGATGGCGGCGGGTACAGGCGGACATGTATTTCCTGCCCTAGCAGTTGCAAAAGAATTGCAACAACAAGGCAGTCAAGTGTCTTGGTTGGCAACACCAACAGGTATGGAAAATCGACTCTTAAAACAACACAATATTCCAATTTATCAAATTGACATTCAAGGTGTGCGTGGCAACGGAATTGTTCGTAAGTTAGCTGCTCCGTTTAAAATTTTAAAAGCAACCTTAAGCGCAATGCGGTATATGAAACAGCTCAAAGTTGATGCTGTTGCTGGTTTTGGTGGCTATGTTGCAGGACCAGGTGGTTTGGCGGCACGCTTATTGGGGATTCCAATTCTGATCCATGAACAGAATGCAGTTGCAGGGTTTACCAACACCCAACTTTCACGTATTGCCACAACGGTATGTGAAGCTTTCCCAAATACATTCCCCCAAAGTGAGAAAATTGTGACGACAGGAAATCCTGTACGAGCAGAGATTACCGGAATTTATAATCCATCCTTTCGTTATAAAGAACGAGAAAATACCCATGAACCCTTACATATTTTGATTGTAGGTGGTTCTCTGGGTGCGCAAGCATTGAATGAATGTGTGCCTGAAGCATTGAAGCAGCTCAATGTGCCATTAAACGTATTTCATCAGTGTGGTCAAAATAAGCAGGACACGACCCAAGCCTTATATGCTAACGCCCCTGACAATATACAGGTTGAGGTTCAGCAATTTATCGAGGATATGGCACAGGCTTATAGCAATGCAGATTTAATCATCTGCCGTGCAGGAGCGCTAACGGTGACTGAGGTAGCAACGGCAGGTGTGGCTGCGATATTTGTTCCATTGCCAAGTGCTGTGGATGATCACCAAACTGCCAATGCCAAGTTTTTGGAAAAAACGGGTGCTGCGAAAATTTGCCCACAAAGTACCATGACACCAGATTCCTTAAAAGATTTACTCACGCCGTTGATGAACCGTCAGTTATTAATGGAAATGGCAGTTAAAGCCCGTCAACAAGCCCAACCAGATGCGACACAACGTGTGGTTGATTTAATTCAAGATTTGTAAGTTAGAGTTGATTATGTCACCAACAAGCCCAGCTGATAAAGCAAAGAACCTGATTAAAATTCCAGAAATGCGCCGTATTAAGCATATCCATTTTGTGGGTATCGGTGGCGCAGGCATGTGCGGCATTGCAGAAGTATTAAAAAACCAAGGTTATAAGGTTTCTGGTTCTGATATTAAAGCATCAAAAACGACAGTACAGCTTGAACAGAACGGTATTAAAGTTTTTATCGGGCATGCAGAAGACAATATTAAAGGTGCAAATGTGCTGGTGGTTTCCACAGCAATTGATCCAGAAAATCTAGAAGTCAAAGCCGCAATTGAAAATCGTATTCCTGTGGTGCGTCGCGCTGAAATGCTGGGTGAGTTAATGCGTTATCGCCATGGAATCGCTGTTGCGGGGACACATGGTAAAACCACAACCACCAGTTTGGTCACATGTATGTTGGCAGAAGAAAATATGGACCCAACTTATGTGATTGGTGGCTTGTTAAATCGCACAGGCGTAAATGCTGCATTGGGGGCGAGTCGTTTTATCGTTGCTGAAGCCGATGAATCAGATGCTTCGTTCCTGCATTTAGAGCCAATGGCTGCGATTGTTACCAATATCGATGCAGACCATATGGACACCTATGGTGGTAGTTTTGATGTATTGAAAGATACTTTTGTCAAGTTCTTACAAAAAATGCCGTTCTATGGTTTGGCTGTGGTATGTGGTGATGATGCCAACATTCGTGAAATCATGCCGCGGATCGGTCGTCCAGTCGTGACCTATGGTTTCAATGAAGATAATGATATTCGTGCGATTGACATTGATCAAACGGGTATGCAGTCAAGTTTCACCGTATTGCGTAAAGGTCGTGAACCTTTGCGTTTAACAATCAACCTTCCTGGTTTGCATAATATTCTCAATGCATTGGCTGCGATTGGTATTGCCACTGATGAAGGTGTATCTGATGCTGCGATTGCACGTGCTTTGGAAAGCTTCAGCGGTGTAGGACGCCGTTTTCAAGTTCAAGGTGAATATCCACTCGATAAAGGTACCGTGAAACTGGTCGATGATTATGGTCATCATCCGAAAGAAGTTGAAGCAACGATTAAAGCCGCTCGAGCGAGCCATCCAGATCGTCGTTTAGTCATGATGTTCCAACCGCATCGTTTTAGTCGTACCCGTGATTGTTTTGATGATTTTGTCGATGTGTTGTCACAAGTCGACCAATTGTTACTATTAGAAGTATATCCTGCTGGGGAGAAGCCAATTGTTGGGGCAGATAGTCGTTCTTTGGCACGTAGTATCCGTTTGCGTGGCGAAGTTGAACCGATCTTAATTGACCCTGTAGAAGGTAATTTACAAAATGTGATACAAAAAGTGTTACAAGCGAATGACTTGTTATTAACACAAGGTGCAGGTAACGTGGGAGCAATTTCTGTAGAATTGGCTCAAAACCAACTGTATTTAAAATAATTGATTTGGCTGTGTTTAAATTTGGATTTGAATACAGCCTTAAAAATTGAAATTGACTAACTTATAAGTTTAAGGATTTAAACGTGTCAAATGCTTCTAAATTCGGCAAAGTAGCGGTATTGCTTGGTGGTAAATCTGCTGAGCGTGAGGTGTCATTAGATAGTGGTAAAGCTGTTTTAGAAGCATTATTACGTTCAGGTGTGAATGCTGAGGCTTTCGACCCGCAAGAGCGTAGTGTGACGGAACTTGTGGACTATGATCGTGCATTTATTGTATTGCATGGTCGTGGGGGCGAGGATGGTCAAATCCAAGGTGCCTTGGAATGGATGAATGTTCCTTATACAGGGACAGGTGTACAAGGTTCTGCGATTGGTATGGATAAAGTCAAAACCAAACAAATTTGGCAAGGTTCAGACCTGCCAACCGCACCTTACCGTATTATTTCAAAAGATTCTGATCTCAATGAAGTGATTGAGAGCCTGGGTTTACCATTAATCATCAAGCCTGTTCACGAAGGTTCAAGCGTGGGAATGAGTAAGGTTGAAAAAGCACAAGACCTGATTGCTGCAATTGAAAAAGCGACGGTACATGATGCTGTAGTGATGGCGGAAAAATGGATTACAGGGCGTGAATATACCATTTCATTCCTAAATGGTTTGCCATTACCCGTGATTCGTTTGCAACCTCCAGCAGATGTAGCATTCTATGATTACGAAGCAAAATACAACCGTAATGACGTGGAATACGGTATTCCATGCGGTTTAAGTGAAGTTGAAGAAAAGAATCTTCAAGCGCTGTGTTTGCGTGCTTTCCAAGCTGTAGGTGCTAGCGGATGGGGACGTATTGATGCGATGCTGGATGAGCAGGGTAATTTTTGGCTATTAGAGGTGAATACTGTTCCAGGTATGACCAGCCACTCTCTTGTGCCTAAAGCTGCAAAAGCAGTTGGTTATAGTTTTGATGAATTGTGTATCGCGATTTTAGCGCAAACACTCACGGAACAAGCTCACTAATTTATGGCTCAACTTCCTGCTTCGATGCGTCGCAAACGAGCGGCGATTACATCAATACACGATAAGCCACCAACACGTCAGGATAAACTGCTGAACTTGGGTAGCTGGTTGCTTATGGTTGTTGCTATAGCTGTATTATTTGCAGGAATCTATGGTCTCTATAAAGTGATTACCGATGCGCGAGTTGCAACACTTGAAGTGCTAGGAACTGGCTCTTCGATTGAATCGCAAGCGATTACACAGCACTTGAAACCTGTTGTGAAAGATAATTATTTTACCTCGGATTTGGAGCAAATTCGAGATAAAGCACTGGAAGTATCGTGGGTAGACCGTGTAGTGGTTTCACGTGCATGGCCAAATGGTATTCGAGTGCGCGTTATGCCGCGTCATGCAATCGCACGTTGGGGAACAGGGCGATTACTCAGTGATGCTGGAGATGTCTACAGTGAAGCAGTGGTGACCAATCATTCCAATTTGCCATTACTTCATGGACCACTCAGCCAATCCAAAGTCATGATGCGCCGCTATAATGAAATTAACCAATTATTTCACCCAGTCAATTTACGTTTAAAAGAGCTTTATCTCACTGAACGTATGACTTGGTTTATGCAGTTTGATTCAGGTCTACGCGTGATTGTTGATCAGGATCAAACCATGAGTAAGCTACAACGTCTTAGTCACTTGGCACAAACAGATTTAAAACCCGTATGGTCGAATATTTCTGCAATTGATCTGCGTTACCGAAATGGTTTGGCAATTCAGTGGAAAAATTCAGTTCCACCTAAAATTACCAACGGTCAGTTTGTTGTAACCAGTAATGACATAGGCGTTGCAGGTGGGATCGTTGCACAGCCATAATATGTGGCTTGAAAAAGAGGCGTAGAGCCAAACATAAACAATGAAGATAATGGTAGCAAAGTGATGAATGAAGCTGTTCCCTCAGTTGTTGCAATTGACATTGGGACACATAAAGTTTCAGTACTGATTGGTAAAGTACATGCCCCTGATAATATTCAGGTTATTGGCATGGCAAGCGCACGTAATAAAGGAATGAATAAAGGCAAAATTGTGAGCCTTGATAAAGTCACAAATGCAATTAAACAGGCCGTTCAAGAAGCTGAAGATATGGCTGAATGTCGTATACATTCAGCATGGGTGTCGATTCCAAGTACTGAATTACAAAGTCATTATGCAATTGGACGTACCCCGATTTCAAATGCCGAACGCACCATCACTACAACTGAAGTGGTACGTGCCCTAGAGTTGGCAAAAGCCAGTCATATGGCAGCCGATCATTATTTGGCGAGTGCTGTACCTTTAGGGTTTGAGTTGGATGACTCCAGTGAATGGGTGCAGAATCCGATTAACTTATCTGCCAATAGTATGACTGCGCATTATCAATTAATGATGATGCCGATCAGTACGATGCAGAACTTGGATCGCGCCATGAAAGGCGCCAATATTTCTGTTGAGAAAATGGTGGTTTCATGTTTGGCAACTGCTGAGGGCAGTTTGCTGAAAGATGAAAAAGAATATGGTGTTTGTCTACTCGATATTGGCGCAGGTACCACCAATATCGCTGTTTATATAGAAGGCCATTTGGCTTTAGCCAGCACCATTCAATGTGGTGGCGAAAATGTAACACGTGATATTGCGACAGTGTTGCAAACCACAACTGAAGAAGCTGAACGGATCAAGTTGCTTCATGGTTGTGTCGATATCCATCAAGTCAAACCTGATCATATGATTCAGTTTGAGGCAATCGATGGTCCGCAAACCATCAGTCGCATAGAACTTGCTGAAATCATTATTGCACGTTATGAAGATATTTTAACCAAAGTGCGCTACGAATTGGAACAGCGAGGCGCCCTGCAAAGCCTGTATCATGGTGTTGTACTGACAGGTGATGTTTGTCAAATTGAAGGCATGGTGACTTTGGCGCGTCGTATGTTGGGCGTTTCTGCACATCTAGGCAATCCACCTTTACAAGTGGTCACCGACGATCAGAACTTACCTTCACTACGTCGTTCAATGTATGCTACAGCGGCAGGTTTACTTTTATTTAGTCAAAGTGACATGCAAGAGGCAATTGAGGAGCCTGAAGTTCAAGGGGGAAGACCATTCTTTGACCGAATTGTGAATGGTTGGAATGCCTTGAATAACAAATTAAAAGGTATTTTTTAGGTGTATTTTTTTTGGGAATATTGTTAGGAAGTTGTAAGTGTTCTAGCCAATACTTGACAAGCTCTGTAATGAACAGCATCCTAAAAACAATTTTTATTATTGAAGATCAAGGCAGTATACGGGCTTAAGTGACTGCCACATTATATTAGGAAATCTAAAGGTCATGGCCTCATTTGAATTTTTAGACGATGGACAAACCGATAACAACGGTCAAGCCCGTTTTACTGTGTTTGGTGTTGGTGGCGGCGGTGGTAATGCTGTACAACACATGGTGCAATCTGACATTAAGGGCGTGAAATTTGTCTGTGCAAATACAGATAAACAAGCTCTGGATCGTATGAATGCGCCTTTTAAAATGCAACTTGGTGAGCAAAGTACACGTGGTTTAGGTGCAGGAGCGAACCCAGATGTAGGTCAAATTGCTGCTGAAGAAAGCCGTGAGCAAATTCGTCAGCATCTTGAAGGTGCGGATATGGTGTTTGTCACTGCCGGTATGGGTGGGGGGACAGGGACAGGTGCTGCACCCGTTGTTGCTGAAATTGCTCAGGAAATGGGAATTTTAACTGTAGGTGTTGTGACTACGCCATTCAATTTTGAAGGTCGTCGCCGTCAGCGTTCAGCTGAAAAAGGGATTGAGGCATTAGAACAACATGTTGATTCTTTAATTATTATTCCAAATCAACGCCTTCTCAGCGTTTATGGTGACATCTCTATGCAGGATGCTTACCGTAAAGCCGATGACGTTTTGTTGAATGCTGTTCGTAGTATTTTTGATTTAGTGGTGCGACCGGGTCATATTAACCTTGACTTTGCTGACTTAAAAACTGCAATGAGTACCCGTGGTTATGCCATGATGGGTGAAGGTAAAAGTAGTGGTCCAGATCGTGCTGAAGAAGCTGCGCGTTTGGCGATTCGTAGTCCGTTACTGGATAATGTAAATATCATGAATGCTAAAGGTGTGTTGATAAACATCACTGGCGGTGCGGATGTGACTTTACGTGAAACAGAAGTAATCACAGATGTAGTTAACCAAATTGTTGACCTTGAAGAAGGTGAAGTGTTCTTTGGTACCGTATTTGATCCAGATGCACGTGATGAAATCCGTGTGACTGTGATAGCAACTGGCCTGACTCGTAACGCAAGTGACGCGACTGAAGCGAGACGTAGAACACATGTAAATAGTGCAGCACAGACACATTTACAACAAGCACATCCTCATGCTGTGGATGAAGATGATATTCCGGCGATCAATAAACAGCGTCAGGAAGAAGGTGTACCTGTGACGGCACCAAGTTCAAGCGGTCGTTCTACGCCAATGAGCATTCAAGATTATTTGAAAAATCAACAGCGTAAATGATTGATAAATATTAAAAATATTTAATATTGTCGAAAAAGGTAGTGAGATTCATTACCTTTTTTGTTTTTTATCAATGGCTAAATGTGCTAACGTATAGCGGATTTGAGAACGAAGACCGAATTAGCATGTTGAAACAACGTACCCTGAAGCGAGTCGTTAAAGCGAGTGGCATCGGACTACATAGTGGACAAAAAGTCATGATTAACTTTTTGCCTCATGTGGCGGACGGGGGTATTGTATTTCGACGCATCGATTTAAATCCGCCTGTTGATATCCCGGCTGATGCCCAGCTGATCCAAGAAGCATTTATGTGTTCAAACTTGGTCAGTAAAGAAACCAAAATCGGCACGATTGAACATGTCACCAGTGCGATTGCAGGTTTAGGGATAGATAACCTGATTATCGAAGTCTCGGCGTCTGAGATTCCGATTATGGATGGAAGTGCGGGTCCATTTATTTACTTACTCATGCAAGGTGAGTTGGTTGAACAAGATGCACCGAAGAAATTCATTCGTATTCTCAAACCTGTTGAAGCATTGATTGATGATAAGCGTGCAATTTTTTCTCCCCATGATGGCTTCCAAATTAACTTTACCATCGACTTTGATCATCCAGCCTTTGCTAAAGAATATCAATCAGCAACCATTGATTTTTCAACTGAAACATTTGTATATGAGGTCAGTGGAGCTCGTACCTTTGGCTTTATGAAGGATTTAGATTATTTAAAAGCCAATAATCTAGCATTGGGTGCAAGTTTGGATAACGCTGTGGGGTTGGATGATACTGGCGTCGTTAATGAGGAAGGATTGCGTTTTGCTGACGAGTTTGTGCGTCATAAAATTCTAGATGCTGTTGGCGATTTATATTTGCTTGGACACCAAATTATTGCCAAATTTGATGGTTATAAATCTGGTCACGCCCTGAATAATCAACTTTTACGCAATGTGAAAAGTGATCCAAGCAGCTATGAAATTGTAACATTTGATGACGAGAAATTGTGTCCAATTCATTTCGTCAATGTGACATAAGTCATTGTGTTCTCTAGATTGTGTTATAGTATAACATTAATAAGTGTGAATTAAGTCATATTTTAAACAGTTTCAAATCTTAATTTTATCTATTCTGTTTACTTTTTATTGCTTGCCAAACGTAGTAGAGCTTGGCTAAGCTTAGGGTCGTTCACGAAACTCGCGGCATTTTGTAACATTTCGGATGTTGCAGGTTGCATTGAGCTTGCCGTTTTATGGGGTTGTAAGGACGTTTCAGTATTGTTATTTTCAATATGTAATCGGACTTGTAGTTTTTGTAAATCACGTAGTTCATTGATTTGTGATAATTGAGAAATATACTGCTTTTGAAGGTAACCGAGTTGACTAATCATGGCTTGATTTTCACCGGTAATCGTCAAAATACCGTATTGATAACAGACAACTCGCCAATTCTCAGGTTGAGGAAGTAGCGGTTGAATTAATTTAGTAAGTTTTTGCCATTCAGCAACTTGCTTTGTAAGAAACGATAAGTTTCCTGTTTTTAAGTGTTGTCTTGTTGGTTGGAAGACGTTTTTGGGTTCAGACATACATAGTTCCTACATATTTATGTCCTATCTTAAGCGCTCGTTTCAACAGATATCAAGGATGAGATCACACAAGAAACTTGACTAAGAACAGTTAAAGAGGTTTTTATGCACACGCGACGTATTTTATTAGCTTTTACTCTAGCTGCTTCAGCTGCTACTGCGACATTTGCAGACTTGATTCAAACTCCAGATCGTTTAGAAAAATTATCCAAGACACTTTCTCAAGGTTCTTACAATCCAGATGATTTAGACCTTCCTGCTTCGGCAAAAATGAATGTCACGCTACGCAGTTCAGATGCTCCAATTGAGTTAAACAACGCAAGTATTGCTAAAAAATACGGTTCTAGTTCAAATTCCACTTCTCGTTATTCAGCAGGTTCTCCATATTCATGGTTAGTGACTCATCCACTTCCAGACATGAAGCGCGTGAGTTCTGACTTTGGTGGTCGTACCATGGGCGGTCGTGCTGAACATCATTCAGGTTTAGACCTTTCTGCACCAAGTGGTACACCAATCTATGCCACAGGTCCCGGTATTGTAACCAAATCAGGTTGGGGGACAGGTTATGGTCAATATGTTGAAATCAATCACGGTAATGGTTACATCACGCGTTATGCACATGCTTCTCGTCTGATTGCTCGTGTAGGCGATCAAGTCAAAGCAGGCGAGCATATTGCAAATGTAGGCTGTACAGGTCGTTGTACAGGTCCTCATTTACATTATGAAGTTGTAAAAGATGGTCAACGCAAGAATCCTTCTTCTTACCTAGCAATGTTGCCATAAAACAATTACACAATTCATTGAGTGGCTATGTTGTATATCGAGGATGATATTCAGTGTCGCGTTGAATTGAATCCTGTATTCAGACTAGCATTAAATTGAATTTATATTGTATAAAAAACCGCCATTATTGGCGGTTTTTTGTTATTTTAAGTGTCATTTAGTCAATAACTATTTAGTTCCTAAATAATACCTACAATCTGCATTCGTCTGTAACGATAACTTAACAGGCCTAAAACATGATACATATAATATATAGAAAACTATTCAAGGAGTAAGTGGAAAATGGCGTATTACGGTGATAGCGACGCTCAGGAAACACAAGAATGGCAAGATGCCTTTGATTCAGTGCTCCAGCATATGGGGACTGAACGTGCTGCGTTTTTATTAGAAAAATTATATCAGCAAGCCATTTCAAAGCATGTTCCCATTCAGCGTCTAAATACTCCTTATTTAAATACCATTCCTGTAGAAGAATCTCCAGCAATGCCGGGCGACCAAGATATGGAACGCCGCATTCGTGCATTGATTCGTTGGAATGCCTTGGCAATGGTATTGCGTGCCAATAAAACAGGTGATGACTTAGGTGGTCACTTGGCAAGTTTCGCTTCATCTGCAACATTATATGATGTTGGTTTTAACCATTTCTTCCGTGCCAATAGTGATAGCTTTGGCGGCGATATGATTTATTACCAAGGACACTGTGCGCCTGGGATTTATGCGCGCTCATTCTTGGAAGGTCGTTTAACTGAAGATCAATTGAGTAACTTCCGTCGTGAAGTGGGCGGTCAGGGGCTTTCAAGCTATCCACATCCTTACTTGATGCCTGATTATTGGCAATTCCCAACAGTTTCGATGGGCCTTGGTCCGATCATGTCCATTTATCAAGCACACATTCAAAAATATTTAATGAATCGTGGTTTGATCAAAGAGGAAAACCGTAAGGTTTGGGCTTATCTTGGCGATGGTGAGATGGATGAGCCAGAAAGTTTGGGTGCGATCTCGCTTGCAGGTCGTGAAAAGCTCGATAACCTAATCTGGGTGGTCAACTGTAACTTACAGCGTTTGGATGGTCCTGTTCGTGGTAATGGTAAAATTATCCAAGAGCTTGAGTCATTATTCCGTGGCGCCGGTTGGCGTGTGATTAAAGTGGTTTGGGGACGCCATTGGGACCCACTGCTTGATAAGGATACTTCTGGTGCTTTGAAAGCACTGATGGATGAAACTCTGGATGGCGAATATCAACGCTACCAAGTCAAAGGCGGTGCGTATACTCGCGAAAAATTCTTTGGCAGATATCCAGAAGCGGCGGAATTGGTGAAAGGTTTGAGCGATGAGGATATTGATAATCTAAATCGTGGTGGCCATGACCCCTATAAAGTTTATGCAGCTTATGCGGCAGCCATGACCAGCAATGGTCAACCTACAGTAATCTTGGCGAAAACTGTGAAAGGTTACGGTTTGTCTGATGAAATCGAAGCAGTCAACAAAACGCATCAAATCAAGAAAATGCAGCTTGATTCATTAAAATATGTGCGTGATCGCTTCAATTTGCCATTCAATGATGAGCAGCTTGAAGAATTGCCATTCTATCGTCCTGGTGAAAACTCGCCTGAATTGAAATATATGAAAGCACGCCGTGAAGCTTTAGGTGGTTATCTACCAGCGCGTCGTAAAGAAAGTGAAGCTTTGGCGATTCCTGAACTTTCAGTATTTGATGGCGTGTTAAAAGGCAGTGGCGGTAAAGAACAGTCTACAACGATGGTAATGGTGCGTTTGATTGCAGCATTGTTAAAAGAAAAAGCGATCAAAGACCGTGTCGTTCCAATTGTACCTGATGAAGCTCGTACTTTCGGTTTAGAAGGAATGTTCCGTCAGTTGGGTATCTATGCTGCACATGGACAAAACTATACGCCTGAAGACCAAGAACAGCTCATGAACTATCGTGAAGCCAAAGATGGTCACATGTTACAAGAAGGGATCAATGAAGCAGGTGCGATGAGTGCTTGGTCAGCATTGGGTACCAGTTATTCAACCAATAACTTGCCAATGATTCCAATGTATATGTACTACTCTATGTTTGGTTTCCAACGTATTGGTGATATCGCATGGGCTGCAGGTGACTCTCAAGCTCAAGGTTTCTTGTGTGGTGCAACAGCAGGTCGTACGACATTGAACGGTGAAGGCTTACAGCACCAAGATGGTCATTCACATATCTTGGCGGCAACCATTCCAAACTGTGTGGCTTATGATCCTTGCTTTGGTTATGAGTTGGCTGTGATTGTGCATGATGGTTTACAACGTATGTATGTCAATCAAGAACGTGTGTTCTATTACTTGACGCTCATGAATGAAAATTACGACCAACCTGCATTGCCTGAAGGTGCTGAAGAAGGCATCAAACGTGGTATGTATTTATTCAATCAAGATGAAAAAGCTACAGTTCAGTTGTTGGGTTCAGGTGTAATTTTACGTGAAGTCATTAAAGCGGCACAGATTTTACGTGATGAATACCAAATTCATTCCAATATATGGAGTGTAACAAGCTTCAATGAGCTAGCACGTGATGGTATGGCTGTTGAAGAATACAATCGCTTACACCCACTTGAAGATGGTAAAGAGTCTTGGGTATCTCAACAGTTGCGCGATACCGATGGTATCGTGGTTTCAGCAACAGATCATATGCGTGCATATAGTGAACAGATCCGTGCTTACCTCCCGGATAGCCGTCCATATGTGACTTTAGGTACAGATGGTTATGGTCGTTCGGATACGCGTGGCAACTTGCGTAGCTATTTCGGTGTAGATGCGGCTCACATTGTGGTGGCAACATTGAAAAAACTGGCTGATGAAGGTGAAGTGGACGCACGTTTAGTGAAAGATGCAATTTCTTCATTCGAACTTGATGTTGACCGTCCAGTTGCATGGTTACCTCAGGCACATCCATTTGTGCAAGAAGTTGCAGCTTATACTGAATCTACTGAGGAGAAATAATGATGCAAATTACAACTCCTGATATTGGTGTAGATAAGGCAACCGTTGCCGAAATACTCGTCAAGGTCGGCGATACCATTGCCGTGGATGACAGTATTGTTTTGTTGGAATCCGATAAAGCCTCTGTTGAAGTGCCGAGCACTTCAGCAGGTGTGGTGAAGCGTATTGCGGTTGCTGAAGGTGATGAAGTTTCAGAAGGTGCAGTATTGATTGAAGTTGAATCTGCTGATGCAACTGCGACAGAAGCAGCTGTAGCACCTGCTCAAGAGCCAGCAAAAGCCCAAGCTGCTGCAGAAGTTAAAACTGAGTCTGCGGCGCCTGCGGCATCTACAAATACGGCATCACAAACAGTTGAAGTGAAAGTTCCAGATATTGGTGTGGAAAAAGCTTTGGTTGGCGAAGTGCTGGTAAAAGCAGGCGATGAAATTGCTGTGGATGACAGCATCGTTGTTGTCGAGTCAGATAAAGCAACAGTCGAAGTTCCGAGTACAGTTGCAGGTACAGTTGAAAGTGTTGTCGTGAAAGAAGGTGACAGTGTTAAAGAGGGTGTGGTGTTGATCACAGTGAAAACTGTAGGTGGTTCAGCATCTTCAACAGCACCGTCCGTTGAAGCAACACCACAGCAAACAGCACCTGTAAAAGCGCAGGAGCAAGAACAGCCTGTAGCGACTCAATCTGGCAAGGTTGAGGTCACTGTGCCAGATTTGGGCGTAGACAAAGCCACTATTTCTGAAATCTTGGTCAATGTGGGTGACCGTGTTGAAAAAGACCAGAGTCTGTGTGTTGCAGAATCTGATAAAGCATCTGTAGAAGTTCCAAGTACAGTTGCAGGTGTGGTCAGCGCCATTCATGTGGAGCTGAATCAGTCTGTGACTCAGGGTACGGCATTGGTGACGATTGAAGCGGAAGGTCAAGCGACTCCAGCACCTCAGGCGAAACCGGCATCCGAGCCGGCGCCAGTCGCAGCTCAAGCGCCAGTTACTGCATCTGCAAAAGAAGCAACGGTTGCTGTAGACTCAGGTGAGAAATTATCAAAAGCACAGCAAGCTGAAAATGCTAAAGTCTATGCAGGTCCAGCAGTACGTAAACTTGCGCGTGAACTGGGTGTTGTACTTTCTCAAGTTCAAGCTTCAGGTCCACATGCCCGTGTGATGAAGGACGATGTTTTTGCTTTTGTTAAAGCAAAACTGACTGCACCACAGGCAGCACCGCAAGCTGCAGTTGCCCAGGTTGCTTCAGGCTTGCCTGCGTTACCGGACTTTAGTGCCTTTGGTGGCAGTGAAATCGCCCCAATGACACGTTTACAGCAAGTGTCTGTACCACAGTTGTCATTGAACAATTTTATTCCACAAGTGACACAGTTTGATTTGGCGGATATCACTGAGCTGGAAGCTTGGCGTGGTGAGCTCAAAGGTAAATTTAAGCAAGACGGTATTAGCTTAACGATTCTTGCCTTTATTGCAAAAGCCGTGGCGTTCTTGTTGAAAGAGGAACCTTATTTTGCAGGTCATCTTGCTGACGATCAAAAGTCAGTGGTATTGCGTAAAGAAATTCATATGGGAATCGCAGTAGCAACACCAGATGGTTTAACGGTTCCTGTGTTACGTAATCCTGACCAAAAATCAATTAAGCAAATTGCGATTGAATTGGGTGAACTCAGTAAAAAAGCACGGGATAAGAAACTCTCTCCAAAAGACTTACAGGGTGCGAACTTTACCATTACCAGCTTAGGCTCAATTGGTGGTACGGCATTTACACCATTGGTGAATTGGCCACAGGTTGCAATTTTGGGTATTTCACCTGCAACCATGCAACCCGTTTGGAATGGTTCAGGCTTTGATCCAAAATTGATGTTGCCACTGTCATTGTCTTATGATCACCGTGTGATTAACGGTGCGGATGCAGCTCGATTTACCAATAAATTGACCAAGCTGTTGTCTGACATTCGTAATATCCTGCTTTAAGTTTTTAAATCGTGGAAAACCTCGCTTTATGCGAGGTTTTTTATCCCTAAATCTGTAATTTTTTTAATATTTGTCTGTCGCTTAAAATATTTAATTTTTAAAAATTGAAATGCATCTACAAAGCATTGTAGAATAGTTGTACTTCATTGGGGAGTAGCCGCTGTTTTTTATCCAAAAGATAATAAACGGGTGATGATCAACATAATTACTCAACAGAGTATGGTCATCATAGCAAAGAACCAATTTAGCTGAAGGCGTGTACTCAGCTATCTTTTGTTGGCAAGACCTTTGATTTATCACTCCGCGTTGGATAGGCGACTATTCATATTGGCTAGCAGGAGGGGTAAGTCATCGGTAAATATTGCTAGCCAGAGACTTTGACATGTTAAATGCCTTCCTCATCTCTTTGGTGGTTGTTGCTTTATCCGAAATGGGCGATAAAACACAACTACTCGCATTACTTCTTGCTGCACGTTTCCGTAAACCTATTCCGATTTTATTCGCGATTCTGCTTGCGACATTGGTCAATCATGGTGTTTCAGCTGTGCTTGGACAATGGATTACCACGGTACTCAGCCCAACTGTTCTGTTATGGATTGTTTCACTCGGCTTTATTGCCATGGCAGGCTGGATGTTGATTCCTGATGAACTGGATGATGAGTCTGAAAGCATCAATAAATGGCAAAAATATGGGGTCTTTGGTGCAACATTTGTGCTGTTTTTCCTTGCTGAAATCGGTGACAAGACTCAGATTGCGACCGTGGCACTTGCTGCGCGTTTTGACAGTATAGGATGGGTTACTCTAGGAACCACACTGGGCATTATGTTGGTCAATGCACCTGCTGTATTTATTGGCAATAAGTTGGCGGATAGATTACCAATTTCTTTAATCCATAAAATTGGTGCAGCGATATTCTTTATTATTGGTGTTGCGGCATTGGTTCAACATTACTTTTTTTAAGGCGATTTTTTCAATGCAGTTTTAAGCTGTGAGTGAATAAGTGCTTTTTCAAGATAAAAACTCAACCCAGTGTTGGGTTTTTTATTATTTTGAGAATAATCACACAAATAATCATAAAACTTAGGTTGTATATTTATTGTAACTTTGAAGAAAACCTTATATGTTGTATGGGATAAATAAAGATTTATTTTAAAAAAGGTTTTGGGGTTCTGGGTATGGCTTTAGATCGCACCACATCGCAAGTTTTGTTTGATAATGGCACACATAAATGTATCAGTTTTACCAGTTTGGTAAAAGGTGAGGGTGTACAAGCCAATCAATTTTTGATTCTCAACAATGAACGTGCTGCAGTTTTGGATCCAGGTGGTGATTTAACCTATGTGCCTTTAACCATGGAGTTAAATAAGTATACACGCCTGCAAAACCTAGACTATGTGATGGCATCTCATCAAGACCCTGACATTATCACCTCGATGCCACGTTGGTTGGTATATACCGATGCCAAAGTGGTGGCCTCTAAATTGTGGGCACGCTTTTTACCCCACTTAAATTCCGCTTTTATGAGTGATCGTATGAAAGGGGGGTGGTTAGAACGTTTGATTGAGCTCCCTGACCAAGGTGGGTCAATTCCTTTAGGCGAAACTCGAATTATTGTAGTCCCTGCGCATTTCTTGCATTCAGTAGGGAATTTCCAGTTTTACGATCCCATCTCTAAAATTTTATTCTCGGGAGATATGGGTGCATCTATCGTTGATGATGCTTCTACACCGATTGATGATTTTAATAGCCATATTCCAAGTATGCGGGGTTTCCATCAACGTTACATGTGTACCAATCGGGTCATTCGTTTATGGGTGAAAATGGTCCGTCAAATGGATATTGAAATGATTGTCCCTCAGCATGGCAAGCCTTTTATCGGAAAAGAAATGATCAATCAGTTTTTAGACTGGATTGAGAATTTACAGTGTGGCGTTGATTTGATGGATGAAACCGTGTTTACCTGTCCTCAATAAAAAAAACTCAAAAAATCTGTTGTGTTTGGATACGACTTTTTTTAGGATTTTCTGGCCAAAATCTTAAACTGATAACGAGAATCTTAAAAAAATGTTGTCACAAATCTCAGCACAGGATGCGTGCTTAAGCTGTGGGGCGTGTTGCGCCTTTTTCCGAGTCTCATTTTATTGGGCAGAGGGAGAAGCAATGCCTCCTGATTATGTAGAACCGTTAACTGCAGTATATTCCTGTATGCAAGGGACCAATCAAAAACAACCCCGCTGTATTGCATTGGATGGAGTGGTTGGGCAGCAGGTCAGTTGTACCATGTATGAACAACGCAGTTCATCTTGCAAAGAAGTGCAGGCTGGAGACGCACAATGTGCCAAAGCAAGGCAGGCGCATAATTTAATTCCCTTGATTGATATTAATGTCATGACACCAAGTAATGATGAAGATTTTGATCAGGTGTGTTAAAAAGCATTTATTTTAATTGCGCATGAAATGAAATTGAGAATGTTTCATGTTCCTTTATGATTCAGCTTAAAGTATCGAATATACATCAAAATGATCAAGAGCATGGTTTCTTAACTGTTATGCTCAAGTGAGCGAACACTGATTGCAGATGGTTTTTCAAAGATGGCTCTGTATTGGCGTTCAACCTGCGAAAGTTGGATTGAATACAAGGAAATATAAAGGCTTAATACTGCTTGAAACCCAAAATATTATAAAGCCTCAGGCATTGAGCATGAATTATCTTTATTCTTCACAATAAAAAATGAAAATTGAACGGAAATTTGTATATAATAGCTCACGGAAATTACCAGCGAGACTGTTATGTTGACCATCGTTCAAGAAGCGTTAACCTTCGATGATGTCTTATTACTCCCTGCCTATTCTACTATTCTCCCAAAAGATGTCTCTCTAAAGACACGCCTCACACGCGGCATTCAACTGAATATACCTATGGTTTCAGCAGCAATGGATACAGTGACTGAGTCACGTATGGCGATTGCAATGGCGCAAAATGGTGGTATCGGTATTTTACATAAAAACATGGATATTTCTGCACAAGCTGCGGAAGTTCGCCGTGTGAAAAAATTTGAAGCAGGCATGGTGAAAGATCCTATCACCGTAACTCCTGAAACAACGATTCGTGACTTGATTGCGATTACTCAAGCCAACAATATCAGTGGTGTGCCTGTTGTTAAAGACGGCAAGGTGGTTGGCATTGTGACAGGGCGAGATACTCGTTTTGTGACCAATTTAGAGCAACCTGTAAGTAACATCATGACAGGACAAGATCGTCTTGTGACGGTTCGTGAAAATGAATCTAAAGAAAATATCCAAGCATTATTACAACAGCACCGTATTGAAAAAGTGTTGGTGGTAGATGATAACCATGCCTTGAAAGGTTTGATTACTGTCACTGATTTCCGCAAAGCAGAATCTTATCCAAACAGCTGTAAAGATGAATTAGGCCGTTTACGTGTCGGTGCTGCTGTTGGTACGGGTGCCGAAACGCCAAGCCGTGTTGAAGCGTTGGTCGAAGCAGGTGTCGATGCGATTGTGGTCGATACTGCACATGGTCATTCCGCAGGTGTGATTGAACGGGTACGTTGGGTAAAAGCAAACTTTCCACAGGTTCAAGTCATTGGTGGCAATATTGCAACAGGTGATGCAGCATTGGCATTGCTTGATGCTGGTGCAGATGCTGTAAAAGTCGGGATCGGTCCTGGTTCAATCTGCACAACACGTATTGTCGCAGGTATTGGTATGCCGCAAATTTCAGCGATTGATAGTGTTGCAAATGCACTAAAAGATCAAATTCCTTTAATTGCTGATGGTGGGATTCGCTTCTCTGGTGATATGGCGAAAGCGATCGGTGCAGGTGCAAGTACCATTATGGTGGGGTCACTCATGGCAGGTACTGAAGAAGCACCTGGTGAGGTAGAATTCTTCCAAGGTCGTTACTATAAAGCTTACCGTGGTATGGGCTCTTTGGGGGCAATGGCAGGTGCAACAGGTTCTGCTGACCGTTATTTCCAAGACTCTAAAGCAGGTGCTGAAAAGTTGGTTCCTGAAGGTATTGAAGGTCGTGTACCTTATAAAGGACCAATGGGCAATATTGTACACCAAATGATGGGTGGTTTACGTTCGTCAATGGGCTATACGGGTTCAGCAACCATCGAAGATCTTCGTCAAAATGCAAAATTCGTGAAAATTACTGCGGCAGGTATGCAAGAGTCGCATGTACATGATGTGACGATTACTAAAGAAGCACCAAACTATCGAGTGGGTTAATCTTTTGTAATATTTTGATTGAAAAAAGCCGTCAGTTTATGACGGCTTTTTTATTTTGGTGTAAAGTATAAACGTGAAAAATTGATGGTTATACAACGCATAATAAGTGGGTAAAAAATGAGTTATTTCGGTACTGACGGGATTCGTGGAAAATTTGGTGAACTCCCAATTACCCCTGAATTTGCACTTAAACTGGGGTTTGCCGCGGGCAAAGTATTAAAGCAAATTAGCCCAAAAACAAAACCTATTGTGGTTTTAGGTAAAGATACACGTTTATCTGGTTATATTCTTGAAGCAGCATTACAGGCAGGATTAAATGCAGCAGGTGTGTATGTACACTTGCTTGGACCATTGCCTACCCCAGCGATTGCGCATCTAACCCGTGCTTTGCATGCCAACTTAGGTATCGTGATTTCGGCGTCGCACAATCCTTATTTTGATAATGGCATTAAGTTTTTCTCTGATGAAGGTAAGAAATTACCGGATACCATTCAGGAAGCGATTAATCGTGAATTGGAGAATGATATTGTCATTGAGGATACTGCGAATTTGGGTAAAAGTGTGCGGGTCAAAGATGCCAATGGACGTTATATCGAATTTTGTAAATCGACGTTTCCTTATCATTTTAATTTACGCCATTTAAAAATTGTTGTTGACTGTGCCAATGGCGCAGCTTACAGCGTGGGTCCTGCGGTATTCCGTGAGTTGGGTGCCAAAGTCATCGCACTCTACAATGATCCTGATGGTTTAAATATCAATAAAGATTGTGGATCAACACATCCTGAAAACTTACAAAAAGCCGTTGTTGAACATCAAGCGGATTTAGGAATTGCTTTTGATGGCGATGCTGACCGTGTTGTATTGGTTGATCGTCATGGAAAGCTAGTCGACGGCGACCATATTCTTTATATCTTGGCCACACAGTCCTCACAGAAGCCAGCAGGTGTTGTGGGTACAGTGATGAGCAACATGGCTTTAGAGCTGGCATTGGAAAAGGCAAAAGTTCCTTTTGTACGTGCAAAAGTGGGTGACCGCTATGTTTTACAAAATCTGGAAGAAAACAACTGGGTCATCGGTGGTGAGCCATCAGGTCATATTTTGACTTTAGACAAAAGTACCACAGGGGATGCCATCATCGCTGCATTGCAAGTATTGACGGTGTTGGTTGAGCAAAATAAAGCTTTAGATGAGCTGGTTGCCGACTTTAAAGCGTTGCCCAATGTGTTGGTGAATGTTCGTCTTGAGCAAATGTTTGACCCATTTGCAGTACCCGCGTTGGTCGCAGAATTTGATAAAGCAGAAACATTACTCAAAGGGCGTGGTCGAATTTTAATTCGTAAATCTGGGACTGAACCGATTATCCGTGTTATGGTAGAAGGTGATGATTTGCAAGAAGTAACTGATTTAGCAAATCATTTGGCAGATGCTGTACGTAAGAATGCTGCCTAAAAATAGTCTCTAATCTGTAGAAGGTTTGGGTTCATGAGTGATGTGATTAAAGATTTAAGCGAGCTTCGTTTAACCTATCAAAAAGGTGAACTACATGAGGAGCAGGTGGATGCTCATCCACATGAACAGTTTCTCAATTGGTTTAATTTGGCTTTAGAAGCCAAACTTCATGAACCTTATGCAATGTCCTTAGCGACTGCAAATGCACAAGGTCGTCCGCATGTGAGAACAGTGTTATTGCGTGGTGCAACAGAAGCTGGTTATGACTTTTATACCAACTATGACAGTCAAAAAGGTTTGGATTTAGCTGAAAATCCTTATGCAGAACTTCTCTTCTACTGGCCTGAGCTGGAGCGTCAAGTCCGTGTCAGTGGTCAAGTCGAGAAAATATCTGAGCAAGAATCTACCGATTATTATCATAAGCGCCCCCGTGATAGCCAAATAGCTGCACATATCAGTACACCCCAAAGTGGTGTCATTGAGAACCGTGAACAGCTCCAACAACGCTTTCAAGCACTGTATGATCAGGTCGCGGAAAAAGACCAACTGACAAAACCAGAGTTTTGGGGGGGCTATCGTCTGCAACCCGACTATTATGAGTTTTGGCAGGGTCGTCCAAACCGTTTACACGATCGTTTAACTTATGAAAAAGCTGATGGATTTTGGAAATTACAACGTTTGATGCCTTAAATGCAAAAAATACAGATTAAACAACGACCCCTTCTGACACGCCCTGATCATTTTCAGGGCGTATCCCCGTTTATTGCTGAACTTTTGGCAAGACGTGGAGTGCAATCTGAACAGGAACTTGATTTAAAGCTGAAATATTTACTTGCACCCAAAATGAAAGGTTTGGAGCAGGCGATTCAGATCATTGACCAAGCCATAGATGAATACAAGAAAATCGTCATTGTGGGGGATTATGATGCCGATGGTGCGACCAGTACCGCACTCATGATATTGGCATTAAATGAAATGGGGGCAAATGTTCAATATCTAGTCCCTGATCGGTTTAAGTATGGTTATGGTTTAACGCCTAAAATTGCCGATTTAGCTTTTGAAAAATTTCAACCTGATTTATTGATCACTGTAGATAATGGTATTTCCAGTCATGCAGGGGTTGATCAAGCGCATTTATTGGGTATGCAGGTCATCATTACCGACCACCATTTGACCACAAAGGAAACACCGCAAGCTGAAGCTGTTGTGAATCCGAATCAGTTGGGATGTGAATTTCCAAGCAAGGCATTGGCGGGTGTGGGTGTTGCATTCTATCTGTTGGCGAATTTAAGCAGTCATCGTGCCAAACTCGCCAAATCCACCGCGAAAATGCAGCAGTATCTGGATTTGGTTGCTCTGGGTACTTATGCTGATGTGGCGAGTCTGGACTATAACAACCGTATTTTGGTGGATGCTGGTGTGAAGCGAATCCAGCAAAACCAATGTCGTGCCGGAATCAGTGCATTATTGGATATCGCAGGGCGTGATCCTGCCGAGTTAAAAGCGTCGGATTTAGGTTTTGTGTTGGGGCCACGAATTAATGCTGCTGGACGTATGGAAACCATGGATATCGGCATTGAATGTCTATTGGCGGCTGACATGCAAACGGCTTATGCTTTAGCACGCCAATTGAATGATTTAAATTTAGAACGCCGTCAAGTTGAGTCTGAGATAAAACAGGAAGCTTTGGCAGAGCTGGAAAATTTACAACTTGATCAAGATCACTTACCAGCGGCACTTGTCATGTTTGAAGAACATTGGCATCAAGGCGTGATTGGTATTGTTGCAGGCCGTTTAAAAGAACAGTTTCATCGTCCGAGTATTGTCTTTGCTGCGGATAAAGATGGCATTCATATCAAAGGGTCTGCTCGCTCGATTGAAGGCATCCATATTCGAGATGTGATTGAAAAAGTGGCAGAACAGCATCCTGATTTAATTAGCCATTTTGGTGGTCATGCAGCCGCGGCAGGTTTAACCATTCAAAAGCAGCATTTTGACGCATTTAAACAGCGTTTTACTGAGCTGGTTGCTCAATCGGATGAATCTCTGTTTCAAGCAGTGCTATGGACAGATGGCGAATTACCTGCTCAAGCCTTTCAACTGCAAACAGTTGATACCCTCGAACAATTAGGACCTTGGGGGCAAAAGTTTCCTGCCCCTGTGTTCGAAGGGCAGTTTAAGGTGATTGATTACCGCTGGCTGAAAGATGCTCACTTAAAATTACGTTTGGCTTTGGCCGATGGGCAAGCTGTAGATGCTATCGGATTTAATGTCCGTGATAAATTTAATTTTGATCCCATGCAGGATCGCGTTCGTATTGTCTATGAGCTGGATAAAAATCAATTCAATGGCAACATAAGTTTGCAATTGAGAATGTTGCACTTGGAGCAATAAAGAAAAGCACTGATCTTAGTTTTGTTCTTTTTCTAAATAGATCTAATCGTTAATTTATTTGATTTTAGCGGTTTTACAGCCCTATCTTAAATTCAAAATTTGAAATCATTTGTTTAGATGAGGCTTTCTTTGTACCTTAACAAACAGTGCTTTTTTACTAGATTTTCGGTTTAAGCATTGAAGAAATGTATTCCCCTTGTTTAAGGCTTAGATTAATATTGATTTAACGTTTATTTATTTTTTTAAAAGAAATTATAAAAATGAAAATATGGATTGCTACAGTTTTTATTCTGCTTTCAAATACGACCTTTGCGAATGTAATAAAATGGAATGAAGACAAAATCAATTGGTGGTCTTATGAAAAAGGGCTGCAAATTGCTGAACAAGAAAAGAAACCCATTTTATTGGTGTTTTATGCAAACTGGTGTGGTGCATCTAAGCGTTATGGAAAAGTTTTTTATGATCAGGAAGTTGTAGATCTTTCGAAAAAATTCATTATGATTAAGGTCAATGTGAATGAAGAGGAGGAGTTAAGTTTAGAATATGGTGTACGCTATATTCCGATGACATTATTTTTAGATAGTCAATCCAATATTCAAACTGATATGCGTAGTAGTTCTTCAGAGCACCCATTCAATTTAAATGAAGAAAATCCTAAGGAATTACTTAGGTTGATGAAAAAAGTACAATACAAATTAAATGAGATTCCGTCTAAACCCAAGGTGATTTTAATGAATGATTGATTCCTGATTTATTTCATTATATGGCTTCTAGGCCTTTGACGTACTACTTAAACAGAAACTGTCCAGTATCCAAGTTGTTGAAAAAACTGTATCTAAAGCAATAAATTTAGAATTTAAAAAACCGCTCATTGGAGAACGGTTTTCATATTTTACAAATAATTAGAAACGATATGCAGCGCGAAGACCATAAGTATTATAGTCATCAGCAAAATCAATAGCGCCCTCTAAACTCACTTGTTGTGTAAAGAATTTTTTCGCACGAATTGTAAAGATATCTTCATCATTTCCATCTACACGGCTACCTGAATAAGCTACCCCCACGCTGAGAGTTTTATCTAGATATAAATCGGTAGCGAGGTTATAGACATCTGTATCACCAAAACTTGCACCACCTTCGAAGTTCATGTCATAACGACCCACTTGGGTTACATATTTAGCACGAATAGTTGGATCTACATCATCATCAACATCATTGTTATAGCCTGTTAAACCAACAGCGACTAAAAGACCTGGAATTGGTAGATAACCTAATTCTGCTGTATACGTTGTATTGTCGAAATCTTCGAAGCCATCTTCTTTGTCAGTTGAACGGGCAATCGTTGCACTCGCATAGAAGTCAGTATTTGGAACAAAGTATTCAATACCTACACCATAGCTTGTAATATCACCAAACTCATAATCGATATAGCTAATCTCAGCATTGACGTTACTTGCACGGTCTAAAAACGCGGCTTCGTTTAATGGATTATTTTTGACTTGAACAGGCTTGAAATAATATTTTCCATCAATTGCAAAAGCAGTGGCTGTATCCCCTTCATCTGGATCAACAATACCCAATGCTCCACCTATTTCAGCTTGATATGCATGAGCAGACCCAAAAGAAGTTGCCAGTAATGCAGCAAATAAAGTTTTTTTAAACATCATGTGACCCTTTTGTTATAAAAGTATTAATTTTTTGTTACAAGGCGAATTGTATTTAATTTAGCCTATATGTCAATATTTAAATATCTGAAAATAAAAAAGTTTAATTATTTTAATTGAAATATTAACGATAAATTCAAGAAAAATTATATTTAAGTCATTTATGTTCATACTTTTTTTATATTCTTATTCTCGTTAAATAAAATCAAATTAACTCTTTATTTTATAGGGATATTTAAATTTAAAATAAAGTATGTTCTTCCTTAATGTTTATGAGAGAAATTAAGATATATTTTTTATAAAATAAATTCATTATTTATCAATATATTGAATCTTATTTTAAATCTTAACTTGCTTAAAGACTTATTAAGATATATCTTATTAATTATAAATTAATCGAATTGAGAAAAATAAAGATGAAATCAGGCCGGCATGAGCATATAAACCATGGTTTTGAGCATCACGAACATCATCCAGAAAAGGGTTATGGTGGACGCAGAGGCCGTTTGTTTGAATCGGGAAAAATGAAGCTTTTGGTACTTCATCTGATTGAACAGCAAGCCAAACATGGTTATGAAATTATCAAAGACATCAGTGATTTGGTCGGTGGTGGCTATACACCCAGTTCAGGTACCATTTATCCGACACTGACCTATCTTGAAGAAATCGGTTTTGTTGTTGTGGAAAATACAGCAGATGATCGCAAGCAATATCACATCACTGAAGCTGGAAGATTGCATTTAAAAGAGCAAAATCAACACATCCAGCATTTGTTGGCGCGTTTAGAAACACGTCGTGAACTTCATGAGAATGACCAGTATGTGGATGTACACCGTGCCATGGAAAATTTAAAAACCGCGTTGCGTTTAAAGCTGAAAGGCAAAGATTTTAATGCAGAACAGGTTAGACAGGTTGCTGAGATCATTGATCAAGCTGCTGTAAAGATTGGGCGTTTATAACATGACATCCAAAAGGTGAGACATGGATATTGAAATCCAACAGAAATTGCGCCAATCAAACTTAAAAATTACTCAGGCGCGAGTGTGTGTATTTAAAGTCTTATCCGATCAAAACGTACCACTGACGGCTAAACAAATTTATCAACAACTTTATCTGAACCATCAGCAAATTAGCTTATCCACCATCTATCGCGTGGTCAGCGACTTGGAAAGAGCAGGTTTGCTGTGTCAGAAACTGAATGGTAGAGATGAAGCGCGCTATGTCTTGATTAACAAATCTGAAGCTGAGTCCTTAAATATTCAATGTGCTGATCTGACGAAAATTAATAAAGCGTCCTTGATTAAATCATTGGAAAAGGTTTTCCAACAATTCAATGTCGATGTTTTAGATATTGAGTTTAGTCCTACATTACATTAAGTAGAGAAATCACATGAAACAACATCAATACCATGTCACGGTACAGCATCTTGCAGATGCAAAAGGTCAAGCTTCAAACTATAGTGAAAACATTGAATTCAATGTAGGAAATCACGACGATATTTTTGAAATTGTTGAACGTTTAAAAAAAGCCGAGTTTTTTGATGAAGAAACAACAAAGGCATTTGCAGTAGGGCTCAAGTTGTTTTTAGAAGTGATGATTACACATCGTGATCATATTTTATTCAAAGATTTTGAACCGGCTGTAAGGCAATTCATGAAAAATTTAAAGCAAAATGTAAAGAAAGAGGCGTGATTAAAAAGTTCAAATCACAAATAAGCTGTAAGGCAAGCTCAATCGGCAATGATCTTGAGTAAAATTCCCAGGTTAACAACAAAATATGCCACTTGGCTGATGCTAATTTTCCTATTGCCCGTGGTTTTACAGGTTTATTGGTCAATCTTGTAACGCCAGTGCCTGAAACGAAAAAGTTCTGCACATGGATGGTTTTGGATCGAGATCAGGCTGAGAGTATTTGAGCAATAAGCCTGAATCTGGAATTACAGCATCATCAGTCGAAGACCACCGACTTTATAACAAAAACCACACTATTATTGTCCTATTCATAGTATTCAGCGTATTAAGATAGCTATAGGTTGATGGATATAAAACCGCTAGGCTAGATAGATTGAAATAGCAGATGTTGAAATAACATCCTGAGCTGATGAGCAACTTTAGGATAACAAAATGACCAATACCAACTATACCGAGATTTCTCATTCTGATGATTGTGAAAAATATGTGAATAAATTTATTCAAGACTTTCCAATCCGTTCAGCGGAAATAGGCAGAGGCACCGTCATTAAGCGCGCATTACCCAGTCGTCAGAAACGTATGATTGGCGCATGGTGCTTTTTAGATCACGCAGGACCCGTAACATTTCCTCAGGGAGATGGATTGGATGTTGGACCACACCCACATATTGGTTTACAGACTTTTACGTGGATGATTGAAGGCACAATGATGCATACAGACAGCATTGGCTCAAAACAATTGATCCGCCCAAAGCAGGTCAATTTGATGACCGCAGGTTATGGTATTTCTCATACAGAAGTTGCGCCTGATACTGAGACTCGAATGCATGCTGCACAACTCTGGATTGCATTGCCTGATGATAAAATCAACATGGCACCTCAATTTGACCACTATCCAGTTTTGCCTGTGGTTGAAAAGGACAATATTGAGTTCACTGTTTTAGTTGGTGAATTTATGGACACTGTATCACCTGTTCAAGTCCATACAGAATTATTGGGTATTGATTTCTTTGCCAAAGAACAGACCAAAACGCGTATTCCACTCAATCCTAAATTTGAATATGGATTTATGGCTTTGGAAGGCAATGCAATCGTGAATGGTCATGAGTTAAATAGTGACAATATGGTGGTGCTAGAACCTGGAATCTCGCAAATTGACGTAGAGCTTCCAAAAGGTTCACGTTTGCTATTGATAGGTGGTGAACCGTTTGAATCTCCTATTTTGTTGTGGTGGAACCTTGTGGGACGTACACAAGAGGAACTGAAGACTGCGACAGAACAATGGATCAATCAAGATGCGCGTTTTGGAACAATTCCTGATTATGATGGCCCACGTCTGGAAGCACCTGCATTTCCAGACAAGATGCGACCATCGAAGTAACCTACCGTATGGGTAATCTTAAGAGACAGATGCAGAGTAAATCATTTGCGTTAAGGGTTTGTGGGTTCATTCTTTAGCGCAAGTGCTGAATTTACAAGCTTTATCTATACAGGCATTTATTAAAAAAATTTAATATGAAAGGAAAATAAAATGGCAATCATCGCAAATGCAAAAGTAAAAACCTATCCGGAACCATGGTCAGGCGAAGTCGTTAGCGGAAAGCATCAACTGATTACGGATAAGCCGGAATCATTTGGTGGACAAGACAAAGGTTTAGCACCTTATGATTTTGTTTGCTCAGGTTTGATTTCCTGTACGATGATTACTTTACGTATGTACGCTCAACATAAAGGTTTTGATTTGGGCGAGTTTACTGTCGAAGCAGATTTTAATGCCAATAAAGAAGGCAAAGAATGGATAGAACGCCGTTTATCTTTTGCCAATGTGCTGTCAGAGGAAATGCATCAAAAAGTATTGGATATTTGTCAAAAAACCCCTGTGACTAAAACTTTGTTAAGAAGCTTAGAAATCAATACCACGATTATTTAAGTGGCCTTGAAAAAATGATTTGATTTGCAAAAGACATTTTGCCGTTCTACAAAATGTCTTTGTGATGTTGTACCTATTGCTGATGATTTATTTACAGCTCATACCATATATTTGTGTAGAAAATTTACCTTGATTCAAGGGCTTGAACTCTAAATCATCAAAAGAATAAAAAGCGGCTCCAGTTTCGCCATCATGACTCAACGTAATGTGGTCAAACTTTTTCACTAATTTACTGTTCGATGTTTTTCTAGCAAAGTAATCAGCGCCCCGAATAGCAATAGTCTTCGCTTTACAATCGACAATAAGCTGTTTAATGACCGATTGATAAGGCTCATCGCTGTTCAACCGGATCGGTTGAGCATATTTTTCGTAGATCACCGCTTGCTTAAAGGAATCACGAATGGTTGTATGCGCCTTGGCATCAAGAAAGACTTGGCCCTGAGGTTCTATAGCCCCCAGCGAAATAAGTTTGGGTTGATAGGAATATGTTTTGGCGCACACCAATAACAGCGTTAAACAGAGTAAATGCTTCATTTTTATTTTCAGTATGGCTGATATTCATACAGATTATAATCACAGTCATTCTAGAGTACACTGATAAAAGTGTTAAAAATATAGCAATACAATTGTTGAAAAGCCAAGATCCATCTATAGTCAGAACACAATAATTGAGGCAATAAAAATGATTACATTACATCATCTGGATCAATCACGTTCATTACGGATTATTTGGGCTTTGGAGGAGCTGGGACTTGAATATCAAATTAAGCACTATAAGCGGTTGCCGACTTTTGCTGCACCACCCGAGTTAAAAGCTGTTCATCCATTGGGAAAGTCACCTGTGTTGACCGATGGAGATTTAACAATTGCTGAATCTGCAGTGATTTTAGACTATCTTCAAACGACCTATGATAGCCAAAACCAGTTTAAGCCCAAGAATCCTCAAGATCTGATGCAATATAACTATTGGATGCATTATGCAGAAGGTTCTTTAATGCCTTATTTGGTCATGACTTTAGTGATGACCAATATGCCCAAACATGTCCCATTTTTGATTCGACCAATCGCAAAAAAAATCTCAGAAGGTGTCCGTGGCGGTTTTATCAATCCTCGCTTAAAAGAACATTCAGTGTTTTTGGAAGATTATTTTAGTCAGCATGACTATGCAGCAGGAGAGTTTTCTTTTGCTGATATTCAGATGAGTTTTCCTGTTGTCGCCATGCAACAACGAACTAAAAACAATACCCCCCATCTTGCAGCCTATGCGGAACGTATCCAACAGCGACCTGCTTATCAACGTGCAAAAGCAAAAAGTGGTGATTAAGTTCTGTTGTGCTAAAAAGTGGACTGTAAATGAATTTAATTTTTTTACCGGGTGCATCGGGGAGTACTGAATTTTGGCAACCTGTCATGCACAACCTGCCAGTGAATCATCAAAAAACCGTGCTTGCTTATCCAAGCTTTGGCGGATCTCCAGATCACCCCGATATCCAAAGCTTTGAAGATTTACAGGACTACGTGATTGCGCAGATTCAACATCCATCGATTGTGATTGCCCAGTCGATGGGCGGGATCTTTGCAGTACAGGCAGCATTGCAGAAACCACAGCAGATTGCAGCATTGGTGTTGGTGGCAACTTCGGGTGGAATTGATTTAGCGCCGTTTCATGTGGCAGATTGGCGAAAAGATTATCAGCAGACTTTTGATGTTCCGAGCTGGTTTGTTGATCATCAATCTTATATGGATGAATTACTCAGTCAGATTTCCTGCCCCGTTCTGTTGATTTGGGGTGATTCAGATCCAATCAGCCCCCTCAAAGTAGGTGAATATTTACATGAAAAAATCGGCAATTCAACCTTGCATGTGGTTGCCCAGGGTGAACATGATTTGGCTTATGTTTTTGCCCATCCAGTATCCGCATTGATTGAAAATTTTATTTCAGAATATCAATCAGTTCAGCATATAAAATAAAAGCATATGGGTGCTTTACCATAAGGATAATTGTGACTCATCCTGTTGGTCTGTGAGTTGGTATAGACCCACGCCAATTAAACGAAATTGAAAATGCTCAGGAATTTGCATTTCATTCAATAGGATTTGAATGACTTGGGTCATTTCTTGTGGTGATTTGAGTGCGGTTTTAAAGCTTTTACTGTGCTGCAACACTTGAAAATTCTTGAGTTTAAGTTTGACTGTTACACCACGTGCCTGCATCTGCTTTTTTTCTAAACTGAGCCAAACCCGTGTAATTAAATTATCCCAATAGATTGCACATTGTTCGAGATTAAAATCGTCATCAAATGTGGTTTCTTTTGAAATTTGCTGTCGTTGCCGTTCTGCCTGTACAGGGCGTTCATCGATGCCTTGAGCATATAAAAACAATTGTTTGCCATATTTGCCAAAATGGTGAATCAAGATGCTTTCTTCAATTTTCTGTAAATCACCTAAAGTTTCTAAATTTAAACTCTTGAGTTTTTCCTGAGTAACTTTACCCACGCCAGGAATTTTTTTTAGGGCTAAATCTTGAATAAAATTTTGAACTTGGCTGGGCTTAATGATGCAAATGCCATTTGGCTTATTCCAATCCGAAGCCACTTTGGCCAGAAATTTATTTGGCGCGACTCCTGCTGAGGCGGTAAGACCCGTTTGCTGATAAATATCCGCACGAATGCGTTCAGCAACTTCGGTGGCACTGGGAATATTTAATAAATTTTCAGTCACATCAAGATAAGCTTCATCTAAAGATAAAGGTTCAATGAGTGGGGTATATTTTTGGAAAATTTCATGAATTTGATAGGAAACATCACGATATTTTTCAAAATTGGGTTCAATCACATAGACTTGTGGACAGCGCTTTTTTGCTTGTGCCATCGACATTGCCGAACGTAAGCCGAATTGACGGGCAGGGTAAGATGCCGCAGCAATCACTGCCCGAGGATGATGTGAAGAAATCACCACAGGCAAGTGCCTTAATTCAGGACGTTCAAGTAGTTCTACAGATGCATAGAATGCATCCATGTCGATATGGATGATTTTTCTCATGAATGACACAGTGTTGCAGCGCTGTGTGTTTATTCTAACCGATCTTGATTTGTTGTAAGTGATGAATTTGGTGTTTGGCACGAATCTGCGACAGTTTGTGTCGAGATGCTGACTTTTTATAATCATTTCTGATCTTTTTAAGCATTTTACGCTCAGCTGTATCCATTGAAGCTACATTGGCTTTGCCAACATACAAACATAGGCGTTACCTATCCATGCAGATTAAACCCGGACTTGAGAGGAGAATGAAATCGATCATCTAAAATGAATTGATTTTGAATTGCTCAAAATACAGTAAGACAGCTATAGTCAATCCATAGAAAAAATGATACAGCAAAATATAATTTTTATTGATTCATAGAATCAATGCTATAGATATACTTTTGGTTATCTAAAGCTTTCATTGCCATGCTTTACATCTAAATTTTAAAAAAGATTTGCGTAGGTGATGCCCCACTTTTCAGAGATGAAAAGATGACAAGAATCTTTCGTTTAACAGGGTTCTTGCGCTGTAAACAAAGCAGTGCTTTGTTTTTGCTCATATACCCCCGCTCAACATGACGACATCCATGTCGCCTCACGATAGCAAGACCATCTGTGAATCAAAAATACAAAGAATCTTAAATTTCATTTACGATTAATGATCTCTATGGATATCTAGGTGGTTTGACTATGATCGACGATTCATACAAATGAATAAGCGGTAGCACCAAAGTCGAGTGGATTATGATGTTGGGTGGGCTAATTTAAATTATTCTGCTTTAAAAACTGTTTCCACTGCTCAGTATCACCATAAAAAACATTTAAATCGACATTTTTAGCAATGCCTTGAATATGGCCTTGATTGGTTTTTTGCCAAAACGTCCATTTCCGACCATCTTTTAAATCGGGTTGATCTTTATATTCACGGATCCAGATCGGTGTATCTTTAAACTCACCAGTAAGTACCATGTTATAAAAGACTTTGGACGTATAGAAAATTGGTTGTTTGGCATAATGTTGATGCAATTGATCATGGATGATTTTGATTTGTTTTAGTAACTGCTCTTTGGTGTAGGTGTTGATGCAGGCACTGTCATACTCCAAGTCGATGACAGGGGGTAAGGCATTGCTTTTGTTGGGTACTGTCTTGATAAAGTTTTGTGCTTGGATTTCACCATCACGACATAAGCGGAAGAAATGGTAGGCCCCTACACGCATGCCACGTTCACGTGCTTCTAACCAATAGTCCTGAAACTTATCATCTTGATAATCTCCACCTTCAGTGGCTTTGAGATAAACAAACTGGTATTGCTGAGGAGATATTTTTTTCCAATCAATTTCTCCTTGATGGTGTGAAACATCAAATCCTTGAATGGCATAATCTTGAGCACCAGCATTCTGCGGATGGAACAATGCCAAGTAGCCGATCGTACTCAATAAACTGATACATCCGATCCGGGTGATGATAGAACGATATTTAGGTTGATGTCTCACAAAAATCATCCTGATGCCAATGTCATGCGATTTCCAGGTTAGTCGTCGCGTTGCAGTACTGATCATGTGTTGATTGTACGCGTTTCGCTTTAGGGTGCGTCATTTGACTACCCAATTGTTCAATAAATTTACATGATGCATATTTTTTGGCACGTGCCTGATATTCAGCAATCCATCTGTCTCGGTCAAGCATACGGTTTTCTTGAACTGGCCAAACCCCTAAACGTAAGGCATCCACACCGATTCTCCACGGTTTAGGGCTGATCCTTGCACGAAAACAGTTTTGGTTTTTGCACATGCGTACATAATTCGGGTCGGCTTGCAGTGCGCTAAAGAACTGCTGAGTTTCTTCACTGCGTGGTTCAAAGACCTGATGCATGACCAAAACGCGATAGCCTTTCGGCGTTTGATAAACGCGTAAATGCCACGATGGATGTTGCATAGAAAATTGACGAATCGATTTTAAAGCTTGTTGTTCGGGTGAGCCCAGCCATTTGTGTTGAATACCCAGTAATATTTCAGCAGTTTGTCGACTAAGTACAATTGAAAAAAATAAGCCTATTGCCAATACCCACCAAGACTTCAACAATACAGCACCGACAATGCCGATAAAAAACAGCAATACAAAACCGAGTAAATACAGTCGGCTGTTTGGTGCGTAATTAAAATCAATATCTGCAAATAAAACATCGGGCGTATTGAGGCAGAGCGCACCATAAGAATTACGTGTGATCACCACATCATCGTGCTGTTGAATAATTTCTTCACGAATGGGCAAACCTTCACTGCCATTATAGGGAATCTTATGGTCAAGTTTTCGAATGTTTTGTCCTGATTTAAGTTGCTCAAGTGCTTCTGTAACCCGTGTTTCCGCATGCATATATGCATCTTGCATACTCATATCTGACCAACCAAAGCGTTTGATGGTGATCTGGCGTTTTTCGGACTGCGTTGTTATTTTTGCTTCCGCCCAATACTTTGGAATAATCATATCCAGCGTCCTTATCGTTTATTTAGTGTTATTTTGCTTCGCTTAATCTCGGGTGTCTTTTGGAATTTGAAAGAAAATTAAAGCGGTAATAATATTGATAGCACCTAAACAGATCAGTGTATAGTGAAAAGCTTGGGTAATATGTGTCTCGGTAAAATATACTGTAAAAGTATTTAATAATGTACCTGCTAAGGCAATACCAATACTCATTGAAAGCATCATAATCATTGACAAGAAGCTGTTGCCGCTACTGGCATCTTGTTGAGTTAAATCTTTCAGCGTCAAAGTATTCATGGTCACAAACTGCAATGAATTGAGCACGCCAAAAATAAAGAAATGGGCAGTCCGCAGCCAAAGTGGCGTGTCGACGTTATGTAAGGCAAAGCTGGCAATACACGCACCGATCAATAAGGTATTGACCAATAAAAATGGACGATAGCCTGTGCGTTGTAAAATAGGGCGGATGATGGGTTTGGAAAATAATGAACCCAAAACAATGGGCGTCATCATGATCCCCGTCATAAAGGGTTCCATCTTAAAAGCCACCTGTAGCATCAGGGGTAAAATGAAAGGCACGGCATTGCCACCAAAACGGGCAAAGAAATTTCCCAATACACCGATAGCATAAATTTTATTTTTAAATAAACGGCTACGAAAGAGTGCATTCTGATGTGTATGCGCGTGATAAGCGTAAATACATGCTGACACTAGACCGATTAAAAGTAAGCTGATGCTGAAGTTTCGAGATATTTCTTTACTGGCAATATTTTCAATACCGAGTGCCATACCCACCATCGCAATGGCTAAAAGAACAAAACCGCTGAAGTCAAAAGATTTCACGGAAGCTTCTTTGACATTGGGCATGGCTTTAAAGGTGACAAATGTGCCTAAGATGCCGATCGGTAAATTGATCAGAAAAATCCAATGCCAAGAGGCATATTCAACCAACCATCCACCCAAAACAGGACCCATCAATGGTCCGAGTAGCCCTGCCAAACTCATTAGGCTCATCGCCGAAAGAAACTGCTCACGAGGAATGATTTTTAACATGGCGAGACGACCGACTGGCACCAGTAGTGCCCCGCCGATGCCTTGAATGACTCGAAATGCAATCAATAAATTAAAATTGTTGGATAGCGCACAGCCTAAAGAGGCCGAGGTAAAAATCACAATCGCGATAAAAAAAGTATTGCGGATACCAAAGCGATCAGCCAGCCAACCACTCAGCGGAATACAGGCAGCAACAGCCAGTACATAGCTGATCACAATGCCATGCATTTTTAATGGATTTTCTTGTAAACTTTCTGCCATTGCAGGCAAGGCGGTATTGATGATCGTGGTGTCCAAGCCTTGCATGAAAAAGCCGATCGAAACTAAAAAAACCAATAAATAAAATTTAGGCTGTAATTTACTGTGCGATGCCGTAGCAGTCATAGCGCTTAAAATAAGTCAATTTTGTGAATAGTTTAAAACAATGCCTCAGCTAAATCTGTATGAAATCGTTGCTATAACAGTTGACTAGAATCATCTACGGTATACGAGGTCAAAAAACTGCAATAAAACTGTCATTTGTTGGTCATCAAATTTACACCCCTCATCTCTATAGTGAATAAAATTTAAACAGCAATGGATTGGCCGATGAACTTAAAGATTTCTGCATTGTGTTTGGCAATGCTTTCTGTGGGGTTGGTTGCGTGTAATGATGACAATGATTCATCCACACCCCCCGTGGTTGAGGAAGCAACACCTGAAAGCATTAGTCTGAGTTTATTGGGGCGTTATGAAACTGGCGTTTTTGCTGAAAGTGCAGCAGAAATTCCTGCTTATGATGCAACCACCAAACGGGTATTTGTGGTCAATGCTAAAAAGGGCTTAGTCGATGTTCTTGATGTATCTAAACCGGATGCGCCAGTGCATATTGGCGAGCTCTCTGCGCGTGAAGCTTTGGCAGAGTCAGAAGTAAATTCTGTGGCAATCAAAAATGGTATTGTTGCGCTTGCTGTTCAAGCCAAGCAAAAAACTGACAAGGGGATCGTAGCGTTCTTCGATGCCAAAGATTTAAAACTGATCAGTAAAGTTGAAGTGGGAGCTTTACCTGATATGCTGACCTTTACGCCTGATGGGAAAACAGTTTTGGTTGCCAATGAGGCTGAACCGAATGAAGATTATAGTATTGATCCTGAAGGCTCAATCAGCATTATCGACCTCAGTAATATTCGTCAGCCAACAGCAACCATTGCTGATTTTAAAGCGTTTAATGATAAAAAAGCTGAGTTGATTCAATCCGGTGTACGAATTTTTGGTCCTAAAGCGACAGTTGCTCAGGACTTGGAACCTGAGTACATCGCAGTGAGCCAAGACGGTAAAACGGCTTGGGCAAGCTTACAAGAAAATAATGCGATTGCAAAAATTGATATTGTGGCTAAAAAAGTCACTGATATTTTACCATTGGGTTATAAAGATCATGGTCTGGCAAACAATGCTTTGGATGTCAGCGATAAAGATAAAAAAATTAATATTCAAGCCTGGCCAGGTCTGATGGGAATGTACCAACCTGATTCAATCGCCCACTATCAAGCCAATGGTACCAGTTATTTAGTGACCGCAAATGAGGGTGACTCACGTGAATGGCTGAAGGACTCAACGGCTTATTATGCTGGAGATCAAAGCAAAGGTTTTGCTGAAGCAATTCGGATGAAGCATTTATTCAACGTTAAAGGTTTCAATAATAAAGGTGATTATCCTGCGCATTTGAGCAATCTTGTCGCAGGTGTAAAAGGGGCTAAATTGGATGCCACAGTCTTTGCATACTGTGGAGCAACAGCAACTCCAGGTTTATGTCGCGAAGACGATCAATTGGGGCGTTTAAATATTGCATGGAATATGGGTTATGAGACCAATACCGATGGTTCTCCAAAACTGGATGCCAATGGATTATTGACCTATAACAAACTGTATAGCTATGGAGCTCGTTCATTTAGCATATGGGATACACAAGGTAAACTGGTTTGGGACTCAGGCAGTGAGTTCGAACGTAAAGTGGCTGAATTATTGCCGAATTACTTTAACAGTGATCATGAAGCAGCAGTTTTTGATGACCGCAGTGACAACAAAGGACCTGAACCAGAAGGTTTGGCTTTAGGAACGATTGGTAAGAAAACCTTCGCATTTATTGGCTTGGAGCGTCAAAGTGGGATCATGGTTTATGATATTAGCAATCCACTAAAACCTGTTTTTGTACAGTATTTTAATAACCGTACTTTTAAACAGGATCAAACTTATATCAATGCTAAAGATGAATCTATTTTGATTGAAAAAAGTGATTTGGGGCCTGAAGGACTCACTTTTGTTTCTGCCAAGGATTCACCAAACGCTAAACCGATGCTGATTGTGGGTAACGAGGTCAGTGGTAGTACAGCAATTTACCAGATTAATTTAAAATAGAATTTTAAACGTATCCCTTCGTTTTAAAGAGTGCTTTGGCACTCTTTTTTATTAGATTTTCAACGTCCACTGTCGTAGTTTTGATTAAGGAAATCCTTCTGGTATTGCAAGCTGGCAAAGTAGAAAGAATATACCCGCTATGAGAAAAAGCCATATTGAGTTTTTTCTATTCAAACGATTAAATATTTGGATTAATCTAAAAAATTCTGGAAAGATTAAAACAAGAAAAGCAAATACTAGAAATAAAAGACTCAAGTATCCTGAAATTAAAAAGATTTCATAAGTATATTTTCCAAACATATTTCAACCTATTATTTAATTTTACTATCTAGAAAGCCTTTGTCTTTTGTATCTAAAATTAAATGACCATTTCGATAAACAACTCTACGCATCCACATATAACTTTGCTCGCTAATTTTTGTTGATGAGCCATTAATTAGTGGATTTGATTGAGTCGTATGTCCAATCACATAAGATTTTATTTTTCCTGAATTATATAAATGCCTTGAAAAAGCGGCAGATAAATTATTAGAATCGTGTGGATCTTCTGCGGTATTGCAACCTTGTATTTCAATTTTGGCATCATTCATAAAGCCTTTAAAATTAACCTTTTTAAGGTCATTTACATCAAAATTTGCACTTTTGAATAATCCTCTAATCCATTTTAAATCATAAATACTCTATTTAATTCGGTCATTGTCAGTATCAGACTCTCTTACAGAAACCATCCACAAATGATTTTGCCCCCCATGTGTAAAAATATCTAATGATTTAATACTATTTTCAGGCTGCCTATTAATTAAGTCGATAAGATCTTGATATATTTTTATCTCACGAATAAATATATTGTATTTGTTTCCGTCTCGGGCTTTATACATTCTTTGTAAGTTATTAGCAGTAGCTTTAAATGTGTTTATATCACTTTTACTGTAAGCCCCACCCCAAACAATAATTCTATTTTTTCGTTCGACTTTAATGTCTTGAGTTGACCCTGGTTTGGGGTTTGTATTAGCTGTACCTGTTGGGTTAACCATTTTTATGGTTCTCCATCATAAATTCAGCGTCATCACCCAGCCATATTTCTAGATCATTTGCTGAATTTGTAATTATACGTGGAGTTTTTCCTTCAGAATCGGTGTATCCGTTAAATATTTGCCCATCTTCTGATTTGATATAATACGCTGTGTTAGGTATGAAATTACCTTCATGATCAACAGCAACAATTTGCTCATCGAATACATCTGCAAAATTATTGTTCGTAGATGTTGAGTTCTTAGCATTGTTTCTGCCAATACTTTTACCACTTTCACGAACTGCAAGACTTTGATTCGGGAGGAAAGTAGCGCCACATGTTGTCTTATCTCCAGCCATTATTGCTGTGCTTGTGCCAACAATAAAGAAACCCTTACCTAACGATATTGCGCTAGTCATCACTTTACATTTTGGACAATAGTGTTTCATTCCTTCGAGATGAATGGCTTTACCATCTATAAGAAATGAGTGGTCCGCTTCAACAACAATGCCACCGTGATCAGTCTTTGCACCTGATGTTATAAAAGCATTCATTTTTAATTATCCAGTATTATTAAATTATCTAGGAAGTTTTTCTAAATTTTGATTGATATATATTTAAGTATAAAATCAAAAAAAGCTTTTGATTGATATATTTATGAATTAATTCAATATTTTATAATTATACTTTATAGCCTTGATTCTATCTTTTATAACTAGGTTGCAATTACGAACACAACCATTTCAATATTGGTAACATGATCTAAATTTGTAGATCCCATAAAATTATTGGTTGTGATAATTTTGTTAGTCGCATTGTATGTACATTTTCAACGCCCACTGTCCCAAAACTTAATATGTATAAGGGAGAGTGGGAAGCATTATATCTATAAATTACTGATCTAAACCTAACCACTTTCTTTGATGATAGGCACTATCCCAAAATAACCATTCTAACTCGGCACCTTTGGTATAAGCCTGATGCATTTTCTCAAGTGTCAGGGCATCACAATGTTCAGCAATACGGTCAATGGTTGCCAAAACATTTTTGACTGCTTGATTAAACTCTTCACCTGAATAGGTATCGATCCATGCTTGATAAGGATTGTTGGCTACAGATTTGTTGACAATGTCTTTACCGACTTCAGCATAAATCCAGAAGCAAGGCAGCAGCGAAGCCAATACCACTGGATAGCTTTCAGACCATGCTGTTGCAGTTAAAAAAGAAGTATAGTGATGGCAAGCAAGCGTCAGTGGTGTGTTTTCAAAATCCGCTTTGCTGATGCCGAAGTTTTGCATAAATCCATCATGCAAACTGCGTTCAACCACAATGGCTTCTTTCGCGCCTTGTGTAAATTGAATGATATCGTCAGCATCAAATGCTTTCGCACCGCATACAGCCAATGCGCGTCCATACGCGACTAAATAATGGGCATCCTGAATTACATAATGACAAAATGCGTCTTTATTTAATGTGCCTGTAGCCAGTTCCTGATTAAATGGCAAAGCTAATGTTTTGTTATATAAGGCAAGATTACGTTGCCACAGCTGTTCAGAAAAGCGCATGTTATTTTCCTATACAATCATTCAAGCGATTAAAGTCATTTTTAACTGACAAGACTATAACAACTCTAGGTAGGTTTAGGTATTTGAATGCCGAAAATTCAACTGAGTTAGCATAAAAATATGACAAAGAACTTTTGGAGAAACCTGAAAAAGTCGTCATAATATGCGCATTAAAAACCCAATTTTTATTTCAGTGTTCTGATTAAAAACTATTCTCCGTAGGTCGTATTCTCATGATGAAACATTTTGGTTTCTCAATCTTTTTTACGGTTGTGTGTTTGGCTATATCTGCATATTGGGGTTTTACCCATGGTCCAAATGCAGGTGTCCAAGCCATGCTGTCAGCACTGACCATTACCGCGATTTTGGCTGTCATGGAAGTCTCATTGTCTTTTGATAATGCTGTGGTGAACGCTTCGGTGCTACGTAACTGGGATCATTTTTGGAAAATGATCTTTTTAACGGTGGGAATCTTGATTGCTGTTTTTGGCATGCGATTGGTTTTCCCTGTTGTGATCGTAGCGGTCACCGCGGACATGGGCATGCTTGAAGTGGTAAAAATGGCCTTGAATGACCCGATCCAGTATTCAGAAAAATTATTGGCACACCACGCAGAAATTGCTGCTTTTGGTGGGGCATTCTTATTATTGGTTTTCTTAAACTTCTTCTTGGATGAAGGCAAAGATACCCACTGGTTTAAGTGGCTTGAAAAGCGTTTAGCTAACTTGGCCAATGTGCCTGCGATGTCAGTTTTCCTTGCACTCATTGCTTTGTTGGTGATGGCAGCCAACGTTGAAGAAGCAAAACGCCTTGTGGTGACCATGGCGGGTATTTGGGGCATCGTGATTTATATCGGTGTGCAAGTGCTCAGTCATTTACTGGGCGGTGAACCAGAGGTTGACGAAGAGGGCAATGCAGTAGGTCATGACGCCAATGGTGCACCGACGGGTATCATCAAAGCCGGGATCGGTGGTTTTATTTATTTGGAAGTTCTCGATGCTTCTTTCAGTTTCGACGGTGTGATCGGCGCGTTTGCCATTACTTCTGATGTGGTTATCATCATGTTGGGCTTGGCAATTGGTGCAATGTTTGTCCGTTCAATGACGATCTATCTTGTTGATAAAGGTACACTGGATGCTTATGTCTACCTTGAACATGGCGCGCATTACGCGATTGGTGCTTTGGCTTTCATTATGATTGCAAGTGGTACAGGGCTCCATGTACCTGAAGTCGTCACAGGCTTGATCGGTGTTGCCTTTATTGTATGGGCGGTGATTGCATCAATCCAATATAACAAGCGAATTGAACAGCAACATTAATCCTTTTTTAAGAAAAGAGATTACAATGGGAGAGCACTTTGAAAGTGCTCTTTTTTATGCTCAATGTTTCCACAAAGTTGCCACAATATGCGATGATGTGTTGGAAAATTAGCTCGCCAGTTTTGATAAGCCAGTAGATATGATGAATCCTTTAGAACGCCGCTCGACCTTTGCATTAAGTAGTATTTTTGCTTTACGCATGTTGGGGCTGTTCATGATTATCCCTGTGTTTGCGGTGGTGGGACAGACTTATCAATATGCAACACCTGCCTTGATTGGTTTGGCGGTGGGTGTCTACGGTTTAAGTCAGGCCATTCTGCAAATCCCATTCAGTTTATGGGCCGATCGCTTTAGTCGAAAACCGTTGATTGTATTTGGTTTGCTGCTGTTTGCTTTCGGTGGCGCAATTGCAGCAATGTCTGAAACCATTTATGGTGTGATTCTTGGGCGTGCGATTGCTGGCGCTGGCGCCGTGTCAGCGGTTGTGATGGCCTTATTGGCAGATGTGACTCGTGAAGAAAACCGCACCAAAGCCATGGCAGTGATGGGCATGAGTATCGGTTTATCTTTTGTGGTTGCTTTTAGTTTAGGGCCTTGGTTGACCAGCTTGGTGGGAATTTCAGGCCTGTTTTGGGTCACCACCGTGATGGGACTGTTGGCTATTTCAATGTTGTTTCTGGTACCCAAAACCACACGCCATCATAAGAACTTTAAGCAAGGCTACCTCAATCAGCTCAAACAAGTGTTAAAAATGGGTGATCTGAATCGTTTGCACGTTTCGGTATTCGCCTTGCATTTATTGCTCACTGCAATGTTTATTTATGTGCCTTCACAGCTGATTAATTTTGCAGGCATTCCATTAGCCAAACATGGCATTGTGTATTTGCCATTGTTGGTGATCAGTTTATTTTTTGCATTTCCAAGCATTATTCTTGCTGAAAAATATCGCAAGATGCGCAGTATTTTTCTAACAGCCATTGCAGGCATTATTGCTGGGCTGGTGATTCTTATATTTGGTTATGAATCCAAATATATTTTATTGTTGGGTCTGGGCTTATTCTTTATTGCTTTTAATGTGATGGAAGCCTTGTTGCCTTCATGGTTGTCCAAAGCCGCTCCGATTCAGTCCAAAGCGACCGCGATGGGTGTCAATGCAAGTGCTCAATTTTTAGGTGCTTTTTTTGGTGGTACACTCGGCGGGCAATTAATTTTGCTTAATAATACAACAATGGGTTGGAGTGTTTTAGCAGCTATTGCTATACTTTGGTTGCTCATTAGCTTTGGGCTGGCTCAACCACGATATTTGACATCAATCGTTTTGCGATTACCTGAGGATAAACAAACCGATAATTGGACTTCTCAGTTATTGTCAATTCGTGGTATTGAAGAGGTCGTGGTGATGTCTGACCAGCAAGTGGCGTATATAAAGGTTGATAAACAGCAGATTGATGATGCTGCGCGACAACATTTAACGCAGTTGTTCGGGAAAGAGGTAGCCATTTAAACATAACTCTTATAAAGTAAAACATAGAATCGAATAGGAAGATAACATCTAATGCGTGGTGTAAATAAAGTTATTTTAGTTGGTACTTTGGGTCGTGATCCTGAGACGAAAACATTCCCAAATGGGGGATCTCTTACTCAATTTTCAATAGCGACCAGTGAATCTTGGACAGATAAAAATTCCGGAGAAAGAAAAGAACAAACGGAATGGCATCGTATTGTATTGCATAACCGTTTAGGTGAAATTGCACAGCAATACTTACGTAAAGGCTCAAAAGTTTATATTGAAGGTTCTTTACGTACTCGTCAGTGGACAGATCAAAATGGTCAAGAACGCTACACAACGGAAATCCGTGGTGAGCAAATGCAAATGTTGGATAACAACCGTCAGCAAGGTGAAGCGGGTGAAAACGGCGGGTATAACCAACCCCGTTTCAATAACAATCAACAAGGTGGTTTTAACAACAACCAAGGTGGTGGTTATATTCAAGGCAACCAAGGTGGCTATGGCAATGCAGCTCCTCAAGGAGGTTATGGCAATGGTGGAAACAATGTCAATCAGGGTTTCCAGTCGCCTAAACCACAACAGGCACCTGCAACGGCTCCAGCTGATCTAGATGATGATCTTCCGTTCTAGATCATATATCGCAAGTATTGGCTAGGCTGGTTGAGATTAATTTTATCCAAAGTAATTTAAACTCAAAAGCTTGCTGAAATACATCGCCGCACGTATTGGGTCAATAGGCGCGGCGATTTTTATTTTGTGTTGGGATCAAACCTTTAGTCATTTAGCTTCGGTTAAGTATCTGAGATAGCCTAAAATTCGGCAATTTTATAAAGAAAATCGCATTGCCACATAAAATCAGAATTACCCCGATCACAGCATTGATATGCCATTGATAGCCTTCCCAGAAGGTTGAAATGACCAAGGCGACCAATGGAAACAACAAGGTACTATAAGCCGCCTTGCCCGCACCAATACGCCCAACTAAATAGAAATAAGCAGTAAAGCCAATCACTGAGCCAAACACAGCCAAATATAATAAAGCGCTGACTGCACTGAGTTGCATGCTTGGGAAAAACTCATCCTGCTTCATCACCGCGATCAATGCCATTACGATTGAACCATATAACATGCCGTAAGCATTGGTGGTAAAAATATCGAGTCCTTTTTTTTGATGGCGCGTACTGATCATATTTCCCAGAGAAAAGCCATAGGTTCCCAATATGCAAAGACCTATCCCCATCAACGTATATTGATTTAAGCTGCTTCCCATCACATCATGCCAAAACAAGGCAATAATCCCCAAGCCACCGAGCAGAGCAGCAGGATAAAAACGTTTAGAAATCTTTTGCTTAAAGAAAATTTTGGCATTGAGTGTGTTAAAAATCACTGCCATCGAAAAAATGACAGCTTCTAAACCACTACTGATATATTGAACTGCAAAGTAAAAGCAAACAAAGTTGAAACCAAAAATACAGCAAGCTTGCAGCATGCAGAATAAATGGTCGTTTAAAGCCAACTTGTGCTTTTTTCGACACAAAAGAATCAAGGCAAATAGACACATCGCTGAAATAAAGAAGCGCCAAAACACTGCTACATTCACCGATATTCCACTTTGCTGTTGCAGACTAATCGCAATCCATGTCGTTCCCCAGATCACCACGACCAACACATATAAGAGTGCATTCATATTCTTTCAATCAAACTCAAACGATCGACATTATTGTGCTTGATTTAAGCCCATTGTTTCTTGTACCTCCTTGTGATTGCTATCATGATCTTGTGGTTTTTTTCTACTCACATGTTTATATCAATGATAAAATAAGCCTGAAGTCCTACTTAAAATATTCAAATTTAATACTGCCTATAGACGATGAAATATCAGATTCTCGATCAATTGCAACAGCATAAAGCGCAACTGCTTGATTCGGTTGAGTTGGGCTCCGGTATGCAATTGGCCATGTGGCAAAATGATCAAGACCGCGTCAGTGTTTGCAGTAACCACCATACCCTAAGCATGTATATTCAAGGGGGCTATCACAGTTATCAAAAGACGGCACAAGGTTGGCATAACGGCGGTGGTCCCGATCGTATGTGTTTGATGCCACAAGATTTTGAGTCCACATGGGACTTACGTGATTCCCTAACTTTTGTACACCTTTACTATACTAAGCAACATCTACAACGCGTTGCCGAACAGGTATGGGACCGTGAACCGAGTCAAATTATTCTAGACCCGCAAATTTTTGTCGCTGATCCACAGATTGCCATGATCTATCGTCACTTTTTATTAAATACGACTTGGCAGCAGAGTGAAAATCACCTGCAAATGAGTACAGCCACGACACTGTTGCTGAATCATCTCATTAAAAATTACAGTGCTGCTCAGTGGCAGGCGCCAGAGATCAAGGGAGGCTTGTCACCTTATACACTCAAATACTTGTTGGCATGGATTGATCAGCATATTCAGCACAGCTTGACCTTATCTGATTTGGCTCAACAGGCTCAACTGAGTGAATATCATTTTGCGCATATGTTTAAGCAATCCATGCAGATCCCACCTCATCAATATGTGATGCAACGTCGTCTGGAATTGGCTCACCAGGCTTTACTACAAACGACAGCAAGTTTGGTGGACATCTCAGAACAATATGGATTCAGCTCAAGCAGTCATTTTAGCAATCGCTTTAAAAAGCACTTTGGTTATTCTCCGTCTCAAATGAGGAAAGGGGAGAAAAGTCGCGATAAATATGATCGATACCCTGAAATCGAAAAATAAAACAAGGCTTTGCTACATAGAACTGATCATGGATAGTTTTTATGATCACAACAAAAATAAGGTCTTCAATGCTCAGGTATCTGCTAAAACGAATACTGCATGAATGCTTTAAACCTTTTTTGGCAATATGTTGAATATATGTCGATTTCACCCAACAAGGCTGAATGATCAACCTTGTTGAATGCATTTAAGTGAAAAACTGGTCATTTAAAAAATGCGCGAGCTGTGCATATAGTGATTGGTCACTTGATTATAGGTTTCGAGAATTTTTTGACTGCTGTTGGTGCGAAGTGCTGTATTGAACTGATGCATATACTCAAGTAATTGTGATTTTGCTTTGCTTGCAAACTCAGCGGTGATGGCTTGATCTTCATAGAGTAAAACATAGTTTTTGGCAAAGCCATAAATCATAAACAAAGCTGTTTTCTCAAAATCTGATTCGCAATCAAGAATTTGATCTTCACAGTTTATTTTCAATTGTTTAAAGGCATCGGTACCAAAAGGAAGGTTTTGGAATTGCTCCAAAATAGCTGAGAACGTCATTTTTAAAGTCCACGCAAAAAGAAAATCTACAGATTAAATCTTGCGAGGTCAAGCCGCTTTTCACGAAGAATGAGAAAGTTTGTTAATTTGTAAAACCGATTTATTTTATTAAAAACTACAGTTTTACCGATTTAATTATTTTTCGTATAGTGGTTTCACAGACAAGCAATCCCTGAAACCTATTGAAGGAAGACCCAATGAGTTTAATTAATACTGAAGTTAAAGCTTTCAACGCAACTGCATATAAAAACGGTGAATTTATTGAAGTATCTGAAAAAGATTTTTTGGGTAAATGGTCAGTGGTGTTTTTCTACCCTGCAGACTTTACCTTTGTTTGCCCAACAGAGTTAGGTGATCTGGCCGATCATTATGCTGAATTCCAGAAAATGGGAGTAGAAATTTATTCAGTATCGACCGATACACACTTTACCCATAAAGCTTGGCATGACAATTCAGACGAAATCAAAAAGATCCAATACCCAATGATCGGTGATCCAACTTGGGCACTGGCAAAAAACTTTGAAGTGCTGATCGAAGCTGAAGGTCTTGCAGACCGTGGTACCTTTGTGATCGATCCGGAAGGCAAGATTCAAATCATTGAAATCAATGCTGGCGGTATTGGTCGTGATGCACAAGAGTTATTGCGTAAGGTCAAAGCTGCACAATATGTACATGCACACCCTGGTGAAGTTTGCCCTGCTAAATGGAAAGAAGGCGATGCGACACTTGCACCATCGATTGATCTGATTGGTAAAATCTAATTGTTCAATCAATTTTACAATCAAAAAACCAGAAGTCTTACTTCTGGTTTTTATTTTTAAATGGGTTTTATAGTAGATAACCCTCATGTTGAGGTGCATAAGCACGGATGCCTTCAACAAGGTCTTCAATGAGTTTTTCCATCACCAAGCGTTGTCCTTTTCTTGAGGCATAAACCAGTTGTACAGTCCCTATATTGGAACACCATTCCGGTAAAAGATGGATTAATCGGCCTGAAAGAATATCTTGTTCTACCGTTAAATATGGCAAATCGGCAATACCTAAACCATCTAAAACTGCATAATAAGCCCCCATCAGATCATTACTTTTGATACGCGGCTGTAGTGGAATATCAATTTCTTCCTGTTGCTCATTATGATGTAAATGCCAATGATAGTGCTGTTTGTCAGTACCTAAGACAATGCTGGGAAATTCACATAATTCAGTCACATGTTGAATTTTACGATCACCCAAAAGTTCAGGGCTAATGACTAAACAATGGGTCGTTTTAATAATGTCGCGAACAATGATGCTAGAGTCTTCATTCATGGTGAAATTGGTACGAATCGCCAGATCAATATCATCATGTAACACATCAATACGTCGACTGGTCAGTGCCAATTCAACATTGACCTTGGGATATTTCTTTAAAAACCGATTTAAAATAGGACGAACTTGATGTTCTAACATGACGGGTGGACAACTAATTTTAATCAACCCTTGCAATTCAACTTTCTGTTTTAACAGTACATTCTGTGCAGTATCTGCTTGCTCAATGATTTTTGAACACTCTTCAAAAAACTCCTGCCCTAAAGGGGTGACTTTAAAATGACGTGTCGAGCGTTGAATCAAAGTGACATTAAATTTTGCTTCCAAATCCAGAATGCGTCGACTGAGTTTTGACTTGGTAATATTACTGGCTTCACTTGCAGCACTAAATCCGCCGTGCTTTACAACCAAATAAAAATAATAGTAGTCATCAAAAGAATGCACAGTTTTATCCCTGAATGAAGTCGCTTTAGATCATATCATTGATAGGAAAATATGCTCAATCATATCCACTCAAAATAGAAATGTAAGGGCTTACATTTCTATTTGAGTATGGATTGTCTTATTTTTGAGAAGTATTCTGGTTGTAGCTGTTGATGAGATTGCGATAGTCAGGAATATGGTTGCCAAATAATGTACCTAAGCCTTCGATATCATTACGCCAGTCGCGATGTAACTCACACGCAGCACCAAACCAGGTCATTAACTGTGCGCCCGCACTGCTCATACGATCCCATGCTGAATCACGCGTAAGTGGATTAAATGTGCCAGAAGCATCCGTTATGACAAAGACCTCAAAGTCTTCTTCAAGTGCAGAAAGTGCAGGAAAAGCCACACAGACTTCAGTGACAACCCCGGCAATAATCAATTGTTTTTTGCCTGTTGCTTTTACCGCTTTGACAAAGTCTTCATTGTCCCAAGCATTGATTTGACCGGGACGAGCGATATAAGGTGCATCTGGAAACAATTGTTTTAGTTCAGGTACAAGCGGGCCATTGGGACCATTTTCAAAGCTGGTGGTTAAAATGGTAGGAAGGTTAAAATATTTGGCTGCTGCTGCCAGTGCCAATACATTGTTTTTAAATTTATCAGGATCGATATCACGGACTAAAGACAGTAATCCCGTTTGATGATCGACCAACAATACGGCTGCATCTTCTTTATTTAAACGAACGTAAGGTTTTCCCATTTTTTATATCCTGACTTTAAAAAAGTTGAAATCATGCTTAAAAACAAAACAAACTGCTTTGTATGAACTTTATCTTAAGGTGTTTATATTGAACAAATAAGCCTAAAAAACGAGATAAATAATCCTATATATAAGATTATTATTGGGCGGGGAAGGCTCAGTATTGCGACCTAATGTCCTATTTTTGAGATACAGTGTATTGATGGATTCCTATATCCAGCACTTTAAAAAACATAAAATACAATCATATTAGAGCCTAGAGATAGGAGTATTGAGATGAAAAGAATTATCGGTGTATACCGCAATCAAAATATGCATTGGGTGGGTGACGGCTTTCCAGTAAAAAGCTTGTTTTCGTATGATCGTCTAGGTCAGGCAATCAGCCCGTTTTTACTTTTGGACTATGCTGCACCGTATACATTTGCACCTAGTCATGAACAGCATGGTGTGGGCTCGCATCCTCATCGTGGCTTTGAAACTGTGACCATTGCCTACCAAGGTGAAGTGACACATAAAGATTCACATGGTGGTGGTGGAACGATTAAAACAGGCGATGTGCAATGGATGACTGCGGGTGCCGGTTTGGTCCATGAAGAATTCCATTCACATGAATTTACTGAAAAAGGCGGAATTTTTGAGATGGTTCAACTTTGGGTGAATTTACCTGCGGCAGATAAAATGACCCAACCCAAATATCAGGCCATTGCTGCGCAGGATATCCCAGTGATTGATTTTGATGAGGATGCAGGTCATTTACGTGTCATTGCTGGAAAATATGCTGAACAGCAAGGCGCTGCATCAACCTTCAGTCCTGTGAATGTCTGGGATGGTCAATTAAAAGCAGGTCATGAGCAGATTATTCATGTTCCGGTTGACCATAATGCCTTGGTGGTTGTTCTTGAAGGTGAAATGTTGCTCAACGGTACACAAAAAGTACTCGACAGTTCGATTGTCATGTTTGATCAAGATGGCGATGCTGCAATCCAACTCGAAGCGGTGCAAGACGCTAAGTTTTTGGTGTTGACAGGAAAACCATTGAATGAGCCTATTCAAGGTTATGGACCATTTGTGATGAATACCAAAGAAGAAATCGTACAAGCGTTTAACGATTTCAATCAAGGTAAATTCGGTGAAATTGCAGCTGAAGCTTAAACGAAGGCGGATTGTAAAATCCGCTTTTTTTATACTTTAAATCGAAACAAGCACTGGCTGAAAAAGAAAAAGAGCTTTGATCTCATCAATCAAAAGCTCTTCACGCTGTAGTTTTCTTGTATTCGGCATCTGTATTTTTATCTGGTGGTTTTAATGTATTTCATGCATCATAATTAATAAAAAATGTGAAGTAAAGCACATATTTGCTTATTTGTTTAAATTATGATCATGAGCATTCAGATTGATCAATACATATTGCGACAGCAAGGTCAAAAATTTTCTTTCCATAAACCCATTTCCAAGTGAAAAAAAAGGATCTCTATTCCACACTATAGAGATCCTTTTTATGCTGTAGTTTCTTTTATTGTCGGTATTGTCATAATTATTTGTTTTTATTGTAAATGTGATTTGATTATCATTTTTATGCTGTAAATCATAAATAAGAAAATATGGTTTGTAAACGATTTTTTAATAAATAGTTAAATTATCTTCATGTTTTTAACAGAATTTTTTAATATATGAAAATAAAAATGAAATATAAATCATGTAGATCGCACACCTTATCACTGTTTAGGATTCCGATGAATGGTAAGCTTAAAATGGGCATTTTTTCCTAAAAAATTTCCAACAAAAAAAGTTAAATGTGGAACTTTTTAATACCGCGATTTAATCCGCTATAGCTCATAATAAAAAAAATGGTTACGCACGGATAATAACTTTGGATATTGCAGTGATTGGTAGTGGTATGGCTGGCCTGGCTACCGCAAGAATTCTTAAAGATGCAGGTCATCACATTACCATCTTTGAAGCATTACCTGGTCGTGGTATGGATAGTCACAGTATTGAGTTTGAAGGTGGTCTAATTGATGCGCCATTACGTGTGATGAATCCACATTTATGGAAAAATACACTGAGCCTCGCGACACATTTGGGTATAAAAACATTTCCTGTCCGCACTTTTATGGCGTGCAGTTGGTTATTTGAAGACAAGACAGAAACTTGGTTGACCACCTCACGCACTCGGATTGGTAATTTTCCGATTATCAATAACCGCAAAGGCATCAAGCAGTACGGATGGCGCTTAGTGAAAGGCATGTTGCAACTTAAAACAGCCATTTCTCAGTTTTTTAAATCTAAAAATCAGGAGATTACCCTCGCTGATTTTATCAATCATAATGAAATCGAAGAAGTATTTTGGCATGGCGCAGTGATGCCAGTGCTTTATACCATCTGTACCTGTGACCCTAAAACCATTGGTGAATGGCCAGCAAAACCGCTGTTAATCTTTTTAAAGCAATTGACCGATGGCGATGCTTTACTGCGTTTGCATGGGGGAACCCCTGCTTTTGTCGATAAATTAATTGAAGGCATTGATATACACAGCAGTTCTGAAATTAGGCTTGTTGAAGAACAGGGTGAAGGTGTATTGGTTAAAAATGCCCAAGGTGAGCAATTTCAATTTGACCGTGTTGTGGTGGCTACACCGACCAATAAATTGGAAAGCTTTTTAAATGCTGAACAGTTTGCTGATGACATTGAACTTTTGAAAAAGTTTAAGTTTGAGCAGGGCGAATTGGTGATGCATACCGATGCAACGGTGATGCCGCCCAATCGTAAAGACTGGTCAGTGCTGAGTTATATGATGGACCGTAAATTTACCAAGCAACAGTTTACAGTCTGGCTGAATTCGATCGAACCGAGCCTTGTCGGCAAATCTCCAGTGTTTCAGACATGGCGTCCAGTGACAGCCATTGATCCCAAGAAAGTGATTTCTACGGTGACTTTAACCCGTGCTGTAGTTGATTCGGAAACGGTCGCCTTGAATAAAGAGTTACAAGCACGTCATAAAGTGGCAAATCGCAAAGTGTTTTATTGCGGCTCATGGTCATGTGATGGTTTACCGATTCTAGAGTCTGCGGTAACTTCTGCCATGCATATTGCAGAGATTTTTAATGCCCCATTGCCATTTAAAGGCTTAAAGCCTAATGTTGAGGTTGCACCACAACTGGGTTATTAAGACTAAATCAGTCCAATGGTGTATGACCAAGCACGATAGATTGAGCATTTAACCATGAAATGGATTCAAGCAATTCAGCAGCAGCTTCCCCAACATAAATATGCAATCAATGCAGAGATGTTGGGCGATACGGCTGAATGTGCTTGGACCAATCTCGGTTTTTGGAACGATACTACAGCATCGTATCCGCACGCCTGTCAGCAGTTGGCAGAACGGCTTGCGCAAACGGTACAACTACAACCAAATGATCGTGTGCTGGATTTGGGTTGTGGGCAAGGCGCGAGTTTAAAGTATTGGTTAGCACAGTATCAGATCAAAGACCTTGAAGCGGTAGAGTTACAACCAAAGTGTGTCGATCACATTCAAAAACAGCTACCGCAACTTAAAGCAGTACATTGCCAATCATTTTTGAATTTAAACAGAAATTCATTTTCAGATCTTTTTGATGTGGTGATGTGTATCGATGCGGCCTATCACAGCGATTTAAATTCCTTCTTGGCTTCAGTCTCACCCCTTTTAAATTCAAAAGGACGTTTAGGTTTTCATTATCTGATGCTGTCAGATGCGCATTTAAATTCAAAACAAAAACTCAAATATCGTTATTTACTTAAAGCCGCAGATGTACGCTTCAACGCTTTAATGACAGAGCAGCAGATTCAGCAAACCTTAGCGCAGCATCATTTTGAGCAGATTAATATTCAAGATCTGTCCACTGCGGTATTTGCAGGGTTCAGTCACTATATTGCTTCAAGAAAAGACATGGGGCGGGGGCTAGAGCAATTTAAAATACAAATGACCGCAAAGCTATGTAAGACCTTATTTGCAGAAGGGATTGTGCGTTATATACAGGTCAATGCGGTAAAAATATAACGATAGTCGGTTCGATTGAACCGTCTCAATTGACTTAAAATACGCATGATGAATGCATCCGCCAAAAACAACAAAGCCTCACTAAAAAGCGAGGCTAAGTAAAAATGGTGCCGGCACACGGATTCGAACTGTGGACCTACTGATTACAAGTCAGTTGCTCTACCAACTGAGCTATGCCGGCAACGTGGCGAGAATTCTACAGAAAAATGATAAGAATGCAAGCCAAAAAATAAGCACTTAATTGGGGTTGAGTAATTTTTTTAAAATCAATGACTTTTTATATGTTTTCGAGTGCTGTGATACCGAAAGATCGATTAAAGGAAATTAAAAAATTAAATCATGATAGATAAAACATAGATGGGTGTATAAAGCGATCTAGCGTGTAATGTTAAAATTTTGATGGTTTCAGAGGTTTAGCCAAAAATTGTCATTGAAAAAACCACACTGTTGGCAAGCAGTAAAATTGCAAATAAAATGATCTGGAAATTTTTCATGGTATTTATTTTTTAATGTGAAATAATATGCATTATTTGTATCAAAGTTGATTTGATATGTAAATAGTGAAGTATTTATTATTTCAAAAAAACATATTATTTTTTAAGTATTTTTAAATCCAAACCATAAAAAATTGATCGTGAGTGATCTTATCTTTCTGTCAATGGTGTGGATTGATGTCAAACATCTTCTGGAACAATCTGAGCATATACATTATTCAGCCTAAACTGACCTAAAGTAAATGAATGCTATACGGATGAACGCTGTATGCTGGCAAAAAGGCTTACGGTGATGTAAGCCTTATGGTTTTAAGTGAATTTGAATAAATCTTTATCCGATATTAAAAATATAGACTTATTTTCTCCTCAAAATATGATCTAAATCTTGTGCGCATTCTTCTAGAGTGATTGCCATATCAAATTGCATTTGGGGTTTCAATTCGTTTGCGAGTTTTCTCCATTGCTCAATCAACTGGATAGCTTTCTGAATTTTATGTTTATTTACATCCTTGGCAATTGTTGGGGTGTATCCACCACGTTTAGCATTTTTGACTTGTCTTACATAATTGGCGCTGTTATTCATTATGGCTCCCGAATAGCAGTTTTATGTCATAAACTTGTTTGAATCGCTAAGAGTTACTGCATCATCATTATCTAAAGAGAATATTACATCTATATGATTTTTATTTTGTATTTCACCTCCTATGCATGTCACGAGAAGTTCTTTTCACTTGATACTAATTCAAGAAAGTATGAATTGAAATAGGGAATTGTCTGATTCATTGAGTGGATATGTATCTATTTGCTTCAAAAAGTCGGTCAAATATCGTATAACTCAATGAAGTTAAAATGAGAACAATTGAGAATGAAAAGATTCAGTATTTTATTATTTTTGGTTTCGGTCGCACATGCTGAAGTTCCGAATGAATGTCAGTTGGTTGAAGAAACCTCCGAAATGTTAATGCAGTTACGTCAACGTGGTTTGTCGTTGGATGATGTGGACTTTAATCCTGAAGCCTTGTCTCCCAAAGAACAGGTATTGTTAAAAGGTATGATTGACGATGCAAAGGATGTTCCGATTTATCAAATTCCTTTAACCCGGCAAAAAGCCATTGATGATTTTAAACTCAAGTGGCAAGAGATGTGTCAGTCAGCAGATGTAGTGATGCCGACTGAAACGAGATAGCTCTTATTTTTCGATCAAGCTAACAAGTGGGTAGAAGTGAGACAGTTTCTGATTGTTCCATTCAATCGGATTGGAATAGAAACCGAGGTGTCCAATACAAATCGGTTTCAGTCAAAGTTACATCATATCTGTGTTTGATGTTTTCGATAGACCATACCCAGACTTAAGTGAACCGATAAAGCTGACCTTCTATTTTAAGTTCAACATATTTGATCTGTTTGGTTGGGCAGTGATCTAGAATAATACTCAAACCCTCATCCGTCAGGTTTTCACCATCCGCTCCCCAAGTCACAATTTCACAAGATCGACCATCTTTTGTTGCAATCTTTAACTCATCTATCCACAGATCCCTGAATTGATGGGCTTTCATAAATTCAATACTAATAATCTGATCTATATGGGGTCTTGGATCTGCGGTGTACATGAACCAGATCAGCGGGTATGTAGGATTGTTACAATCAATGCTGTATTCATTTGAACCACAATGCTGCATGTTCATCGCTGATTTTGATGATGTTTTTACTGCTTGTGTTGTTAAAGGTGGTGTAGAAAGGCGTAAAGAATCATGTTGTGAGGTGTTTGTGACAGTGGCTTCTGATGCTGAGCTTTGGGGCTGATTAGGCTGAAGCATTGCTTTAGCATAGTTCTCTCGTTGGGCTTGCTGGGAACGAGTCAATAAAATATACACAATTCCTGCAAGGGCAACGACCAATATGGCAATGATGATGATTTGTAGCTGAAGTTTCATGTCATTCTCCTTTTTATTTTTTTATAAAAGGTGATGATGGTCAAAGCCTATTTGGATTTAAGCAGCAATCCACCGACGATCAAAAAAATAATTACGCCACCAATGAACTTTCCAACGGAAGGAAACATCATCGCAGGCCAAATCACGCCTTGACCTAGATGGTAGGTAAATGATTTGTAGCTGTGTGGTCCCCAATAGTTTTGGTAGAGCGCAAATAGAAAACCCACGATGAAGTAACCACGGATCAGCCAAGATGTAATAGATGTATTCATTTATTTTTCCCCAAGTGCAAATTTAAGAAGTAGGTAGAACAGTCCAAACATGATCATCAAGCCAATGAAAGGCAGGCCTAGAAAACAGATGATCACGATCACACAAATGATTGCTGCAATTGCTCTCATGGCTTACTCCTTTAAGCATTGCAGACCGCTTTGCATCAAGTCGTATTGAAATGATTCGCTCTGGGTCAGTGTGTAGAGGTTGTTCTTTAAACCGTCTTCTCCGTATTTGCTTTCGAGTTTTTTATAGGCGCATTTGCATGCGCTGCGGTCCATACCTGTAGACTGACAGCCACTGATAAACTCGCGTTCTGATTTACTGGCGCAACCGAGCGTCAGGAGTGAACAGGTGATGATTAAAATTGAAGTTTGAATGTTCATGATTCTCTCTCTTTTATTGTTGTGGTTATTTTTTAAATTTAGATTCAGCGATTTGATCGAATTCAAGGCGTAGTTTGCCTGTCCAAAGTGCAGTTGTACCTTTAGATCAATCTAAGCTGAAATAAATCTATAACGCTTGCCGAAGGCAGGGGATATGCCTAAAACGTTTTTGAGAAAGGAATAAAAATAAGAAATGTTGAGTCATGGTGACTACTCCTAGATGTAAATAGAAGTTCTACCGAATCACTGTCAATTGATTATGGTGGCAGAACGAAAAGGGGTTGACAGACTGGACATCTAGAACCAGCACGCGCGGACGCGTCCCCCTCCCGTTCTACCGCAAAGAGGGACGAGAAGGTTTTACGCATGAAGATACTCAGAAAAAAATGAGTCCTGATGCGCTAGATGAATCGGTCTGTCAAAACCGACTGGCAATGTAGGCCAGCAGTTGAATGATAAGTTTTGGGATGGGTTTAGTCAAATGGGGTTTTTTGGGGGCTTAAGGATTATGTGATTGATGTTAATTTAAGTAAATGAGTTTTATACGGATGAGCTTATTGAATCTGAACAAACTCAGCCTGAGCTAAAATCTAAAGTTAAAATTAAGCTCGATCAGGGGGATAGTTTTGTTCGAGATATTCAGCAGGGATTGCAGGGGAATGTGAGGGCTGTGAACTGAATGAGGTCAAATACTAAAAGTTTACAGACTTACTGGATTATTTGAGCAGTAGCGCTCGCATCAATGATCAGGCGTAAACATCATGAATGCGTTCACAGGTCAAACTTTTCAAATGAACCAAATTATTAACATTAAAGAAGTTATTCAATATACGAGTATCAGTCGGGCAAAAATCTATGAAATGATTAATGTAAACTCTAAGTATTATGATCCAACATTCCCGAAACCAGTACGGTTAAGTGAATCACGTATTGGTTGGGTGGCTTTAGAGATTCATCAATGGATTGAAGCTAAGATACAAAGTCGATAAGTGCAGGGAGTGAAAGCTCCCTTATTTTTTGCTAATTGAAAAATTTATAAGATAATGTATTTTAAACAAATGAATTTAAATAAGTTTGGCATATGAGTAATTTTGACAGTTCAAAAGAATATTTGAATGATATTTTAAAAAAAGTTATTGAAGGTAAATTACAGTTACCTGATTTTCAGAGAGGTTGGGTATGGGATAATTCACATATAAAATCTTTGCTAGTGAGTATATCTAGGTCTTTTCCAGTTGGTGCAGTGATGTTATTGGAAACAGGTGGAGATGTTAAATTTCAAGTGCGCCCAGTAGAAAATGTGGATCTAAAAAATAAGGATATTGAGCCTGAAGAGCTCATATTAGATGGTCAACAACGATTAACATCTTTAACTCAAGTACTAATGCTTGATAAACCAGTAAAGACTTTTGATGAAAAAGGGCGTTTAATTAAACGGTTCTATTATATTGATATTGAAATGGCTCTTAGTGGTAATCTTGAGGAGGCCTTTATATCGGTAGAAGAGGATAGAATTGTTAGAACTAATTTTGGGCGCGATATTAAAAAAATAACAAATGAAAAAGGGGGCGAGATTCTACTAGATTTTTCTTCAACACAGAAGGAATGCAAGGCATTTTTCTTTCCCTGTAATAAAATTCTAAACTCTGATGAATGGGAAGAATCTCTTTTTGAAAATGCCCCTGAAAATATGCCTAAATATATGCAGTTTAGGAAAAAAGTATTAGATGCTTTTCGAAAGTATGCTGTGCCAGTGATTAAGCTAGATAAGGATAACTCAAAAGAAGCAGTATGTTTGGTATTTGAAAAAGTAAATACTGGAGGTGTTCCATTATCTGTTTTTGAGTTAGTAACAGCAACTTTTGCAGCTGAAGGTTATAACTTAAGAGATGATTGGTACGGTCACCCAGAGAGAAATCCTATTGGGCGCTTCCAGCACTTATTTGATAAAGAGTCAATTTTAAAAGTGATTGAACCTACTGATTTTTTACAAACGATAAGCCTTTTGAGTACATTGCAAAAACGAACAACAGATTTAAAAGAAAATAAGTCTGGAAAGTTAGTTTCAGCAGTCAGTGCAAAACGTTCAGCGATATTGGCAATGTCATTAGAAGAATATAAGCAGTGGGCCGATAAAGTAGAAAATGGTTTTTTACTGGCTGCAAAGTTTTTGAGAAAAGAGTGTTTTTTCTTTACAAAAGATCTGCCATATAGAACTCAGTTAGTCCCTTTAGCTGCAATATTAAGCCTCTTAAATGAAAGATGGCTTGAGCCAAAAGTTTATGAAAAATTAACACAATGGTTTTGGTGTGGTGTTTTAGGTGAACTATATGGTGGGGCAGTTGAGACTCGTATTGCAAATGACTTAGAAGACTTCGTAAGTTGGTTAACAGATAACCATCATGATGTTCGTACTATTCAAGAAGCCTCTTTTCAGGCACAACGTCTAATAACTTTAAGATCTCGTTTGAGTGCTGCTTACAAAGGACTAAATATACTGGTATTAAGAGATGGAGCTCAAGACTTCTTTTGGAAAGAGTCTATTCAAAATTTGGATGTAGAAGAGGTAGCTCTAGACATTCACCACATTTTCCCTAAGAAATGGTGTGAAGAAAATAAGAAATCTGTAAAAGTGTATGACTCGATACTTAATAAAACTCCAATATCTTATAAAGCAAATAGAATGATTGGGGGGAAGGCTCCTTCTAAATATCTAGAGGATTTACAGAATCATAAGACGGTTATGATCAATAATGAAGTAATGAATCAAATCTTGGAATCTCATCTTATTAGCATTGATGCTATTAGAAATGATAATTTTGAACTTTTCATTGAAAATAGAAAAAATGATTTACTTGGATTAATTACAAGAGTAATGGGTAAATCTTGCTCAGATATGAGTGTTGGTTAATTAGAATTGGGAGATAGCTTATCTCCCAATTTTTCATATGTATCTATATAAAGGAATATTTGATTTTATGGGGCTAAATTTTTTAGTTGGAATAGGGTATGTCTTAATATTTTTTAGGAGAATTGAGGAGGAAATAATTATCGCTTAGAGTATTTGATTATAAATATAAAAGGTAAGTTTATGGCACGTTATCAATATGCTAAAGATCGATTAGGGCAAGTAGTTAGAGCTATTGATCTAGTTAATAAGGAGCTACAGTCAGATTTTACATGTTTAGGCTGTAATAATATTTTAATAGCTAAAGTGAATGGAAAAGTAAAACAACCGCATTTTGCACATAAAAGTATTCAAGAGTGCAATGGTGAAACATATTTGCATCGTTTGGGTAAACAGGTTTTTTTTGAGGTATATCAAAAATGCTTAGAAGAAAATGAACCTTTTTATATTACCTTTCATGTTTCTAAGAAATGCAATAAATTCAGAAGAAATATTCGTAAGAATTGTAATCTTGGATTTATTGAAAAGAAGTTTGATCTGACCGAATATTTCTCAATTATTGAAGTTGAGAGGAAAGAAGAAAATTTTATTCCAGATTTGTTACTTTCTAGAGCAAATTTTCCAGAAGACAATATTTATATTGAAATTGCCGTAACGCACTTTTTGAGTGAGAAAAAACAAAGCTCAGGAAAACGTATTATAGAAATAAGAATTGATTCTGAAGAAGATATAGATCAAATATATCAAGCAAATTTAGAGCCTCATGGTGCCTTGTTTTTAGGTTTTAATCAGGGTGGTACCTCAGTTACTGATGCTGAGTGTAAATGTTTACGCAAGCAATTTTTTGGCTTCTATGTTTGGGATTCAGGTAAGTCCTTTTTAGAGCTCGCTTATTTGTCAGATATTGAAGCAAAGCTTGTTAAGTACAAGGATAAAATTATCTATAGTAATATTATTGAAACAGATTTAGAGTTTGTGAACTCTACCGTATATATGGGCTATGCTCACGGCGATATATTTTTAGACCAGCTAAAGTTGGCAGCTCAGAACAAAGTACCTATTAAGAATTGTTTTTTATGCAAATATAGTGGGAATAATTGGGATTACGCAAATAATCAGCCTATTTTTTGCAAAGCCAAAAGGTTTAAGTGTGGGTCCAATCAGGCGGCTGAATGTGATTGGTACAAACCTGAAAAACTGTTTTAAAAATGCTAAAATATTTATTATTTCTTAATTCCAAAACAATACGGTTATGTTATCCAAGCTTTCTAATCAACAAAAACAATATTTATCATGGTTACTAACGAAAAAATCTGCTGATAACTCAATTGACTCTTTAGCGTCTACATTGATTGATTCACAAGTTGATTTGAATCCGCATCAAGTGGATGCTGCTTTATTTGCTTTTAAAAATCCATTATCTCAGGGAGTATTACTTGCAGATGAGGTGGGGTTAGGTAAAACGATAGAAGCAGGTTTAGTGATTGCTCAAACTTGGGCGGAGAGGAAAAAAAGTATTTTAATCATTACACCAGCGAATCTTAGAAAGCAGTGGTATCAGGAGCTTTATGATAAATTTGGCTTAAAGGCTTTTATTTTCGAAGCAAAAGTTTATAACCAATTCAAGAAAGAAGGTTATACGAAGCCATTTATTCAAGATGACATTATTATCTGTTCGTATCAATTTGCGAAATCCAAAGCAAATGACATAAAAAATATTGCTTGGGATTTGGTTGTAATAGATGAAGCACATCGATTAAGAAATGTTTATAAAAAACAAAATATAACAGCAAATGTGATTAAGCAATCTCTAGAGCATGTTCACAACAAAGTACTATTAACCGCAACCCCATTACAAAATTCTTTATTAGAACTCTATGGCTTGGTGAGTATTTTGGATGAGCGAGTCTTTGGCGATTTGGAAAGCTTTAAAAGTCAATTTATTACAGGTGATAAGGAAGTCACACTCCCTCAGCTTCGAGCAAGATTATCAATGGTATGCAAACGAACTTTAAGACAACAGGTACAGCCTTTTGTTTCGTATACAGCACGACGTGCAATTGTTCAGGACTTTACGCCATCTAAGGAAGAACAACAATTAAGAGAATTAGTTGCTGGTTATTTGCGTCGCCCTAATTTGCAAGCATTACCAGTTGGACAAAGACAGTTGATTTCTCTTGTGTTGTGGAAGTTACTCGCTTCATCAACTCAAGCAATTGCTGGTGCGTTGGCAACAATGACAGCTCGTTTAGAAAAAAAATTGATTGATCAAGATTCGAATATTTTGGATGAGCTGGATGATGATTATGAAGCTTTGACAGAGTCTGGAGATGACTATGAAGAGCTTCTTGAAGAAGATGAAGTTTTATCAGCTCAAGAAAAGCAAGCCATTGAGTTGGAAATTGCTGAGCTTAAAGAATTTCAATCTTTAGCTATAAACATTAAACAGCAGTCCAAAGGGCAAGCTTTACTTACAGCATTAGAAACAGCATTTGAGGCTTTGCAAGAGTTAGGTGCTGAAAGAAAAGCCATTATTTTTACTGAATCGAAACGGACTCAAGAATATCTAACTGAATTGCTGAAAAGTACATCTTATTTGGAAGGTTTAGTTTTATTTAATGGCACCAATAATGATGATAAAGCGAAGAAAATTTATAAAGAATGGATTGAACGATATAAAGGAACAGATCGCGTCACAGGTGCGAAGTCAGCAGATACACGTGCTGCATTAGTAGATTACTTCAGAGAAAAAGGTTCTGTCATGATTGCGACGGAAGCTGGTGCGGAAGGGATTAACTTACAATTTTGTTCTTTGATCATAAACTATGATTTGCCATGGAATCCACAGCGTATTGAGCAACGTATTGGACGTTGTCATCGTTATGGGCAAAAGCATGATGTTGTCGTTGTAAATTTTGTTGATCGTAGTAATGAAGCCGACTCTCGTGTTTATGATTTACTCTCTGAAAAGTTTCAACTCTTTGATGGAGTTTTTGGTGCAAGTGATGAAATTCTAGGAACGATAGGTTCAGGTGTGGACTTTGAAAAAAGAATTGCAGAAATTTACCAAGAATGTCGTGATCCTGAAGAAATAGCGCAAAGTTTTGAAAGTTTACAGAATGAGCTTTCGGCTGAAATTAATGAAGCGATGCTGAATACTCGTAATTTACTGATGAATCATTTTGATGAAAATGTCCTATATCGTATCAAATCAGATGCTGTTCAAATTCGACAGACTTATGAGCAATATTTACTAGCATTGCTCAATGATGAGTTTAGCCAACATGATGCAAATGTAATGTTTGATGCAAATGGATTTCAGTTGGATGATGCAATCACTATAGATGGAATATTATTTAATGCAGGACGTTATGATCTAGCAAAAACGAATACACATGAACATGTCATACGTTTAAATCATCCTTTTGTTCAATCTTTATTAGATCGATTTAAGGCACAAATGCTAAAGCCTGCAAAATTGGTATTTGATTATGATGCATATGGTTTGCAAGTATCGAGTTTAAAGCCCTTCATCGGTAATTCAGGTTTTTTAATTGCTGAGTTATTAGAAGTTTCTAGTCTTGGTCGTCTTGAGCAACACATTGTTTTGAGTGCGATGACTAATTCAGGAGAACTCTTGGCGGATGATGATCCTGAGAAACTCTTAAAATTACCAATGAAATCTCAAGTTGATATTGCTCACATTACATTGCCTGAGAAGATATATTTAGAGCAAGAAAATCGTAAGAACAGGATTCTTGAGGAAGTAAATGTTCGGAACCTTGGATTTTTTGATCAGGAAATTATCAAGCTTGATGGCTGGGCAGATGATTTAAAAAATGGTCTTGAGGTTGAGATTAAGGAAATTGATAAAGCGATTAAAGAAGCAAGAAAGTCAGCGACGATTGCAGCTTCATTACATGATAAGCTGAATTGGCAAAAGACTCAGCGTGAATTAGAGATGAAACGTACAAAGTTACGTCGCGAGTTATTTGATCGACAAGATGAAATTGATATGCAACGTAATGAGTTGATTGGTCAATTAGAGGGGCAGCTTGAACAGCAAGTTCAAGTGAAGAAATTATTTGAAATTGAATGGGAAATTATTTAAATGCCAGCTTTGAGAGCAGATTTATTAACAATTTTAAAAAAAGAGCTGAGCGATCATTATCTCCATCACTTACCACCTTTACTAGATCAAAGTCGACCGATTGAGGAACAAAATGAAAAAAATATAGCAAGAGCATTTGGTGCTTTTACTTTGCGAGCACTATGTAATGCTTCTGTTGTGGAAAGTGCCAGAGCAGTTATCGATGACTTTAACGATAATGGCATTGATGCGATTTATTTTGAACCAACCTCAAAAGTTTTGTATTTAGTTCAAAGTAAATTAAAGGCTTCTGAAGAGTTTAAGCAAACAGAAGCACAAGCTTTCGTTGATGGCTTGAGGCAATTATTAAATTCTCAATTTGGCTCATTTAATCAAAATGTTTTGAATCGCCAATCAGAAATTCAAAGTGCACTTCATGATGCTGAAAAAATCATATTGGTTGTTTGCTATACAGGCCAACAAGTTTCTACACATGCTCAAGATTGTTTGAAGCGTTTTATTGAAAGTGAATCGGAGAATGAAGATCGTCTAGAGGCTAATGTTTTATATTTTAATCCTTCTGAAGTTGAAAATTTTTTGATTAAGCAACAGTCTTATCAAATAGTTTCTGAAAAAATTGATATTTATAATTTTGCAAGAGTTTTATCACCAAGGAAGACACTGTATGGGCAAGTTAAATTAAAAGATTTAGTCAAATTACATGAAAATTATCAGCTAGCTTTGTATCAACAGAATATTCGTTATTTTATTGGCGGGAATACAAATCCTAATAAAGCAATTAAAAAAACTTTGAATTATGAAGCAGATAATTTCTTTTTTTATAACAATGGAATAACAATTTTATGTTCTGATTTTACAAGTGCAGGTACTTTTGGTGGAAGTGAAAAAAATCGAAAATATAAAATTTTAAATATATCAGTTGTTAATGGTGCTCAAACAATTACATCAGCTTATGATTTTTATAAAGAAAATGGAGATCAAATTTCTGATGATGCAAAAGTTTTAGTTACTGTAATTCAAGCAGATTCGATGCAAGATATTGGTAAAAAAATTACTCAAAATCGTAACAATCAAAATCCAGTAGATTTAACAGATTTCGTAGCGTTAGATGGGCATCAAGAAAGATTAAGGCAAGAAATTAAGTATTGGGGGTATGATTATTTTTATCGGTCTACAGAATTGTCTAGTACATCAATGGGGCTTACAGTTGATGAAGCTATGCGATCTTTGGCAATGTTAGAAAAAAATACAACATATCCAATCCAGCTTAAAAACAATGCAACCTTAATGCTCGATTTAGACTCACAGGAGTATCAACATATTTTTTCAAATACTCTAAGTGGTTTGAAATTAGTCAATTCAGTTTTGTTATACAGATATTTTCAACAAATTTGGAATGGCTATATAAATTTGTCAAATGGACAAGAGAAGCAGATATATAAACATTCATTTTTTGTAGCATTTTTTATTTTTTCAAAACGTTTTTTGAAACAAGAGCTTAATAAGCAAAAACTCGTTTTAATAACAAACATTCCGTCGAGTGTTAGTGTGGAGTTAGATAAACTTAGATTCTCTATATTGACTAAGTCACAAGCTAATCTTGCTAATGATACACCTCTAAAGTTTTATAAAAATAGTTCATCTGTTCTAAATGTACTTGTAGATGTCATGATTGAGCATTTTGGTAAGGCATCTGATCCGAATGTTTTGGGAATGTTGGCTACTTCTAATCCAAATGAAAGTTATCCAAGGGCAAATTTGGTAAACTACCTGACAGATAACGCTCCACAATTGACTTTAGGAACTGCTAGCCCATGACCAAAACAAAACTTGAACTGACTTGGATTGGTAAAGACAAGCGACCACGCCTAGAGCCACGAATTTTACTGGAAGATTCAAAAAAATCTTATCATGCAACGAATAAATTTTCAGAAAATGATATTTTTGATAACAAAGTAATTAAAGGTGATAATTTACTTGCACTTAAAGCTTTAGAGCGTGAGTATACTGGTAAAATAAAATGTGTCTTTATTGATCCACCTTATAATACAGGTAGTGCTTTTTCTTATTATGATGATGGATTAGAGCATTCAATATGGCTCGGCTTGATGCGTGATCGTTTAGAGATTTTACGTAACTTATTAACAGATGATGGGAGTCTTTGGATTACTATTGATGATAATGAGGCTCATTATTTAAAGGTTTTAGGTGATGAAGTTTTTGGTAGATCAAATTTTGTAGCTAATATTGTTTGGCAAAAATTTCATTCTGTTAAAACTAATTCAAAATATGGCATTTCACAGGCTCATGATCACATTTTAGTATTTAAAAAGTCAGATGCTATGTCTGATTTTAATTTATTAAGCATGGATGAAGATGCGTTAAAAGTATACAAAAATCCTGATAATGATAGTCGTGGAAGATGGAGAACAGCACCATTAACCGTTAGTCTATTAGGTGGCGCTCGGGGAGCTGCTTATGCCAAAACAGGGATATCAACTGGTATTTACGAAATAATATCTCCCACTGGAAAAGTACATCTACCTAGCAAAGGAAGATGCTGGATATCTAAAAATGGATTTGAAGAATTGCTAGCAGATAACCGCATTTGGTGGGGTAAAGATGGTAATGCTGTTCCAATGAAGAAAGTATTTCTAAATGAGTCTGGAGGAAAGAAAATAGCTTCAACATTCTGGGACCATCATGAGGCAGGTAGTAATAAAACAGCAAATGAAGAGCAAAAGATATTAAATATTGCTAAAGAATCATTCCCGACCCCAAAACCAGAAAAACTGATGGAACGTATTTTATCTTTAGCTACTAATAAAGGTGATTTAGTTTTAGATTCCTTTGCTGGCTCAGGTACCACAGGTGCTGTTGCCCATAAAATGGGGCGTCGTTGGATTATGGTTGAGCTTGGTGAGCATTGTCATACTTATATAATTCCTCGTCTGAAAAAAGTCATTGATGGTGAAGATAAAGGTGGAGTAACTGAGTCAATAGGTTGGCAAGGTGGTGGTGGTTTCCGTTATTACAAACTCGCGCCAAGTCTGATGAAAAAAGATCAATGGGATAATTGGGTCATTAATCCTGAATATAATCAGGAAATGTTAGTTGAAGCCATGTGTAAGCTAGAAGGCTATACCTATATGCCATCAGAAACTGAGTACTGGAATCATGGTAAAGGCAGTGAAACTGATTTTATTTATGTCACGACACAGACTTTGACTGATCAACAGTTACAAGCGATTTCTGAAGAAGTAGGTGAAGGACGTACTTTGCTGATTATTGCAAGTGCATGGCGTTCAAATAATATCGATCGTTTTACCAATCTGACTTTAAAGAAAATTCCAAACAGTATCATTAAGGCATGTGAATGGGGACATGATGATTACAGTTTGAATGTTCAAAATTTGCCAATGTCAGAACCTGATATTGAAGATAAGCCAAAAGCAAAAAAAGTTAAAAATACGCAAGAACAAAGTCAAGTAACGGGTGACTTATTTGGGGATCAAACATGACAGCATCAAATCAACATTCACAACGAAATCCTGTTGCCCAAGTTGTTAAAGATTTGAAAGCACGCCTATCTTTGCGTGCACCTCAAGCAGAAAGCTTAGATAAACTTGATCTAGCTATTCAAAATGCCAAAGAACTATTGACAAAGCAGGGACGAGATACTGAAGTTAATGAGCAAACACTAGCAAAGTTACAAACAGTATTTCCAACATTAGCTAACTTTGAAAGAGATTTTCCAAGTATTTGCTTTAGCTTAGCGACAGGTGTGGGTAAAACACGCCTGATGGGTGCTTTTGTTGCTTATTTGCATTTGGCTTATGGGATTAATAATTTTTTTGTTTTAGCACCAAACTTAACCATTTATGAAAAGTTAATTACCGACTTTACCCCAAATACACCTAAGTATGTTTTTGCAAATTTAGCTCAATTTAACTTTCAGTCACCAATGATTATCACTGGTGATAACTACGATAGTCGTGATACTGCAACAGCCAGTTTATTAGGTCAAATACGCATAAATGTATTTAATATTTCAAAAATTAATAGCGAAGTTCGTGGCGGTAAAGAACCTCGTATTAAACGTATGCGTGAAGTATTAGGGGAAAGCTATTTTAATCATTTAGCTGGGTTAGATGACTTAGTGCTTTTAATGGATGAGTCGCATCGTTACCGTGCAAGTGCAGGAATTAAAGCGATTAATGAGCTTAATCCATTGATGGGATTGGAAGTAACAGCAACACCATTTGTGGAAACGGCTAAAGGTTCAGTTGCATTTAAAAATGTGGTGATGGATTATCCATTAGCAAGAGCAATGGAAGATGGCTTTGTGAAAGAGCCTGCTGTGGTGACCCAGCGAGACTTTAATCCCAAAGGATTCAGTACTGAACAATTAGAAGAAATTAAGCTTAAAGATGGTATTCGCTTACATGAAATGACCAAGGTTCATTTAATTAACTATGCCCAAAATACAGGTCAGCCAAAAGTTAAACCATTTGTTCTCATTATTGCACGTGACACGACACATGCGGCTCAATTAAAAGAGCGTATTGAATCTGATGAATTCTTTAAAGGTCAATACAAAGATAAAGTAATTCAGGTTGATAGTAGTACGAAAGAAGAAGAAATCACTCAAAGATTACTGTCAGTCGAAGATCCAAATGAACCTACAGAAATCGTTATTCATGTCAACATGCTAAAAGAAGGTTGGGACGTAACCAACCTTTATACGATCATCCCTTTACGTGCTGCAAATGCTCGTACTTTGGTAGAACAGTCTATTGGTCGTGGTTTGCGTTTGCCTTATGGAAAGCGTACAGGTGTGGAAGAAGTGGATCGCCTAAATATTGTGGCACATGATCGATTCCAGGATATTGTAGATGAGGCGAATCGAGAAGATTCTATTCTTAAGTTAAAGACTTATATTCTTGAACCTGAGAATGAAGAGCAAGAAGTCATCAGTGTAACAAGTACATCTCGTTTAGATGTGCTGTTAGGTACTGGGCACAGTCAGCAAACGGATACTCAAGAAACCGTCACTATTCAAGATCAGGTTGAGCTGAAGGATGAAAAGACAAATGAGACAAAGCTTAAAGTTGATTTGGATTTAACTGATCCAAATGTAATTCAGGCCATTCAGCAAGTAAAGAAAGAGATTCAAGCGCAGGCTAAAAATACTGAAACAGTAAAACATAGTGAAGATTTAACTCGTCAAGAAGTTCAAGCTCAAATGACGGTAAATGTACTTAAGGCGATACAAGATAATGTTTCGGATATAGTGCAGGAGTTAGATTTCGGTGAAGAGCAAAGTAACAAAAAACTTCCATCCGAGGAAGAAGTGCTAAAAATTGTTCAGCAGGTTACTGAAGTACATATTCAGAATACGATTGATATTCCACGTATCTCGGTAACTCCTTCTGATGATGTAACTACAGGGTTCAGTTTATTCAATCTTGAGGTTCAAGGGTTGCATTTGCAGCCACAAGATCGTGAATTGATTGGCCAAAACTTAAGTAATAATCAAGTCTTCAGTATAAAAGCAGAAGAAGCCTTAAATGAAAAGAGTCCTCAGGATCGTATCGTGTATGCACTGATTGATTTTGATGATATTGATTACTTTACTCAAGCGGACTTGTTGTATGACTTGTCGAATCAAATGGTAGATTATTTTAAAACCTACTTAACTGATGATGAGGTAATACAGGTTGTTGAACAGAATTATCAAACGATCGCCAATAATATTCATGGTCAAATGCAAGAGCATCATTGGGAAAATGCATCAAACTATAATGTTGTAATTAACCGCAGTTTTGTTGAGCTAAAACAGCCAAGTTTTACGGCAGTAAAGGAAATTCCACCTCAGTCTATTCGCATGACACCTTCTAAAGGAATATCGATTAAAAAGTTACTTTTTACGGGTTTTGCAAAATGTCTTATGGTCTTTCAAAAATTTGATTCAGATACAGAAAGACGTTTTGCAATTATTTTGGAAAGAGATAGTAATAAATGGTTTAAGCCTGCTAAAGGACAATTCCAAATTTATTATAATTTTCAAGGAGTACAGCCTGAATATATTCCAGACTTTGTAGTTGAGACAGAAAAGTATTATTTACTTGCTGAAACAAAAGCAGAAAATGAAATGACTTCGGAAGAAGTGATTATCAAGGCTCAAGCTGGAAGTGAGTGGTGCAAAAATGCCTCGACAGTGTCGACTAAACCCTGGCATTATTTATTGATTCCACATAATCAAGTTACTGAAAACAAAAGATTGGATGACTATTTGCGTTTTAAAGTAAATGTATAAATTGAAATGCTTAAGAGGTTTTCTCTTAAGCATGGTTTAATTCTTCTTAAATTTATGAGATAAGATTAGAAGTACATTTAAAAGTTTATGCTTTTAACTTTCCATAAACCAATAATTCATTTAAATTTATTAATATGAAAAATTTGAATATCCTTAATGATGATGAGCGTGAAAATAAAGGACTAGATACTTCATTACGGTTTGAGTACCAAATTGATTGGGCAATTTATCATGCTTTAGATAAATTAAGTCAAAATCAAGAATTTGTAGTATTTGTCGAATTTCATGAAGATGTTTTATTCGCTAATAGCTGTGTTTTTAACCCTTCTATCAAGTTTGAGCTCTTTCAAATTAAAACTACATATAAGTCATATACCCCAAAAAGTATTACTAATGTTGGCCAAACTAATTCGATTTTAGGAAAAATGATTATAGGGGTAAAAGATAAAATTTTTGAAAATTATGTGGATAAGTTATGCTTGCTTTGCTTGGAAGATATTAACTTTAGCGATAAAATTCAAGAAACTGACAAAGACTATAGATTTAGCCAGTTACAAGAGCATGATAAAAAAATTATTGCAAATGCAATTTCAAGTGAGCTGAATTTTTATATTAATTCTCAATATGAGGATATGATAATTTTTCGTAAAACAGGATTAAAGTTAGATAACTCAGATTCACATATCAAGCATAAAATTTATGATTTTATTGAAAATAATTATGGTGATGTGAGTTCAAGACCGAATAGCATTTATCGTCTATTAAAAGATGATCTTCGACCAAAATCTAAACATAAACAACGGTATGAATACTGGGAAGACTGTGTTAAACATAGAGGATTAGAGAGTAAAAAAATTTCAGAAGATATTTTAAAAAATACAGATAGGGATATTGAGCCTGAACTTAAAAAAATAATTGAGTCTCAGCTTATAGAGGAGGGTGAAGATACTATGAAAATAGCAAGAATATTAAAAAAAATACGTGATTATTATTTGTTTAAATTATGTTTGAAACCAGCTGCTGTACAAACCGAGTTGGACCAGTTTCTTGATGAGCTTGTACTACCTCTAGATATTGATGATAAAACAACATATTGGAAATCTATAGATTTACTGGATAAAAAAGTAAATAAATATCTTTCTTTAAAAGAATATAATAAATTTCGAGCTGTAGCTATTTATGAGGTTTTTGGAATGCTTTATGAACAATTTTAAAAATAAGAATCCCAAAAGAAATTTTAAGCTTTTAATTAGGAATTTACGTCATGAAAACTACAAAGAGTTATTTCCAATTTCAGAGAATCGTCCTGAGATCTCTCAAAGAGCGTGGCGGGAAAGTTTTAAAACTTTATCCCAGAACACTAATTGATTCAGAAGATAATACTAAAGGAAAATCAACTCTTATCAATAGCCTATTTTGGGGGCTTGGTTGTGAAGTGAAGTTTGAGGAGACTTGGTGTGATGATTTAGAAACACTTATTTCTTTTTCAGTAGCAGAAAAAAATTATGATATTTATAGAAATAATGAATATATTTCTATTGCTTGTATTAATACGAATGAGGCTTTTAAATATTCAATTCAATCTAAAAAGGTTGGAAGCGATTTCATTAAAAAGTTGAATGAAATTTTAAATTTCAATGTCTTATTGAAATATGCCAATGCAAGTAAACTTTCTCAAGTGCCACCAAGTTATTATTTTGCCACAACTTATATTGAGCAAATGACAGGTTGGGCAGATTTCTGGTTATGCTTTAAAAATATGAATGCTTTTAATAAAAATAACCGGACTGAGTTAATAAAATATATTTGTGGTGTTTTGGATCAAAATTATTATGAAAAGAAAAATAAAGAAAATGAAATATTGCAAGAAAAGAAAGAGTTAGAGAGAATTATAGAAAGGGATACTTATAATTTTAATTACTTGAGAAGCTTTAAAAGTGAAAAGTATTCAGATAAAGTAATACATAAGTCTATTGAATTAGAAGGGTATGAAGAAAATATATTAGAGCTGAGAAATGAATATCTAATGAAAGCTTCAAATATATCTTCATTAAACAATGAAATTCAATTGGTTAATGTTGCACTTGGTGAATTAGAACAGGATTATGAGTATAGCGTTCGTAATGTTGATCCAATTGAAGTTACTTGTCCAACATGTGGTGTGATTCATGAAAATGATATTGTTAATAAATTTTCAATTTTGAAAGACGCTGATTTATTGTTGGAACGAGTTGAATATTTAACGAAAGAAAAGAATAGGAATAGACAAGATGTAAATAGGTTATCAAGGCTTATTCAGTTTGAAGAAGATAAAATAACTGAACTTTTAGACCGTAATGACATTAAAGAGTATTTAAATTATTCGGCATTGCAAAAAGTAATGATTCCAGATATTCAAGAGAGTCTCCAAAAAAATGAAGTTTTAGTTGAAGAAAAGCAAACCCTGATCTCAGAGTTTCAGAATGAAAAATTGTTAATTCAAAAGGAAAATCAAAAAGCTTTGGAAAATGAATTTATAGATTATTTTGAAAATTTATCTAAAGAACTCGAGATAACGATTGTAAAAAAGAAAAACTTCACACAAATTCTTAACCATACAAGTGGCGGAGCAAATGGCGTTAAGTTAATGTTAGCTGTTCGTTTGACATTATTACATGCAATGTGTACTTATGCAGAATCATCTATACCGCCTTTCGTTATTGATTCACCTCGTCAACAAGATATTAATGATTACAATTACAATCTAGTATTAGCTGCTTTTGCTAAAATTCCAGAAGAAGTTCAATTTATTGTTGCGGCAGTAAAAACCCAACCTATTAGTGAAATTCGTGATCGATTTGAAGAAATTTTTATTGAAGAAAACTTATTAGTAAGTCATGAGTTTGATATGGCTAGTAATTTAATTAATAATCACGAGACTATCATTTATTTGGAAAATACGGATCTCTAAAGAAATTAGCATGATATAGACGGGTATAATAATGTCTAATATTTTGTTTCTAGTAAAGAATGCTGCGAGAAGTATTTGTAAAATAGTCTTTTCTTTAACAAGATAATTTTATCTCCTCAACCCATCAATAAAATCAGACCATTCCTGCATCATCTTTACTCGGTAGTCTGAATGTTGGGCATGGTTATAGGCTTGAGAAACTGCATTACCAACTCTATGAGCTAATTGAATTTCAATCGCATCGTGCATATAGCCTTGCTCATGCAAAGTCGTGGATGCAAGTCCACGAAATCCATGCCCTTTCATTTTGCCGTTATAACCCATCGTCCGAATTGCGCATAAAAGGGCATTACTACTGATTGGTTTAGCTGTACTGTGACTATAAAAAACGTATTGCTTATTGCCTGTAAGGGGGTCGTAATTTTGTTTAATTGATTTCAAACTATTCTGTTGATCTAAATTTAGTTGTTTGAATAAAAGTTAACAGAATCACTTGATTTGTAGACTTGATAGAGTCAGACAACAAAAAAGCCTAAACCACGACAGTTTAGGCTTTTTAGCTTCCAATGGATGAGGTTGGAATAAATTTGGCGGTGAAAGAGGGATTCGAACCCTCGATACGCTATTAACGTATACACACTTTCCAGGCGTGCTCCTTCAGCCACTCGGACACTTCACCAAGGCGAAGGATGATAACCAAAAAAAAGAATTCTGCCAAGCAACAATTGAGTTAGAGCAAAAAAAATTTCACAGTGATATGATTGCGCAAAAATAGTGTCTAATTTTTGAAGACGAATCTATGCAAAGTACTGCAAAAAAAGCCGCGTTACCTGCGATCACACTCGCAGCACTAGGGGTGGTATTTGGAGACATCGGAACCAGTCCCTTGTACGCCCTGCGCCAATGTTTTCTCACCGCACACATCGCCATCACTGAAGCAACAGTGCTGGGGATACTATCGCTGATCTTCTGGTGCATGATGCTCACCATCAGCTTTAAATATGTCACCGTCATCATGCGGGCAGACAACAATGGTGAAGGCGGGATCATGTCTTTGCTGGCACTCAACTTACGTTCCAACCGAATTCCAGAAAACCGAAAAATCTTTCTGATTGCTTTAGGTTTTATCGGGGCATCACTGTTTTTTGGTGACGGGATCATTACCCCAGCCATTTCAGTGCTTTCTGCGATTGAAGGCTTAAGTATTGCCACGCCAATGTTTAACAAATGGTTAATGCCCTTGGCGATTGGTATTCTCACCGCATTGTTCCTTGTGCAACGACACGGTACAGGGACCATGGGGAAATTCTTTGGTCCGATTACTCTGACTTGGTTTGCCTCCATCGGTTTGATCGGGATTCACAGTATTAGCCAAACACCTTATGTACTCAGTATGCTGAGTCCACACTGGGCATTAAACTTTATTTTTCATCAGCCTTTTGTTGCTTTCTTAACCATGGGCGCGGTGATTCTCACCGTAACAGGTGGTGAAGCACTTTATGCAGATATGGGGCATTTTGGACGACTGCCGATTCGTTTAGGTTGGTTTATTATTGTATTGCCATGTCTTTTACTGAATTATGCAGGGCAAGGGGCGCTGTTACTGCGTGATCCAAGTGCGATTGAAAACCCATTCTATTTACTTGTGCCTGAGTGGGGCTTGTACCCGATGATTGCCTTGGCAACAGCAGCGGCAGTGATTGCCTCGCAAGCGGTGATTACGGGCGTATTCTCAATGGCAAACCAAGCCATCCAACTGCGCTATTTACCCCGCTTAACGGTTCATCACACCTCTGATGTCGAGCAGGGACAGATTTACTTGCCGTTTATTAACTGGATTTTATTTGTTTCAATCCTGCTGCTGATCGTGATTTTCCAAAACAGTGCCAATCTTGCCAATGCTTATGGTGTGGCAGTCACCATGACCATGCTGTGTGACACGATTTTAATCGCAATTTTGGCCTATGGTTTCTGGCGTTGGCCAAAGTGGAAAGTGGCATTATTTGCGGTGCCATTTTTAGTGATAGACAGTGTTTTTATTGGCTCAACCTCATTGAAAATTATATCTGGTGGTTGGGTGCCGATTTTGATTGGTGCAATCGTATTTACCATTTTGATGACATGGAAAACTGGACGTGAAATCGTCTTTAACCGTTTGGAAAAAGATGCTTTGCCACTGGACCTGTTTATTAAGAGTGTGAGTCTGAGTGATGAAACTCAGTTTGTACCCGGACAAGCGATATTCTTAACAGGTAACCCAAATATCGTACCGCATGCGATGTTGCATAATATTAAGCATAATAAAGTGCTGCATGAACGCAATATCATGGTGACGGTGATTACCCGTGATGTGCCTTATGTACCAGACCAAGAACGGATTCGTGTTGAAGTTCTTGATGATCGCTTTCAACGTGTCTTTGTTTATTATGGTTTTAAAGATCAGCCGGATATTCCGAATGCACTTGAGCTGGCATATAAGCAACTTGAAGTTGAGTTCGATATGATGCATATCAGCTTCTTTATTTCACGTGATCGTTTAATTCATACCGTGGGTGAGGGTATGGCGCCATGGCGTGAAAAGCTGTTTATTTCAATGCAACGTAATACCAGTCCTGTCAGTGATTTCTACCAAATCCCACCGAACCGTGTGGTGGAAATGGGCAGTCAAATCGAGATCTAAAACGCTCAACCTCGCAAAAGTCGGAAGTGATTCTGGCTTTTTTTGTTTCAATCTCTTGTCTGTATTGAAGTGGGTGCGGACGATGGATTCTGCGAGGGGTTTCTGTGTCGAGGAACAGGGGCAATATCGATAATTCGGCGTGGCTCAGTCGAGTTAGGATCTTTTGGAATGACTTCCAATATATGTGGAGCAGGCTTAACTAGAGGAAGCATTGGTGTTTTTAAGCGCTGCTGATGATGTTGGCTTCTATCCGCTAAACGAGGTTTTATTGTGGCTGGGGACTGCTTTTCAACACACTGATGTGATGTTGATGAAGCAGCAAAAGCAGTGCAATGCAGCAAAGTAAAGATCAGCAGCATTCCATATCTGGCGTGGAGTTTGAATCGTCGGAATATTCGCATGCTCTGTGATTCCGCAAATAGGATAGATAAATATAAATCATACGACAGATTATGTCGCAAAGCTGTCGAAGATATTGAATCAACATGACATAATCTCAAGCATAAATGCAAGCAAGAGCAGGGAAGTGATTTAATTTCTTGGTTTTTTAAGAATCTCTATTGTGAACAGCAGAATTGTTTTATTGAGTTAAATCTGTAGAAGCTTTATTCAGTTGAATATTCACATAATATCTTTCATTGCCTGAGCTTGTTAAGCTGTTTGATTCAAGTCAAAACTGAATAGGGTTTGACTTGAATGTATTGTTCTTCATGTTGTTTGGGATGGTTTTTGTTGAAAAATTCAGTAGTTAAAATGGTGTTGGGTCTTGTGGCTACTGGAAGCTTTGCGATCGCATTTGGTCAAGAAAAAATTATGCAATTGTTGCCTTTTACGCAGGGCGGTTCACTGAATGCTGAATGTTTAAATCAGTTCTATCGAGATCAACCGCCAATCTTGATGAAAGACAGTTTAAAAAAGAACAGTTATCCCTTGTGTTTTAATGGCTTTAATGTGATGTATTCGGGTGTTTCCAAAACACCGCTGTGGACAGCAGAGTATTTATCGCCACAGCGTTTAAGCCAAAAGATTAAGCGCGAAGACAGCTTCCATGAAGAGGAGCGAATCAGCAGCCAGCATCGCGCGCTATTGTCTGATTATCGTGGCTCTGGTTATGACCGAGGGCATATGTCACCCAATGCCGATATGTCGACAAAAGTTTCTCAATTCGATAGCTTTTCTTTGGCGAATATGGTGCCGCAAGCGCCTAAAAATAATCAGCAAGTTTGGCGTGAACTGGAAGAAGCCACTCGTGCAATTGTGACCAAGCAAAAAAAAGATGTTTATGTGGTGACTGGACCATTGTTTAGTGGCAAAAAGCTTAAAACGATTGGTCGTGGAGTAATCGTCCCTACTGCCGTATATAAGGCCATCTATTTACCTAAACATGGCATTATTGGTGCTTACTATGCACCGAATAATAATTCATTGCAGGTCAAAGTTGTCAGCGTCTGTTATTTGGAGGAACAGCTAGGAATCAACTTATTTCCACAGCTCACTGAAGAACAAAAGCGCAATACCTATAAATTGCCGTTAAATGCCAATCAGGTAAAAGTCAATAAAGAAATCGAATATTCTCATTGGGATGCAGAAAGTCAATGTGCGGAAAACGTACAACAGGATCAGATCGCAGCAGTACAAAAGCAATTTCAACCTGCCAGTCGTTCAAGCACTGCAAATACCATTGAATTACCTAAAGTCGATGAAGAAACCAAAGATGCTTTGGTAAAACAATTGGCGGAAGCTTTGTTGCATTATATTTTACAAATTTTGAAATAATTAAAGCAGGATCAGGAGAGAATCTATCTATACTGGAACTGTCTTATTCATTAAGAAATACTGATGCGGCCTAAAGCATATTGATATTTAAGCTGGCTACTCCCTTGACTCAGGCGATGAGGGCGGTGCTTTGAAGTTGAATGATGATGCTAAAAAGGGCGTATACAAGTCGGTTTTTGGTTATAACGTTAAAAATAGAGAAAATTAAAATGTTTAAAGCTTTTGAAAATGATACGGAATCGCATGCAATTCATGATTTGACCTTAGAAAATCAACTGGATTGTGTCAATGTCTATGGCAACTTACAGATTACCAAGGATCAGGCAGGTTTGAAGGCAGCCAAGCTTTTACAAAGTTATCTGAATGATATTGTGGCAACTTTGGAGAAGCAAAGTGATCTGCCAGAGCAGATTGTTCGTCAAAGTGAAGGTGAAATAGAAAACCCTTTTCTTTAAATATACGCTCAATACTGCTGTAAAAAAAACCTGCCGCAGCAGGTTTTTTAATTTAAAGGATTCAACCGTGTTGTTGAATCAATACGACTTAATGGTGTGATTCATTGCCCACTACTTTATAAATAATTGCACCAATAACCGCACCTACGATCGGTGCAACCCAGAACAGCCATAACTGACTCAGTGCAGCCGTTTCCGCAAATAATGCCACAGCGGTACTGCGTGCAGGATTCACTGAGGTATTGGTCACTGGAATGCTGATGAGATGAATCAGGGTGAGTGCCAAACCAATGGCAATCGGCGCAAAACCAGCAGGTGCACGTTTATCTGTTGCCCCCAAAATGACAATCAAGAACACAGCGGTTAAGACAATTTCAATGATCAGTGCTGAAACCAAAGAATATTTTCCAGGAGACAAATCTCCATAACCGTTGGTTGCAAATCCACCTGTTCCAGCGAATGCTGCTTGTCCTTGAACAATTAAATATAAAATAAAAGCGGCAAGGATACCGCCGACGACTTGAGCAATGATATATGGAACGAGGTCTTTGGCATCAAAACGACCACCCACCCATAAACCGACGCTGACCGCAGGATTGAAATGCCCACCTGAGATATGACCGAGTGCATAAGCACCTGTAAGAACTGTAAGACCGAATGCGAGTGCTACACCTGCAAAACCGATACCCAACTCTGGAAAAGCCGCAGCAAGCACCGCACTACCACATCCTCCAAAGACGAGCCAAAAGGTTCCGATAAATTCTGCAAGATATTTATTCATATTGATTCCTATTTATTTTTTTGAACGGAATGGGTTATGTCGCTATTTTTAAAATAGTTGATAACCTTTCGATGAGGTACAACTTTATATTTTCAGCATCATTATCATAGGTTAAAAATATGAAAATTGAATCACAAAGGTAAAAAATTGCTAATAATATCACTTAATGTTCTGATTTAATTATGGAAAAAACTATCTGGATTTGCCCAAAGTATGATCTAAATACGGCAATAACATGGGAAATTTACTGGATATTTATCTGTTCAAATCAGGCTTGCTGAGGTTTAGGTATTTGGGTTTTGAAGTCGCCATTGCTGCGGTGTAAGTCCAGTCCAATGCTTAAAAGCACGTTGGAAAGCACTTTGTTCAGAGTAGCTCAAAAGCAATGCAATTTCATGTAGCCCTAAATAGCGATCTTGCAAATATTGAAAAGCCAGTAGTTGCCGAACGTCTTGGACACGTTGCTGATAAGTGGTATTTTGACTTTGTAAATGACGTTGTAATTGTCGTGTAGACATATTGAGCTGTTTGGCAATTTCTTCAATTTGATAATTATTTTTTTGCAGTCCCAATAAAATACTTTGTTGCAAGCGCTCATCCAGTTGGGTGGTATTCGGCAGGCTGTCCAGTAAAGCTTGCGCTTGTTGCATAAGCAACTTTTGTAAGGTCTGGTCACTTTGTTTGAGTGGAATCGTGAGTGCGCTGGTCGGAAAGATCAACTCAACTTTGTCTTGTTGAAAGTTTACAGGACAATCAAAAAATTTTTCATATACCCTACTGTTTTTAGGTTTAGGGTGAATAAAATTAACTTGGTGAGGTCGAATATCGCTGGAAGAAATTGATAAGCGCAAAAATTGAACCATCAATGCAATGGCGATTTCATTGGTGATTTGCGTGGTTAGATGAAAAGGAAGATTTTCCCAACGAATCGAAATGTATTTTTCATCCACATACTCAATCTTAAGTGGACTGCCATCATAAATTAAGCGATGAAAATCATGATAACGGGTGAGCGCTTCACCTAGGCTGTCACAGGATTGTGCGATATAGGCTATGATGCCGATATGTTTGGGTTGGACAAAATTGGCAATTTCCAAACCCAAAGCAGGGCTGTGTACCTGTGACTGTATATCATCCAAAATTTCACGCCAAACGGTATAGTCAAAGCGTTCAAGATTTTGAATGTGTTGCAGCTTGGGTGAAATGTTTAAGCCCTTAGCTTCGCTAAAGGTATAGAGTAATTGCCCAAGTCCTCCATAAACGGAGCCTGCATAATCCTTTAATAGCATCATTAACACATCTTGTGGTTGTATGATTTACATCATGTAAGATCAAACTTGGCGCTATTTTAAGCGAGTTTAATTCCTGCAAACAAGTCGCATTTTATACGCTTGAACATAGATTTTCTCTATGGATTATGTCGTGATTTGTCAATGAAAAGCCTTTTCTATGTCAATATCTTTTTTCAGCAGCGTTTTATATTAAAAATAAGCAGAGGAGAAAAAAGATGTTAAAAGGCTTTTTAGTTGGATTGGTCTTTGCGAACGGCTTTGAGTGGGTTGCACATAATTATATTTTGCACGGTCAACACCGTCCTGGAAAACCGCGTTTTAGCCCTGTGCCAAGAAGTATGAAATCACACTGGGAACATCATCGCGAAGTCCGTAAGCAGGATTTTCATGATGATGGCTATGTGCAAGGCATATCGAATTGGCGCACCAAAAATGAAATCGTTTCATTGGCTGTGGTTGCAGGTGCTGCGAGTTTAATTTTTTATCCTATTTCAAAAGGCATGGTGGCTGCATCGTTATATAGTGCCTGTAATTATTATTATATTCATCGCCGTGCACATTTAGAGCCCGAGTGGGCAATGAAAAAAATTCCTTGGCACTATGATCATCATATGAATGCCAATCAGGATGCAAACTGGTGTGTGACCAAGCCGTGGTTTGACTATCTGATGGGAACACGGGTGATCTCATCCGCAGATTTAAAAGAGCAGAATCCATTGGGGATTACGCTGCCTCAGCCGATTGCAGATTGGGTTTCAACAACCATTGAAAAGTATTTTCCAGCCAAATGGGTCGAGAAAAAGCCACAAGTGATTGAACAAAATTCGGATAACCGTGTGGATTCGGTCGCCTGAATTTGTATTTTATTGAAGTTTAGCGTCGATCAATCTGATTGGTTTTGAGCGCTATTTTTATCTCCGTTGATCTGAAAGTGCAAATGATCAGTTCGATTGTCGTGATTTGTCATAAAAATATGTATGTTTGGTCAATGTATAACATTTTTTCATGATTATACTGGCTAGCATCCAGATATGTTTGATATTGCAAATAGCTGTGGTTTATGAAGTTTATAGGAGTCTCCAAGACTCCTTTTTTTATGTCTGGAAAAACATAAAATCGGACTTTCCATAGGGCACGATCAGCATTTTTAAGTGGGAGTTTAGGATGTACCCTTGCTTAACGAGAGATTTTTATTATCTTTTTATTTTTGAGAAATAGGGCATTGCCTACGCAAATTTATTCAAGCTTTCGATGTAAAGTGTAGCAATGACGGCTTTATATCATTCAGCAACAGATTGATTGTATGGATCAAGAAGAACTGCATTTTCTGGATATGCGTTTTTCAACAGACTGACTTTATATTGAACTGAGATGACGCTTTGATCATGGAAATGTCCGAGGTACTTTCCTCTGTCGATAGGGAGACAGCATAAAAAAAATCCCCAGAAGGGGATTTCTCTGTGAAGCACCAATATACAGGTTGTTTTCAATGAATATTTTATAAATCTTTGAAAATTACTCCGGTTTTAGGCCTTCTGCTTTTTCCAACGATTCATCATTGTTGAAGAATTTTTCACGTTGCTCTTCTAAAAACTTCTTTGCATCCGCTTCAAATACATTTAAACGTTTTTCGTTAATCAATGTAGTTTGATGCTTTAACCATTCTTGCCAAGCTTGTTTAGACACGGTATCAAACAATTCCTGTCCTTTTGCGCCCGGGAAGGGGGCAAAGTCTAAACCTTCTAACTCTTTTTGATATTTACGGCAAAATACTTGTCGAGTCATATCAAAACTCCTTATGCATAAAGTTTTTCTAAACGTGTATGAGCGCGTTCAATCGCAGCAGCCACTTGAGCAGGTGCAGTTCCACCAATATGGTTACGGGCATTGACTGAAGCTTCCAATGTAAGGGCCTTTTCAAATACATCTGCCTGAATTAAATCGGAGAATTGCTGTAATTGTTCAAGCGTTAATTCTGAAAGGTCTTTAGATTCCTGCACACCCAATGCAACTGCTTTACCTACGATTTCATGGGCATCACGGAAAGCGACCCCATTTTTAACCAGATAATCGGCCAAATCTGTTGCGGTAGAGAAGCCACGCAGTGCTGCTTCACGCATTACATCAACATTGGGTACCAGTGCTGGGATCATATCAGCAAAAGCCATCAATGAACCACGAATGGTATCAATCGCATCAAATAAAGGTTCCTTGTCTTCTTGATTGTCTTTGTTATAGGCCAAAGGTTGACCTTTCATTAAGGTTAACAGACTCATAAGGTCGCCATAGACACGACCTGTTTTACCACGAACCAGTTCAGGAACATCTGGATTTTTCTTTTGAGGCATGATCGAAGAGCCAGTACAGAAACGATCTGGAATATTCACAAATTTAAATTGTGCAGACGTCCAAAGAATCAATTCCTCTGACATACGAGATAAATGCATCATGATCAGTGAAGCCGCTGCATTGAATTCGATGGCAAAGTCACGGTCTGAAACAGCATCTAATGAGTTTTCAGCAACTGCTTCAAATCCTAATAGTTCCGCAGTCAATGCACGGTCAATCGGGTAGGTTGTTCCTGCCAAAGCTGCTGAACCCAAAGGCATACGGTTAACACGTTTACGACAGTCAATCAGACGCTCCGAGTCACGTAGCAACATTTCAAACCATGCCATTAAATGATGACCAAAAGTCACTGGCTGTGCCGTTTGCAAATGCGTGAACCCAGGCATGATGGTTTGGGTATTGTTGCCGGCTAAACTCAGGATGCCTTTTTGTAGTTTTTCCAGTAATTTTAAAATCACATCAATTTCATCGCGCACATAGAGACGGATGTCTGTTGCAACCTGGTCATTACGGCTACGTCCGGTATGGAGTTTTTTACCTGTGATACCAATACGCTGAGTCAAGCGAGATTCGATATTCATGTGCACATCTTCAAGATCGATGCGCCATTCGAATTGACCTGCTTCAATTTCAGTTTTAATTGTGTTCAAACCATTGATAATGTCATCACGTTCTTGTTCTGTAAGTACCCCAACTTTTGCTAACATAGTTGCATGCGCAATAGAGCCTGCAATATCTTGTTTATAAAAGCGTTGGTCAAACTGGACAGAAGCAGTAAATTCAGCAACAAAAGCATCAGTAGCTTCAGAGAAACGACCGCCCCACATGCCTGAAGTTTGGGCTTGTGACGGATTAGAGGAATTAGAAGATGTGGTCATATCGGCTCAGTAGGAAAAAAAGCAGTAGAACTAAACGCAGTATAACAAATTCAACCTCACTTGCCGAAGTAAAGCACAATCATTCATCAAGAAAATCTGCATCGCATTTTCAGCCCTCGTATTTTTTAAGCAAAATGGGGCGTCGTCAGTATTTATTGGAATTATTTATTTCCAGTAATGTGTTGGCTTTTTTATTGGCGTTGGCAGAGGCACAGTCGTGGAGCAATCTGAATGTTTGGCATATTTTAGAATATATTTTATATATTAATTGGATATTATTGGCATTTGCTGCTTTTCAGGATCTATTTGCCAAAAGATTAGCGCAATATACTTATTTATCGGTGATGATTTTTAGTTTTATACTTTTGCAGATCATCGTCATGTGCACCACTGTGGTGCTGAATATTGTGTATTATTGGGCTGTGCATTTTTCTTTACAAAGTATTTCGGTAAGTGATATCAGTCATAATCTTATTTTGCATTTAAGTTATGGCGTATTACTCGGCGCATTTTGCCTGCGTTATATGTATATTCGCGAGCAAGCTGTTTTGCAGCAGCACAGTGAATTAAATGCGCGGGTTCAAGCAATGCAGGCGCGAATTCATCCTCATTTTTTATTTAATAGTTTAAACAGTGTGGTGAGTTTAATTGCAATTGATCCAGATAAAGCAGAACAAATGCTGATTGATTTGTCGAAATTGTTTAGAGCAAGCTTTCAAGAATTAAAATTGGTGACCTTAAAAGAAGAAATACAATTATCAAAACAATATATTGCAATTGAACAAATCCGTTTGGGCGAGCGTTTGAACGTTGAGTGGAATATTCCACAGCCTGGATTATTGGAATATGTGCAAATTCCATTATTAACATTACAACCCTTAATTGAAAACAGTATTTTTTATGGGGTCGAAAACCAAATGAAAGAGGCCAAGATCGGTATACTGGTTGAAATATTGCAAAATCAAGTCAATATAGTCATTACCAACCCATTTTTACAAGATAGAATAAAAGTAAGACAAGGGCATGGAATTGCTTTAGAAAATGTAAAACAGCGTTTAAAAGCACATTTTGGCGATTCTGTTTATTTTCGGAATTATGCAGGGAATGGATTATTTACTATGGTCATTCAATATCAGTATAAAAATAGATGATTGGTACATGTATTAAAAATAAATAATGTAGGTATTTGGGTAAGGAGGAGCAATGGACATCCTGATTTGTGATGATGAACCGCTTGCAGTGGAACGCTTATCACGGCTGGTGTCGCAACTTGGGCATCAGGTTATTGCCACAGCACAACATGGAAAGCAAGCGTTGGAGATGATTCAACAGTTTGAGCCTGACGTTGTGTTGCTGGATATTCAGATGCCAGAAATGGATGGCTTAAGTTGTGCGCAACATTTGGCGCATTTTAACCCGATGCCTGCAATCGTATTTTGTACAGCGTTTGACGAGCACGCTTTACAAGCGATTCAATCTCAAGCAAAAGGATATTTGTTAAAGCCAATTGCCAAGGATGAATTGGAAACAGTTTTAGGGAATGTGACTAAACTGACACAAGCTCAATTAACTCAGATAGAAAAAAAAGAACTCATGGAAGAAAAAGTGCAAAGGCAGCAGATTGCTGCAAAAACCTATCGTGGTTTGGAATTGATCCCTGTTGAAAATATTTACTATTTTTTAGCAGATCAGAAATATGTCACCGTTCGCCATAAAAATGGCAGTGTTTTGATTGATGAAACCTTAAAGGATCTGGAAACTGAATTTTCAGATCGTTTTATACGAATACATCGTAATGCACTCATTTCTTTAGATTATTTGGATGGTCTGGAAATGGTTGCTTCAGGACAGTATCAAGCGCGATGTCGTGAGTTAGAGGAACGTCTGGCCGTGAGCCGTCGTCATTTACCATTGCTTAGGGAACGCATGCAGAATTTATAGCTTTGTGTGAAAGATAAATCATTTTGATAATTTACTTGCATTTTTAAGATTGCAGGGTAAGTTTAGAGTGTTTAAAAGTTTGGCAAAACTGAAATGATGAAAACCTTGAAAATCGCAACTCGACAAAGCCCGCTTGCATTGTGGCAGGCAGAACATATTCGTGATCGTTTGGAACAATTGCATCCGCATATCAAAGTAGAGTTGGTGACTTTTGTCACTCAAGGTGACAAAATTTTAGATACACCCTTGGCTAAGATTGGCGGTAAGGGGTTATTTGTCAAAGAACTTGAAGCAGCATTGATGGATGGACGGGCAGATTTAGCCGTACATTCTATGAAAGATGTACCCATGCAGTTGCCTGAAGGTTTAGAGCTGGCGGTGATTTGTGAGCGTGAAGATCCATTTGATGCTTTTGTTTCAAATCACTATGCAAAGTTTGAAGATTTACCGCATGGCGCAAAGCTTGGGACGTCTAGTCTACGCCGTAAATGTCAAATTCTAAAACAACGCCCTGATTTGGAAGTGATTGATTTACGTGGAAATGTCGGTACACGCTTGTCTAAACTTGATGCGGGTCAGTACGATGCAATTATTCTTGCCAGTGCTGGGTTAAAACGCTTGGGACTTGCAGAGCGTATACGTCATACGCTTTCAGCAGAGCTCAGCTTACCTGCTGTGGGACAAGGTGCATTGGGCTTAGAGTGTCGCTCAAACGACCCTGAAACTTTAAATTTGATTCTGCCTTTGATGCACAATGAAACCAATGCTTGTGTACGTGCTGAACGTGCCTTCAATGCTTATCTGGAGGGGGGCTGTCAGGTACCGATTGCCGGTTTTGCAACATTGAACAATCAAATATTGTCTGTAGAGGGACGTGTTGGAAGTACCGATGGTCAGACTTTGCTATGTAGCACAGTTCACGGTACAGTCGATCAAGCAGAGCAGTTGGGCGTACAGCTCGCACAAGATTTATTACAACTGGGTGCTGGAGAGTTACTTAAAGCACTGTATCAAACACAGTAATTGGGTTGCAATGCTGTTTATCAATACACGTCCGATTGACCGAGCTGAGCCTTTAACAGCATGCTTGCGTCAATCCGGTTTTACTGTGGTTGATCTGCCTTTATTGGTGTTAAAGCCCCGTCCATATGACGATAGCTTATCTGCACTGTATGCAGAACTTTTAACAACTCAGTGTATTGTTGTGGTCAGCCCCATGGCTGTGCAGATGGGGATGCAATACCTTCAGCAGTCTGGACTGTCACTTGCGCAAATACAACATATTCAGTGGATTGCCGTAGGCAGGAAAACCGCGCAGCATTTGGCTGAGTTTGGTATTCAAAGTCATGTCCCAGAAGTAGAAAGCTCTGAAGGCATGCTGAGTTTACCGATATTTAACAGCATAGAAAATATTCAGAGAATAGCCTTTTGGCGTGGTGAAGGTGGTCGTCAGTTTATGATGCAGCAGTGCCAAGAACGTCATATTGATGTTTTAAACTTTGTTTTGTATGAGCGTCTATGTCCACCTGAAACCCATAAACGGTTTGCTGCTTTGCTTGATCAAATTGATCAGTTTGAACCACCTTATTGGATTTGCATCAGTAGTGAGGCAAGCTGGCGAAATTGGTTGGCGTTGACAAAAAAGCATCCTCATTTGGTCGATGCCTGTCATTATTTGGTTTTGGGTGAGCGTTTGTATCAATTATTAATGCGTGATAAAAATGCTGCTCAAAAATGTTTTAATATCACTGAAATTTTAACACTGGAACCAGAAGCAATTTTACACAGCATCGTGCAGTTGCAAAGGAAATTATGAAGAAGTTTATTTATATCTTATTGTTGATCGCTTTAGGATGGCTCATTAAGTTGAGTTATGACTTCTATCATGTTTCACAACAGTTGAATGAGATCCAGCAAACACTACATAAAAGTGAACAAAAAAATGCCAGTTTGAACGATCAATTGGTGGCAGTAAAAAGACAGGCGGATGAACCGAGTCAAGAAGCGAGCAAGCAAACCCCTGTATTTAAAGAACCCAGTACTGGAATCAACCCAAGTGTATTGATTAAACAACAATTAGAATTGGTTCAATTTGCGATACAACAACAGCAATTTGTCTATGCTCTGGAGCATTTAACCCAAATTAACCAATCGTTAGATCAGTATGCCGTGGCAGAAGCAGTCAAGCAAAGCCTGCATCAAACCATTGCTCAAGATATGCAGAATATCCAACAGTTTGTGATTGAAAGAAATGCGCAGCAAGATCAGTTGGATAGCTTGATTAAACAGGTTGATCAAAGTTTAAATGCAGAGTTAAAAAATAATCAACTCAAATTAAATACCAGTCAGCGTGCTCATTTTTGGGAGAAATGGTTCAAAGTTGATGTGCTTAATAGCGATGCACCAGAACTGAGCAATCGCCGCTTTATTTTAAAAGAAACCCAGTTAAGACTGCTGCTGGCACAGCAATTGCTGATTAAAGGTCAGAACGTAGAATATAAAGCCATGCTGAACCAGGCGATTCAACAGCTTGAATTGCTGCCAGATGCAGCAAGCCAAAAAATCAAACAGCAATTACTCAACATTAAGCAAAGCTCACAGGCACCAGTACCTAAACTGAATAGTTTGGCAGTGTTGGGGTTGTAAGATGAAACATATCTTTTTGATCTATGCCTTTATTAGCCTGATTATTTTTGCGATTTTAAGTGTGTTGAGTTATGCCGCAGGGGCAGGCTATGTCTATGTACTTTGGCATAATATTCAAATTCAGACTAACTTGTGGGTGTTATTGTTTCTAGGCGTTATCATCAGCTTTGTTATGCATGTGATGTGGTATGTCTTGAACCGCTATCTACGTAGAGAAAAAAGAAAATTAGAACAAGTACTCAACTTTAATGATTTGCACCCTTTTGAGCAATTGGGCGTATTATGGTTATTGGAGGGTGAAGACGAACAAGAACAAGTCATTCAAAGTATTTTTGATCAGTCTGGTTTATTAAAACCGATTATTCAATCTCGATTATTGTTTAAGCAAGGTCAGTATGCTGCAGCGTTACACGCGTTAGAAAGTAGTCCACCTTCGGCATTTGAACTGGCGGAAATTCTACGTATCGAAATTTATTTGGCACAGCATGACAGTCAGCAAGCTTTGACGCATCTCGAGTTTTTAAATGGTCATGAGTTGTCGCCATGGCTCAGCCAACTTGCAGAAAGTTATAAATTATCAGTACAAAAGTTATGGGGACAGTTCGCGATTCAGTCACCTTGGCACTATTTGCACTCAAGCCAATTTGGACAATTGGAAGTAGCGACCAAACAACAATGGTTGATTGGGCTTTTAGGTTGTTATGATCATGCCCAATTTGAAGACTTGGAATTATTACAGCATAAGTTTTTTGAAATCGCCCCTTTACTTGAACAAATGCCCTATGACACCAAAGTATTATGGTTGAAGTTAATAACCCGTCTCCCTGAGCTGGCACAGCAGCAGCAACAACTCGCCATTCAATTACTGGATGAGAAATTTGATCAGGATGTTTTCTATTTATGGTTTCAACAACAGTTGCTTCGGCAAAATCCAGATTATGAATATCTGGAACAACAGATTATTCATCTGGAAAGTAAATATATCAATATTCCTGTATTTAGTTTTGCAAAGTGGCATATATATACGGCGACCCAGCGAGAAACAGAAGCGGATCAGCTCTTGTCATTATATCCAAATGATATATTGATGAATTACTTGCGAATTAAAGCCACGTTAAATGGAAATGATGAATTAATTCAGCAATTGAATTCAATTTTTGAAAAAGACAGCAATTACATTCAGTTTAAAATTTGAGAATACATTATGAATCTATTGGCACAGTTTCCTATCGTTTATGAACAAAAGGTGGCTTGGGGGGATATGGATGCTTTTGGTCATGTGAATAATGTGCAGTATTATCGTTATATAGAAAGTGCGCGTATTGCATATTTCGATCGCTTAAATGTATTTGAACAAGATGTTTTAACTGTAGTTGCTTCAAGTCAATGTAAATATTTAAAACCAGTATTTTATCCAGATGTGCTGCATATTGGTGCAGGTATAGTGGAAATGCGAAATAGTGCGATACGCATGCATTATGTATTATTCAGTGAACAGCAACAGGAGATTGTTGCTGATGGTGAAGCGGTCATCGTATTTGTAGATAAACATTCTATGAAAAAAGCTTTAATACCTGAAAATTTAAGAAAAGTTATAATTGATCTAGAAGCAACTGTTCAAAACAATTTACTGAATTTATAAAAATGCTTCAGTTATCATCATTATATTTAAAACATGCAACAAAATTTATTTTTGTTGTATGTTTATTTCGAATGAGATAAATAAACAATTTTGGCGTGTTATAATCATTTTTTGTTGTTTTATGTATTTATTGGGGAATATATGTATTGCCAATTGATATAAATAAAAATACTATTGCTGTGAATTTATTTTAAATAGCTGTTTGCGAAGTTTAATGTGGAGCGTTAATGATGCCTGATATTAGTAATTTATCTGTGGAAGAGTTAAGAAAGTTAACAGCTGAAGCTGAAGCTTTAATTGAAAGTAAAAAAGATCAAGCGATCGAAGATGCTTATAATAAGATTGTTGAAATTGCAGAATCTGCGGGTTTAAGCTTAGAGCAGTTTATTGAGTATGGCGCTCAAAAACGTAAAAAGACAACACGTAAAGCTGTTGAGCCACGCTACCGCAATAAGAAAAATGCGGCTGAAACTTGGACAGGTCGTGGTAAGCAACCTCGCTGGTTAGTTGCTGAAATTGAAAAAGGCGCTAAATTAGAAGATTTCTTGATCTAATCTTCATCTAAATGTCATTCAATGACGATAAAATAAAAGAACCAAGCAAAACTGCTTGGTTTTTTTATACGAGTGAATTGGCGATATGAAAAAATTATGCATAATGTATAAACAAGAGGACATCATCTTGCATGGAAGAATAAATCAATGATGGTAAAGCTGGATGAATAAAAAATCAAAACAGATGACCTGGTGGATTACTGGAGTTGTTGCTTTTTTAATTTTTGTACTTTTACAAGTTCCTGCAACATGGTTAATTGCTAAATTTTATAAGAATAATCAAACCTTACAGAATGTAAGTGGTAACCTCTGGCAAGGACAAGCAGATTGGCGCAAAGGTAACTTGCGGGGTTCTGTGTCATGGCGCACTCGTCCTTGGGATTTAATCTTACTGCGTGTTGGGGCAAATGTTGAAGTTCATAGTGGGCAAACTCAACTCAAGGGAGTGGTGGGTTATGGTTTTGGTAAAAAAATCATTGTTAATCAAATGCAAGGTCAGATTGCTCCTGAAACTTTAAAAAATATCGCCAGCTGGCAATGGCCCGCAAATGCAATACAGATTTCGGACATGAGCCTTCGTTTTAAAAAGGATACTGGGTTTAGTGATGTGGATGGTCAGCTCCATTGGGCAGGCGGTGAGTTGCGTTATACCTTTGGTCAACGTCAAGATCAAATGACGATCCCCTCTTTAAATGCTCAGTTAAAAGATGAAGCAGGGAAACTGATTTTTGACATTCAGGATCAACGCAGTCAAAAAATGGCGAATATCAGTTTAGATCCAAACATGATGTTGGATGTGCAATTGACCCAAAGAATGTTGCTCAATGTTCCATCTTATGATGGAAAAGCAGGACTGGATACATATGTGATCAGTTCAAGACAACCACTGATTCAGGGTGGTTTCCAATGAATATAAAAGAACAGTTCGAAAATATTTCTTGGAAAAAAGCAGAGCATCTCGCACCTGTTACCCTGTTTATTTTAATTCTGGCATTGTGTTGGAAATTAGCCTCTATTTTTTGGTGGGTGGTTGCACCACCGCAAGTGATGCAACCTGAACAAGTGAGTTTAGGTTCACAACAAGCTCAAGTGCCTAATATTTCAAGTTTTTCGTTGTTTAATGAAGTCGGTTCGAGCGCGACAGCCGATGACAGCATTCCAATGGTATTGCAGGGCGTAGTGGTGAGCTATCCTGCACGTTTTTCCTCAGCTGTGATTAAAGTCAAGGAAACAGCCGACCGCTATGTGGTTGGAGAAACCATTGAAGGCACCAGTTATCAGTTGTCCGAAGTATACTGGGATCATATTGTTTTAAGCCAAGGCGGCAATAATAGTAAAGAGTTGCGTTTTACAGGTTTAGATAATCTATACCAGCCTTTACCAGGGCAGTCTGCAGATTCGAATATGGCATCGCCATCCAGTAATCCAGATCAAGCTGTACCACCACAACAAAATTCGAGTCAAAATGCTTTAGGGCAGGCGATTGATCGAATGAATGAAAATCGAGAACAATATCTAAAGAACATGGGGGTGAACACCAATAGCGGACAAGGCTATGAGGTGACAGAACAAACCCCCGCAGCACTTCGAAATAAATTAGGGCTTCGGTCTGGGGATCGCATTCTTTCACTCAATGGGCAGTCAGTCGGTCAAGGACAGAGTGATGTTCAACTGCTAGAACAGGCAAAGCGTGAAGGAAAAGTAAAAATTGAAATTAAGCGTGGTGATCAGGTGATGACCATTCAGCAAAGTTTGTAAGTGGCTAGGACTACAAATAAAATTAGGATAGATAATAAGTTATGGCTTTTTTGACTCACAATCGACCACTCTGGGCTATCGTTGCAGCAGCACCCATGATGGTTGCAGTTAGTACAGCAACATATGCTCAGACGTGGAAGATTAACTTACGCGATGCTGATCTCACGGCTTTTATCAATGAAGTTGCAGATATTACGGGTAAAAACTTTGCTGTTGATCCGCGCGTACGTGGCAATGTAACTGTTATTTCAAACAAACCACTCAATAAAAACGAAGTTTATGACCTATTTTTAGGCGTGCTTAATGTCAACGGTGTTGTGGCGATTCCCTCTGGTAACACGATTCGCCTAGTGCCTGACAGTAATGTCAAAAATTCAGGTGTACCTTATGATCCACGTAATCATGCACGTGGCGATCAGGTCGTGACACGGGTGATTTGGTTGGAAAATACCAATCCAAATGATCTCATCCCTGCACTTAGACCTTTAATGCCTCAATTCGCTCACTTGGCAGCAATACAAGGCACCAATGCATTGATTGTGTCAGACCGAGCTGCAAATATTTATCAACTTGAAACGATTATCCGTAATCTGGATGGTACGGGACAAAATGATATCGAGGCTGTGCCTTTACAGCAGAGTCAGGCTGAAGAAATCATCAAGCAATTGGATGCCATGAGTGCGACTGGTGCATCAAAAGATTTCGCAGGGGCACGGGTACGTATTATTGCAGATGTACGCACCAATCGTATTTTAATTAAAGGCGATACGGGTACACGTAAACGTATCCGCAATATGATTGAGATGCTGGATGTTCCATCGGCAGATCGTTTAGGCGGCTTAAAAGTATTCAAACTCAAATATGCCAGTGCAAAAAATCTCTCTGAAATTTTACAAGGCTTGGTGACTGGGCAAGCGGTCAATTCGAATTCAAATAATTCTTCGACTAACAGTAATTCTAGTAATACCAGTAATTTAAATAATAACAGCAATAGCACATCTTCAAATTCCAGCTCAGGTAGCACTATTTCAACACCTGCGATTAATTTAAACAGCAATTCAAATAACAATAATCAGAACAGTGTCACCAGTTTTAATGCCAATGGTGTCAGCATCATTGCTGATGGCGCACAAAATGCCTTGGTGGTCAAAGCTGAACCACAATTGATGCGAGAGATAGAAGCTGCAATCCAGCAACTTGATGTACGCCGTCAACAGGTATTGATTGAAGCGACCATTCTAGAGGTGTCAGGAAATGATATCGATCAATTGGGTGTGCAATGGGCTCTGGGTGATATCAGCAGCGGTGTAGGGGTGGTCAATTTCTCCAATGTCGGAACCAGTCTATCTAAATTGGCAGCAGGCTATCTATCTGGTGGTGCTGCAGGTTTGGGGAGTGCTGTAGGTTCGGGGACGTCGCTTATTTTGGGGGATTATAAAGAAGGTGCAGATGGTTCACGCAAGCTCTATGGTGCAGTGATTCAAGCCTTGAAAGAGCGGACCAAATCAAACCTACTCTCTACACCTTCAATTCTGACCATGGATAATGAAGAAGCGTATATCGTTGTTGGTGAAAATGTTCCTTTTGTAACGGGCTCGGTATCTACAGGTACGGGCGGAACGGTCAACCCGTATACTTCAATCGAACGAAAAGATGTCGGGGTGACTTTAAAAGTCATTCCACACATTGGAGAGGGTGGTTCAATTCGTTTGGAAGTTGAGCAAGAAGTTTCAGGGGTCAAATCGAATAAAGGACAAGCTCAGGATTTGGTGACCAGTAAACGTGCAATCAAAACCACGGTACTTGCTGATCATGGACAAACGGTGGTGTTGGGCGGACTGATTTCAGATGATAGCGAGCATTCACGTCAATCCGTACCGTTCCTGGGAGACATTCCTGGTTTAGGACGTTTGTTTAGAGCAGATGGTAAATCGAATATTAAACGCAATCTTTTGGTCTTTATCCATCCAACCATCGTGGGTGGAGATACAGAGATTCGCCGTCTATCACAACAACGCTATGATCAGCTTTATAGCTTACAGCTGGCGATGGATAAAGACGGTAATTTTGCCAAACTGCCTGCCAATGTTGATGATGTCTTCCAACAGCGTTTGCCTATTTCGTCGTCACCGAGTACTCAGCCTAAACTGGTTCAACCGCAGCCGACAGCACAGCCATCCAGTCAGTATCAGAAAGTACCCACAGGTGGAGCAGCGAAAAATTCCAATAAGAGCAATGTGGTCACGACACCTGTTGCAGAGGAACCCAACGATATTCTGAAGCAGTAGTGGATATTTTTAAGGACTAAAATCAAACATTCTCTTTGATTGAGTGTTTGATATTTACAGTTGATTTGTTGCAATGACTTGTTTGATTCTTAAGCTAAAGTATGGTTTTAAGTGGATTTAGAACGCTAGAAATGTCGTGTTAAGATAAATGTAAATTGGAATGAGAGAATGACGATGACTTGGAAATTACAAGCAATTTCAGGTGAGTTAGAAGGGCAGGAAGTCACGATTGATCGTGACATGCTGGTGGGTCGCCATCAAGATGCAGATCTTTTATTGCAGTCTGCGGAAATCTCACGTCGCCATGCTGCTTTTTTATTGAAAGAAGATGCGTTATGGGTACAAGATTTAAAGTCATCAAATGGAACTTTTGTTAACGATATCCGCATCGATCAAGATAAGATGTTGATGGATGGTGATATTGTTCAATTTGCTAGCATTAAATTCAATGTGCTTGCCCCTGCTAAAGTGCAGGATACGGCTCACCAATCCGAAGTTGAGACACCACCTGCTGTGGTGGTTGAGCCAGTGATTACACCAACTGCAGATACTCCAGTACAGCAACCGGTTGAGGCGGTGGCGACAGCAGAGATTAAAGAGACTGCATCTGTAGAACGTAGCGCAGCTGAGCAAATGAGTGAGCAAGGCATGCCAGAGCTTTCCGCACGAGATCGCAATGTGCAAATCACCCGTGAAGGAATGCCATCAGGTGTAGCTGTACCTAAGCCGGCTCCAATTCCTGAGGGTGTTGATATTCATACACCTGTAGTTCCAGAAGCTGATGAAGTTAAAGCGCCAGTAACGCGTGTTCAAGAAGAAGTCGAAACCCAGAAAAATGCCAAAGTTGGCCTGATGACGGTGGTGAGCTTAATCATTTTGGCAATTATTGCATGGCTGTTGTTTAAATAATCTGTGAATGCGATACACTCAAGGCATGCAATCGCATGCCTTTGTTTTATGTGAGGTCTGTATAAAGGCTGAAGTTGGATTTTATTTTTGGTGCAATAAATTTTTAAAAACTATTTTGGGTATACAGCATGAATGTGGCAAAGCTAGATCAACGAGAACTTATTTTATTTGATTTGGATGGAACATTAGTTGATTCAGCATTTGATTTATATCGTGCCATGAATCTGAGCCTGGCACGTTTAAATCTTCCTTTAGTCACCGAACAACAAGTTCGCGTCTGGATTGGCAAAGGCACATCATTATTTTGTGAAAGCACATTAAAATATTTAAAAGGTGAGGTTGATCCTGCACTGCATCAACAGCTGTTGGATACTTTCTTGGAAATCTACAATGCAGAGCCTTGTGTCGATACCAAACCATTCTCTGGTATTTTAGAGTTTTTAGATTGGGGAACGCAAAATAACAAGAAGCTGATTTGTGTGACCAATAAACCTGAGCAGCCTGCAAGAAAAATCTTAGAAGAATTGAAAATGGATCACTATTTTGTTGATGTGATTGGTGGAGATCGTTTTGAAGTCCGTAAACCGCATCCAAAACCATTGTTGTACTGTATGGAAACATATCAATCTTCAGTTGATAAAACCTTAATGATTGGTGATTCAAGTAATGATGTGGAAGCTGCGCGCCGCGCAGAGGTTGATTGTATTGTGGTCAGCTATGGCTATAATCACGGTGAGGATATTCATTTGTGTCAACCGCAGCAAGTGGTTGATGATTTGACTGAGCTTTTGGCTTAATCCCTGGATTTGAATGTCGTTTTGAATATTGTGGTGAGAAAAGGAAAGAGGAATGAATGGTAAAGGCACTTTTCGATGGCGTCACTAAGTGAACTGTATGCAAACCCACACTTAGTGATATCGAAAATAGAGAGAATTCCTCATGACAACTTTAACGCAATTTGAACAATTAAAATCAGCGGGATATAACCTGATTCCTGTTTATCGCCAACGTTTGGCAGATACGGATACCCCACTGTCGGTATTTGCACGTTTACAACAGCACCAACAGGCGTATTTATTTGAATCTGTTGAGGGGGGGGAGAACTGGGCGCGTTACTCAATTATTGGACTGGGTGAATCAACCGTATTTTCCTGTAATGCTGGACAGCTTACAGTTAAATTTCCGGATGGGCGTATTGATACGCAGACGTGTACTGACCCATTTCAATATATTCGTGATTTTCAAGCTCAGTTTAAAGTGCCCACGCAACAGGATTTACCTGCACTGCCAAATTTTACGGGTGGTTTGGTTGGGTATTTTGGTTATGACGCTGTACGTTATATTGAACCACGCTTAAACAATGTCCCTGAGGCGGACCCTGTGGGATTGCCTGATTTATGGATGATGCTGTCAAAGACTGTGGTGGTGTTTGATAACTTAAAAGATACTTTGTTCTTGATTGTGCATGCAGATGTCAACGACCCACAGGCTTATGACAAGGCGCAACAACAGCTGGATGCTTTAGAAGCGCTATTGGCAACGCCAATCAGTTTGGTTGCAAAAAAACATACTGCACCGCATTTTGAGTCTTTGACGGGGCATGATCGTTTTCTAGAGTCGATTGAAAAAGTCAAAGAGTACATTCGTGCTGGGGATGTCATGCAGGTTGTACCTGGACACCGCATGGTTTCAGATTTTGATGGTGATCCATTACAAGTCTATCGTGCGTTACGTCATTTAAATCCTTCCCCTTATCTATTTCTGGTACAAGGGCAAACGCTCGCTGACCAGAAACCATTTCATATCGTGGGTTCTTCACCAGAAATTCTTTCTCGACTTGAAAATGGTATTGCAACTGTACGACCACTTGCGGGAACGCGCCCACGTGGAAAAACCAAAGAAGAAGATTTGGCACTGGAAAAAGATCTGCTTTCGGATGAAAAAGAAATCGCAGAGCATTTAATGCTGATTGATTTGGGGCGTAATGATATTGGACGCGTCTCAAAAATCGGTAAAGTGCAAGTGACTGATCAAATGGTGATCGAACGTTACTCGCATGTCATGCATATTGTTTCCAATGTGCAAGGGGAGGTGTTGGATGATGTTGATGCTTTGGATGTTTTTAAAGCAACGTTCCCAGCGGGAACACTTTCAGGTGCTCCAAAAATTCGTGCGATGGAAATTATTGACGAAGTTGAACCCGTAAAACGTGGTATTTTTGGTGGAGCTGTGGGTTATTTAGGCTGGCATGGTGAAATGGACATGTCGATTGCGATAAGAACCTGTGTTATTCGTGAAAATAAAGTCTATGTACAGGCTGGAGCGGGGCTTGTTGTAGACTCAAATCCTGAATCAGAGTGGAATGAAACCCAAATAAAAGCTCGCGCAGTGATCAAAGCGGTTGAATTATCATCAAACGGATTGATTTTATGAGTTTTTGAGGTTTTTTTTGAAAAAAACACTTGCAAGGATTCTGAGTTTTGCTAAACTGCACACCGTTCCGATACGAAACGTACGAAACACTAAGAAACGCCGGCATAGCTCAGTTGGTAGAGCAACTGACTTGTAATCAGTAGGTCCACAGTTCGAATCCGTGTGCCGGCACCATCTTAAAGTTTTGTGTTATAATGTAGACGAACGACACTGAAAGTAAGTGTAAATGGTGAGATTCCCGAGCGGTCAAAGGGAGCAGACTGTAACTCTGCCACGAAAGTTTCGAAGGTTCGAATCCTTCTCTCACCACCATTACTTCGATAAGTGGTTAATTACCAACATTAAGCGGGAGTAGCTCAGTTGGTAGAGCGGTAGCCTTCCAAGCTACATGTCGCGAGTTCGACCCTCGTCTCCCGCTCCATCGAAGATGATTGCTCTTATAGCTCAGTGGTAGAGCACTCCCTTGGTAAGGGAGAGGTCTCGAGTTCAAATCTCGATAAGAGCTCCAGATACAATTTAGTAGATTATTCTACACCAGTTTTTAAAAAGCAGGCTTATTAGTCTGCTTTTCAAGTATTAGGTGTCTAGTTTTTTAGACGATTGTCGATGCTGAGTTGTTTAACTCGTGTTCGACATAAACGAGGAAGAGCA
>NZ_JAPKMY010000008.1:0-193568 GCF_026344175.1 Acinetobacter nematophilus
ACAAGGTAAAAATATTCAGGTCAGTTCAACAACTGGGGCGGATGGTCAAACAATTTATACTGTTGCTACAGCTGATGATGTCGATTTCAATAAAGTAACCGTTGGAGATACCACGATTACATCAAATGGATTAGTCATTGCAAATGGACCAAGCATTACCAAAAATGGAATCAGTGCAGGAGACCAAAAAATCACTGATGTTGCTGAAGGTGTGATTAGTGCAGACTCTAAAGATGCGGTTAATGGCAGTCAGCTTAATAGTTTAGGTAGCAATGTGACCCAACTGTTTGGCGGTAATGCACTTTATGTGAATAACCAGATTAGTTGGAGCAATATTGGTGGTACTGGTCAGAATAACATTGATGATGCAATTAAATATGTCAATGATCAGGCAGCAAATGCAAACCAAGGTTGGAAAATCACAACAGATTCTGGATCAAATGCGACAAGTACTGTTAAACCAAGCGATACAGTAAATATTAATGGCGATAAAGCTAGCGGAGTTACCGTTACCAATACAGGTAATAATATTACAGTGGGTTTAAGTGACCAAATTCAAGTTGGCTCAGGAAATAATGCTGTATCGATTGATGGTAGTGCGGGAATAATCCAAGTTGGTGATGTTCAAATTGATGGATCAAAAGGAACAATCACTGCAGGTCAAGTTTCAGTAAATGGTGATGCTGGTACCGTAAACGGTTTATCGAACACCACATGGGATCCAAATAATATTGTTTCTGGTCAAGCTGCAACAGAAGATCAATTAAAGCAAGTTGCACAAAATGCAACACAGGCTGCAACTGCAGCGAAATCAACAGTCACTGCAGGTGACAATATCACTGTATCCTCCAGTAAGAATGCAGATGGTAGTACGAACTATCAAGTTGCAACTCAAAAAGATGTGACTTTTGATACGGTTAAATCAGGTTCAGTGACCAGCGATAAAGTAACAGTTGGAAATGTTGTTATTGATCAAGCAGGTATTAATGCTGGAGGAAATAAAGTAACCAATGTTACAAATGGTACCATTAGTTCAACGTCAACAGATGCTATAAACGGCTCACAATTACATGCGAGTAATACGAACATATACAACTATTTAGGTGGTGGTGCTAATTATGAGACCAATACTGGTCCAACCTATAACGTTGGTGGAGGCTCGTACAATAATGTGGGTGATGCACTTAACTCATTGGATCAAAGTGTGACCAATGTGAGTAATCGACTTGAACAAGCCTTTTATACAACAAACAAACGCATCGATGATGTAGAAAATCGTGCCAATGCAGGTAATGCACAAGCATTAGCTACAGCAGGTTTACCACAGGCTTATATCCCAGGGAAAAGCATGATGGCAATCAGTGGCGGTACATTCCGAGGTGAGAGTGGCTATGCGATTGGTATGTCATCAATATCAGATAATGGTCGATGGGTTTTCAAAATAAGTGGAAGCGGTAACTCTCGTGGCGATTTTGGTGGAACAGTCGGCACAGGAATTCAATGGTAACTTTTTAACAAAAGGTCAGATACTTTTGAGGATTTAAAAGTATCTGACACTACACCAAATTGAATTCAACTTACCTAAAACAGAATTGATGCGAGATTTTAATCATGAAAAAATTAATGATATTGGGTTTATTTGCGGGACTAATGGGTGGATGTACCACTGGAACAATCATTACTCAAGAAGGTACAACAGAGCAACCTAAATGGCACAACGCAGAAAAGGTAACCTTTAATAAAGATTTAGGGACCTTTCCAAATTTACAAAGTTTAAATCAGATCAGAGACGGGATGACTAAAGATCAGTTATATGAATTGATTGGACGCCCTCAATATGATGATGGTTGGAGACCTCGTGAATGGAACTATTTATTTCATTTTACAACCCCTGGTCAAGGTGAAAATAATATAACAACGTGCCAATTTAAGGTTCTATTTGATCAAAATATGTATGCACGTAGTTTTTACTGGAATCCAATCAATCCTGAAAATGCTGTATGTCCCCCGAATTTGACACCTCCTGTTAAAGAACCGATTGAGGACAAAGTAACAACACAGCGTTATACCTTAGGTGCAGATGCATTATTTAAATTTGATAAAAGTGATATCCAAAATTTGAATCCAAAAGGACGAGTGGATTTAGATAGTTTGATCACGGAGTTGGGGAAATTTAAAGTACTCAATTCAATCAGAATCACAGGCTATACTGATCGATTAGGATCACCTTCCTATAATCAAAAGCTTTCTCAAGACCGTGCTGAAAGCATCAAACAGTATTTAGTTAATCGAGGAGTAAATCCCAATATCGTGACTTCACAAGGACGAGGATCTGCACAATCTGTTACTGAGTGTGAAAACAATTTATCGAGAACAGAACTCATTAATTGTTTAGCGCCTAACCGTCGAGTAGTCATTGATGTAGATGGTTATATTGAACAGTAATGAAATAACAAAAATTTAGAAATTATTATCAAATGCTGATTTGATAGATTTTTGATTAAAAATAATCCGATGCTCAATACAGTATCTATTTTTATTCAAATTCTTCTAAATAAAGATTAAGAAAATTGATGAGCCAACTTTTTTAGAAAAGTTGGTGCATTCATTTTTTAAATTTAGATAAAAGTAAGAGAAATACTGATGTCAAAAAAGACAATCATATGTTTGTGGTGGATAAAAGATAGTAATTTTAAAATTATTATTGAAGGATTAAGTCTTAGATTAAAAATTGGTGTGTTAAAAATATTAATTTTGATTGCAATAAAATCAAGTGGTAATAATGAAAGTATACTCATTTCGTTAAAAGAGGTTTCATTAGAAGAAGAAGTGATGATTGCTGCATTGTTCTGGTTGTCAAAAATCAAAATAATTAAATTTGATGGAGAATTGGATCTAATGAATGTAGATAAATATTTAATATTTTATTCAGACCAAGAAAAATACTTAAGAGAAACATATGAAGACTGCTGGGTAGAACTTCCAATACAAAATATTTTGAATTTAATTAAGAGTACATCAAGTAATGAGCAGTTAACTTATGATGCAATAAGTAATTACTTAATGATGACTAAAGGATATAAAATAGATAATTTTAAATTAAAGAAAATTTTTTATGATGAGGAGTATTTGAAAGGTAATTACATAGGTACTTGGAGAGAGTTATTAGTAAAATATGAGTTAGTTGAATTTTTAGATGTAGATTATGTGAAAATTTATTAAAATTTCTCATACTTTGAATACATATTTAGTGCTAGCTTTCATTTTACTTTCAATGGTGTTAAGTTTATTTTGTTAATTTGTTTAATGATTAATTTTAGAGAAAATTAACCTATAATTCTGAATGTTGTGTAGTTTATTTAAAAACGGCTTTGTTGCACAAACCTATCTCTAAAGGCTTATTGAGCAATATAATTCTTAGATGAATAAACCTGCCCCAAAAACCTAACGTACAACCAATTGGTCTTCCTGTAATCGAGCTTTCATTAACCGAGGTAATATTTCCATTTGGTTTAATCCAAAAATAGAGTGGTATGCTCAACTAGAATGCAAGCAAGGTCGAAATCAAACCTACTCCAATACAGCTATTTAATGCTGCTTAATCATCAAATCTCTATTTCACCTTTCTTTAGTTATGGTCAGAGGCTTTGTTCATAGCCTCATTAGATTCAGTGGGTTAGATTATATAGCCCCAGATTATTTTAGCTTCTGTAGAAGACAAAAGCATATTGATATTACGATTAGCTATCCAAAAAGTAGCGATAGGTCACATCTACTCGTGGATTCCACTGGTTTGAAGTTTTTAGGTCAGGGGGAGTGGAAACGTGAGAAACAACAGCCTGAATTACGTCGTTAATGGCGTAAACTGTATATCGATATAAATGCTAAAAAACCTGCAAATAAGTGCTGTTCAGATATGGATGAACAATGTCAGTGATTCGCAAGTACTTTTAGATTTACTTGATTAAACTCCACCAGATAAGCGAATTGACTCTGTTTCTAATGACACTACATGCTGCCGACAAATCATTTTAGATCGAGATGCACATGTGGTCATTTCACCAACGAAAAATGCGAAACTTTGGAAAGATCAAATGCTGAGGTCTATGCAGAGAAATGAACTACTAAAAACAGTCAACCGTCTGGGAAGATGTCTTCTGGAAAAAGGAGCACTTCCATGTGCTGAATGTTCGGCATTTTGTGAAGGCTGTAATGGTATGAAGGTAGATTTAAAAAATTATTCAGATCAGACTTTTTGGTTAGAGCGGACAAGTAATATTGATCATAATAAACATGAGCTGTATGCAGGAAATTTTAGTTTCTTAGATAATGAGAAAGTAAAAATCCAATTACAAAGTGTGAAAGAGCGAAATTAGCTAATTTTAGGTCATGGGGTAATACTCCCATTTTAAATTGATTTTATAAGTAGAAAGGCAAAGTCCTTATCATTGTTTAAATTTAGGTGGTTTACCATCAACTGACATATGTGGTCGTTCATGATTATAAAAATGTTGCCATATCGTTGTATAGTCTTTAACTTCTTCAAGCTCTCGAAATAAAAATTGATTCAAACATTCATATCTAACCGTCCTGTTGAAGCGTTCGACATAAGCATTCTGTTGTGGATGACCTGGTTGGGTAAATACATGCTCAATTCCATGTTGAGTACACCATGCTTCCATCAAATCACTAACATATTCGGGTCCATTATCATTACGGATACGCTTTGGCTTACCTCGCCATGTAATTAATTGATCCAATCCCCTCAGTACTCGTTGAGCTGGCAAAGAAAAATCAATCAATATATCCAATGCCTCACGGTTATAATCATCAATAACATTGTGAATTCGGTAACTACGACCATCACTCAGTTGGTCATGCATAAAGTCCATTGACCACGATTCATTTGGTGCTGATGGAACTGTAAACGGTTCAGGCTTTATTCGCTGAATGCGTTTGTTGGGTTTAATTCCTAGGTTAAGCTCAAGCTCCTTATAAATTCGATAAACACGTTTATGGTTCCATGAGTAGCCTTTGACATTACGTAGGTACAAGAAGCAAAGCTGAAAGCCCCAAGTCTTATTCTCGTTGGTGAGCTTCAGTAGCCAGTCTGCAATCATCTTATTTTGCTCATCTAATTGAGCTTTATAACGATAACAGGTTTGACTAAGTTGAAAGATGAAGCAAGCTTTACTCACTGAAATCTTAAATTGTTCAACGGCTCGCTGAGCAAGAGATTTACGTTGTGCAGGCTTTATAACTTCTTTGACAGTGCATCCTGAAGAATATCTGCTTTAAGGCGTTCGTCAGCATACATACGTTTCAGACGAGCATTTTCAGCCTCTAATTCTTTAAGTCGTGTATCATTGAAATATCCATCATAAAAAATCTCCTTGAACAGGATTATTCGATTTTCTACTTTTAATTTCAATTATTTTGAGGGGGGGATTACCATGGTTATTTTGAAGTTTTAGAGACTAAGACGGGTTCACCTTATCAGTTCTTTGAAGATTTCCAACTCGATAAAATTGCCTAATAAAGTGGCTAGGCACTATTTTTAGTGCCTAGCCAACCAATTATAACAATCTGGATTGATACTGTTTAAGCATGATGAAAGCAATAGCCACGGCTATGCTGATTGCTAAGGTAGGCAAACAAATTAGAAGGATAACCAGAGACAGAAGAAGAAGAAATCTCTGTTTTATATTACCATTTCGCCAAAGTTGTAAGCTCTGCTTTACGAAATTGGATGTTGTCTGTTTTAAATTAAATGTACGGCCCCACAGCCAAAAAGCCAAAAGAATCAGAAAGCATAGAGCAAGTGCATAGATCATTAAGATCAATTGATTGACCCAACCAAATAAAACACCAATATGCGCATCAACACCCCAGCGTGTGAGTTTTGCTGCGATTGGAAAATCTTTAAAGTGTAAATGATCAATAACCTTATTATTTCTAAGATCAATAGCGATACTATCTGCTTCTGTAGGCCAACGACGACGTATTTCAGAAACTGTCCATGTTGTATTCATCGTTGTCGGTGGTTTTATTTGAAGTTCAGCACCGCGAATACCATTTTGTCTGGCAACCTGTAGCACTTGATCAAAATCTTCTGCTTTTATAAGCGGCTGATGGCCCATTTGACCCATATCGGTATGATGACGTGCATGACTATCAATCGAATGAGTAGCCGAAAGAGAGCTAACGAGAACTGGTGTTTGCCAACTCAAGGCTTGGCGAAGTATGCGGATATTTTCACCTGTCCATTTAGACCAAGTTAGTCCTGTAATCGCAACAATGAGTAATAATGGAAGCAAGACTATTCCAATTGAGCTATGCCATTTTAAAACTTTATTTCGGACGGTCTTGCTCTGATAAAATTGTTTTCTACGTTTATACCAATGATAAAGTCCTGACAGACTGAGAATTGCTAACCAACTTGCTGCAAGCTCACTATAGAATCTTCCAACGTCACCCAGTAGTAAATTGCTATGGAGTTGATCGATTAGCGTTCTTAAGGGAAGTACACCGCTCGTACCATAAACAGGTAGTTGCCCCATAACCTTTAATGTATACGGATTCACAAAAACTGCTTGGTTATTCAGTTTATTTTCTGGATCTGAATAAATAACCCGAGTGGTTTGATCCGATGCTGGTGCTGGACGTAGCTCAGTAATTCTTGCTGATTCTGCCATCTTTGACTGAGCTGCAAGAACTTGCAGACTCAGTTGTTGTTGAGGGCGAGTTTCACTGTGTATATACAACTGCTCCTTATAAAGATATTGCTCTAATTGCGGAGTGCTGACATACAGAAAACCCGTAAATGCGGCAATAAAAATAAATGGCGCAACAAATATTCCTGCATAAATATGGACTAAGCGGAATAGATTTTGCCAATAAGAGGGTTGTTGGGGCATGGCAATCAGAAGTTAATTATGAGCTATTGGGGGGATGAAATTATAACTGTCTAGACCATATAGCGCGACAGGGTAATGTTAATGCGTATTAAAAGCTTGGCGGTTATATTCGATGCTGACAATATGTTTACACTTTTATAAGTTTAATGGTTAAGGCTATATCAGCTTAGCTAGCCTTAACCCATTCATTCAAATATTTTAAAATTTCCATTGCACTGCCAATGATGCATTCAACGGTTCACCAGGCTGTATCCACATTTCACTATAACTCGCCGTGTAATAAGTTTTGTCGAGAAGGTTATGTAGGTTGAACTGATAACGTATTTGTTCACTTGGCACATAGTAAGCATTTAAATTAATTAATATATATTCAGGAAGATTGAATCCGTTATCGGTGCTATGACCGCTACGTTTCCCAATATAAACAGCTGTTGCCCCAACGCCTACATTTGAGTTGTTTGATAACGTCCATTCATAGTTTGTACTAATTGAACCCCTATGTTTGGGAACGTTACTTAAGCGGGAACCTTTAGCAAGCGTTTGATCCTTCTCAATTTGAGCATCTGTGTAACTATAGTTGGCACGGAGCGATAACTGGTCATTCAGTTGTGTTTCGACATCTAGCTCTATCCCTTGGCTAGAGACTTCTCCCGCCGTTATCTGGAAGTTGTTATCTATTGGGTCTGTTGTGAGCACATTTTCCTTATCCATTTTAAATAATGCAATACTGATCAGACTTTGTGGGTTGAGTTGGTATTTACTGCCAATCTCATAACTTTGACCTTTTTCTGGGTCAAAGGTTTGATTATTACGATCCATCCCACTATTAATTGCAAATGATTGGCCATAATTGGCATAGACTGACCATGCATCATTCAAACGATAGTTCAAACCAAAACGTGGACTAGTTTGTTGTAAGTCTTTTTGATTTGAGGTCGTGGCAATCTTATTCACAAATTCTTGTGTGACATGATCAAAGCGTAGACCAAGTAAAACACTCCATTGATCATTTAAAAATATCTGATCTTGGATATTGAAGGCGAAGTATTTTTGTCGATCCTCAGTGTCAATAAATAGGGGAAGGTTTGGTAAATATTTTCCATAGGTAGGTTGGTAAATATCAATGATGTTGGTGCTATCTGAACTGTGATTACGGCGTAGTTGCAATTGGCGATATTTCATTTGTCCTGTTTCAGCACTTAACAATATTTCATGTTTTGCCCAGTCTTGCTGGATCGTGCCTAACATTTCTGTTTGGAATAACACATCATCACTTTTATTATCCCGATAACGTCGCTGCCGCTCTAAAGTACGACCATCGCTTTGTATACGACGAGGTTCACTTGAAAAACCTTTTAACAAACTATCTTTCACACTTACAGCACTTTTGACCTTCCAATCGTCATTTAACTCATGCGTGAGTCGAATTTGATAAAAATTATCAGTTTGTAAATGATTTCCATCATTTGTTTCACCTGTATAGGTTTTTGGATTCATCACAATTTGTTTCTGATAAGCACTAATACCACGATCAAATAATCCTTCTACGCGAGTGAATTCTGTGTCTAAGTCCAATTGAGTTCGATCGGATAACTTCCAGCTTAATTGCGGAGAAAAAAACCAGCGTGAATTACTCACATAGTCCCGAAAACTCTTATTATCTTCATGTGCAATAGCAAAACGATATGCTAATTGGTCGTTAATAGGAGCGGTATGCTCAAAGCTAGTACGATATTTTTCTAGACTATTCGCTCGTAAATTGATTTCACTAGATGATTCCCATGCTGGCTTTTTAGTATTGATATTGAGTAAACCACCTGTTTCTCCACGTCCATATAGTGCAGCCATTGGACCTTTTAGAAACTCTAGAGATTCAATATTGACCATATCCCGAGACGCACTGAGACCACGATTTACACTTAATCCATTACGAATAATTTGCGGCCCGATATTCGGGTCAGTACTAAATCCACGGAATGAGAAATTATCCCAGAAGCCGCCACCATAATTGGTTTGGCTAAATACGCCACTCACTTGATTTAATGCATCATCTATACGTTGCACATCTTGCTGTTTTAAAACCTCCTGAGAAAGAAAGCTACGACTGGAAGGGGTATCAAGTACATTATGGGTAAATTTAGTTGATGCAGATGTTGTTAAGATATTTTGATCTGTTTTTTGTGCTTGTATGACAATTGTGGGCAGGGAACTCGTTGGATCAGATGTTTGTGCCCAGACTAAGTTTGAGAGTAAGGAACATGAAGAAATTAGATAAAATTTGGAAAGCATAGTAAGAACACACAAAGCAAGTGTAATGTTATATTATTACAATAAATTTGATTTTGCATTTTATTTCTTAAATATTTCAGAAGATTGGAGGTACTTCCTTATTCTAAGCACTCCCAATCACATATTTTTAAAAGAGCGAAAATTCACTTTCAATTAAAAATACTTAAGTAAGGTGATAAGCTTGGTTCTATGTTTAAATTCAGAAAATTTAACAATAAGTGGATAGAGTAATTCACTGAATACGATAGCAATAGCTCAAAGCGTCCAAATGCCTTCTACACCGTAATATTTGCCGTAATTTTTACCAAAAATATAGAAAGTAATAATGATGTAATTTTACTAGTCATACTTTACAATTAATTCATCAATAATTTTGATATTATTTATATATTTTGTTTATAGATGATCGAGAATTTTATAAAGTCAACTAAATCATCTTCAATATTTAACAGATCATCAAATTTATTTTGACAGATATAACGAAAAATAATTTCATAAGCTCCGCCAATCGCCGCGTCATAAAATAAATCAGGAACAGCTACCCACAATTCAGGTTGTTTGATCTTTATAGCACTATGAATTAATTTAAGTCTTTGTCCTAATTCTGAAAAAAATAAATTGCGTTGCTCTAAACATCGACTCCCAGCTTTAGGGAATTCAATTGCCCATGCCTTAGTGAAGTCCTGTTCACTAACACACAGTTGTAAATAGGCACGTAAAGCAGACCTGATCCATTGATCGCCGTTGCTCCCCTGAGCTTTGATATCCGTAAGCACTTGTTCATACAAGGCTTTTCGACCTAAATCATCAGCGGCGAGAAAACAATCTTCTTTATTTTCAAATATTTCATAAAATGCCTGTTTAGATACTCGTGCTGTTTTAACAATGTCAGCAATCGTTGTGGTAGCAAACCCCTTTTCAGCGAATACACTAATTGCTGCTTTAACTAAACGTCGACGTTGATTTTCACGTGTTTCTTCAGTTAACAGGCTGGTACGACCTCTTGGTAAGCCTGCAGCTTGAGTATATCTTTCTGATTTTGGTTTAAAGCGTAATCCAAGTTGCTTTAATAGTTACTAGTGAGAGATATAAGGGAATAAACTTTATTCCCTCATTCATTTCATTTTAAGAAAAAATGCTTCACCCAGTAATCAAAACTTAGATAGCGCCCACCGCCCAGCACAATTAATGCTAATAGCATGACTAAATAAGTTACAGCAAATTCAATACCATTATTTAATATGACAAATGATCCACTTGAGGTTAACCAATCATAATTTCCATGCGTCTCTAAGATTTGACGCGCCTTTTCTAACTTTTCAGTTGAAGCTAGGACTTGAGCACTAGCAAATGGAGCATTGGGATCAGCTATTGCTTGCCATCCATTTGGTAAATGTACCGTAACAATGGCAACAAGCATGGTGATAATGAGTGGAATGCTAATTAACCGGGTCAAGAAACCAAAGGCTAATAGAATTGCTCCAATAATTTCAGCAGAAGTCGCAATGGTTGCTAACAGCATCGGGAATGGTAAACCTAAGCCCCAATCTGTATTACCAAACCATTCCACGGTTTGTTGAAAATGCGCAAGTTTGTTTGTACCTGCCATCCAGAATATAGGGACTAAATAAAGTCTTAATGTAAGTGCTGCGATACCATCACCATGTTTTATGAGACTACAAAATATTTGGTATTTTTTTGATAAAGCATAAATAAAATTGTTCACGATAATTTCACACCGACTGCGATTGAATAGTAATTAGTCGGGTGATAACTGTGTTTCTTACACAATTTTTAATTTGGACTGTAATAAATGGCAGTTTAAGTCGTCTAACTATATGTACCTGAGTACAACACGGTAAATTATCTTAAAGGAATAGAACAATGAACAAACTCAACTCAATCACATCAGTCGCAGCACTGCTAGCTTTATCTGTTGCTGGTGTAACTCAAGTATCAGCAGCCCCAACAACGCATTCGACAGAAACCCATGCGAAGAAAGCCAGTGATGCAAAATGTGGTGAAGCCAAGTGTGGATCGAACAAAATGACGAAATCACAAAAAGCAGCTGAAGCAAAATGTGGTGCTGATAAAAAGGCAGCAGATGGTAAATGTGGTGCAACGAAGAAAGCAACGGATGCGAAATGTGGTGCTGATAAAAAAGTTGCTGATGGCAAGTGTGGTAGTAAATAGTCAATCAGTTAAAGAATGATGTCGCTATCAATCACATAGACGGCATCATTTCCAAAGTTGGAGTATCACCATGGTTAATTTGGCTGGTGTAGGGCTTGGGCTAAGAAGGGATTTTATTGATGAGTTTTTAAGTGCTAAAAAAGTGCCAGACTTTATTGAAATCGCGCCTGAAAATTGGATAGGTTTTGGTGGTCGGCATGCAAAGTTATTAGCTCGGTGTGTGGAAAAAGCACCTTTAATCTGTCATGGGCTGTCTTTATCCATTGGTGGGCCACATCCACTCAATTTAGAGTTTATTCAAAAAATTAAAGGGTTTTTAGAAGATTATCATATCCCGATTTATTCCGAGCATTTAAGTTATACCCATGATCGTGGCTACTTATACGACTTGATGCCAATTCCAATGACTGAGGCGGCAGTTAAATATGTAGCCGAACGTATTTTACGTGTCCAAGATATTTTAGGTAAAAGGCTGGTGATCGAAAATGTCTCAACCTATTTGATGCCAAATGCTGAAATGAGTGAGGCCGATTTTGTATCTGAAGTGCTTCAGCAGGCAGACTGCGAGTTATTACTCGATGTGAATAACGTCTATGTAAACAGTATAAACCACGGCAGTGATGGGTATGCCTTTATTCGAGCAATGCCAAAAGAGCGGATTCGTTATATACATATTGCTGGGCATGAACAAGTTGAACAAAATCTATTGATTGATACGCATGGTGCTGAAGTATGCGATTCTGTCTGGCAATTATTACAATATACTTATCAAGTATGTGGTGTAAAACCAACATTACTTGAGCGTGATTTTAATATTCCATCATGGCAAGAGTTACAAGATGAAATGACGAGAATTAAAACAATTCAGCAGCAGGAGGGCGGTGATGAAAACAGAGCAAATATCTTTCCAAGCTACACAGCAGCAGTTTTGTAATTGGATTCGCTTTCCTCAATCTGAGTTACCAAAAGCTTTCCCTGCGGAACGAATGCAGATTTATCGAGATTTACTTTTTAATAATGTTTGTTCTTTTATTGACTTGGTCTATCCCATTACTCGTGCAATATTACCTGCGATAGAGTGGCAAAAGTTATTAACTGAGTTTTTCCAACAAGCGCAATGTGAATCACCGTTTTATAATGATATTTCCCTACAATTTAGAGAGTATCTGACAGATTGTCAGCATCCCAGCTTACACGAATACTCCTGGTTAGCTGAGCTATTACATTTTGAATGGCTTGAACTCTATTTAGATACAGTTCAAATTGAAAAAAAACTCCTTACTCAGCAGAGTGAATGGCAGTTAAATACTCAAGTCTGGGTGCTCGTTTATCAATATCCAGTCTATCAATGGTCATCAAGCACGATGATTGCTGAAGTTGAGCCTATGCCTAGTGTTATATTGGTTTGGCGAAATGATCAAGATAATATCTGCGTAGAAAGCTTATCTGTTTTATTCGCTGTGGTGATTGAACAACTCAATCAACAAGAGTTAGTTGAACAAGATATTAGAAGTTTAATAAAAGCGACGTTTCCTGATTTTTCTAGCGTTCAGATTCAAACCCAGATCGATGAGTTAAAAGTACTATTAATTCGATTGAAATTGTTAGATCTACCCCATACAAATGATGAGGAAAATGGATGAGCGTAGAGCCTGAAAATGCGAATCAAGAAATATTACAACAACTACAAAATCCAGCTTTTGTAATAGAGTTACGACAACAAATGCTGAAATTCGCAATTCTACAACTGTCATCATTACAGCAGGCTGAAGATGCTGTTCAAGAAGCATTAATGAGCGCATTTCAACATATTGATTCTTTTACTGGCCGAGCAGCTTTTAAAACGTGGGTTTTTGCAATTTTAAAAAACAAGATTTTTGATTTAATTCGGCAAAAATCTCGTTTAATGACGATGAGTGAATTGTTTAATGATGAGGACAGTGAACAAAGTATAGATGCATTATTTGATGCTTCTGGGCATTGGAATAAATATGAAGCACCTCAAGTATGGCCCAGTCCAGAAGAAATATTGGAGCAACAAGATTTTTGGATTATTTTTGATGCCTGTTTGAATCATTTACCAGCCAAATATGCACAAGTTTTCATGCTTAGAGAAATGATTGAACTAAGTTCAGATGAAATTTGTGAAAAGCTAGGACTGACTGTGACTAATTTAAATGTGCTCATGTATAGAAGTCGGACAAGATTACGCGAATGTTTAGAAAACAAATGGTTATTGAAGGATGATTGCTCATGTTAACCTGTCGCCAAGCCACCCAGCTATTATCTGAAAGATTAGATCGAACACTTCAATTTCGAGAGCAGGGCAATTTACAAATTCATTTATTGCTTTGCCGTTCATGCCGCCGCTATGGAAAACAAGTTAAAACACTCAGTTACCTTTCCAAAGAGTTTAAAAATTTTGATGAGGGTAAGTAGTTTGTGTCTGCTGTTTCCAAAAACAAAGTCCTCAGGCCAAGTTGATGTGAGCAATGTAAAAGAACTATTAATTAGATTTTTTTTATATAGGGTGTGTTGACACTTTTAGATTAAAAATAGCGAAGTAGTAAAATTAAATCGCCAAACCCAATTCTACTATTCGCTATGCCTCGTAACATGTTAACAGATCAACCCTGGCAAAAGTTGAAAGCTATTTTGCGTAATTTATCCATTCATCTCAACTCAAATTTAAGAAATTTTATTGAAGCGATTCTTTATAGGATAAGAACTGGATGTCCTTGGCGTGACATACCCACTTGCTTTGGACAACCGAACTCTATTTTTAAACGTTTTAATCGCTGGTCAATTAGTGGTAAGTTACTCACTATATTCAAATTATTATCACTGAATACCGATATGGAATGGCTATTCATCGATGGTTCCCATATTCGTGCTCATCAACATTCTGCGGGTATAGCTGATCAGGCAATCTCTAAAAGTGCAGGAGGAAACTCCTCCAAAATACATTTAGTAGTAGATTCAAATGGGAATCCTATTGATTTCATTATTACTGATGGAACCATACATGATATTAAGGTCGCACCTGATTTAATTTCAAAACTCGATTTAAATGAGGCAGAGATTGTATGTGCAGATAAAGGCTACGATTCAGAGCCATTAAGACAGCAGATTAGAGCAACTGGAACAAAAGCGAATATACCTAAAAAATCCAATAGCCAATCAAACAATGACCATATGGATTGGTATTTATATAAAATCAGGCACTTAGTAGGAAATATGTTTTGTAGGTTAAAGCAATTTAGAGGGATAGCCACTCGATACGACAAGTTAAAAACGGAACTATGAAAGTTCTGTTGCATTAGCTTGTATATTTTTATGGCTCCCCTTGTAGGTTAAATTATGAAACCTAAATGTCAATAGACCCTAGTGTTTTAGCAAAAATACTCTGTAGAGTAATCATACAAGTGTTTGTTACACAGGCCAAACTTTACTGGAGAGAATGGACTAGATAACAGTACCGTTGATTTCACGCTACATGCAAATCACAATAGAGTAGTTAATTGCTCATAAAGAATTTGTACTCACACTTAGAATTTAAAGATATGCATGTAGTCCGATTAACTCTTTTACAGTTAGAGTTTTTAACCCATAAAAAAATGTACAAAAAGCTAATGGGGCAAAATTGGGTAAATTTGATTTGTATAAAAATAAAATTTAAATAAAACAGTAGGTTGTTGATCAAGTTCAACTGACGCCATCTCCACCAAAATTCTTGTTATAAATCAGCCACTTATCTTAAGTGGCTTTTTTATTGCCACATTTTTGCCACACCCCCCACCTTTTTCGCCACATACTTATAAATATTAAAAAAGGCACTTATTAAGTGCCTGTATTTAGTTTTGCCATCTCTATCCTATTTTTATCACCATGTATCCATTTTGCATATCGCTTGATTAGCATTTGCAAGCTATGGCCAAGTTGATCAGCAACGAATACAGGATTAACACCATCCATTAATAACATCGTGACGTAAGTATAACTTGCATTGTATGCATGGCGAATGACTACACATGGATTTAGATCATTATTTAGTACATTAGTGAATGAATCGAATTTATTCAACCCTGATGCTATTGAACAACAACTTGCCTATGCGCCACAGAACCGTATTCGCTCTGCATATAATTGAATGCAATATTGGGACGAACGTGTAAAGATCATGGACTGATATGGGGAGTAAGTAGAAAATTGGTTGCTAAAATTATAGTATGGAAAAAAGAGGCTAAAAAAGCCTCTTATCTTGAGATGATTAAATATTTATCCAACATAAAATTGAGGTGAACCAGAAAGCTATATTTGAATCTATTAGGACATGCCTGGTTTCGCTTTGACCCATTTGTTAATTTAGAGTATTTTTGGGATAATTATATATGGATTTGCATATATATGATAATTCATATATAAAGGTGTTGTAAAATCTCAAAAGAGCTTAATGCGATGACAACTTCATCAAATGTGAAGATTTATCACAACCCAGCTTGTGGAACATCTAGGAATACTTTGGCTTTGATCCGTAATACAGGAGTCGAGCCAATTGTGATTGAATATCTCATTACACCACCTAGTCATGATGAATTAGTGAAATTGATTCAGGACGCAAAATTAACAGTAAGAGAGGCCATTCGCCAGAATGTAGATCTTTATCGGGATTTAGATCTTGATCGTAGCAATTTGAGTGATGAGCAGTTAATTGGTTTTATGCTTGATCATCCAATATTGATTAATCGACCATTTGTTGTTACTGATCTAGGCACTCGCTTAAGTCGTCCCTCAGAAGTTGTCTTAGATATTTTACCATTACCTCAAAAGGGTGCCTTTGCGAAAGAGGATGGTGAAAAAGTGATTGATGAAAATGGTCAACGAGTAAGTTAAAAGTTTACTTTTTGTATATGATTATCTGTATATCCAAATAAGTGAAGGGAAGATAAGAATGGACCAAGTTAATTTTTTTAAATGTTTATCAGATGAAACTCGGCTCAATATCGTGACTTTAGTCACTGAGAATAAAGAATTATGTGTTTGTGATTTGACTGAAAAGTTGCAACTGAGTCAACCAAAGATTTCTAGGCATTTAGCATTATTACGTTCTTCTGGTCTCCTTCAGGACCGAAGACAAAGCCAATGGGTGTATTACAGCATTAATCCTCAGTTACCCACATGGTGCCATGACGTTCTGAATCTTTTGGTAAGCACTCGAACCATAGCGAATAAAGATTCTCATACTATCCAAATAAAAAGTTATTGTGAGTAATAGCGTATGAAATTTCTTTTTTTATGTACTGGCAATAGTTGCCGTAGCATTCTATCAGAAGTGCTTTTTAACAGTCGCGCACTTGAAGGGTGGAAAGCATACAGTGCTGGTAGTAAGCCATCAGGGCAAGTACATCCACTGACCCTTGAGACATTAGAAAATCTTGATCTTTCAACAGATGCTTTGTGGAGCAAAACCATTGATGACTGTGAACAATATCAACCTGACGTGGTGATTACTGTTTGCGATTCAGCAGCTCAGGAAGCGTGTCCACTTTATTTGGGCGGAGCGATTAAGGCGCATTGGGGTTTGGCTGATCCTTCACATTTAGATTTGCCGAAAGAAGAAAAATTAAAAGCATTCCAAATGACTGTTGATCATATCAATCGACGCTTAGACGCTTTATTGGCACTGGATACAGCAAATATGACACGCCCTGAATTGATTGCTGCAATCAATCGCATCTCAGAGATTGCATGAGAACATTATGGCTCAACAAAGATTATCTTTTCTAGATCGCAACCTTACGCTATGGATTTTTATTGCCATGGCATTGGGGATTGCGATCAGTGTGTTTTTTCCGCAAGCCTCCGTTGCTTTAGATAAGATGAGTGTGGATTCGATTAATATTCCAATTGCGATTGGTTTGATCCTGATGATGTATCCACCCTTAGCCAAAGTGAACTATGCAGCGCTACCCCAAGTATTTAAAGACAAAAAAACTTTAACTTTATCACTGCTACAAAACTGGGTGATTGCGCCAGCATTGATGTTTGCATTAGCTATTATTTTTTTGCATAGCTATCCTGAATATATGACAGGTTTAATCCTGATAGGACTGGCTCGCTGTATTGCAATGGTTTTGGTATGGAATGGGTTAGCCTGTGGTGATAACCAATATGTAGCTGCATTGGTCGCTTTTAACAGCATCTTCCAAATTTTATTTTTCAGTACGTATGCGTGGTTGTTCTTGACCTTCTTACCACCTTATTTTGGTGTTGCAGGGCAAGTGATCAATGTCGATTTCTGGACGATTACCCATGCGGTATTGGTGTATTTGGGAATTCCATTTTTACTTGGCTTTATTACGCGGTTCACTCTAATGAAAGCAAAAGGTCTGGATTGGTATCAAAATGTTTTCTTACCTAAAATCAGTCCACTGAGTTTGTTGGCTTTATTGTTCACGATTGTGGCGATGTTTAGCCTAAAAGGTAACGATGTGGTGAGCTTACCGATGGACGTCTTGCGTATTGCCATTCCATTGACGATTTACTTCATCGTGATGTTCTTCATTAGCTTCTTTATGAGCAAATGGATGGGGAACGATTATCCTAAAACCACAGCAATTTCGTTTACTGCTGCTGGGAACAACTTTGAGTTGGCGTTGGCTGTAGCGATTGCAACCTTTGGTTTAGCTTCACCAGTCGCTTTTACCACGGTAATTGGACCATTGGTTGAAGTGCCTGTGTTGATTGCTTTAGTCAGTGTGTCTTTGTGGCTTAAAAAAAAGTTTTTTAAAGAAGAGGTATCAATTCTATGACTCTCCCAAATGTAGATATGAATCTTCTCGATCAACCTACTTTAGATAAAGTACGGGCAAAGGAGCTGAATCATTCACCTCGTATTTTGTTGCTCTATGGCTCTAACCGTGAGCGTTCATATAGCCGATTGGCGGTAATGGAAGCAGGACGTATCTTGGAGCAGTTTGGTGCTGAAGTGAAAATCTTTCATCCTAAAGGTTTGCCCTTACCTGAAGATGCAGATACTGAGCATCCAAAGGTGAAAGAATTGCATGATTTACTTGCTTGGACAGAAGGAATGGTGTGGTGCTCACCTGAACGTCATGGCGCTATGAGTTCAATTTTTAAATCACAAATTGACTGGATACCATTGGCAGGCGGTGCAATTCGCGCAACGCAAGGAAAAACTTTGGCCTTGATGCAGGTGAGTGGTGGTTCGCAGTCATTTAACAGCTTAAACCAGATGCGTATTTTAGGTCGTTGGATGCGCATGATCACCATTCCTAACCAATCATCGATTCCAAAAGCTTTTTTAGAGTTTGAAGAAGATGGCAGGATGAAACCTTCATCCTTCTATGATCGAATTGTCGATGTAATGGAAGAGCTGTATAAATTTACGCTACTGACACGTGGGCAAAGTCAGTATCTTACAGATCGTTATTCAGAGCGAAAAGAGTCAGCTGAAGAGTTATCAAAACGTGTTAATCAGCGCAATCTATAAATATGAACTTACATATGTACTCTATACCCGGATAAAAAATATTTATCTTGATTAAGTTTTAAGTGATCACAGATAACAAAATATAGATTGAAGAAAATGCGAAATAATTTTATTTTCTTATCAAAGAGGAGTCGATCATGAAATATTTTTTATTACTAATGACATTATTAGGCAGCGTGGGGCTTACGGCTTGTGCTGTACATACACGTGAAGGAAGTATTGTTGTTGATCCAGAAGGCCGACTGAATGATGGTCGTTATAATGATGGTCATGGGAATGGACGTTTCTGTCCACCAGGGCAAGCGAAGAAAGGGAATTGTTAGTAGTTTATCAAACTCATTGGTCCATAAATAAATATACAAAAAATTAGTGATCAAGATTGTGTGAATTGGAGTTGTATGAAAAATAAAATATCAATAAAATATAATATTATTGATTTGGTTCAACTGACGCCATCTTCATAAAACTCAATTTAGAGATGTTTGGTTGATTGTAAAAAGCCCTTTAAATCAATATTAAAGGGCTTTTTGCCTAAATTACTATCACCCTCGATCACTAATATTATTCGAGAATAATGCACTATCGAAATTTGATTTTATATAAGAAAGTACATGCAGTCATTCTACTAAGAAAGAATGCAATGCCTTGGAAAGATACAAAAATTTGTTCTCTAGAAGATACTGAACTGTAATGTTTGAATGATTAATCTTGCAAAGTAGAGCCGATAAATTTGTGGAATTAGGTCGAGCTAATCCCCCAAGTTATGCCCTAAATTTGAGTTGCTTGAGTAAGTATTAACATTTAAGTCTTTGTGCAATAATGCCGTTTTGAGTTAAGTTAAAATAAATATTTTAAATGCGATATTTTTAGTCTATTGCTCATTTTTTTGAGAAAAGTATCAATGTTTACAAACTCGTACTTTTTTAAGGTATGGGCATTTTTATGACTACAAATTATTGATTATTGTATAATTTAAAATATTGTTTAGAATTTATTAAAGACTATACTGCTTGTCCTATTTACAAAGTGTAAACATTTAAACATAATAAAACGTAAAGTACATCACAATTACTATTGACATGAAAAATTTAAAATTTAATAAGGTTACGATAGCCGTTTTATTCATGATTTTGGGAACAACTACACGTGCAGATGATCCACAAATACATCCAGCGTTGACGACAGATGCTGTACAGCGCCAACAACAACGTGATGAAGCATTACAAAAACAATTACAGCCTGAAGCTGTAGTACAGACGGGCTTGGCGCAACAATTAATTACACAGCCTCAGCTCCAATATCTAAAATCACACAGTGAAGATGTGTGTTTTGACATTAAAAAGTTTGTATTGATTGGTGATGATGCTCGTAAATTTACTTTTGCGATGCGTCCTGTGACCCAAGGTCAACATAATTTAATTGGACGCTGTATTGGAGTACAGGGATTAAACCAAGCCTTAGATTTAATCCAAAACAGCATCATTAGTCATGGCTATGTCACTACACGCATGCTTTTGCCTCAACAGAACATCGCTTCTGGTGAAATTAAACTCCAAGTCATCGCAGGCAAGATTGACCAAGTACAATTTGCTCAAGGGACGTCTAAGCGCGCGCACAAATTTAATGCTTTGCCTGTTCGAACTGGGGGTATTTTAAATATTCGAGATATTGAGCAAGGTTTAGAAAACTTTAAACGCGTACCGACTGTTGAAGCAGATTTTAAGATTAAACCTTCAGAGCAACGTAAAGAACCAGGGTACAGTGATCTGGAACTCGCTTGGCAACAATCCAAGCCTTACCGCATTCATTTGGGGATTGATGATGCAGGTTCAGATTCAACAGGAAAATATCAAGGCACAGCAACTTTATCTTTAGACCATCTGTTTACCGCAAATGATTTATTTTATGGCAGTTATAACCATGATCTTGGTGGTGGTGATTCGGGTAAACGTGGCACAGATGGTTATTATTTAAGTTATAGCATTCCGTTTCGATACTGGATGCTGAGTAGCAGCTATAGCCAATCTGATTATAATCAGACGGTTGCAGGCGCCAGTGAAAGTTATAGCTATAGCGGGAAAAGTAAGCTGATTGGCGCAGATTTATCGCGTGTCCTTTATCGAGATGCAAAACGCAAAACTACGGCCAGTGTTGGTGGATGGTATCGAGAATCGCAAAACTTCATCAATGATGTAGAAATAGAAGTACAGCGCCGTAAGACAGCAGGATGGAAAGCCAGTCTGGACCATACCGAATATTTAGCCCATGCAACCTTAAACGGAAATTTAACCTATAAGCGTGGTACAGGCGCATTTAATGCAATGCGTGCCCCAGAAGAAGAGTTTGGTGAAGCTTATACCCATGTTGGGATTTTACAAGCCAATGCTAGTCTTCAAGTTCCATTTAAGGTGGGCAATCAAGCACTACAATATCTTGCTGAATGGCGAACTCAACATAGTCAAAAACCATTGACACCTCAAGACCGTTTTTCGATTGGGAACCGTTATACCGTAAGAGGTTTTGATGGTGAACAGACTTTATTGGCAGACAATGGATTTTTGGTCCGCAATGAAATTAGTGGCTCGATGTTTAAGCTACCCATGCAATGGTACACCGGCATTGATTATGGTGAGGTCGGTGGAAAAACAGCGTATGAACCTAATCCATTGTTGGGAACCAGCTTAATGGGTGCTGCCTTTGGATTGCGTGGTCAAATTTTAAAATCCGTCAGTTATGACGTTTTTGTTGGCACACCATTAAAAAAACCAGACCACTATAGAACAGATAAGGTGACAACAGGCTTTAGCCTGAACTGGATGTATTAAGTCTAATCATTAAGCCAAATAAATATTTAAAAAGAATAGGTTGAAACCATGAAATTTGAAGATATAGATGTCATTTCACCCGCGTTATTTCCCAAAGAACAATGGAATGAAGCTGAGGTTCTTGGCGCAATGACATGGTTGTGGCTTTTATCTGAAAATTGTAAGCACTCAACAGTATCGGATATGGCAAGACGTGTTTTACCTGTGATTAAAAGTCGTCAATTTGCACTGTTTAGTCAGGGTTCTCAACCATTGGGCTATATTTCATGGGCGAATTTAGATGAACAATCTGAGGCTGAATATGTACATTCAGAACCATGGATCTATAGCCAACAAAATTGGAATTGTGGTGATCGCATGTGGTTGATCAATTGGTTTGCGCCTTTGGGCCAAAGTGCTTTGATTAAGCACCTCATTGAAAAACACTTATTTCCTGAGCAATGTTTTAGAGCGCTTTATCATAAGGGCGCTATTCGTGGGCTTAAAGTCATGACATTCCATGGCAAATCGGTTTCTAAGTTAGAAACTCAGGATTGGATTAAACAACATCCGATTCTTGCCACTGATCATTGATGGATTTCAAAAAATTCAACATTGAAAAAAGATTAAAAAATTAAGGTAAAACATTATGAATAAGAATCGTTATCGTATTATTTTTAGCCAAGCGCGTGGCATGTTTATTGCGGTTGCTGAGATTGTAAAAAGCCGTACAAAAACGGCAGGGCAATCACATGCGATTGGTGAAATCGAAATAGAGGATGTCACAGGCGCATCTTCAATCACTTATAAAAAGCTAAATCCAGTCAACTTTGCAGTGGTGAGTTTATTAGGCGCGGCAATTTATACCTTGCCGATGGCGACAATCGCTGAAAGCCATATCGTTGCAGATAAATCAGCACCCAATTCACAACAAGCGACCATACTCAATACCAGTAATGGCTTAACACAAGTCAATATTCAAACCCCAAGCGCAGGCGGTGTATCACGTAATACCTATACCCAATTTGATGTTGGGCAAGAAGGTGCGATTCTGAATAATGCGCGAAACAACACCCAAACCCAATTGGGTGGTTGGGTGCAAGGTAACCCTTGGCTGGCCAAAGGCGAAGCTAAAGTTATTTTAAATGAAGTGAACAGTAGTAATCCAAGTCAACTCAAAGGCTATTTGGAAGTTGCAGGTAAACAAGCTCAAGTGGTGATTGCCAATCCGTCAGGTTTGGTCTGTGATGGTTGTGGGGTGATTAATGCAGACCGTTTTACTTTAACGACGGGTCAGGCGGTGATGCATCAAGGTTATCTTGATTCGTTTCGAGTGCGTGAAGGTCAAGTCACGATTGAAGGGAAAGGCTTAAATGGAAGTTTAACGCCTTATACGGATATCTATACACGTGCTTTAAATGTCAATGCAGGCTTATATGCCAATGAGCTCAAAACAGTATTGGGTCAAAACGACATCAGTATTCAAGACCCATCTGCACCACAAATTGCCAAAGCAGCGAGCGGAACGAATACAACATCTCAACCAAACTTTGCCCTTGATGTGGGTCAATTGGGTGGCATGTACGCTGGAAAAATCTATTTGGTCGGAACTGAAAATGGTTTAGGTGTACGTAATGCAGGCTCAATCAATGCAACGACAGGGCAACTAAGTTTAAGTGCCAATGGTGATCTGACCAATACGGGCAATATGATTGCCAATAAAGATCAAGTTATTGTTCAAGCACAAGACGTTAAGAATAGTGGCAATATCAGTAGCACCCAACACAAAATTCAAATCCAAGCCGATAATTTTCAAAACAATGGTTTGATTGCGACCAATGATGAAATTAAACTCAAAGTTCAAGGTGAAATTAACAATAATGAAGGTGTGATTAATGCTGGACGAGTTGATTTTACTGCGCAAAACTTAAGTAATAATAAAGGTAAAATCGAACAAACAGGTCAGCAACAACTCAATATCCACAGTAAAACTTTAGACAATAGCTTAGGTCTGATCGGGCAGGCGGCGAAAGAGAATACAGGTACGGGACAGCAACCTGGCGGCACAACAGAACCTACAGTGACAGATCCCGAGCAGCAATCTACCGCAAAAGATTCCAGTACAGTTGGTGTAGCTGAACCGTCAGATTTAACTCCAAAGACTTTTGAAGCTGGGCATATCCAGATTGCTCAAGATATTGCCAATATTGAAGGTCGTATTGTAAACAATGCAGATATCAGTCTAAACGTACAAGACAGCATTAAAAACAAGGGCGGTGAAATTCAACTGCCTGAATTACAATTTAATGGACAAAATTTCGAAAACCAACAAGGTAAATTGACGGCTAAAGTGGTGAATATCACAGCTCAGAATGTAGATAACCAGAAAGGTCTGATTGATGCCAATCAAAGCTTTGATTTAACGGCACAAAAACTTAACAATAGCCAAGGCCGTTTACAAAGTGCCAAAACATTCAACCTCACCTCGACCAAGATTGATAACAGCCTAGGTCAAATCCTTGCTGCGGATGCACTCACTCTAACTTCTGTGAATACGAATAATACACAAGGCGTAATGGGTTCAGTGAATGCGGATGCCAAACTTTCTATTCAAACTTTAGACAATACTCAAGGGGAGATTTCGGCACAGAATGTACACCTGACAGGCCAGAACTTAAATAACCAACAGGGTACGATCCAGTCTAAAGCAGCTGATCTCAATATCAGTGTGGGACAAATTGATAATGGTACGATGCAGGATTCAGCAGGGAATTTGATTGCTGCACAAAACCTAAAATTGGATGCACAGCAGTTACAAAGTACTGGGCAAATTTATGCTGGCAATAGTGCTGATTTAACAGTCACTCAGTTGAAACAGCATGGTCAGCTTGCTGCACACCACCGAATTAATGTTCAGTCAAACAGCATTGAAAGTAATCAAAATGCCGTATGGGCAGCTGGATTAGACAAAGACGGAAAACTCAGCAATACCGATGCCATCCTTAATATTGATGGACAAAATGTACAGATTGCAGGCAAGATTTTATCAGGCAAACAAATTCAAATTAAAGCAGTTCAACGCACGGACTTAAGCCAAAGTGAAAGCCAAGCCAAAAACGTTAAAATTGAAACTACACAGCTGAATACAAGCAATACCAAAATCATTGCAGATCAGCAATTGGATTTAACTGCAACGCAAAATATTGTCAATCAAAAAGGACAGTACAGTGCGGAACACGTCACTATACATACAGCACAGTTGAACAATGATCAGGGCTTAATTCAACATACAGGTAAACAAGATTTTATTCTGGATGTGGCGGATCAGATTGATAACCATGCTGGTCAGATGATCAGTAATGCCAACAATACAGAAATTAAAACCAATATTTTAAACTCCACAGCAGGTGAAATTCTCCATGCAGGCGATCAGCAGTTAAAAATTACAGCGCAAAACTTGCAAGGACAACAGGGTAAAATCCAAAGTAATAGCCATCTACAACTCGAATTAGGCACAGCCAACCTAGACCAAGCCAGCACCTCAGCGCAACAGATTGATTTAAATGCCACAGCACTCAGCCATCAACAAGGGCAATTGATTCAAAGTGATGCCAATGGACAACTGAATCTGAATGTTGCGCAAACACTGAATAATACTTCAGGTGTAATCAGTGCTGCGGGTCATGCGAACTTTAAAACTGCCGATTTAAATAACCAACAAGGTGTGATCCAAACGCTTGAAGATAAAGATTTAACGATTCTTAGTCAGAAATTGGAAAATCAGTCAGGTAAAATTATTGCAGGACGCAATGTTGATCTACAGACAGATCAATTGAATAACGATGCTGGTACTGTTTATGCAGCAGGAAAATTAGGACTGCATGCAACACAAGATGTTTCCAACCAACAGGGTTTAATTGCTTCAAAACTGCAACTGACGATAGAAGCCAAAAATCTCAATAATCAAAAAGGTCAGATACAAACTGAATCTGGCGATGCAAGTTTGAAGATTACGCAGAGCTTGAATAATCAGGCAGGGAGTATTCAAAGTGGCAACGCATTAAATATTGATGCTGCACATGTTGAAAACCAAGGTGGTCAATTACTTGCGGGTACTGATGCCAAGATAGATGTTGCACAGTTCAATAACCAATCAGGCACAATCTATACTAAAAAACAACTGGATCTGAATGTTTCAGGTACAACGGATAACAGTGCAGGTATACTTGCAGCAGACCAAAATCTCAATCTAAATACACAGAATTTATTCAATCAAGCAGGACAAATCCGTTCAGAAAATGCGGATGTAAATCTTAGTATTATTCAAGATATTCAGAACAATAGCGGATTAATTTCAGCCGCGAAAAATCTGAATTTAACTGCACAGAACGTTATTTCGCAAAAAGGTAAAATCCAGTCGGGTGCAAATGCCAATGTTCAAGTCAATCATTTGAATAATACCGAAGGTGTTGTATATGCCGCTGAACAATTACAGCTCTTAGCCACAGGTGAGCTCAACAATACTCAAGGTGTTGTTGCTGCTGAACAATTGACGGACATCAAAGCTGACTCCGTCATCAATGATGTAGGGCAAATTCGTTCACAAAAAGATCAACTTAAACTCCATGTTCAAAACAATATCAGCAACCAATCAGGTGAAATCTCCGCAGCAAAAGCCATTGAATTGAATGCAGCCAAAATCACCAATCAAAAAGGTAAAGTGATTGCGGATAAGTCTGTTACTGCTACTGTCCAACAGTGGGACAATACAGAAGGTACGGTCTATGCCAAAGATCAATTACAATTAACGGTTGCAGAACAACTCAATAACCAATCAGGTACGATTGCAGCTAATCAACTCGTTCAGATTCAAGCTAAAAATCTGAACAATACGGCAGGCAAAATCCGTTCAGAACAGAATCAACTGGATTTGAACGTAGAGCAGAACCTCAACAATCAGTCAGGTGAAATATTTGCAGGCACGCAAGCCAAGATTAATGCAGCGGCACTGAATAACCAACAGGGCACCATCTATAGCAAAAATCAGTTGGATTTAAGCAGCAAGCAATTGAACAATCAGCAAGGGCAGATCTACTCTGAAGATCAAGCACAAATTCATGTTCAAGGGGATATTCAAAACCATAAGGGTGTATTGCTTGCTGGGAAAAATTTAGATATACAAAGCCATGTTTTGGATAATACTGAAGGTACGATTAGATCAGAAAAATCTGATCTTCAGATTGCTGCACAAGGACAATTGATTAACCAAAACGGCGATATTTACGCAGCACAAAATGCACAATTGACTGCTGTTGGTGTGGACAACAACAATGGACAAATTGCATCAAATGGCTTGGTGAGTTTAGACAGCCAACAACAGCAATTGAATAATCAAAACGGAAAAATAATTGCTAAAACAGTGGCGTTAAAAACAGGAAAACTGGATAACCAAACAGGCTTAATTCAAGCTGAACAGTCAGTTAAGATTGATACACAACAAAATACCTTGCTAAATAATCATTCAGGAAGCAATGCGGGAATACTCAGCCAAGGCAGTCTTGATCTGCTCAATATTACTCAGCTTGAAAATACCAGCGGTTATATTGCAGCGATTGGCTCAGGCAATATCACTGCACAGAATATTAATAACAACAGCGGTCAAATCAATAGCCAAGCAGACTTAAACATTCATCAGAAAACAATTGGCGGACGTATTGATAACCTTGCTGGGCAAATTCAGGCACAGCAAAATGTCAGTTTAAATTCAGATACGATCAATAATAGTGGTGTAGGTAGTCATATTGTTGCAGGTGAAAAACTGACTGCAACGGCTAATCAATTCATCAATGCGCAGACCAAGGATAGCACTGTACTGGGTGGACTTGATGCGAAACATATTGAAATCAATGCACAAATACTCGATAACCAATCTGGTGTGATCCGTGCCAGCGACAATGCCATATTGAATATCAGCCAAGCATTAAAAAATCAATTGGGTTCAATCAGCAGTTTAAATACACTCAGTATGGGTACAGCGAATAAGACGCTGAATTTAAATAATACAGAGGGTGAATTATTAGCAAAGAATCAACTCAATATTAAAGCCAATGAATTGATTAACAAAGGTAAGATCATCAGTGAGGGTAATGTCGATATCGACTTAAAACAAAGCTATACCCATACCCAAGCAGATCAAATTGCTGCCAATGGCACATTAAAGCTCAGCACAGAACAAGACTTAATCAATCAGTCTGAACTGACCGCAGGGCAAAAAGTTGAACTCAATGCAAAAAATATTCAAAACCAAGTAGGTGCGAGTATTTCATCCAATGAGACCCATCTGATTGCTCAAGATACCGCACACAACCAAGGTTTAATCAATGGTGAGCTGACCCATATTCAGGCCAATCGTGTTTGGAATGATGGCGCACGGATTTATGGTACGCATGTTGCGATACAGGCCAACACCTTAGATAACAAGTCCAACTCGGCTGGCACAGGCGCAGTGATTGCCTCCCGTGGTGATATGGATTTAGGCATTCAAATCTTAAATAATCAGTCGGGTGGTATAGTTAAAGAAAGTGCGCGAGATAATGCATGGATCTTTAGTGCAGGTGATTTAAATGTTGGTGGAAGTTTAGATACAGATCTAAAAGCCCAAGGCAATGCGGATAAAATCTATAATGGCAGTGCGGTGATTGAGTCACTTGGTGATATGTACCTAGGTGCCAAATCGATCCAAAATATCAATGAAAACCTTGTTATAAATAAGTTGGTTGAAAAAAGCCGAGAAAAAGTAACCGAATATGAACGTGATGGACAACGTTGGGACTCGAGTATAATTCGACTTGGAAATTCCAGTCGAGGATTAAGTGATGCAGTTTTATTTGTACCTGAGGTGGAGGGTGGTGCTCCAACCAAAGAAATAGGTGAGGAGTGGACACGTTATATCTATACCAATATCCATAGTGAAGATGAGGTGCAGTCTACTAGTCCTGCGCAGATTATTGCAGGGAGGAATCTTGGATTTGATAATAATGCAGTATTTAGCAATAAAGACAGTCAAGTTCTGGTGGGTTTAGCCATTACCAATGGTCTTGATAAGATTATTAATGATGCTACTCAGCTCTACAGTCAAGATTCTGTTGCATCAGGTGGATTTAGTAATACCCATTCCGTCGGTTGGAATAAAACTCATACCAGCCATAAACATGAATGGGGGCGGGATGTTAATTATTCACCAGCACCAAAATCTGAAACGATGCCAATCAAGCTGGGTATAGTCAAAGAATACACGACAAGTCAATCAGATAATCCTGTTGAAAAATTAACAGTAGCGCAAGTCCAACAAAAAATAGAAGATGCTCAAAAAGCCATACAAAGTGCTTTAAACACCCAAGAAGTTCACAAGCAGCAAATAGACTCGAAGTCTGGAACGGTTGTACAAGAAAGCGCAAGTGATGCACAACAACCGCTTGCACCAGATCAATTGGATGTCAATGCAAAACAGTCTACAGATGTGAATGCTCAACAACATGATGTAGATCAGGTCAAAAACCATCAAGTTGAGGGTGTAACAACTGATTCAACTGCAATCAGCCAGACAGGTGAAATAGCGGTACGGACGATTTCGCAAGATTATTTGACGCTACCGAGCAATGCATTATTTATTAGCACCAAAGATAGCCAAGCAAAATATTTGGTCGAAACAGATCCAGCCTTTTCTAATTATAAAAAATGGCTGTCGTCTGACTATATGTTAGATGCGATGGATCTTGATCCAGCGTTGAAACAAAAACGCTTAGGGGATGGTTACTATGAGCAACGCTTAGTTCAAGACCAAGTGGCAAAACTCACAGGTTACCGCTTCCTTGAAGGCTATGGTTCTGATGAAGAACAGTATAAGGCATTGATGAATAATGGTTTAAGCTTTGCCAAACTTTATAACTTAAGACCAGGTATTGCTTTAACCGATGCTCAAATTGCGCAACTTACTAGCGATATTGTGTGGATGGAAGAAAAAACCATCAAACTCGCGGACGGTACGACGACCAAAGCTTTAGTGCCACAGGTTTATGTTCAAGCCAGAGTAGGTGATCTAAAAGGTGATGGAACACTGATCTCAGCTGACTCGATTAAATTAGATGTCAAAGGTGATGTAATTAATTCAGGGACGATTGCAGGACGACAAGCGGTTGTACTCAGTGCGGATAACATAAAGTTATTGAATGGTAGGATTCAAGGGAATCAAGTCGGGCTAAATACGCGTCAAGATTTAAATATTGTTGGCGGTCAAATTCAAGCTGATCAAGCCGTTGATTTAAATGTAGGGCGAAACTTTAATTTAGAAAGTTCAACGCAAAGCAGTCAAAATATTGTTGGTGAAAGTGTATTTAGCTACACAGGTTTGGATCGTTTGGCAGGCATTTATACCAATGCCCCTTTAAAGCAAGCTGATGGAAAAAATCTAACAACTTCGATTTCAATCAAAGTGGGTGGAGATACGACTTTAAAAGCCGCTGAGATTCAGAATAACAATGGTTCAACTAGAATTCAGACTCAAGGAAATTTGGACATTGGCGGTATCTCGACTGAGATTAATAATCGTGGATATGCTGATCAAGATAATTATAATTATAGTAAAAAACAGCAAGATGTAGGATCTGTGATTCAAAGTGTAGGTGACACCCGTTTGCAAGCTGAAAATATCGCAGTGAAAGGTTCACAAGTTTCCAGTGAGAAGGGTTCAACGATACTATCAGCTCAACAGAATATTGATATATCAGAGGGTAGAAAAGTATCAGATATTGAGCAAGCTACACAGTTTTCGAGTAAAGGGGTTTTAAGTAGTAAGTTAGAACAAGAACGTACACGTCATCTGAGTGATGAGGCTGTTGCGAGTACGCTTGATGGCAAAAATGTGATTCTTGATGCCAACAATATCAATATCCGTGGTAGTCAGGTGGTCTCTGACGAACTCACCCAGATTCAGGCGAAAGAGAATGTCAGTATTACGGGTGCTGAAAATAAATACCTAGATTATTCAGAGTCGAGCGTTAAAAAATCAGGTTTGATGTCAAGTGGCGGAATTGGTTTTAGTGTGGGTTCAAAGAAAGAGCGTACGGAACAAGAACAAACTAAACATACCAATACAGGATCGAGCGTTGGCAGTTTAAATGGCAATACCAATATTATTGCAGGCAAAACTTACCAGCAAACAGGAAGTACGGTTTCCTCACAAAAAGGTGATGTAAATATATTGGCACAACAAGTCAATATTGAAGCTGCAAAAGAACAAAGCACGCGTGATTATAAATATGAAATGGAACAAAAGGGCTTAACGCTTGCTGTGAATGTTCCAGTGGTCAGTGCTGTTCAATCCGCATTGGATTCAAGTAAACAGGTGGGTCAAAGCAAGAACGACCGTGTCAATGCAATGGCAGCAGCCAATGCAGGATTTGATGCTTATAAAGCTGGACAATCTCTTCAACAAATTGGCAAGGTTGTGAGTGATATTAAAAACGCGAGCAACGTAGAAGTCGGTGTAAGTCTGACTTACGGTGAACAGAAAAATACCCAATTTAGCCATTCAGAAAGTACGACTGCGAGTCAGAGCCAAGTTTATGCAGGTGGAAAAACCAATATAGTTGCCACAGGCGCAGGTGAAAAATCCAATATTAATATTATTGGTTCAGATGTTGTGGGTATGCAAGGGACTCATTTGGCAGCCGACCATGATGTGAACATTAAAGCGGCTGAACAAAAAACCATTGAAGCGTCTGGGAACAAGAGTGCAGGTTGGAATGCTGGGGTTTCAGTCAGTAGTCAAACAGGGTTTGGGGTCACTGCTGGAGGAAATCTGGGTAAAGGCAAAGGCAATGGCACAGACACCAGTTATGTGAACAGTCATGTGGGTTCTAAAGACAGTTCAACCACGATCAGCAGTGGCAATGCGACCAATATTATTGGTGGTCAAGTACAAGGTAAAGGTGTACAGATTGATGCCAATGAGCTGAACATCGAAAGCTTACAGGACAAAGCAACCTACAAGAGTAAGCAACAAAATATCTCAGGACAAGTCAGTGTCGGAACCAATGGTGCCAATGCCTCAGGTAGTTTTAGTAAGTCGAATGTAAATGCCAATTATGCTTCGGTAAATGAACAGTCAGGTATTTTTGCAGGAGATGACGGTTATCAGATCAATGTGAAGAATAATACTGATTTGAAAGGTGCGATCATTACTTCGACACAAACTGCTGAAAACTTAAAGAAAAATAGTTCGGATACAGGCACATTGACGTATTCAGATATTCGTAACGTCAGTGAGTATGATGCTAAAGGGATAAGTTTAAGTGCAGGGTTTAATGCAGGCAAAAGTGATGAAAAAGGTGGTAAAACGCCTGATACTGTACTTTCTACACCAAACAAAATTGATCAACATGCAACCACGACCACAGGTGTAAGTAAGTCGATCGGTTTTGGTTTAGACAGTGATAAAGATAGCAGTGTGACCAAGAGCGGTATCAATACGTCTAATATCACCATTCGAGATGAACAGAGTCAGCAAGCATTAACAGGTAAAACCGCTGAGCAGATCAAGTCGGACATCTTGACTAGTGTAACGACAGATACAGCCCGAGAAAACAGTGGTGCGTTGAAAAATAACTTTGATAAAGACAAGGTTCAAAGTGAAATCAACTTACAGATGGAGGTGACGAAGAAGTTTGGAGAGAATGCGCCTAAGGCTGTAGCTGATTTTGCTGAAAGTAAGGCAGATGCTCTAAGAAAACAAGGACAAGAGAATGAAGCAAGGAAATGGGATGAGGGTGGTGTATACCGAGTAGCAGCACATTCAGCACTTGGTGCATTAATGGGGGGGGATCTAACAAGCACATTAGCAGCTGGAACAACAGCAGCTTCAGCACCAACTTTAAATAAAATACAAGATCAAGTGCAATCCAGTCTAGAAGCCAGTGGTTTATCCAAAAGTGTAGCAGAAGGGTTAAGTGGTTTTGTCACGACAGCAGCAGCTTTTGGTATTGGGAATACTATAGGTGGAAATACTTCAACAGGTGGAATTTCTGCAAATATTGATATGAATAATCGCCAACTTCATATTGATGAAATTGCAATGCTCAAGAAAGAGGCGGCTAAATTAGCAACCCAAAATGGTCAAATGAGTCGAGATGGTTATGAATATTGGTTCACTCTTTTATATAGTGTTGCCTATAGCAAAGTAGATACAAAAGGTCGTGAACAGCTGATGTCCATGGCAAAACAATGGGATGAGGCTGGCAAAAATACGAATGATTTTAGCTTACAACAACTATCTAAAAATATTACATATGCATCAAAGATAGTTAATTCGATGGCAGGTAAGGTTATAACAGATAGTAGTAATAAACCAATTATAGAAAATGGATCAGTTGTAAAAGCATTCCAAGCGACAGATTCACAAAGACAAAATACATCCCTATTTGGATATGATTTAAAAACGGCAGGCTTAAAAGCAAAAGATGACCCGAAAAGTTATGGAAGTTCAGGAACGGCCAATAAAACAGCGCAAGGTACAGTAAGAAGAGAGAATGAAGATTTAGTAGATGGTTTGGAAAAAGGATCTAAAGGTGTAGTTCCTGTTTATCCTGAATTAGAGTTAATAGGTTCAGGTAAGTTAATCAAAGATTCAGCTAAATTGATTTTAGAAAAACAAGCAGCTAAATTAGCTTCAAAAAAGGCTGAAGAAGCAGCATTAAAAAAACAAACTGTTGAGAGTAATAGTCGTGTAGAAGATTATCAACAATATGATCAATATCGAGAAGAGAATGCTGTACATTGGAAAACAAAAGAGCCATTATCTGGTGGGAATTGGGCTTGGGAAAAAGAAGCACCTAATGGCGGAGCAGTTTTAGGCTCTGAAAAAATTCGGTCAACAGTAGTGGGTGAAAAGATAGATCGATTTGGTGCAGAAACGGGATCGTATATGGCTCCTTCTAAAGTTCCTTTAGATCAGCGTTCGTTACCACCCGGAACTTTGAGGCCAAATTCATTACATAATTATGTAGTTTTGAAAGAGTTTAAAGTGAGAGATGAAATTATTTCACCAGCTTTCGGTCAGCCTGGCGGAGGGTCGCAAATCCGTGCAATAATTCCAGAAGTACCAAATGGATATGCTAATGTTGAGCAATTAAAAAGATTTGGATATTTAGGTGATAAATAATGAAAATTGAAATTGATGGTGAATATGAAGGTTTAGGTGAAAATAAATTTAAATTTTACTTAAATGAATTAGAACGTAACTCTGTGTTATCTAATGCTGAGGCAATTGCTTATAAACAATTAAAAGAAGAGTTAATAAATCATGGAAAAAATGCGCTTATTGCTAATATTGGGGAGTCAGAAGCTAGTTATATTGATGGAGGAATGTGTATTTGCAGAGATGGTGATTTTTGGCTTGTATTTCATAGTGAAAGAAACATAAGGTCGCAATTATCAATATTTAGTTCTCCTTATGATGCTGCAAACTACTTTCTTTGGATTTCTTTATGTAGTCCTAGAAACAAAAATATTTCTATAGGGTGTATACCGAAAGTACAGTAATTTTAAAATAAGACTTAAGTGAACAAGAGCAAACCCAATTTGCTTACGATGACAAAGTCGCCAACTATCAAAAACTGGGAGTATTGGTTGATACGATATCAACAGGATTGTCAGCGCCTACGAGTTCAGGTTTAGGCATAGCGACAGCAACATTAAGTCCTGTTGCAAGTTATGAGATAGGTCAATACTTTAAATCTAAGGATGCAGAAGGAAGCACAGCACATATTTTAGCGCATACCGTCCTAGGTGCAGCAGTTGCAGCAGCGGGAGGAAATGATGCATTGACTGCTGGGCTTTCAGCGGGTGGAGCAGAAGCGGCAGCACCAAAACTTGCGCAATACTTATATGGTAAGGATGCGAAAGATTTAACGGCAGATGAAAAGAGTACGATCAGTGCAATCACTGGTTTAGTCGCCTCTGGTGTTGGAGCGACTACAGGCGATGTATCAAGTACAGTTCAGAGTGGACAGGTTGCTCAGAATGCTGTTGAGGATAATGATTTTTCAGTACCTTATGGAAATACAAATTGGGCACAAGGTGTTGATTCACTCATTAGTGATGCTAAAAAGAAAGGATTAAGTGATAAGGAAATACAGGAATTACTACAGTCTTATAAACAACCTGATGCTAAACAAGGTAGGGAATATGTAGAAGGATTGACTAAAGGTTCTGTGGAGCTAGCTGTCACTTCAATTGTACCTGAATTAGCGATTCAAAAATTAACACCGATAGTGGTTACTGCATCTAAGAGCAGTTGGTTTACAGGTGTTCTAGATACTTTTAAAGGGTGGTTTGGTAAAGGTGATGAGGTTGTACCTGAGCTTTCTAATATTAATACGACTCCTATTGCTAAAGAAGGGCTTTTGGATAATTTAGCTTCTCAAATGCAGAAACCAATTGTAAACGATAAAAAATTACAAAATATTGCAAATGACTTATACAGAGAAAATGCAAAAATTGGGAATGGTAGCACTGGTGCGGCAGTAAGGTATGAGAATGAAACAGGTGAGGCTGTAGGAAGTAAATTACACACACAAAAAGCTAATGACTATTCAGAAGGGTTAAAAGAATGGATCATTAAAAATCCGAATGCATCAACAAATGATAAAATGGCTGCAGAACAAATGTTACGTGATCTACAAAATGCTTTAAATGGAAAGTAAAATGGAAATAATTGATGATTTTATTGTAAAATTAATTGATGAGTTGCCAATGTTAAAAGAAACATATGAGGATGAATTGAATTATTGGTATCCAAAAAAACCACCTTTAACATTATTGATGAGTGATTTTGGAAGAGAAATTGTGAATTTGGAATTGAGTGATGATGTTTTAAAAAAATTAATGGTCATGATAGAAAATGGTTTAAATTCAAAAGATGATCTATTAAGTAATGCAATTGCTACTGGTCTATTGGAAACATTATATTTCAATTTTGTAGGCGAATCTAAGTCGAAGTTTTTGAAATTTTTAGAAAAAAATAGTAAGCATCATATTAATATACTCGAAAATTTTTATAAAAATTGAGGTTAAAAGCCCTGAATGAAAATTCAGGGCTTTTTCAATTTATCCCTTTCAATGTACCGAATTATTCAGTCAAAACCTCGACATCAGGAAATATTAGTGCTAAGAAAATTTCTGAAAATGGAAAAATTATTGATCCACCAAAAGAAGTTTTAAATAAACAACAGCAATTACTTAATAATACAGATAATAATAAATCTGGTATTTTACGAGAGGAAATTGCGGATAGCTACTTCAAAAATAGTGGTTATACAAAACTTGAAAGTAAGTGCGGAAGTAACTGTTTTGATGGTGTTTACATGAAGAATGGCGAAATTTATGTTGTTGAAGTGAAGCCTTTAAAAGAGAGGGGTTCAGTAAAGTTAAGTGATAATAAAAACTCGCCGAATGATATTGGTGTACAAATGTCAGACAAATGGATTGATAGTCGGATAACAGCCCTGAAAGAATCAAATAATATAGATTCGGTTAAGACTAGTGCGATTTTACAAAAGGCTAAGCTAGATAAAAAGCCGATTAATAAAATTGTGGTAGGTGTAAATGAGAAACGAGCAGTAACACTTAATCTTGGTCAAATGAGAGTAAAATAGAATGAGTCTTGCTTCAGAAATTGAAAAAAAAATTGATAGATTGAATTCTCTGTATATTAATGAGGAAATTGAATTATCTATTAGGTTGAGAGAAACTATAGGAAAAAATCAGCATGATGGGTATATATATACTCTAATTAGTATAGGGTATGAAATTAAAGGATTTAAGTCATGGTTAATTGACAATAATGTTGATCAGTTAAAACAATGGTTTTATGTAGCAAGTTTGTTGCGAGTAGAAAGTTGCAATTATTCTAGGGGATATAGTTTATCAACACCTGATGAATTTATCTTCCCTATATTATCCGATAGTGAGGAGATAATTAAGAAGTTTGGTAATCTTGACACTGTAAATTTATTGTGGGGGGATTATGGGCCGAGTTATCAAGAAGCAAAATTTAAACCATCTAAAGATGATCCAAGATATCGTACTCATGCTTTACAGGCAGTTTTACGACATGATTGGGAGGATTATCAACGAATAAAAGACACAGCCAACCAAAAAATTAATAAATTAAGAGAAGTAGTAGAGTTTGAATTTGGTGTATATGATGCAATTTATCATAAGGATAAAGATAAAATTATAGATATTATACAGACTTTACTAAAACCACGAGTACACAAAGCATATAACAAAGATTTTGGTGAAGAGCTTAGTGGAGAAATTTGGTCACATCATCCAGTCATGTTCACCAAATTGGCATGGATGAATGGACTTGAGATAGAAATAGATAATTCGCTTGTTCCAATGGAACTTATGCCAATAAAACCTTTAGAACATTACGACTATCATTATGATTTTTTAGATCCGAACTGGAAACCCCAAAGTTTTTTAGGAAGGTTGTTTGGAAGGAAATAATATTAATGGATTGAGGTATTCAAATCTTGAATCATCAATTGGGTGCTGAAAATAAATACTTAAATTACTCAGAGTACAGCACAAAAAATCAGGCTTGATGTCAAGTGGCGGAATTGGTTTTAGTGTGGGTTCAAAGAAAGAGCTTGCAGAGCAACAAAATCCCCAATTATGCTTCGGTAAATGAACAGTCAGGTATTTTTGCAGGAGATGACGGTTATCAGATCAATGTGAAGAATAATACTGATTTGAAAGGTGCGATCATCACTTCGACACAAACTGCTGAAAACTTAAAAAAAATAGTTTAGATACAGGCACATTGACGCATTCAGATATTCGTAACGTCAGTGAGTATGATGCCAAAGGGATTAGTTTAAGCTCAGGGTTTAATGCAGGCAAAAGTGATGAAAAAGGTGGTAAAACGCCTGATACTGTATATTCAGCACCAGATAAAGTTGATCAACATGCATCCACGACCACAGGTGTAAGTAAGTCGATCGGTTTTGGTTTAGACAGTGATAAAGATAGCAGTGTGACCAAGAGCGGTATCAATACGTCTAATATCACCATTCGAGATGAACAAGGTCAGCAAGCTTTAACGGGTAAAACCGCTGAACAGATCAAGTCGGACATCTTGACCAGTGTAACGACAGATACAGCCCGAGAAAACAGTGGTGCGTTGAAAAATAACTTTGATAAAGATAAGGTTCAAAGTGAAATCAACTTACAGATGGAAGTGACGAAGAAGTTTGGAGAGAATGCACCTAAAGTAGTTGCTGATTATGCTCAGCAACAAGCATTAAAACAAAGATTACTCGGAAATGAAGCAGAAGCAAAAAAATGGGATGAAGGAGGAGTTTATCGCGTTGCAATGCATACAGCTATTGGTGCTTTAAGTACAGGTTCAATAGAAGGTGCTTTAACAACAACTGGTATTGCAGCAGCTGCACCTACACTAAATCAAATTCAAGAAAATATGGTCAAAACATTGACTGACAAAGGAATGAAAACTGATAACGCAGAGGCAGTTGTTAACGGTGTAAGCAGTTTGGCACTACTTGGTGCAGGAACTGCGGTTGGATTAAATACGTCAAGTGTAGCTACAGCAGTAAATGTTGACTCAAATAATCGTCAGTTGCATCGAGAAGAAGTTGATCTCATTCAAAAGCTAGCGAAAGAGTATGCAAAAGAAAAAGGAATCAGTGAAGAAGATGCGAATACAATCTTAACACGTGGTGCATTATATAATATTGATGAAGGATGGAAGAATAGTATTGATCGGAGTCTATCTGAATCAGAAATATCAAAATATCAAGAAGGTTATCAATATTTACGTGCAAAAACTGCCAATACTTCTGTAAGTGATTTGAATAGTGATTTATCGATAACTAACGATAATAAAGGAGCAAAAAAAGGTGAACAACTACCAACCATTAAAGTTCATGCAACCGATACATACGCAGGTCATTTAACTGATGCTGAAATAGAAAAGGCTAAAACTTATATAGATACAATGGGTAAAGGCTTTACTGCATCGCCAGAAGATTTTAAAAATAAAGATGTATTTCTAACAAATACTCTTGGAGGAAGTACGGATACAGAATCAGCAAATTACAATGATAAAAAAGAGTTTATTCAGAAGCATGGAGCAATTAAAAGTAATGAACTCGGTCTTGGTGATCAATTGCTTCAACCATTAAAACGTGATGCGGGTACAGCTGTAGGAACTGTTGAAGGATTAAAAACAGGTATCGAAGGTGCTGTAGAAACAGGATGGAATATATTAAATGGGATTGTTGATTTTGTTGAAAAACCTGCTGAAAGTACTCAAAAGGCGATAGATACAACAGCTACGGTTATTAAAAACGCCCCAGAAATTGCGCAAAAAGTTATAGATGCTGAAGCGATTAATAGAGAAAAATACACGACCACATTAGATCTATACCAGATGCAACAAGATGACTATGAGAAAGCGAGACTTGAAGCCCAAATATATGGTGAGTTGATAGGTGGAGCTGGTATAGGTGCAGTAGGAAAAAAAGCAGGTAAAGAAACAGGTAAAGCCATAGAAGAAGCGATTAAAAATGTTGATGACCACCTCACACCAAAACCAGCAACAGTAGCGGGCACACCAGATGTCAATGGTGGAGCAACTACCATGACTGGAAATGCAGATGTAAGTGGAGGTCTAGGAAAAACTGAAGTTACTGGCGCGACTATGGCGGTTGGTACAGGTGAAAACAAAGAGGTAATCTCTGTTGACTTTGAACAGTCTAAAATAAAAGGAACTCCTGAAAGTGTGGCAGTGAATAACTTAAAGCCGAATGCTAAATATGAATTATCAAATGGTACAAAGTTTGAAACGAATGCTCATGGATATGTTGAAGAAATTAGTTTTACTCCTGATTTTTCAAACCCAGGTAAACGTGACATTCGTCAAACAAATTTAGGTAAATTAGGTGATGAGGGAGATGTAGGAGGACATGTTCAAGCATGTGTTTATGGTGGTACTTGCGATGCTTATAATTTATTTCCACAAAATTCAAATTTTAATAATTCAGCTTATAAGGTATATTTTGAAAATATCGTGAGAAAGGCTGAGAAAGATGGTAAAACCATAGGTGAAGCAACAATTAGGTTTTCCAGAAATGATCCTAGTTCATTAAGGCCAGACAAAGTTTTTGTAGAATTTACTATAGATGGTAAAAAGCTAGATCCTGTAATGTTTGAGAATAAAGCTGGTGGAGGTATAAAATGAACAAACAGATTGAAATTTTAAATGATATTGTTAAATACATACATACTAATAGTATTGTGAATTATGATTCATTCATTTTTGAATATAAGTTCAATCCCGATGAGGGATGGGCAAATTTTCACTTAGATTATTGCAAAGATAATAAGAGTTATTTAGCTACTATACAGAAATTCGATTTTTCAACTTTAGAAGATTTAAGTAAGAAGCTTCATGATGAAATGCAATCACATACAGGTGGTGATTGGAGAAAGTTTATATTAACTATAGATGAGCAAGGAAAAGCGAAAACGCAGTTTATTTATGAAATACAGTCATGTATGGATGAATTTAATGATTAATGCAAAAAACCTCTAAAATTTTAGAGGTTTTTTTAAGAGTAAATTTCAGAAAAATCAATTAGAACAGTTACGTTTAGGCGAACCTAAAATTGAGGGTTATACATGGCATCATAATGCACAGTCGTCACCCAATAGTAAGCAATTGGTGCCAAATGAATTTCATTAAAATAAAGCTGTTCCCCATTCAGGTCAAAATTCATTAAAAGATGGTAAATAGTGGTGTAACTTATGGATATTCGTAGAGATAATGGTAAAAACTCATTAGATGAGATTAAAAGGGTCCAAAATGAACTAGGTTATTTTTTTCCTAACAATTATATTGATCTTATACGAAATCATGATGCTTTGAGATTTGAGAAAAATATTTTTGATTTTAAAAATATTTATAATAAAGAAGATGAACGGGATTTGAACTTTTTAAGTTTTAAATCTGATCATTTGGATGGTGATATTTTAAGTAATCAGGATAATGTAAATGACCTTGAAAATTATGGTATAAAAGATCTAGTTGTTTTTGGAATATGTGCAAATGGTGATTATATTTGTTTTGATTATCGAGAGGATTCTAAAACTTCAAATCCTAAAATCGTATTAGTTTATCATGATGACTTTGTTGATTTTGACGATGGAACAAGTTCTATGGTTGTTAATGATGTAGCTAATAATTTTGATGAGTTCTTAAAATTGTTACATGAGTAGTAGATATTAATAAAAGGGGTTGGTGTTTTTAGTAACCCCTCCACTTTAGTGGGTGGAGAAAAAATAAATATAAAAATAAAGATGTAATCAGCTTAATAGCAATATGCATAGTCAAATGATATTAGATGCTAAATTAAATACTTGTACAGGACAAATTGCTCAAAGAGATGGCTATACAAATTTGAAGAAATTGAAAGTAGTGGAGGAGTAACATATGTCATATTCGGAAAATAATGAATCTTTTAATGAAATATTAAGTGGTAAAAGGCCAAGTGAAGTATTCAATTCATTTCTTTTAGAGAATAATATTTTAGATAAATATGACTTAGCAGATATGTTTTTAGCTCATTTTACATTGTTAGACAGCAAAGTTTTACCATTAATATGGAATTGGAGAAGTATAAAATCAATAAGAGGAATAAGTGATGAACAGTTTGATGAGCTAATTATTGAAAATATGAAGAATTCTGGTTATGAACTCTCTTAAAATACTATTTTTTTTAGAAAGGCAGAGAAAGATGGTAAATCTATTGGTGAAGTAACAGTTAAGTTTTCAAGAAACGATCCAAAATCATTAAGACCTGATGCATTAGAAGTTAGATACAAAATAGATGGTGTTAGTCAAAAACCTGTTAATTTTAAAAATGAGTCTGGAGGTGGGAAATAGTGCATAATCAAGTTGAATTATTGAATAAAATTGTACAAGAAGTACATAAATATCGACCTTTTGATTATGATTCATGGAGATTCGAATACAAATTTAATCCTGATGAGGGGTGGTCTGAATATGGGGTATTTTTCTTTCGCAATCATACAGAGTATTTACCTCCAGATTTTAATTACGATTTGATTATAAAATTTAGCCAGGAACTTCATGATGAAATGCAGTCACATACAGGTGGTGATTGGAGAAAGTTTATATTAAATCTAGATGAACAAGGAAAAGCAAAAACGCAGTTTATTTATGAAATACAGTCATGTATGGATGAATTTAATGATTAATGCAAAAAACCTCTAAAATTTTAGAGGTTTTTTTAAGAGTAAATTTAAGAAAAGTCAATCCATTATAGACAAACAAAAACAAGGCTTGGTCTTAAGTAAACAAGAGCAGACCCAATTAAATGCCTATAATGACAAAGTCGCCAACTATCAAAAACTGGGTGTATTGGTTGATACGATATCAACAGGATTGTCAGCGCCTACGAGTTCAGGTTTAGGCATAGCGACAGCAACCTTAAGTCCTGTTGCAAGTTATGAGATAGGTCAATACTTTAAATCCAAGGATGCAGAGGGAAGTACAGCGCACATTCTTGCGCATACTGTCCTAGGTGCAGCGGTTGCTGCTGCGGGAGGAAATGATGCATTGACTGCTGGACTTTCAGTGGATTGTGCGGAAGCAAGCAACGTCAGTATCCAAGATTTGTTTTTAATTCATCATGCTTTATCTGGGCTCGAGCGTCTCAAATTTATCACTTAATCCTTATGTTAACGGGGTGTTGTAATTTGTTTCGTATTGTTTTTGACTTTATGGGTTCTGTTATACTCCGGATGCAAATCATTCCTCGAAAGGGGAAGTAATGAAAGTTTCTCACCAATTTGATTACTCATTTTTTGGTCTGTGGTGATTACTGAAGTCTATATTTGACAGCTGTTGCTTGAAAGTTCGACTTGGAAAGTGCGGTAGCGCTCTCTGGTTTATTATGCTCCATTATTATTTTGCTGTTTATGTATGACCCAGTCAAAACACTTAAACAGGATCAGATTAGTTCTACTGCAAGACAAGTGATCACGAAGTGAATCTAGTCATCACATTACACAACTGAAAAATCAGAAACATTTTAATTTGAGTAACTAACTTTTGTTTTCATTTTCTATTCAGATATGTATTTCATCGACTTAGCGATGGACAGACGTGGATGAATGTTTTCTTTTTTTTCTCTAACTTCCTGAGGATTGTATGGCAACAGATAATCCAAGAGCAGTTAATGATGCGACATTAGCGAATAAAGACCATTTAAATCGTGTGGTTTTTTATGTTTCAGCTCTACTTATTTTAACATTTGCACTTGTTACGATTTTATTTAATGACTTTGCCAATCATTTATTGAATGTGGTGTTGGCTTGGGTCAGCGATAAATTCAGCTGGTATTATTTATTGGCTGCCACACTGTATTTAATCTTTGTGATTTTTATTGCTTTCTCACGTTATGGCGATATCAAACTGGGTCCTAAACACTCTAAACCTGAGTTTAGTTTATTGAGCTGGTCGGCGATGTTGTTCGCTGCCGGGATTGGGACAGACTTGATGTTCTTCTCGGTTGCAGAGCCGTTATCGCACTATATGAACCCACCGGTCGGTGAAGGACAGACTTATGAAGCTGCACGACAGGGCATGGTCTGGACATTGTTCCACTATGGTTTAACCGGGTGGGGGATGTATGCCTTGGTTGGGATGGCATTGGGATATTTCAGTTACCGCTATAATTTGCCATTAACAATTCGTTCTGCATTATATCCAATCTTTGGTAAAAAAATTGATGGTCCTATTGGACATACTGTTGATACGGCTGCTGTGATCGGCACGATTTTTGGTATCGCCACTACCTGCGGTATTGCGGTCGTTCAGATCAATTATGGTTTACATGTGCTGTTTGATATTCCAGAAAATCTTTGGATTCAGATTGCACTGATTTTAGTCGCTGTGATTGTAACCATTATTTCGGTGACCGCAGGGGTAAATAAAGGCATCAAGGTTCTGTCTGAAATTAATATCTATGCTGCAATTGGCTTGATGTTGTTTGTATTGTTTCTTGGAAATACCGAATTTCTGCTCAATGCACTGGTACAGAACTTCGGTGATTATATCAGTCGCTTTCCAAGTTTGGCTCTAGAAAGCTTTGCCTTTGATCGACCAAAAGACTGGATGAATAGCTGGACCTTGTTCTTCTGGGCATGGTGGGTAGCTTGGTCTCCATTTGTCGGTTTATTTCTGGCGAGAATTTCTCGCGGTCGTACGATCCGTGAATTCGTCTGCGGAACCTTGATCATTCCATTATTGTTCACGATAACATGGTTGTCTATTTTCGGTAATAGCGCTCTACATAGTGTGATTTTCGATGGTAATACTGCATTGGCACAAACGGTGTTGACCAATCCTGCGCACGGATTCTATGACTTACTCGCACAATATCCAGGCTTTGCCTTTATTGCGGGTATAGCCACAGTGACAGGTTTACTCTTCTATGTTACCTCAGCAGATTCAGGCGCTTTGGTACTCGGAAACTTCACGACCAAATTCTCTAATGTTGATAATGATGCTCCCCGTTGGTTACGTATTTTCTGGGCTACTGCAATCGGTCTACTGACGGTAGCGATGCTGATGGCCAATGGGATCACTGCTTTGCAAAGTGCAACAGTCATCATGGGGTTACCTTTCAGTTTTGTCATGTTGTTGGTGATGGCTGGTTTGTATAAATCCTTGCGTTTAGAAGATTATCGTAAAGCAAGCCGTAGCCCAAATGCAGCGCCTGTTGTAGGGAATGTTGATATTCTAAATTGGAAGCAACGTTTGTCTCGTGTCATGTTTCATCCCGGTCGTCGCGAAACACTCAGTATGCTCGATAACGTGTGTAAACCTGCGATTCAGACAGTTGCGGATGAATTAGTTAAACGTGGCATGAGTGTCGAAGTAACACAGGGTGAAGTCGAAGATAGTGATTCGCTGTATCATCTTGATTTAACGATCTACATCGAAGAAGAATTTAATTTCATTTATCAGATCTGGCCTGTGCGCTATATTGCGCCGACCTTTAGTGAACGGGGTAAACGCGGTATGCAACATTACTATCGTTTAGAAACCTTTTTGTACGAAGGTTCTCAGGACAATGACTTGGTTGGATACACCAAAGAGCAAGTGATTAATGATATTCTGGATAAGTATGAGCGTCATATGACTTTCTTGCATATCAACCGAATTAGTCCCGGAAATCGTCCTTTGTACCCTGACTCACAAGATTAGGGTTTAAATATGAAAAATCCCCATGAGTTGTACCTAACTTATGGGGATTTTTTAATATGTAGATGATTTTAAAAATTTTGATATAAATGCTTATGAATGATTGTCAAAAAATCATCATGACCACCCGAAACATCAAACAAGCCAAACTATTGGTGAAAATGGTGAGGTAATAAATGTTTAAGTAATTTTTTATTTTCTAAAATTAGCATAAAATTACAGACAATTTAGGACCTTATAAAATGGAAATTAAGATGATGAACAAAATTTTATTGATTGCCTTGGCAATATTGCCAGTATTTGCACAAGCACAAAGTTTTAAATACAAAAACACTGAATCTGGTTTTAAAAATTATCAAGGGCAAGCCACTTTAACAGGTAAATTTTCACGTAATTTAGATCCTGAATATGTGGATTACATGGGGGATGATATTTGCTTTGAGCCGAATAAAACATCCGCTGCACTTATTCCACGTCCAAAAGGTGATACTCGTGATGTGTGGTTTTGTTTTAGTAACTTTGATGCAGCCAAAAAGACTTTTAAGTTACCAGACAATATCAAAAAGGGGTATTGCGAATATGAAGGACAGGCGACCATCCAAATTAAAGATTACCACTTATTCATAGAAGAAACAGAAGGGTTTGATTCAACTCAATTAGTTTCTGCAACCAATATCACGCCTGCGAAAGCAATAAAATGTAAGGCTCAAAATTAACTCTTTTTGAATCAAATCGTGAGATTTGATAACAACAGATGAGTGGATGTTAAATCGCTTCGCATTTACAAATTAAAAAAAGATCGCATGAATGCGATCTTTTTATTTAACTACGCACACATAAATTATCTATGCTTATTTATTCTTTTTGCTGATTTTTTTATATTCCTGATATGCTTCTTCTGCAAATTTACGTAATGATGATCCAATCGCTGCGTATTGGAATTCATTTAAATTGGCAAGCGAGGCACGTGCAGACGGATGCTGAACACCAAAACCAGAACCCGGAAGCAGCACCACACCTGTTTCATCGGCAACTCGGAAAAGTAATTCAGTTGGATTCTTATTTTTCATAATCCAATCCGCAAACGCATCTCCGTAGAGTGTGCGTGAGGTATTTTCTAAATTGACCAGGGTATAGTAGTCAACGGCATTTGGATCTTGGGGAACTTCAACCCCAAGCTGTCTATACAGAGCTGCATCACGTTCTCTTACCACAGATTTCACTGCTTTTTTATAACTTTGGCGTGAGTCCATCATATTAAATAAAGCAAACAGCACCATTTGTACTTGTTGAGGTGTCGATAATCCAGCAGTATGATTCAATGCAACATTGCGGCTATCTGCGACCAGACGGTCAATAAACTTAATGCTTGATGGATCGGTAGTGAGTGATGAATAACGCTCCTCAAGTTCCTTTTTATCTTTTTTGGAAAGGGCTGCAATCTTTTTATCTAAAATGTTTTGTTGACTCAGTGCAATGACACCCAAGCGCCAGCCCGTCGCACCAAAATATTTTGAAAATGAATAAACCAAAATAGTATTGTCTGGGCAAATCGCAAACAAAGATTTAAAATTATCAGCAAACGTTCCATAAACATCATCGGTTAAGATAATCAAATCAGGACGCTTTTTAACAATATCTGCCAGAATGGCTAAGCCTTCATCACTCATTTTTACAGACGGTGGATTACTTGGATTCACCAAGAAAAAGGCTTTAATCGATGGATCTTCTAATTTGCGTAGCTCTGATTCTGGGTATTGCCAGCCCAGATTCGGGTCAGCCGCAATCAACACTTCTTCAAGTTGATAATCATTGAGTTTTGGAATTTCAAGATAGGGGGTAAAAATAGGAGAACCAATGGCAATACGATCGCCATGTGCAATGATTTTGTTTTCTTTTAAAGAGTTAAAAATATAAGCCATTGCAGCCGTACCACCTTCGACTGCAAATAAATCAAGCTGTTCTTTCGGCATACCTTGAACGCCCATTTCGCGTAAAATGTATTCTTTAATAATTTTTTCGCTGACTTTGAGCATTCGATCGGGAACAGGATAATTACAGCCGAGAATACCTTCGACCATTTCAAGTAAAAAAGCATCTGGGTCGAGCCCTAGTTGGTCACGAACATAAGAAATCGCTTTGCCAAGAAAGACAACGCCGGGTTTATCACGATTTTCTAAAACAAAATGGTCAAAGCGGGATTGCAGCCCTTCTACACGAGGAAATCCACCGAGCCCTTCTGGCATATAGGAAAAAGAAAATTCTGATTCAGTGGCGGAAAATAAACCCAATTGGAAAAAGGCACGACGTGGAACAGTTGCAAGAAAGTTTGGATTGCCTCGTCCTGCATTGAGCATCATGCGATCTGTATGGCTTTGAGCCAAAGCAATTAATTCATCTTTAAGTTCAAATGGACTGAGTTTTGCGTATTTTGAATAATCAACGTTCCCCATGGGAAGTCTCCTTCTTTATCTTGATATCAATGTGTTTGGGATTTATAGATTTATTTATGCTAAACCAACAATCAGTGGGCCGAGCAGGGTCAAAAATACATTTGCAAGTGCATAGGTAATCGCAAATGGCACAGTGGGGATTGAATTTCCTGCTTTATCTAGCACGCCACCAAAAGCAGGATTGGCACTTCGGGAGCCAGTTAATGCACCAGCCATCACTGCGACATTGTCATAACGAAGTACATAACGTGCGAACAGCATGGAAAGAATCAGTGGGACAAGGGTGACGACAACGCCAATCATAAACAGTGATAAACCACTTTCTTTGATGGTCTGAATGGCTTGTAATCCTGATTGCAATCCCACAGCGGCTACGAAACCTGCAAGACCTAAATCCTTAAGAAGTTGCGAAGCTGCCAAAGGCATGTTGCCATGCACTTGATTTCGACTACGAAGCCAACCAAATAGCAGACCAGAGAGTAGTGCACCACCACCTGCACCCAGCGTTAAAGGCACATCTCCGATGCGGATCACAAATAAACCAATCACTAAACCGACCACCAAACCCGCGCCATGAAAAATCCAATCTGTTTTCAAGCTTTCCGGCAAGGCTTTACCTGCTTCTTTGACTAATCGATCAAGATCACTTTTTGTTCCATACACCGTTACAACATCGCCTTGGCGGAGGATAGTGTCATCACTTAAAGTCTGAGACTCGCTGTTACGTTTAATTGCAAGTACATAAATGCCATGTTTTAAATAATCTGGGGTATTGGTCTTGATATCTCCAAGTGTGCGATTGGCATATTTTGAATTTCTCAAAATAACATCTGTTGTATCCATGATCATTTCCATCCCTTGTGAGGACTGCAATTCAGATCCAATCGATTCAGCAATCGAAACAATACTTGCTCTTCGACCAACCACAAGAACCACATCGTCTTTTTGCAGATTAATCTCAGGAGAAACATCAATAAATTGATCTTTACGTTTCAAGCGTTCAATGGTCACACTGGGTAATAAGGCTTCAACCTCTGCAATACTTTGTCCTGCTGCTTGTTTGACTTTGTAGATACGTCCGACAATTTCAGGCATTGCCAGTTCTTGTCCCGATGCAAGTTGAAAAGCGCCTTTCAACTGTTCTGCTTGTGCCTTCAATGCATCATCATGAATCTCTCTACCCATGAATTTGGGTAAGAGATTTACACAGACAATAATGGCACCCAATGAACCAAAAATATAAGTGACAGCATATCCAATTGCTACATTGGCTTGGAGCTTTTGGATTTCTGCAAGCGGCAAATCCAAACGAGAAATCGCATCTCCTGCCGTACCGATGATTGCTGATTGTGTCATTCCACCAGCAGCAAGTCCCGCAGCCAAACCTTTGTCCAGATCAAAGATTTTAGCCATCGCTAGGACAGTAATCAGACCACATACCGCCATAAAGATTGCCAAGAGAATTTCTTTAATCGATTGAGGACCAAGTGATTTGAAAAACTGTGGACCACTTTCAAAGCCAACTGCATAAATAAATAAGGCAAACAGGATGGCCTTTACGCCATTGTCGATAGGAACTCCGATCAGACTGAGGATAACTGCGACAAGTAGTGATCCTGCAACACCACCAAATTGAAACTTACCGAATTGAAATTGTCCGATCCAAAAACCTATTGCTAAAGATAAGAACAATAGAATTTCAGGACTATGTTTTAATTCACTTTGTAGCCATTCAATCATTTTACGGCCCACCTTTATTATTTAATCTATATTTGATTATGAAATAAGATATTCAAATTTTTACCTTCCATGAAAATACTATTTAGTTAAAGCGCTGTAAATTTTCAGGTTAAGATTTAAATTATTTCATCATTATTTTTTTTGAATTTAAATCTATTGAATATACAAAGAATATAAAATTATTCTTAAGGGAGTGCATTCTTGTGATGGGTTAAAGTTATAATTGTCTAACAATTTATTATTGAGACGCTGTGTTTAATAAGTAAAGTTAAATAGTTAAAGTAACTTAAAAAAATTATTATCATAATTTAATAGATTTTTTGTTATTTTTAAAGCAGTTTTATCGTCTTGTAACTTATTTTAAGTATTTGAAAACTATAAAATTTATTAGTGTTTTTGCTTTTTTTGTTTTGATGCTGTTGCTAATGTGTATCCATAGGTAAATTAAAGCCAATATATAAACATTTCAAATTTTTGAAATTAATTTTATGATTTGGTGGTAATACATATGACTTGTTTTAATTGTGAAAGTATAAATTATATTCATTATATAGATAATTTGTGAATTTAATAGGGTAAAAACAATAATGTGTGATTTTGTTTTTGTTTTAATGCGATCCTGTATTTTATAAAATGAATGGTAAGTGGTTTTGAATTCTGCTAAACATGCTGATTTAAATAAAATGATGGCTAGATCGTTTTAAATAATAATCTTGGGGTGAGGTTAATTCACAGTAGTCTGATTTATTTTATAAAAATTAATTAATTTTGAAATATAGAGATAAGTAACTTAGGCAATGACAGAGTGGTAGTAGCGGTCTAAATACCACCCTATATTGAATAAAAATGACAGTCCTATCCTGTGAAGTAAAAACAGCTTCTAGGATACGCTTTTCATCTGCCATTGAGGATAAATTGACAGGATATAGTGCTGAAATTGCTGTATTGCTTTAGGGTTGTTGCTACGTTTTAAATAATCTAAAACGGCATCCAGATAAACCTCACTGGGTTGTATTTCAAAACCTAACTTTTGGCTCAATCGTGCGTAATGTTGCTTCACCAGATCAGGATGTTCAGGGATGTCCTTAATATTGACTTGCATGCCCTCAAAAATATAACGCAAGCCATCAAGATTGCCTTTCAGTGGGACAGTACCGTGATCTTCACCCTCATATTGAACATATTTATAATTCAGATCATGAAAGGGCTGCTGACTCAAATATTGATTGAATTTTTGAATCCCATTGTAGTGACTGTCTAGACTGGCAGTATTTTCGCTACTCCCGACCTGGGTCAAGAAGAGTTTTCTATGTTGAAAATCTTTACTCTTTGCATCCTTAAAACGTTTGAGCATGATTTCATCATCCCACCAAATACTAGGATCATGAACAATGTAAGCTTGGATATTTTGATGACCATTGAGCATATGATTCAGTACAGTAATCCCACCAAAAGAATGACCGATCAATATATTGAAGCCATTGGTACGATATTTTTTCTCTATCTCAGGCATGAGCTCGGTTTCTAAGAAATTAAAGAAAGCAATATTTCCGCCCGTTTTGCCTTCAATGCGGCGTCCTTCTTTAATCTCTGGTTTTTGCTGGGTGGGTGTTAAGTCTCGTGCACGATCTGTATTAACGATACCAACGACGACCATTTCAGGTATCGAAGGATAAGGAGACTTAGATAATTTTTCGACAATTCCTGTCACGTAATGGAAGTTGCTTTCGCTATCCAATAAGTAAACTACAGGATATTTCTGATGAGGATATTTGTTGTAGCTTGCTGGAAGATAGACTTGAATGGCTCTTTTTTCATTCAAAACAACGGAAGCCAAGGTTTGTGTTTTTCCAATCTCGATGCTGTTATTTGCAAAACCATGTGTTGGGATTTGCATGGACAATATGCCCAAAGCCAAGTAGAGAAAAGTTTTCTTGATCATAAGAAGATCCGTTTTATATCTGTGATGTCTGTACACCAATTTAAAAAATGATTACTTGTCTAACCCGAAGCAGAAATCATGTGTAAATCTATACCTATGGCATGCACCATGATGGGACTGAACCCAATCATGGTGCTCAGGCTAGGTTTTAAGTCAATTTCAGCTTTAGAATTTATATTGAAGTGATGCTGTATAGCGTCTTGGGTCACCGTATGTATTTGCCCAGGTATTGAGGCGATATTTTTCATCGCTGAGATTGCTGATATTCAGTCCAAGATTAAGGTCTGGGCTGATTGCATAACGAGCCATTACATCAATCAAGCCAAAGGATTTTTGACGAAAAGCTTCATAATTTAAACCAGTTTTAGTTTTATCGTAAAACTCGCTTTGCCAATTGATTCCTGCACCAACGGTTAACTTATTTTCCATCACGGGTAAGTTATAGGTGGTAAATAATTTAAATTGTTGTTTTGGGCGGTCGGAGTTGATACGTTGACCATTTTTATCTTTGGTTTCAGCTTGAGTATAGCCCGCCTGAATATTCCATTCAGGTAAAATTTGCCCCGAAATTTCAAGTTCAAAGCCTTGAGTTTTTGCACCTTTCACGCCGTGATAATAGGTTGATCCCGATGTTGTCCATCCATTGATGACCGCTTGATCCGTATCACTATATTTTCCGGCAGATTCAGCAACATTGTCCATTTTTGCCTGAAAATAAGCGGCACTCATATTTAATCGGTCATCATAAAAACTGGCTTTAAAACCGCCTTCATAATTGTCGCCTTGCTGTGGGTCCAACATATTGTATGCATAATCACGGTTGCTTTGCGGCAAGAAAATATGGGTATAACTTGCATAGGCCGTTAGATACGAGGCGAGATCATAAGTAATCCCTGCATAGGGGGTAAGTTGGTTAGACTCTTTAATTTTAGAATCTGAAACTGTATTTCTGACTGTGTTAGTCGAATGGGTTTTTAAATCATAATTCGATAAACGACCTCCAATAATAATATGCAAAGGATCAATAGGGTTAAGTCGAGTTGCAAGATAATATCCACTTTGCTGATAGTCTTTATTACTTACACCCGTCGCAACGAGAGCTTCTGGTGGTAGTGCAATTTTTCCATCCCATGTGTTTAGGTCAATACGGTCTTTACTGCTATATCCCGCATAAGCATTGTTGTTACTTTTTAGATTTTGATAACTTGCTCCCAGCATCAATTCATGTTCACGTCCAAATACAGAGTAGTATCCTGTTGCTGAGAGATCAAGGCTATGTTCTTCTGGACTGAAATCATTCTGCGATGCCGCAAGTGAAGCGGTCATTTTGGTGTAATCGACTTGGGCAACACCAATGACGCCATATAAGGCGTCAATGTCTTGTTTGGTATAATTATAATTGGCTTGAATTTTCCAACGATTGTTGAATTCATGTTTTAACTCAGTAAATAAATTGAGTGTATCCACATTGCTATAAGCCCAACGTGCATTGGGGTTAAATTCACGATTGAACGGCATCAATGTGCCATCATCACCAAATACCGTAATACCATGTACACCTTGTCCATTGAGGCGAGAACGGCTGAGTAATGAACCTATACTGAACTGAGTTTTTTCACTCAGATCTGCATCCAATACTGCATAAAGTGTGGCATCACGTTGATCACCCCAGTCTCGCCATGAGTCGCTTTGACCATAGGCCGCGACGACTCGGCCACGAATGTCACCTGACGATGATAATGCACTTTGTGCATCGAACTCGGAACGAATCGCTTGCTCTGAACCCGTACTGAATTTAATTTGACCTGTTGGTGTTGTACTGGTTGCATGTTTGCGGTTGAGGTTAATACTGGCACTTGGATAACCTGCACCATTGGTGAGTCCTGCAGCTCCTTTAAGCACGGTAATATTTTCATAAATAATCGGATTTAAATTGCTGAGTGATGAACCATTCTTGCCACTGGTTGCAGGGGATGTCATTACACCATCTACTTGATAATTCAAGATTTGATTGCCACGTGCATAATAGAATGTATATTCTCCACCATTTCCAACAGCACCTTGTGCGCCATAACGTTGTACATAAATACCAGGTGTTTGCGCTAAAACTTCTTCAAGGGTGTTTAAATTTTGATCTTCAATATGTTGGCTGGTCATGACCGTTACGGACTGGGGAGTTTCTTTTAAGGTCAAATCAAGTTTGGTGGCTGCACGAGATTTTCTTTCGGTATATCCTGTTGCTTTTTCTGTGTCTGCTTTTACTTCGATTGTTGGCAATTGCAAGGCTACGGTTTCTGCGATTGCAGTACAACTGAATAGAGTGAGAGAGCTAAAAAGAACATGACGGATAGAGTGGCTAAGAATTGAATGTTTCATTAAAATAAATTTTTATAAAGATGTTAATGATAATTATTATCGTTTAAAATAATAAGATAAATCAACAAATATTTCATTATTTTTCTTAAATAATTATGTTGTTAAATAAAAATAACTTATTGAAGCTTCTTATTTTTATATAAAATAATGGTTAAGTATTTGTTATTATTAGTATCTTATTCAATTAAATGGATGGCCAATCAATTGGGGAGTATGTAAACAAGCCAAAGCGTGGAGGCAACCCAAACAAGATCAATTAGAGCGCCGTTCCGACGGTACTAAAGCAAAAATATAAGAATGTTTTAAATCATACTTCTTAATTCATGAGCTGTATTTCTCAGTAAGGGTAAAATTTGCTGAAAGAGTTGTTCATCCGTAATTCGATGCGTTTGTGCGATACAGTTTAGCGCAGCGACAGTATTGCCTTGCGCATTTAAAACTGGAACAGCGATCGCAATAACCCCGAATTCATGTTCTTCTTTCGATAAACAGTAATCTTGTTTTTGTACTTCATTCAATACTTGATAAAACTGTGCTTGATCTTGGATGGTATAAGCAGTCATTCGTTTTAAACCATATTTGTTTAGCCACTGTTTTTGCTCTTCCGGGTGCAAAGCTGCCAATAAAACTTTACCTGTTGATGTCGCATGAGCAGGTAGGCGATTGCCCAAGTGCATGCCATATGGACTTACCCGCAGATGATCGTGTTGAGGTAAATAACTTCGTGCGATTGGCACAACCTCATGTTCATCTAAAACCACCAATGAAAAAGTCAAACTCGTTTGTGCACTCAACAAATTTAAAATTGGTTGTACGACTTTAGGTAGATGGGCAGAGCTGAGATATGAGCTCGATAAGCGTAAGACTTTGTGCGTTAACCAGAAATAGTGATCGTCACTTTCTAAGTATCCTAAATATTTTAAAGTCCGTAAATATCTTCGAGCTGCTGTACGGCTTAATCCAGTCCGTTCAGCAATTTGTGTTGAATTGAGTTTTTGGCGATCGATACCAAAGGCTTCAAGCAGGCTCAGTCCTTTGGCGAGTCCAGCAATATAATCATCTTGCTTGATGGTTTCACCTGAAATTTCATTTTTGATTAAATCGTATCGCATCGTTCATCCATTCTCGATTATGTTTATTTTGACCGATATACGGTCATTACTGCCAATATACGGTGGCTATCCCAATTTCACCATATAAAAAGTACATCAAAAAAATTAATTTAAATATCTGGATATGGAGAAAAAATATTATGGAAAATTTAACCACTCAAGTTGCGATTATTGGTTCAGGACCAGCAGGCTTATTGCTTGGGCAACTGTTGTTTAAGGCGGGCATCTCGCATGTAGTCATTGAACAACGTAGTGCTGAATATGTCGCTGCACGTATTCGAGCAGGCATACTTGAACAAGTATCAGTAGATTTATTGGCTCAAGCGGGTGTGGATGAAAACTTAAAGAAGTTTGGACTGCCACATGATGGTATTGAAATTTTAACCAATGGCTTAAAGTATCGTGTCAATTTAGCTGAATTAACTCAGGGCAAACAAGTGACAGTTTATGGACAAACGGAAGTCACAAAAGATTTAATGCATGCGCGTGAAGCGGCAGGCTTATGCACTTATTATGAAGCTGAGCATGTACAAATTCATGATTTTGAAGAAAGTCCGACTGTTACTTTTCAGCAAAATGGTCAATCGTACCGTCTTCAATGTGATTTTATTGCAGGCTGTGACGGTTATCACGGTGTCTGTCGTGCAAGTGTGCCTCAAGATAAAATCAAAACTTTTGAAAAGCTTTATCCATTCGGTTGGTTAGGTGTGCTTGCAGATGTTCCTCCCGTTTCAAATGAGTTGATTTATGTACAGTCAGAACGGGGTTTTGCCTTATGCAGCATGCGCTCCCAAACACGCAGTCGGTACTATCTGCAAGTACCGTCCAGCGATCGTGTCGATGAATGGACAGATGAAAGATTTTGGAATGAATTAAAAAATCGTTTGGATGACGAAAGTCGGGAAAATTTAGTGACAGGGGTTTCTCTTGAGAAAAGTATTGCACCTCTACGTAGTTTTGTGACAGAGCCAATGCGATTTGGAAAATTATTTTTAGCGGGCGATGCTGCACATATTGTGCCACCCACCGGAGCAAAAGGTTTAAATTTAGCAGCTTCTGATATTGCTTATTTATCCCATGCTTTGATTGATTTTTATCTCAATGATTCAGAGAAAGGCATTCAAGAGTACTCGGAAAAATGCTTGAAGCGAGTATGGAAAGCGGAACGCTTTTCGTGGTGGATGACTCATTTACTGCATCGTTTTGAAACAGAAAGTGAGTTTGATCATAAAATTAAACAGGCTGAGCTCAGTTATATTTTAGAATCAAATGCTGGATTAACCACATTGGCAGAAAACTATGTCGGTTTACCTTATGAAATTAAAACATTGAATGAGATACAAGGAAGTCGTTTAGATATGATCGAATATTAATATAAAAAACAGAAAGTTACCTATATTGATCAAGACCTTAAATTTAAATCAAATACAGGTAACTTTTTTGTTGCTAAAAAATGAAAGACAAAATAAAAGCATGCTCTTTATGTTTATGAATAAGCTGAATTTAAATGATAGGGCGTTATTCACATTTTGTTTAAAAAAAATTTGATAAAATATAAAAGATAGAGTGAAGAAAAAGAGATGAGGAGTAGAAAAAAGTAGTGTGATTACTCATAAATAATGTGGTAAAAATAATGGAATTTTAAGAATAAAAACAAAGGGATGAGATTTTTTAAATTATTTTATAAACAAATACTGAGCGATGAGAAAATACCAAGAATTGGGGATTTTTTTACCAGTTGGAAAATAATAATTTATTTATTCCATAACTCAAAGAGTAATTAAAATGACCGATTTAAATATTTTAAGTATTGACCAAAATGAAGAGTACATTGTGGTTTCCCTTAAAAATAATCAGGGTAAAAACTATGAGATTGGTTATCCAAAATCAGCAGGATATAGCTTAGAGCTTGTAACTGATACATTGAATAAAAAGCAAATGGATAAAGTTGCAGGAGTCCGTTGTGAGCTGAAATGGGAAGTCAATATAAAACCAGGTTATACATCTGATTGTGCAAAAGCATTAGGTATTGCCGAAGGCAATGTAATCGGCGGTATCAGTAAGCTATATCAATGCCGCATACAATTTCGTAATACAAAAGGCTGGGGATTTACATTTTATGATTTAAGTGGTGATGACTATACTTGTTCAACTGTTTTAAATGGGTGGCATTATATTGATTATAACTCTAGCGAGCCTACAATCATCGCTGTTGACTAATCAAATTATTTATCTAATTGATTGATATGCTTTAGCACTGATAAAAAAGCACATGTGCTTTTTTATCAAAGAATTGCAGCAATTAAGATCGTCTAAAATAGTTAAGGTTCGTTTTAATATTAACTAAGTTTAATCTCTATATGACCACTTCTTAAACCAAAGCCTTAGATTTAGACCGAATAGATTCAAATCAAAAATTTGTTTTCCTTTTATGGGTGAACTTGTTAGCATCAAAGGGTATTTTTGAAAGCGTGCAGCAGTGAATGTCTTCAGGTCAACAAGTCTTAATTAAACTTAGAAAAATGATTATTGATGGGGAGCTAGAGGGTGGCGCCAGAGTGGCAGAGATCCCAACGGCTGAGTTGCTTGGGGTATCTAGACAGCCTGTGCGTATGGCATTTCGGTTGTTGGAGCAAGAAGGTTTACTGATTAAAAATCCGACTCGGGGTTACACGGTTCGAGAAATTTCAGAAAAGCTGATCAATGATGCACTTGAAGTACGCGGTATCCTTGAAGGACTGGCTGCTAAAACCATGGCAGAACAAGGTTTGACTGAAGAACAGAAAAAAACACTACAAAATTGCATTATTGAAACTGAAAAACTTTTTGATGGAAAAACTGAGTTTGGTGATCATGAACTGGAACGTTACCACCACTTTAATGTGATTTTTCACGATACCATTATTCAAGGCGCGCAAAATATTGCGTTGATCCAAGCCTTAGCCAAAAATAATCAGTTGCCTATGGCCTCGGCCCAAGCCATTACCTATGACCAGACTCAAGCACTTTCAGAATATCGTCGCTTACATTATGCCCATCTACAGCACTGTTCAATTTACGATGCTTTAGTGCATAGGCAGGCTGGGCGTGCTGAAACATTAATGCGTGAACATAGTAGTGTTGTGGTTTTAGGCGAGACCTTAAGAAACGTGTTGTCTCAATAAAACTGAAATGAAATATCAACAGACTCTAAGCAGCTTTTTTAATCGAATCCAAGTACTGTTTTTTCATTCAAATTCAATCACCAAACTTGTAGATTTTGCCCGAGAACAGCAAGGCGTGAACTGATTATTTAACGCATGCTCTTCGTCAGTCATAAATACATCACGATGATCTGGAATTCCTGCAACCACACGCGTAATACAGGTTCCACAGATACCTTGTTCGCAAGAAATAGGGACATCAAAACCATTTTCAATTAATGCTTGGGTTGCTGTTTGATGAGGCTGTACTTCGATACGACGTTCACTGCCTTTGATTTCAATGGTAAAAGCCGTATTGTCGGATGTCTCTGACTTTTGTACCACAAAGTGCTCTTGATGTAGCTGTTCCGCCTGCCAGCCCATGTGTTGAGCTGACTGCATTACAAATGCCATAAAACCTGCTGGCCCACAAACATATAAATGCCTATCTGATGCGTTCTGCTCCAAGACAGCAGACATATCACATTGAGTTTCTGGTTGATCTTGAATATGAAAATAAATCTGACCTGCAAAGTGTTCGGTTAAGTTTCCATAGAAGGCAATCATTTCATGACAACGTACAAAATAATGCAGCTCAAAGGGGATCCGCTGGGATTTAAGTCGATATGCCATTGAAAGAATCGGGGTAATACCAATGCCACCTGCAAATAAGATTGCCTTTTGGGTATGAGGATGAATTTTAAATAAGTTACGTGGTGCGCCAATACGTAATAGATCACCTTCACGGTACTCGGTATGCATGCAACGAGAACCACCTCTAGAATGCTCATCATGTAAAACACCAATCACGTAACGATGTTTTTCACGACAACAGTTTGAAAGTGAGTATTGGCGCGTTAAGCCGTTTTTGAGATGCACATCAATATGTGCACCTGCCTCAAAGTCTGGAAGGGCAGAACCATTGCTTGAAATCAATTCAAATGCTCGAATTGATGGGGTGAGCTGGTGAATTTTATTAATAATAACGTCCATGTTTGTTCTCCTTTAAATCACCCGAATATTTGGAAACTTATGTTTTGTTGTTTCAGGCGTGAGCGTACTTTCTTGTGCCAGTAATCGGTCAATTACTTTACGTGACTGTACGCCACCAGCATCGATATTCAGCATCAGTAACTGGCGATGGGGATTTCGCAAAATATTTTGTTGCTGCTGTTCCAACATTTCTAAATCTTCGGTAAAAATCTTGCCTTGACCTTCGCGGATGAGATCGGTGAGGGTCGGGTTATCTTGTTGAAAATTACGAGCCATTCCCCAAAAATACCAATGTGAGGTTTCTGTTTCGGGACTAATAAAATCAACCACAATCGATGATACCTTTTTCTCTTTTGGGGCATGATATCCGCCATGTCCAGCATGAGCCACACCCACTTCAATATGTACATTACTAGGAGCAACGAAGTGACAGCGTTGCCAGCGATCTACTGCAACATCATCTGCTAAGTGATTACAACGAAGTGCCATTTGCCAAAATGGGGGAGCAATGACATTTTCGATATAACGTTCAGTAATGACATGATCACCATCAACCTTGGTGACAGGAAGTGCCTCATCAATTTCTTTTTGACCAATACTGCTCGAATGAACATAGGTTTCATGGGTCAGATCCATAAGGTTGTCAACCATTAAACGATAATCACAATTGATATGGAATAAACCACCGCCATAGCTCCACTCAGGATGATCTGCCCATTCGAGTATTGGGAGTTTGGACTCATCAGCCAAAGCTCGATCACCTGGCCAAACCCAAATAAAACCAAACTTTTCTACAGCAGCATAGCGCTTATTGCATGGGAAACCGTTTACGCGTTGAGCTGGCATAGAAATGGTTTTTCCCTCGCATCCCATGACTAAACCATGATAACCACAAACTAAATTGCCATCTTCAACATAACCTAACGATAATGGGGCACCACGATGTGGACAAAAATCTTCAACAGCAGCGACTTTATTTTCTTTACCTCGATAGAAAACAATTTTTTCACCACAGATGGTGCGACCAAGCGGCTTGTCTTGGATATCTTCAGGATAGCAAGCAACATACCATGCATTTTTTATAAACATTTGTGATGACTCCTTATCACTTATTGGATCCAATTTATATCAACCTAAGTAAACGGTCAATAAATAAAATGATCATTTTTGCTCATTAAATACTCTGAGTTAGGCTTATTTGTTTTATATTTATCGGTATTTTGCTGTTTTTATCTAAAAAAATATCACGACAATATTTATGTGGTTGATTGTACTTTTGTTTATGTTTTGGATCCAATTTGTGGTTTTGTTGAATCTACATCGCATTGCGAAAACTGGAATATTTCAAAATAAGGTGCAAGACTTTTAATATCCTCAACAAGGTTATTTTGGGGAAGTGATAAAATAAAATAAATGGATCCATTTTCATGTAATTTTTAAAACTATATGTATTATCTCTAATACTGTTTTCTATTTATATTCAAATAAATCAATCATTTTTTTCTTTTTTATAAGTTTGTGCAATTATTTTTTAATAACACTATTGATTTTTTGGATCCAATTGGTCAGGATGAAATAGAGCAGGACGCTCCAAAAAAAATTCTTGTTCAAAAACGAGTTTTAAAAATTAAATTATTCCTCTAGGTAATTATGGATACGGATATGCATAACCACCCAACGACGCAACCCAGTAATGTCGTGTGTATATCCTACCCAGATTGGGAGATACACAAATGGAAAGAGATGTGCTTCAAGAGATCAGTCAAAATAAAATGAACCGCTATCAATGGTTCGTGATTTTGATTTGTATTTTCCTCAATATTATTGATGGTTTTGATGTCATGGTTATGGCATTTACCGCACCCTCTGTTTCAGTGGATTGGTCGCTTTCTGGTGCTCAAATTGGTTTGCTATTAAGTGCTGGTTTATTTGGCATGGCTGCTGGTTCGATTTTTCTGGCACCTCTTGCCGATAAAATAGGTCGCCGGTTACTGATCTTAATTTGTTTAGTGATCGCTGGAATCAGCATGCTGGCATGTGCTTTTGTCAATAGTCATAGCATGTTGGCAGCCCTTCGTTTTGTCACAGGGATTGGGGTTGGCGGTATTCTTGCCAGTAGCAATGTTTTGGCCAGTGAATATGCCAATACGCGTTGGAGAAGTTTCGCGGTAAGTTTGATGTCTACAGGATATGGGATCGGTGCCACAATTGGTGGAATATTATCGCTGACACTGATTGAACATTTAGGCTGGCGTTCGATTTTCCTTGCAGGTGGGGCCACAACCATTGCAATGCTGTTGGTGAGTATATGGTTATTGCCCGAGTCCTTGGATTATTTGTTGGCAAAAAGACCACAACAAGCGCTCGCGCGGATGAACTCAGTGTTACAGCGTATGGGCTTAAATTATTTGGATGCCCTACCTGATTATGCAAAAAGTGATAAAAAAGGTGGCGGAGATTTTGCCAAATTATTTGGTGGGCCTCGGGCCTTTCAAACATTATGCCTATGGGGCGCTTTCTTTCTTGTGATGTTTGGCTTTTATTTTGTGATGAGTTGGACTCCGAAAATTTTAATTTCAATGGGAATGTCACCTGAACAAGGGGTTACCACAGGTATTTTAATTAGTATTGGGGGGATCTTTGGTGCAGCAATTATTGGTTTGCTGGCATCCCGTATCAAAATCTTCTATGCCTTGAGCCTCTTTCTAGGACTAACCGCTGCCTGTGTGTTTTTATTCGTGGCTGTCTCGGTTCAAGTGAGTGTGGCATTGATTGTTGGTTTATTACTTGGAACGTTGATTAATGGTTGTATTGCAGGTTTATATTCTATTTCGCCTACAATTTACGATGCTGATATACGTAGCCGTGGTGTGGGCTATGCTATTGGTTTTGGACGTATTGGTGCCATTTTATCCCCCACAATTGCAGGCATTTTTTTAGATAAAGGTTTAGCACCAGCCACACTTTATGCATATTACGGGGTGGTCTTTATTTTGGCAATTGCGCTTATTTTGATGTTGAGTCATGCATTTTATCGACATAAAAATGAACCAGCCTATACGCTTAAAACAACATCTTAATCGTCTAAAAATTAAATAGTTGAGATAAAAAAATGAAAAAAACATCCTTGTGGGTGTGGGTATACTTTTGCCCATTATTTAGTGCTCTGGCGCATGCCGATTTTGTGAAAGACAGCAGTGCAGAGCTAACGCTTAGAAATTTTTACTTTGACCGAGATTATAAACAAGATCCATATCCTTATACTGCTGCGCGAGATTGGGCACAAGGGATCATCTTTAATGGTCAATCAGGCTATACCGATGGAACAGTTGGCTTTGGTGTTGATGTATTGGCAATGGCTGGATTTAATTTAATCGGAGATCGAGCCGATGACTATGCACGGAGTAGTTTATTACCTGTAAATACAGATAATTCACGAGATAATTACTATGGGAAAATAGGACTGACTGCCAAAGCAAAATTCAAAAAAAATGAGCTTTTTGTGGGAGATTTGGTTCCACGATTGCCCACGATTTTTTCTTCACCTGCGCGTTTGTTTCCTCAAACTTATCGAGGTGCTCGGTTTGTTTCCAATGAAATTCCAAAGTTGCAATTGGAAAGTTTTTATGTAGATCAAGTTCGTCAGCGTGATTCGATCCATTATCGTGATGTTGGTACGGACAATATCAATCGCCGTTTTGATCAATCAGCAACAACGGATTATTTCTATAGTTTTGGTGGTGCTTATCAACTCAATGAAGCGTATCGAATACGGGCTTATCAGGCTGAACTGCATGATATCTACCAACAGCAATTCTTGGGTTTTAATGGTAAACAGCCTTTAAATGAACAGTTAACTTTTTTAAGCGATGTACGATTTTTCAATAGCCAGGAGGTTGGTAAAGAGAAAATTGGAAATGTAGATAACCAGCATTTAAGTGGAATGTTTGGTCTAAATTATCAAAATCATACACTCTCATTGGGTTATATGCAGTCTTTTGGTTCAACAGGGTTACCATTTTTATCGGGAACTGAAAGTCCTGTGGTGCTTGATTTTATGAGCTCGGATTATTCCAATAAAGACGAGAAAGTCTATTCACTACGTTATGAATATGATTTTAAAAATGTAAAATTAGCTGATATTTCTCTCAATGGACTGCGTTTTATGACCCGCTACGCCAAAGGGCAAGACATTGATTTACTTAATTATGGCGATAAACGATTTAAAGAAGAATCGATGGAGCTGGATTTAGCTTATAAAATTCCAGAAGGGAAGTTGAAAGGCTTGGGGATGCGAGCACGTTTTTCTCATTACCGAAATGATATGCCGACCGATATGGTCTTTCACTCAGCCAATGAAACACGTTTAAATATAGATTATAGCTTTAAGTTCTAAGCGTTGTGTATCGCAAAACGGTTCTTTGCTTCAAAGAAAGGTTTTGCGATTAATTTTTAATCGCTATTCTGCTCAATCCAATGCACCAAGTCGTAAATTTTTTCAGCGACTTCAACGCCTTTATTTTCCGATAAGGAGTATTCAACATGAGGAGGAATCACAGGGTATTCTTTGCGTACAACAAAACCGTCATTTTCCAAATCACGTAAAGTTTGTGTCAACATTTTTTCGCTGATGCCATCAATTCTGCGTCTTAACTCACTGAAACGATGGGTTCCTCGTCTTAAGCAAAACATCACAAGTACGCCCCAACGATTGGTCAAATGCATCAACTGCGTCCGAGATGGACAGTTTTTTGATAAAACATTTGCGGCTAAACAGGAGGTGTCGATATTCATAAATTTCCCACTTTAGAGTCACTTACTTTTTTGTAAGTACTTACAAAAAGTAATTGTCTTCTTTACTATAACAAATCTCCACCGAAATGTGTTTTGCATATTTCGAGAATATATCTATTTCTAAGAGGAAGTTTATGGCGTCTCCGATTCTACACTGGATCATTGATCCGCTTTGTGGCTGGAGTTATGGTGCATTGCCTTTGATAAATGCAATCGAAGAAAAATTTCCGCATCTACAGCGTTTACATTTGGGTGGTTTATATGATGAAGATCATCAACCGCAGATGACGGCTGCAATGCGCACACAAATCATTCATTATGATGAACAAATCCATCAACTCACGGGCGTAAGTTTTGGTAATGATTATAAAAATGGTTTATTAAAAGACAGCACGCTGAAAATGAATTCGATTCCTGCAACCCGTGCATTGTTAAGCATTGAGCAGACACGGGGGCATGACTCGATGTTGGCATTATTAAATTTAATACAACAAGCTTACTATCAAAAAGGCTTAAATGTCACACAATATGATGTACTTGCTCAGCTTGGTACTGAATTGGGCATCAGCCTTGATCAGTGGTCAAAATACTTGGATGCTGTAGATCAAAATCAGCTGTATCAACATATTGACCATAGCCGTCAATTATTATCACGTGTACGAGGACAAGGTTTTCCTACCGTAATATTTGAAAATCAACATGCTGAGATTGGGCAGGTTCCTATTCATGGTTTTTATGGTAAACCACAGGACTTTGTACGTTTTGTAGAGCAACAATTACTTAAAACTTCATTTAATTCTAAAGAGAGATAAATCGATGAAATTATTTTTAAAATCAATTCTAGTCAGTTCAGTTGCTTTGAGTGCTTCAGCTTTTGCAACTGAATTGACCTATAAAGTATATAACCCTCAGACTCAGGGTATTTTCCCAGTGACATCGACGTTAATTTCGGGAGAAAAGGATGCGGTATTGGTCGATGCACAATTCAGCAGCCACGATGCCAAGAATTTGGTCAAATTGATTCAAGACAGCGGTAAAAATCTTCAATATATTGTGATTACTGCCGGTGATCCAGATTATTACTTCGGTTTAGAGCCATTGGTTCAAGCCTTTCCGAATGCCAAAGTGATTGCTACACCAGAAGTCGTTAAACATATTGAAGCCACCAAAGTCGGCAAATTTGCATATTGGGGACCAATTTTAAAAGATGGAGCTCCTACGCAAGTAATTGTTCCGAATGCCACCGAGGCGAAATCAATTGAGCTAGAAGGTGAAAAAATTGAAATTAAATCACCTGGCAAATATGCCTCTTATCTTTGGGTGCCAAGTAATCGTACCGTTCTTGGTGGAGTAGGTGTATCTTCTGGAATCCATTTGTGGACTGCTGATGCTCAAAGTGAAAAAGAGCGAGATGCATGGAAAAAAACGCTGAAACAAATGAAGCGTTTAAGCCCAAGTGCTGTTATCCCAGGTCATTTTATTGGTGAAATTCCAAAAGGAGTACACGCCGTCGATTTTACTTATCAATATCTTGTAGATGTTGATAAAGTTTTAAAGGACCATAAAGATTCAGCCTCTGTGATTGCAGCATTAAAAGAAAAATATCCAAGTCTAGCCGAAGAAAGTTCTTTAGAGCTGAGTTCTAAAGTGCTTACGAGCGAAATGGAATGGAAGTAATTCAATCCTTGTTTTGGTCATATAAAAATGATCGGTGATTGATAAAGTACCAGCCAGAAACTTAATTTGTCATTGAGATTAAGTTTCTGGTTTTATAATCGAATGATCATGATAAATACATCAAAGAATAAAAAATGAAGGTCTGATGTATTCCATTAAAAATCAAAAAATAAACGTGAATAACAGCATGGTTTTAATGACTCAATCATATTTTCTATATTTCATCAGATCAATCAAATCGCTATTTTCTCTGAATGATGCACGATTTAAATGTGTTTCATGTTTATGTTCTAGATTTGTATGTCTAGGGGTTTTCCCTTATTTAAAACATGTTTTACTCATGAATATACTGGAGTTGTTAAGCCAAATCACAACAAGATTTTTTGGAGCGAAAAATGACTGAATTAAGTAAATTACCCACCCCTGACCTTGCCGAAGACAATGCTTTTTTCCCATCCCCATATTCTTTGAGTCAATATACATCAGCAAAAACTGATTATGATGGTACAACCTACGCCACACCTTATACGGGTCATAAAAAAATACTGATGATTGCAACAGATGAGCGTTATATCCTGATGCAAAATGGAAAGTTTTTTTCAACAGGTAATCATCCTGTAGAAATGCTACTGCCAGTGTTTCATTTGGATGCTGCAGGTTTTGAAGTTGATGTGGCTACACTATCTGGTAATCCTGCAAAACTTGAAATGTGGGCGATGCCCAATCAAGATAAAGCTGTTTTAGATACCTATCATAAATATGCAAAAAAACTCAAAGAACCCTTGCAACTTGACAATATTCTTACAGAAGCCACAAGTGAAAATTCTCCTTATGCCGGTGTATTTATTCCGGGAGGGCATGGCGTTTTAGCAAAAATTCCAGAAAGTAAAGCGGTGAAACAGCTTCTGGAATGGGCGGTAAAAAATGACAAATATGTGATTACGTTGTGCCATGGACCGGCATCCTTACTTGCCGCAGCCGTAGATGAACAGCCTGAAAATTATATTTTTAAAGATTATGAGATTTGTGTGTTTCCAGATTCTTTAGATCAAGGTGCTAATATCGATATTGGCTACATGCCAGGTGCATTGCCTTGGCTGGTCGGTGAAAACCTAGAAAAATTGGGTGTGAAAATTATCAATAAAGGCATTACTGGTCAGGTACATAAAGACCGTAAGCTTTTGACCGGAGATAGTCCTTTAGCATCACATAATTTGGGTAAGTTAGCAGCTGAAACTTTATTGGCTGATTCTGAGTTGGTTTAAACATTGAATAAAGTAGTTTCTCTACAGAAACTACTTTTTTTTACATTATCTTGATTTTAAAACTAAGGTATAAACTTAATGCTGATTGTTAACCTAGAGATTAAAATTGACGAATAAAGTAATACGATTTGAACCTCATCAGTTGGCTAACTTACTGTTTCAGACAGTATATCAATTGAAACAGGCACATGAATTGCAGCAGGTCTTTCAGATTTTAGTCAGTTTTGCTGATGCATTAAATTTTGATCGCATCATTGTATGTAGTCTTTTTCCACATCATCAAAGCGAATGGGTGGATGAGATTTTCTTTGTTTCAGGCCCTTGGTCGAATGCAGAGAATATTGAGGAACGTGAAACTTATTTGCGCCGTTGCCCCATTACCCGCCATATTTTTGAATATGACGAAGCTTTCTTCTGGACCAAGACTTTGAATAAAAAAACAGGAAAAGAAAGTTATCGAATCATTCAGAATGCTTTGCATCAAGATGAGCTTAGCGGTATACAGGTCCCTATTTTTGGTCGAACAGGTTTAGAAGGTGCTTTGTCATTTGCTGGAAATCTTTCAGATACCCGTGAAGATTTTAAATTAACCGTGCAAATGGTATGTCAGCTTGCATTTCGAAAAATTTTATCTTATCAGCCGAACACTTTGATTCATCAGCATAGACTGACGCAACGAGAAAAAGAAGTTTTACAATGGGCTGCAATTGGACATAAGCAGGTTGAAATTGCTGAAATTTTAAAGATTTCAGAACGAACAGTGGAAAATCATTTGAGAAATGTTCGCAAACGTTTAGGGGTTAAATCTACAGCACAAGCAATTGCTTCAGCAATGATGAGCAAAGAAATTGAAATATAACGAACTGTTTAAATATTGTTAAACCACCTAATTATTTATACGAATGATTTACATCAAATCATTGACCATCTATGGCGCTTTAGGCTTTTCTCTATAAATAAATTTTAATCAGGTCACGGTTAAATCTTTTAAAGCGTAGTGATGATTTTTAATATCTTCGCGCTTGGATTTTAAAAAAGACTTTATTGTAAAACAATAAAGCCTTTTTCATAGGTCGCTCGCATATTCGTTTGGACATCAACGATTTTCAATAGATAGATATTCACCCACTGATTGAATTCGTGCAAATCATGACTTGGATTGAATGCTCTTTATCTTTTTATTCCAACCTTTCAAGTTGCTTCAGTGCTTTAAAACGACCAGACTCAGCATCTTGGTTATGCCGTCTTGCCAACAAACTGTATATGGTCGGCAAAACAAACAGGGTGAAAAATGTTCCGATCAGCATACCGCATACAATAACCAGACCTAAACCAAAACGGCTATGTGCACCTGCACCGGTAGCAAACAGTAATGGAATAAGGCCAAAGACCATTGCCGCTGTGGTCATTAAAATAGGACGTAAACGAATTTGAGCTGCTTTTAGAATCGCATCGCGACGGTTTAAACCTTCGTGAACCTGTAGTTCGTTGGCAAATTCCACCATCAAAATACCATGTTTACTGATTAAACCAATCAGTGTGACCAGACCGATTTGTGTATAGATATTCACAGTTGCAAGACCCAATGCCAATGGAATCAGCGCACCACAAATCGAAAGGGGCACAGTAATCAGGATAATGAAAGGATCCATTAAACTTTCATATTGAGCCGCTAACACGAGATAGATGACGATCAGTGCAGCCAAAAATGCAAACATTAAACTGTTGCCTTCTTGCATATACTGACGTGCATCCGCCTGCCAGTCATAGCTAAAACCTGTGGGTAATTCTGTTGCAACCTGTTCTAGAAAAACCAAAGCCTGACCTAAAGATACACCTGACGCAGGAATGGCCTGAAAAGTTGCTGAATTTTGCTGATTAAACTGGGTCAGCTTGTTGGGTTCTACCTGTTCACTGAGATGGACAATCGTAGAAAGGGGAATTAATGTCCCTTGATCCGTTCGTATAAACTGTTGAGTTAATGCCTGAGCGCTTAAACGTTGCTGCCCCATACTTTGGGGAATGACATCATAAGCACGTCCTTGCATACTAAAGCGATTGACATAATTTTCTCCTACTAATGTTGCCAAGGCCTCACCAATATCTTGCATACGAATCCCTAGACTATTGGCTTTAGATTGATCTACTTCGATTCGGGTCATTGGATTATTAAAATCTAGATCACTGTCGACCACGACAAAAAGTCCACTGTCACGTGCTTTCTGCTTGATGTTTTCCATGGTTTGGTAAAGCGTGGAATAGTCTAAAGCGCTCCTTAACACCATCTGTACGGGCAAGCCTCCAGTAGAGCCAGGTAAGGAAGGATTTTGAAATACGAATATACTGGTGCCTTCTACATTTCCAACCTGACTTTGCAACCCTTGTTGAATTTCATCGGCAGAGCGACTGCGTTCACTCCACGAAGAAAGCGTAGTCCCGCCAAAACTGGATGCAGGTCCATCAGTACCATTAATAATCCAGGTCGTACTGGTTTCTGGAAACTTCCAGAAGATTTTATCCAATTCATGATTAAAATGTTCAGCATACTTTAGATTGGCATGTTGTGGCGCTTTAATGGCAGTCAGTACACTTGCCTGATCTTCGAGAGGCGCCAATTCTTTTTGGGGAAATTGATACAGGAAGGGAAGGCTGGCAAAAATACCAATTGCAAAAAATACAGTGATCCAACGATGGTGCAAAGAAAAATCCAGTATTTTTCGATAGATTTGAGTTAAATGTTCAAAGAACCACTCGGCAGCCTTTGCCATTTTTCCTTCATGTTGTTTCGGTTGAAGCAGAAATGAGCTCATGACTGGCGATAAGGTCAGGGCAATGATGCCTGAAACTAAAACAGCGCCAGCCAAGGTAAATGCAAACTCTTTAAATAAAGAACCAGTAAGCCCACCCATTAAACCAATAGGTGCATAGACTGCGGCAAGCGTCATGGTCATTGCAATCACTGGTCCTGCAACCTCACGTGCCCCTATCATTGCAGCAGCAATGGGAGATAAGCCTTCTTCGATATGTCGATGGACATTTTCCACAACCACAATTGCATCATCTACGACCAGCCCAATCGCAAGCACCATCGCTAAAAGTGTCAGTAAGTTGATACTAAAACCACAAAGCAACATTAGGCCCAATGCTCCGAACATGGACAAAGGGATGGTGACCACTGGAATCAATACACTACGTAAAGAGCCCAAGCATAGATAGATCACAGCAATGACAATAATGAGTGCTTCAATAAAAGTATGTAAAACCTCATCAATCGATGCATCGATAAAGCGTGCCGTTTCATAAGCCAAGTTGACTTTGACACCTGGAGGTAAGGTCTTTTGAATATCCGGCAGTTTGTCTTTGATGCCTTGAACGATCACCAATGGATTCCCTGTCGGTGTGGCTTGTAATCCAATAAAAATCGCCGGCTTTTTATCCATAAATGCACTGGTTTCTGTCGATGCAGCACCTAACTCAACTGTGGCAACATCTTGCAGTCGAATGAGGCTTTGTCCACTATTGTGAATCACCAGATTTTTAAAATCCTGAATACTGGTGAGATGGGTGGAGACATTGACATTGGAAATAACCAGTTCACCTTTGACTTGCCCCGGCGCTGCCTGATAGTTATTTTGTCGAATGGCATTGGCAACATCAGCAGCAGTAACGCCACGACTTGCTAGACGATCCGCATCCAACCAAATTCGCATGGCTAAACGTTGACTACCATAAGTCTGTACTTTGGCGACACCTTCAATGGTGGAGAGCATCGGTTCAACGACTCTGGACAAATAATCAGTCAACTCAGGCAGCGACAATTGTTCTGTTGAAAATCCAATATAGGCGACATCTGTCGACTCCCCTGAAGAGCGTTCAATGACAGGATCAAAAGCTTGTTGCGGCAATTTGTAACGAACCTGATTCACTTTGGCCATTACCTCAGTTAAAGCTTGAGTGGAATCTCGATTCAATTGCATCCGTAAAGTAATGACGCTTCGGCCTTGGACTGTGGATGAGCTGAGATAATCAATTCCTTCAACTGAAGAAACTGCTTGTGCAATCGGTTGGGTGACAAAACCTTGTAATAACTCAGCAGATGCTCCCGGATATTCAGTACTGATACTAATAGTTGAGCTTTCAAGTTGAGGATATTGACGAATCGGAAGTTTATTCAGTGCAAATAGGCCACTGAGTAAAATTAAGGTGCTGACCACCAGTGCGAGGACAGGGCGTTTGACAAAAAGATCGGTAAATTTCATCATATGATCCTCTTAAGCTTTTGTTTTAACTGAAGAGGAGGTGGAAGTTTGCAACGTGTTGAGGGTTGCTTCAACCTGCATGCCATCGCTTAATTTTAACTGTCCAGAAACGACAACTTGATCACCTGCTTTTAAGCCAGATTTTATTTCAACATGTCCTTGTTGTCGCTCACCTACTTCTACCGCAACACGTTGTACTGTGATTTTTTGATCTTGATGTTTGGCAAGAAAAACAGTATTGCCGTAAGCAGTATAGGTGATTGCAGTTTCTGGTATGATCAGACGCGGATGTTGTGCTTCTTGAATGCTTAATTTGGCATACATTCCGGGTTTGAGTTGACGATTTTGATTGTTCAAAATTGCCTGGCCTGAAATAGTTCGAGACTTACTCACGATGGGTTCGATAGCATTGATCATCGCTGCAAAGGTTTTTTCGGGAAATGCATCAATTTGTAGCTGTACGGCTTGTCCTATTTTGAGTCTTGATGCCAGTTGTTCATCGAGTGTGAAATTTGCCAACATTTGTTGTGAATCAACCAGGTTGGCAATGCCTGTTCCAGCTTTTAAAAATTGACCTTGATGCACTTGGCGAATGCCCATGACACCCGCAAAAGGTGCACGAATAGATTTCTGTTTAATTGTGGCTTGAAGTTGCTGTATCTCTGCACGTGTCATATCGCGGTCAGCCAAAGCACCATCCATTTCTGCACGTGAAATCGCATGGCTATCGATAAGCAGTTGACTGCGTTTATAAGTCATTTCTGCCTGTTTTAGTTTGGCCTGTAAACGACCGAGTTCGCTTTGTTCAACATTGCTTTTGAGTTGAACCAATAACTGTCCTTGTTGTACATACTGCCCTGATTGAAAATAAATTTTCTCAATCATTCCTCTACTTTCAGAAGAAACTTGAACTTGTCGTATTGCTTCCAATTCACCAATGCTTGAAAGAGTTCGAGGCATCATTTGTTCATTGACTGTACTGAGAGCAACTTTAACAAGCGGATATTGTTGGGGTTGTGTTGCTATGGTTTGATTAGAATGCAAGTAAAAGTAACTGCCGCAGCCGATGAGCAGTACAAGTATGCTGATACTCAACATCCATATTTTACTTTTCATGCGATTACTCCGTGATTACGGAGTTGCTGACGAAAGTGGCTTGCAATTGTAATACTCCAGAGCCCACCAATCACTGCGATATGTTCAATGGCAAAGTAAAGAGCGATCGTGGCCTGTAGTCCTGACATTGTCCAAAAAGTATGAACGATCAAGATTGTCAGGAGCAAAAAGACAGAAAGTAGTAATGAACCCAGCCACATGTGTCGTTCAAATAGAATAGAGTAGGCGCCGACCAGTAAAATCAGTGCTGAAGCATAATTAAAAAACCATACAGGTGTTAAACCTGCTGCCTGCATTTCCATATATCCTGCTTCAACATCTATCACTTTACTAAACCCTGAACTTAAAAATAAAAGGGCGAGGCAACATTTGACCATGACCCACAGCCACTGGCTTTCTAAACTTAGTTTAACCAAATAGGGCATAAGAATATTTCCAAAAAGAAATTAAACTGAATGATTAAAATTCTTAAAAAAGAATAGCTTGTTGGTACTAAACAGCACCGTATCCAGCAGTCTAAAACCTCAAGTAATCTTGAGGTCAATGGTTTTCTCAGTATAATATTGGATAGATTTAGACCACTGATTAAGTGTGTAATCCAATGGTTTTGAACAGAATGAGTGGTCTTTTTTTATAATTTTGAATGTCAACAGTGATCTATCAAAACTTAAGCTCAAGGTACTGAGATCAATTGACAAATGATTTGACTTAACCTATAAAACCTCAAGTAATGTTGAGGAATATTGCAATGGAAAAAGACATCAAAATTGATTTTGATCGGATGATGACGGTGGGCGAAGTCGCCAAACGTAGTGGGGTTGCTGTTTCAACCTTACATTTTTATGAGTCAAAAGGTTTAATTAAAAGTATCCGAACCAATGGTAATCAACGCCGTTTTCCTGCGATCGTTTTACGCTATATCGGGATCATCAAAGTTGCCCAGAAAGTGGGAATTTCTCTGGAGGAGATAAAATCTGCCTTGAGTGTTTATCCGATTGGCAGCAAATTGACTGCAGAACAATGGTCTGAATTATCCTCACGGTGGCGTAAAGATTTAGATGAACGAATTCAAAAATTGACACGTTTAAGAGATGAAATGGATTGGTGTATTGGCTGTGGCTGCTTGTCGTTAAAGCAATGCCCTTTGCGGAATCCTGAAGATGTGCTGGGGCGAGAAGGTTCAGGTCCACGTATTTTAGAGCGTACTGAACAATCAGACGCTATTTGAGTGATTAAACGATATTTTTCATATTTTTTTAAAAAACAGCAGCGTTTAAATTCTTATATTAATGTAAATGATAATCATTAATTTTTTGTGCTACTATTTTAGCATAGCTTAAAAAGCTGCAGATGAATACAGCCGATTTCTATAACGAATTGATAAAATAGTCACAAGGGTAAAGAAATATGAATGCTCAAAACGTTGAATTATTAGAAAAACAAGACCATATGAGTGGTATGCAACATCTTGAAATGACGATTACATCCCTGACACAGCCCTATGCCTCGATTGCACGATTACGTGGAAAAATTGAAACTGATCAAATTGAATTATGGAGTACTGCGAATTTAGCGGTACGAATTGATGTTGAACAAGCTGTAAATTCACGACCAACTTCACGTATTTATACCATACGCTCATTTGACAAACTCAACCAAGAAGTTGAAATCGATCTGGTGCGACATCCATCTCCAAGTCCAGCAATGCGGTGGCTAAATACAGTTAAAGTAGGTGAAAAAGTCACATTGACGGGGCCTCGTGTGCATATCAATCCAAATTTTGGAACAGCTAAGACATGCTTTATTTTTGCAGATGACACGGGAATTCCTGCTGTTTATGCAATCTTGAATCAATGGCCGGAACATGTTCAAGCTGAAATATTTTTAGACACTCATGAAGCTGAAATTTTAAATGAATTACCTGTTATTGAAACAGTCAATTATCACCTGATCAATCAAATTGAGTTTAAGCAGAATACTCAAAATCAAGGTTTGTTTGAGCAATTGAAGCAGATAGAACCTGTTGATGAGATGACAGTTTGGGCAGCTTGTGAACGTCAACAAGCTCGTCTAATCCGTGAATTCTGTTTGCAAAAATTCAAAATGGCCAAAGACGATGTACGTGTATTTGGCTATTGGAAAGCTGGTGTGAGCAGTAGCATCATTGATGAAGCCCGATTAGAGCACTATTCAAAACTGCTACAACAGGGTCATGGTTTAACTGAGTTTGACGATCTTGATGTAAAAGTATGATTTACAGAAATCGCGACGGGTTAATGTAGGCATATTATTTGTGTTGATGCCTTTAATCCATCGCGTTTTCTTCGCACTTTTACACTTTAAAAAGTGAATAAATGTGTATTATCTGCCATACATGCAAAGCAGATCTATAAATGACTATTTTGTATCTAGCATATGCAGTGTGCCAATAATTAAGGCTTGCATACTTTGAATAAATTCAGCTTCCATCTCTGCCTCTTCAATTTCACGATGATTGGCTTTAATGGGCTCTTTGCCTGCAACTGAATAAATGGTGTCAGCGACGGCAATACAATGAAAGGCAATTGTTGCATTTAACCATCGTGCTTGATCCTGAGTAAGTTGATAGGCTTCAGCAACAGCTTGGTGATGATGCTCTATTTTAGTCACCATTGAAGGCGTTGAAGCCATTCTGCGAATTAAATAGGGTGTGAACCCTGGATTTGATTTGACCAATTCTCGCAGCGAATGCATAAAAATAACCAAATAATCTTTTAATGGTGTTTGAGCTGTATGTACAGGTTGAGGAATCTGCCATCTCAAAAAAATTTCTTCTGCGATTAGATATTTAAGCTCTTCAAGACTGGCAATATGCTTATATAAAGCCATATGGCTGATACCCAACGCTGCGGCAACGCCAACAAAAGTAATATTCAGTAAACCTATCTCTATACCTGCATTCATGATGCGTTCATGGGTGATTGTACGTGGGCGTCCGCGAGAAGTTGATTTGGTAAGCGAGGGCATAATTATTCCATACAATTGATTTTTTCATGTTGCCATGTGATGGGATTTGGGTCAAATCCGTTTACTTTGCTTAATTAGTTTACTACAATGCAACTAAATCTATTGATATTAATTCTCATTTATATTTGTAAATAGATTTACTGTCATTTTCTAAATCACATCAGAATTTGGCGGAACGTGAATAATCAAAACAGGTTTTTTATGTTATGTGTGCAACTGATGTAAAAGAAGTACAGCCCCAGCAGGTCAATCCACTCAGTTTTGTCCTGAAACCAATACAAATGCCTCTATTTTTCGCTTCGATCATTGCCGCACTTGGATCAATGCTGACTTTAGTACCATTGATCGGCATAGCCTATTTGGTCAAAGCGATGTTTGTTGGTCACAGTGCCATGGGGATATTTAACCTAGATTCATCTCAAGTCTTATGGACATTATTAGGCTGTTTGGGATGTTTATTGTTGGGGATGTTACTGATCACCCTCAGTGAATTCATTGCACATTTAGCTGACCATAAAATTACGGGAATATTACAAAAAGATATTACTCAGCATCTTACTCAACTGCCTTTAGGATGGTTTACACAACGCAGTTCTGGGGAAGTAAAGCAAGTTATTCAAGATGATATGGGGCAGCTTCATAGTTTGACTGCACATTTTTATCCTGCTGTTGGTCGAGCGCTAGGGATCATTATTACTGCTGTCTTTTTTCTATTTTATATCGATTGGCGAATGGCAATTCTGTCATTGCTCCCATTCATTGGCTTTGTGTTTTTTTTGCGCAAAGCGATACATGCAAGTGAGCAGAATATCCAAGATTTTGCTACTCAAATGGGGCAGATTAATAGTGCTGCTGTTGAATTTACCCGTGCAATACCAGTCGTCAAAACTTTCGCTCAAAGTGGACAGGCTTCGATGGGTTATCAGCAGGCCGTTCGTACTTTTGCGCATGCATTTAAAGTATTCACACGCCCGTTGGTTAAATCAATGGCGCATGCACATGCCATGATTTCACCGATCACGATATTGGGTGTGGTCATGCTGTGTGGTGCAATTTTCATATATCTAGGTGGGTTAAATCCCATAGATTTATTGGTATTTGTTTTGATTGCGCCAGCAATCTGTGCTCCCTCTTTATTGTTACATACCTTATTGCATGATTTGCAAGCCAGTCATGGTGCAGCACAACGAATACTGGCATTGTTAGAAAAACCGATACTACAGGTCTCTCCAACAGCACAATCACTTGCACTCGAAGATCAGACCGTCTGTTTTCATCAGGTGAGCTATGCCTATGATCAAACACATGAGGTGCTATCTCAACTGAATTTTTCGCTGCAACCTGGAACCTTCACAGCCATTGTCGGCCCATCTGGAGCAGGAAAATCAACCATAGCACAATTGATCTTACGATTTTTTGACCCAAGCCAAGGCCATATTACCTTGGGTGGTGTTGATTTGCGTAATATTCAGCCGAGTATGTTGTATCAGCAAATTGGATTTGTGTTGCAAGACACGCAACTGATTCATGCCAGTCTATATGACAATATTGCTTTAGGACGATCCAATGCGACCCAGCAGGAGGTCGAACAAGCAGCAAAAGCCGCCAATATTCACGAACGTATTATGCGTTTACCCAAACAATACCAAACCATGATCGGTGATGAGATTCAACTGTCTGGTGGTGAGCGTCAACGGATCAGCATAGCCAGGGCAATTCTACTCGATCCCCCCATTCTTATACTCGATGAAGCGACAGCAGCAGCGGATATCGAAAATGAAATGGCCATTCAAAATGCACTGTCCAATTTTGCTCAAGACAGAACCCTTTTAGTGATCGCACATCGCTTAGATACCATTATGCATGCAGACCGTATCTTGGTACTCAACCAAGGAAAAATCATTGAGCAAGGCACACACAAACAACTCTTAACCAATCAGGGCTTATATGCCCAATTGTGGTCACATTTAGACAAGCATACTCAACTATCAACTGGAGAAACCTTATGTTGAAAACACTTTCTCAATTGTTGGGTGATGATGTTTCTATTTTTCATCGTTATCTTGGGGTTGCTCTGGTATACGGTCTAATTTGTGGTTTAAGCGTTTTGGTACTGGGGTTGATTCTGTCACAGTTAATCCTTGGCAATATTCAACAAATTGGACTTTGGTTGAGTCTATTGTTTGCTGGGATGGTGTTGTGTTGGTGCCTACGCCGTGTTGTAGAAGAAATGGGAATCAAGGTTGGCATTGCACTTCTAGAACGTGCTCGTTTAAGTCTAGGTCAGCATGTTGCGAGCCTACCCGTCGGTTGGTTTAATCCTCAAAACACAGCAAAATTTAACCATCTGGTAACACAAGGCATGATGTCGGTTGCGCAGCTTCCAGCCCATGTTTTTACCCCTTTAATTACAGGGGGGATTATACCATTGGTGATTATTGTCGGTTTACTGTTTCTATATGGTATTTTAGGGTTAATTGCATTATTGGCAATTCCTTTAATGGTTGGCATGTTCTGGCTCAGCTCAAGAATTGCAAAATATGCAGATGAAACTTATCAGCAGCGTTTTGCCGAAACCAGTCAACGTATTGTGGAATTTGCACAGGCACAATCTGTTTTTCGTGCTTTTAATGCTGAAGGAAATAGCCAGCGTTTTCTTGATCAAGCAATTAATCAGCAGCGTCAAGCCAGTTTTAAACTCATTATATTGTCATCGTTATCCTCAGTATTGAATACATGGGCAATTCAAGCCATTTTTGCCCTGTTAATTCTGGCAATGTTCATACTCGTAAATCAGCAAATGACAGGGCATTTGCTTAGTCAGGATATGCTGAGTATCGCTGTATCGTTGTTATTCATCAGCCGCTTTATAGATGCATTATTAGAGGTCGCAAGTTATAGCGAAGTGTTGCGCAGTGCAGACAGTCAGTTACAGGAAATGCGCGATATTTTAAATATCCAAGTATTTACGGAAGGAAAAAAACCACAACAGCTTGTAGATGCTTCAATTGAATTTAAAAATGTCGATTTTCAATATACTCATGATGGGCAAAACATATTACAAGACGTGAGCTTATTTATTCCTTCAGGAACGATGACAGCATTGATCGGGGCATCGGGTTCAGGAAAAACCACTTTGGCTAAATTGATCGCGCGTTTTTTTGATGCTAATCAAGGTCAAGTTTTGATTGGTGGGGTGGATGTCAAACAATTGCCTTATCAACAACTTAGCCAACAGATCAGTCAAATTTTTCAAGATAATTATTTATTTGCCGGCACGATTGCAGAAAACATTCGGATTGGTCAGCCTCATGCAACAGATGCAGAAATTCTGCAAGTTGCTGAAAAGGTGGGGATTTCAGAAATGATTGCTCGTCTGCCAGAAGGTCTTGAGACCAAGACAGGTGAGGGGGGAGCCCGACTTTCAGGCGGAGAGCGACAACGCATTGCGATTGCCAGAGCATTGATTAAAGATGCACCAATCTTATTGGTGGATGAAGCAACTGCTGCATTGGATGCGGAAAATCAAGCAATTATTGCTGAGGTGTTGAACCGATTACGTGGAGAAAAAACCATCTTGGTGATTGCTCACCAGCTTTCAACTATTGCAGCCGCAGATCAAATTGTTGTATTGGACAATGGGCAAGTCATTGAGCAAGGGACGCCTTTACAACTGTGCTTAAGTGGTGGTTATTATGCCAAATATTTAAAACAGAGTCAGAGCGTCAAGGGATGGAAAATTAGGAAAGAAATACAGGCTGAGGCAATTTCAAAATGCCTCTAGTTTTATTTTTTGTTTTCTGTCTGCTTTGCATTGGTTCACTTTTGCTTGGTGCACAACAACTTGATTTTAATGGTTTGTTATCCATGTCGAGTGAAGCATGGTTGACTCTGAGTGCAAGCCGTATTCCACGGTTGATTGCCATTATTTTGACCGGAATTGGCTTATCTGTATGTGGTGTGATTTTACAACATATTGTCCGTAATCGTTTCGTCGAACCTGGAACTACGGGTGGTTTAGATGCAGCAAAACTTGGGATATTGGTGTCACTCACACTCATTCCAGCAGCAAGTACGTTGAGTAAAATGTTATTTGCAATGTTTTTCTGTCTGATTGCCAGTTTGCTTTACATTGTGATTATTCGCCAAATTCGCTTTAAGAACACCGTATTAGTCCCTGTGATTGGGTTGATGTATGGCAGCATATTAACTGCACTGGCGGAATTTTATGCCTATCAAAATAATATCATGCAGAGTATGCAAACTTGGCTGATGGGAGATTTTTCTCGTGTAGTCCAAGGGCACTATGAAATTATTTATTTTATTTTACCCATCATCCTACTGACCTATGTTTTTGCACATCGTTTTACTGTACTGGGTATGGGCGAAGACATGGCATCAAGCTTGGGGCTAAATTATGCCACGATGACTGCAGTCGGCTTATTGCTTGTAGCAGTTACAGTTTCAGCAACAGTGATTACGGTTGGAGCAATTCCATTTGTAGGGTTGGTGATCCCCAATCTGGTGGCTTTGAAATATGGTGAGAATTTAGCAAAAACTTTACCCATTGTTGCTTTGGCCGGGGCTTCACTACTTCTTCTTTGCGATATTGTAGGACGTTCGATCATTTACCCATATGAAGTTCCTATTGGTCTCACTGCGGGTGGAGCAGGGGGAGTGATCTTCCTGATTTTGATTTTGCGAGGGTTGCGCTGATGAATAGAGGCAAACTTGGCGCAATGTTATGTGCAACATTTGGACTTGCAATTGGTTTTGTATTTATCGACTCAGGTCTTGATATGGATTATGTCATTCCTCAGCGGCTATTTAAACTTGCTGCGATTGTATTGGGTGGGATTTGTGTTGCTACCACTTCAATTATTTTTCAGACCATTGTGGGGAATCGGATATTAACCCCTGCCATCATGGGTTATGAGGCTGTCTATCTGCTCTGGCAGGTCATGCTGTTATTCATCTTTGGTACGCAAGGATTGTTATGGCTTGGCTTAACTGCTCAATTTTTTATTTGTATTTTCCTAATGTTGTTCTATTCGTGGGCACTTCATCAAAGCTTATTGTCACGTACACATAAAGATATTTTTCAGCTTTTATTATTTGGTCTGGTCTTGACCATGGTGTTAGGCACCGTCACTCAATTTATTCAATTAAAAATTAGTCCTGGTGAGTTTTCTGTTTTTCAAGGATTGAGTTATGCATCATTTAACCGTGTTCAACCACAAATCCTAATGTATGCCTTAATTGCAGTTGTTGTGGTTTTATGGCGAGTAAGAAACACATTGCCGATTTTGGATGTAATGAATCTGGGGCGAGAACAAGCGATGTCCTTGGGTGTTGATCATCACCACTATGTAAAATTGTATTTGGCTTTAATTGCGGTATTGGTGGCAATTTCAACCAGTTTGATTGGCCCTACAGCGTTTATGGGCGTGTTTATTGCCAATATTGCCTATTTTTTTGCAAAAAATTATCAGCATAAATTTACTTTAGTGATTGGTTGTATGGTCGCAATTGCAATTTTTCTGATTGCTCAAATTCTTGTTGAACATGTATTTAACTATAAAACTACAGTCAGCATTTTGATTAATTTGGTGTGTGGTATTTATTTTCTCGTGTTGGTGGTTCGTGCCAGAGGTATGACATGATCAGTGTCCGTAATCTCCATAAATCCTATGGTGTCAAAAATATTTTGTCTGATGTGACAATCGATTTTCCTGAAAAGCAATTAACGTCTTTGATTGGTCCGAATGGTGCGGGTAAATCGACTTTATTGATGATGATAGCAAATTTGTCTAAACCAGATCAGGGAGAGATATTATTCAATACAAAAAATATTCAGGATATTCATCTCTCAGATTATGCCAAGTCCGTGGCAACGCTCAGACAGTCACCGGGGGTGAATTTACGTATAACCGTAAAAGAACTCATTGCTTTTGGGCGCTTTCCTTATAGTCGTGGTTCATTGACTTCATATGATCATCAAGTGATTGAAGAGGCAATCCGATTTCTAGATTTAGATGCTTTGAGTGACTGTTATCTCGATGAACTCAGCGGTGGTCAGCGTCAAATGGCATTTTTGGCAATGACTATTGCCCAGCAAACCGAGGTGCTGTTGTTGGATGAACCTCTCAACAATCTCGATATGAAACATGCTGTTCAGATTATGCATGCCTTACGTCGACTGTGTGATGAACAGGGGCGTACCGTGATTCTAGTGATCCACGATATCAACTTCGCTGCGAATTATTCAGATCATGTTGTCGCATTGAAAAACAACAGCATTTATTTGAGTGGTCCAACCCATAGTGTGATTACAGCAACACAATTAAGTGATCTGTATGAGCTTAATTTTGACATTACATATAGCGAGCGTGGCTATATGTGTAACTACTTCAACTCATCTGGAGCTTGAATACATGAAGTGGAAAAATAAATATCAGCGGCTTGGTGTTGTTATGTTGGTTGCATTAAGTTTCACTGGTTGCCAAGAAAAACCGAAAGACCAAGTAAAACTCAATGATCAAACACAAAAAGTGATCAAATTAAAGACCCCCCTCGTGATTGAACATGCACTTGGTACGACACAGCTAAATTATCGGCCACAACGTGTTGCTGCATTGGATATGAATGAAGCAGATTTTCTCGATCAACTTGATGTTCCCTTGGCAGGCATGCCCAAGGACTATATACCGCACTTTTTAAACACCTATAAACAAGATAAAAATGTTCAAGATCTGGGGGCTATTGTTCAACCCAATATGGAGAAGATTTATGCATTAAAACCTGATCTTATTTTGATGACGCCATTACAAGCAAATCAATATCAAGCGCTATCTAAAATTGCACCGACATTGCACTATGATGTCAATTTTAATAACAGCCAGCAGCATCATATGGACACCATCAAAACACATATGATCAACTTAGGGAAAATTTTTGATCGATCAGAGTTGGCGCAACAAAAAGTGGCTGAGTTAGATGAAAAAATTAAACAGGTTCAACAGATAACCACCAGTCGACCAGAAAAGGCATTGGTGGTTCTCCATAATAATGGTGCATTTAGCCATTTTGGCATTCAGTCGCGCTATGGTTTTATTTTTCATGACTTGGGTGTAAAGCCTGCCAGTACAGTCGCAGATACTAGCTTGCACGGACAACCGATTTCAAGTGAGTTCATACAGCAAGCAAATCCCGATATTTTATATATCGTAGATCGCACTGCGGTTATGGAACATCGCCCGACAATTAATATAGAAAATGTCAGCAATCCTTTATTGCGTCAGACCAAGGCTTGGAAAACAGGCAAAGTCGTTTTTGTCGATGCAGATGCATGGTATACCACAGCAGCAAGTCCAACATCCATGCAGATTTTAATGAATGATGTACTCAAGGGGTATCGACTATGAATTAAGTCTTTCTACGATAAATTTATAGCCAGATAAACTTCTAGCCAAAAACACACCACCAACACATCCAGACCACATGCTTTTTATCAAAAAAGTGTGCTTGGGGAACGTGTGTCTAAAAATCAATGGAAATATAGATATGCAATTTCAAAATAGCTCAGTGTCGACTGATAAAATACGATCATTCAGATGTTTACCATCTAAATTTAAACTTAAAAACTTGATTTCTGCCCAGATGATGTTGGGTTTCGGGCTCACACTCAGTATTCCCATTTGTTCCGTCCATGCAGAAGTGATAAATAAAAACAACTTGTCTCAATCTTCGGCACAACAATTACCGACCATTAATGTACAAGCACAACAAGATAAAACCACGATTTTAGGAGGGCAGATTTCATCGCAAAATAACTTGGGTTTCCTCGGTGATAAAGACTTTATGGAAACGCCTTTCAGTACTATTGGCTACACAGATCAATATATTGAAAACCAACAAGCCAAAGATATTACTGAGGTGATTGCAAAAACTGATCCTTCAGTCTTTACCAATGGGGCGAGTGGCGGGTGGAGTGAAAATTACTATATTCGTGGATTTGCATCGAGTACCAGTGATATGTCGATGAATGGAATGTTTGGAATCACGCCTTTCTATCGAACTTCTCCTGAGATGTTTGAACGCGTTGAAGTTTTGAAAGGCCCCTCGGCTTTATTAAATGGTATGCCTCCAGCAGGTTCAGTAGGTGGGGTGGTTAACTTGGTGACCAAACACGCGGGTGATGTGCCATTAAATCGTTTTACTGCGACTTATATGTCGGATTCGCAGTTTGGTGGTCATCTGGATCTAGGCAGACGCTTTGGTCAAGATAAAGAATTTGGTGTGCGTTTCAATAGTGTCTATCGTGATGGAAATGGAGCAATCAGAGATCAAGATAAACAGACCCAACAATTTGCTTTAGGACTCGACTGGCGTGGGAAAAATACCCGTATTTCTGCGGATATATATAGTGCTGAAGATCGTGTAGATGGTGTCAATCGAGGAATTAATCTTGCATCAGGAATTGATATTCCAAAACCGCCTAAGCCAGATACTTTACTCAATCCAGATTGGTCGTTTGTTGAAACCAAAGATAAGGGGGCAATGATACGTGGTGAATATGATATCAATGATCAGTTGATGGCTTATGCAAGTTATGGACAGAGTAAAACTGACTATAAATATAATGGTGCAATGTCTGCCACACTACTTGATCAACACGGGACTTTGGAAACCAAAATGGGTCAACTGGCATTTGATCTTGAAAAGAAATCGGCAGATGTGGGTTTCAAAGCAAGATTTAATACAGGGTCAGTTGATCACCAATGGGTTGCCAATGCGACTTATTATGAACATGATCAAAATGATTATGGGGTCAGAAATGTCGCTGGTGCTGAATGGATAACCAATTTATATGATCCAGTATGGGGAAAACCAGTACCATTCAATACACCACATATTTCCAAGACTTCATCTCGTCTCAGCAGTTACGGTATTGCAGATACTTTGTCTTTTGCTCAAGAGAGAGTTCAATTAACACTCGGTATACGACAACAGGATGTGGTGAGTGAGTCCTTTAATATTGTGACAGGCAACCGAACTTCTCGCTATGACAAAAGTGCCACAACACCAGGCGCTGCAATCTTATTTAAAGCTACAGATTATTTGTCACTATATGCAAACTATATTGAAGGCTTAAGCCAAGGAACAACAGCACCTTATACTGCTGTAAATGCGGGCGAGGTATTCGCACCGTTTAAAACCAAGCAAAAAGAGTTGGGATTAAAAGTTGAGTTAGGCCAATTCAGCAATACTTTAAGTGTGTTTGAAATTGAAAAACCAAGTAGTTATACCGATCCAGTGACCAATATTTTCACTGCGGATGGTGAACAGCGTAATCGAGGTGTTGAATGGAGCTTTTTAGCGACACCAATTGAACATATTCGTTTACTCGGTGGTCTTGCTTATATTGATCCTGAATTAACCAAAACAGCAGGTGGAAAAAATCAGGGCAATACCGCAACAGGGGTTGCAAAACAACAGGCTAAATTAGGTTTAGAGTGGGATACGCCGATTTTGCAAGGCTTAACATTGACAGGAAATGCTACGGCAGTTTCCAAGCAATATATCAATCAGGAAAATACCTTATCCGCTTCAGGTCGGACATTATTTGATTTAGGCGCAAGATATAAATCAGAATTGGCACAACTGCCAGTGACCCTTCGTGCCAGTGTAAATAATGTCACCAACAAAGCTTATTGGGGAATGCCACAATTATCCAGTTTGGCACTCGGTGCTCCACGGACATATATGTTGTCAGTTTCTTTGGACTTTTAATATGTCTTGCTTAAGTTTTTCCAAATAGTGAGCAACCACGAAGACATCAGGTTGAAAAGAGTGACTATACTCTTTTCAACCTATATTAAAGTTTTTAGTTCATTCACAGATTGCATATATTCGTCAAATTAATCTGGACGTTTAGGATCTATGATGGAGTAAGAAAGTTGCTCTATATAGTCATCGAAAGCATCAATTCCTTTTTCCAGGATCATTTTAGATTCTTGGCTGCTTATAGGAACCACCCATAACACATTGACTTCTTCATTGCCTATTTTTATGGTCTCTAAACTTTCACTTTCCCCTCGTAACTCATCAATTAATATCGCCTTGGTTTTCCATTTCTCAGGAGAAAGATGACTTTCGCTCATAACACGTGGAGGAGCTGAGCTGTTTATATGCTCAATGTTGTGAGTGATAAGGTCGCAAAAATATGAGAATATTCTATCGATACTTTCATCGCCTAATTTATTTTCTAAGCCCAGCATCCATTCTGTATGGGTATATTCCCCCGTTATTCGTGGTGTATTGGATAATCCAACTGTTGCAAATCTAGCAGGATCGTTTTCATCACATGGAGGGAAATAGTATATTTCTATATAAATATTCTTCTCCTGATTTTGCAGAATTACTCTGTACTCAGGTAGAGCCCATTCTTTTATATAAGCGCCGAGAATGAAGGTTCTTCTGATATCAAAAGATAAGACATTTTCTTTTGTGGGCTCTATTTTAATATCGGCATTCATCCTTTTTTTCTTCCTAAGTTTACTTATATATTTCAATATGATTAAGCACTTGGTATATCAAGACACAGTCTTAATCCAGCCAGTTTTTCTGGCATATTGGACAAAGGCAATTGAAGTTCAGTTAATAGTGTTGCGAACTGAGAATATTGTTGAAATGGATAAAATCCAGCAGCTCCTCCACGAATAATAACTTCATTTCTAGGTGGTTCTATTTTGGTAAATGTTGCTACGGTCAATGATGCGATACCAAAGTGATTGGCTGCTTCTTTGTTAAGTCTTGCATCACCGAACTGTGTTAGACAAATATTATTGAGTAGAGCGGGATCAGGAATTTTTTCTCCACTTATAAATAGGTGATTTTGAAAATCTTTTGCGACATATTCCCATTCAACATCCCAAGGCATTCTGTAGCCAGTTTTTTCCAAAAATGTGGAAGCTTCATCGGTACTTATATATATTGGATAAGGACCATCTTCGCGGTAAAAATCAGGTCTTTCTAAGCTCGGGGATAAATCAATGTGATCTTCCACCACCCACTCATATAAGGGAAATCGACTCATCAGAAATGGATTCACATTTCGATTTTCGATATTGTCTGAGCGATGTATGAGATGAGAAATTATATGCCACTCTTGGGGAAAGTGGGTGTTTTCTATTTTTTCGATGTGAGATGAGGATGCTCCATATTGAAAACTTCCTCCAATGATTAGATTCATAGGGGTTTCATATTTTTTGTCATAAAAGCAGGGAATCTAATAGGTTGTTTGTTGATCGGGTGTTGAGAGATGAAAGGTTTGATTAACTTATATCTTTTAGGAAGTCTGCTGAGTATTTCATTGCAAATTTCTTTTCGTCGTTCATTTGAACTTGACTGCCACAAATCTAAACTCATTATTTCTTTTATGTCATTCATGAAATTTCTCTTTGATTATTCATCCAAATACATGATCTGAGGAGCATTTTTTGCCACTGTATTCGCTACCCTCTATTTTTTTCTATCTGTGGCATTTCGATTTAACAATTACGAACTATTGAAGGTCCAAAACAATGAATAGCCTATGTCAGCATTATCATGATTCTTTACATTATTCTGAGTCAAGAAGTCATCAAATTCTGCATAGACGCTGCGATGACCCAGAAATTTTATAAGTTCTAATGCATTTATTTTTGAGCTTGATAAATACGATTAGTTTAAACTTTCAACAATACTGATCATGACATCAGCACAATTTTCACGTGCCAATCTGGCTTTACGGTATTCTTCGGAATGATAACAAGCCTGAGCTGTGGCCAAATCTGCGAACTCAATAATGACATGCCTTGCATATTCAGAACCTTCCATCACCACTGATTTGCCACCACGTGCAAGAAATTTTGCTCCGTACTTATCAAAAGCCAATGGGGCTAATGCCATATATTGCTGATATTGTTCTAAATCATGAACAGTCACATGGGCAATCCAATATGCAGACATCTTTTTCATTCCTTTATTGAGGTTTTAAGTATTTCACGATTTAAGATTTCAGGTATTCAAAATATTTTTTGCTACTGAAGCAGCTTCTGCAATATGTTCTGCAACAGCTTGTTTGGCTTTTTCAGCATCCTGATGCAAATAGATCGCTTCACACATATTTTTAATTCGTTGATAACCAGAAGTTTCTCGTTTGGTCGATTTCATGGTCATGACACGCAGACGGCTGATACGTCCATTCAAGCGTTGCACAACTTCCCATGCGATGAAATGTTTGGCTGTGGTAAAAATGGTTTCATAGAGTTTGGCTGAAGTTGAAATAATCAAATCTATATCATCGGCAGCAAATGCTTGCTCAAGTTCGTTGAGTAAACATTTGAGTTGTGTCGTCGTTTCATCGGTGAGGTTCTTGGTGCAATCAGCAACTGCACTTTGTTCCAGTAAAAGACGAATTTCATAAATTTGTGATGCAAGTTCCCAATCCAACAGGGATACAATGGGACCTTTATTCGGCAGGATTTCAACCAAACCTTCTGCTTCCAAATAACGAATCACTTCTCGAACCACAGAACGGCTCACACCCAGTTCTTCACATAAAGTTCTTTCAACTAACCTTTTTCCAGAAGGAAAGTATCCTGTAATAATGGCATTACGAAGCTTGTTCAAACACAACTCACGTAAAGTCACAGGTGGATTTTCAATTTTAAGATTCATGGTGATTGAACTTTCCCAATTTTAGTCATGCACAATTTTGTTACATGTTTCTTTGTCAAAATTAGCATAGCAAACTCTTGCTTTTTTTTCATTATGTATTATGGTATACCATAATACGAATGACAAGTTGAATTCACAAGGAAGAGCAATGAATCTAATCCGTAAAACTGTACTGCATGTTGAAACGACCTATGTCGATGGTGGTAAAGAAGCAGCAATACCTTTAAAAATGGTTGCAGCAGCAGCTGTAATCCAAAATCCATGGGCAGGACAGGGCTATGTTGAAAACTTGGCACCAGAGATTCGCCGTATTGCACCTATTTTAAGTGAGCATTTAACTGGTCTGATTTTGGATGAGATCGGTTCAGGTGAAGCTGTACAAGCATTCGGTAAAAGTGCAGTCGTGGGTTTAAACGGTGAGCTTGAGCATGCTTCTGCACTGATTCACACCCTACATTTTGGTAATACTTACCGTAGTGCGGTCGGTGCAAAATCTTATTTAGCATTTAACAATACCCGTGGTCCTGCCAATGCACCGATCTTGATTCCTATGATGGATAAAAATGATGAAGGTCGTCGTTCTCATTATCTGACTTTACAATTTGCCATCCCAGATGCGCCTGCAGCTGATGAATTGGTGGTGGTGATTGGTGCCGCAACAGGTGGACGTCCACATCATCGTATTGGTGATCGTTATCAAGATTTGGAAGAGTTAGGTCATGATCTCAAAAACCCTGCAGCTGTCAAATAATCGGATCGCTCATTATTTTGAGCAGGGTGAAGGTGAGCCATTGGTGCTCATTCACGGGGTGGGTATGCAAGCCGAAGCGTGGTATCCACAAATAGAATTTTTCTCGAAACACTATCGTGTAATTTCGGTGGATATGCCAGGTCATGGTCAGAGTACGCAGTTGGCCAATGATGCGCCTTTACAGGCATTTGTTGACTGGACTATAGAGTTCATTAGCCAACTGAATGTGGGGGCTGTGAATTTAGCTGGGCACTCAATGGGATCTTTGATTACCACAGGCGTGAGTGCGACACGTCCTGACTTGGTTAAGCGAATGGCTGTTTTAAATGGTGTTTATAAACGTACAGAAAAAGCTAAAAATGCAGTGCTTCAGCGTGCTGAAGCACTGAAAACAGGAAAGATCGACATTGATACACCATTGCAACGCTGGTTTGGCGACAGTGAGGCAGAGCGTCAAGCGGCGTTAAAAGTGAAGTCATGGTTACAGGCCGTGGATATGTCTGGCTACGCTACGGCTTATTCAGCATTTGCTCAAGGAGATTCAACCTATGCAGATGATTGGTCAAAAATCACATGTCCTGCTTTGATTTTAACAGGAACAGGTGATCCCAACTCAACTGCTGAAATGGCAATACAAATGGCTCAACAAGCACAAAATGCAAAAGCAATTGTGATTGAAAATGAAAGGCATATGGTGAATTTAACTGCACCAGACAAAGTGAATAATGCAATGCAAGCTTGGTTGGAAACCAGCGTCTAAATTGCTTGATGAAGGAATATGGCAATGAGTGAAATGGATACGATAAATAAAATACGTGAACTACGTGACGCTTTTGGATCATTTATGACCGGCGTTACAGTAGTCACAACCTGTACAGATGATGGAACCGCTCTCGGTTTTACTGCAAACTCTTTTGCTTCGGTGTCTTTGGACCCAGCATTGCTGCTGGTCAGCATTGCCAAGACATCGAGCAATTATCATCATTTTGCCAAGGCACAGCATTTTGCGATTAACATTTTGGCCGAAGAGCAGAAAGATATTTCCAATACTTTTGCACGACCAAGTGATGATCGTTTTGCAAATCTGTCTTGGAAGACGAGTCAGTATCAAAATCCAATTATTGATCACGTGAGTGCATGGTTTGATTGCACCACTTATCAAATTGTAGATGCAGGTGACCATGCTATTTTGATTGGTCAAGTAGAAAACTTTGCTTCAGCAGGCTTTGCCGGTCTTGGTTATTATCGTGGCGCTTATTTCACCCCAGCTAAATCATCGACAGATGTGATTTCAAGCATGAAAGTCATGATGATGGCCTTAATCGGTCATGAAAACCAGATTTTGCTTGAACAAACTGCTGACGGAAAATGGACTTTGCCACATTTGCTCGTCGACAAAGACGGTGCTGAAAAAGCCCTCGAAAAAATCTTCAGTGTCTATCAACCTGAAGCATCGCCAAGCTTTATATATTCTGTATATGACGATATCACCACACAGCAACAGTATATTGCCTTCTTATGTAATACCCCTGTACTTCAAGCACATAAAGGTCAGTTTATAGATTTGAATGATCTTGAACAGCTTAGTTTTGTTGATAGTGCCTTGGAAAGCATGTTGATGCGTTATCGTAAAGAAAATTACCTGAAAACATATGGGGTGTATTACGGTAATCAAACGACAGGTACAGTTCGTCAAATTGTTAAAGAGGAAGTTTAACTATGCGTTTTTCATTATTTGTACACATGGAACGTGTTTCTGATCAGCAAACACAAAAACAGCTTTATGATGAAATGGTTGAACTTTGTCAGATTGCAGATCGAGGCGGAATGCATGCGATTTGGACAGGTGAACATCATGCGATGAATTTTACCATTGCGCCTAACCCATTTATCAATTTGGCTGATTTGGCCAACAAAACTCAACATGTGCGCTTGGGTACAGGCACAGTCGTTGCACCATTTTGGCATCCAATCAAATTGGCCGGTGAAGCGGCGATGACTGATATTATCAGCAATGGTCGTTTGGATATTGGTATTGCCCGTGGAGCTTATTCTTTCGAATATGAGCGCATGGTACCGGGTATGGATGCATGGAGTGCAGGGCAACGCTTGCGTGAAATGATTCCTGCCATTAAAAACTTGTGGAAAGGCGATTACGAGCATCAAGGTGAGTTTTGGCAATTTCCGAAAACTACCTCAGCTCCTCAACCTTTACAAGAGCCACATCCGCCGATTTGGGTTGCGGCACGTGATCCAAATAGTCATGAATTTGCAGTTCAGCATGGCTGTAATGTGCAGGTGACACCATTGCATTTGGGCGATGAAGAAGTTGAGAAATTGATGGGCAACTTTAATGCAGCATGTGAAAAATTTGCAGACATTCCACGTCCTGAAATTATGCTACTTCGTCATACCTATGTCGCTGACAGTGAGGAAGATGCTCAACTCGCCGCAGATGAAATCAATACATTCTATAATTATTTTGGTGCATGGTTTAAAAATGAGCGTGAAATTAGCCAAGGGCTGATTGCACCGATGACCAAGGAAGAAATGGCGCAGCATCCGTTCTATAGTCCTGAAGCGATGCGTAAAAATAACGTGATTGGTCAAGCTCAAGAAGTGATTGATCGTTTAAAAGCTTATGAAGCAATGGGCTATAACGAATACTCATTCTGGATCGATACAGGAATGAGCTTTGAACGTAAAAAAGCCTCATTGGAACGTATGATCAACGAAGTGATGCCAGCTTTTGCATAGGAGAGAAGACCATGACTTCTCCGTTTCAGTTATATATCAATGGCCAGTTTGAGGATGGTGCTGCACAATTTGACAGTATCAATCCTGCAACAGGACAAGTTTGGGCAAAAATGCCTGAAGCACGTACAGATGAAGTTAATCGTGCGGTTGCAGCTGCTTCACAGGCATTAAAAGATTCAGCTTGGGCCGATTTAACCGCGTCTCAGCGGGGTAAGTTGCTGTATAAACTTGCGGATTTGATTGAACGATCAGCACCAGAGTTGGCGCTGTATGAGACACAAGATACCGGTAAAATTATCCGTGAAACGTCGAGCCAGATTGCCTATGTGGCTGAGTATTACCGCTATTATGCGGGTGTTGCTGACAAACTTGAAGGCCGATATTTGCCGATTGATAAGCCTGATATGCAAGCTTGGACCATTCGAGAGCCTGTAGGTGTTGTTGCAGCAATCGTACCTTGGAACAGTCAGTTGTTTTTATCCGCAGTTAAAGTTGGTCCTGCCTTGGCAGCAGGCTGTAGTGTAGTGTTAAAAGCGTCGGAAGAAGGTCCAGCACCTTTGCTGGCTTTTGCACGCTTAGTACATGAAGCTGGTTTCCCTGCGGGTGTGGTGAATGTGATTACAGGGTTTGCGGCTGAATGTGGTGCTGTTTTAACCCGTCATCCTGACGTTGCGCATGTAGCATTCACAGGCGGACCTGAAACAGCACAGCATATTGTCAGAAATTCTGCTGAAAATCTTGCCAAAGTATCTCTTGAGTTAGGAGGGAAATCTCCATTTATTGTGTTCGCAGATGCTGATTTACAAAGTGCTGTGAATGCTCAAGTCGCAGCGATCTTTGCTGCAACTGGACAAAGTTGTGTGGCAGGTTCCCGTTTATTGGTTGAAGAAAGCATCAAGGATGAATTTGTACAACGCTTGGTACAACGTGTGCAAAGCATCAAAATTGGGTTGCCTGAGGATATGGCAACTGAGTTTGGTCCATTGTGTACTTTACGCCAAAGGCAAAAAATTGAACAGGTTGTCGCAAGTTCAATTCAGCAGGGGGCAAAGCTATTGACAGGTGGAGAGAGTATTGACCGTGCAGGCTATTACTATCCACCGACTATTTTGGATTGCAGTGATGCGACTCAGGCCGATTGTGTAATGAATGAGCTGTTTGGTCCAATGCTGTCCGTGGTCAGTTTTAAAACAGAGCTTGAGGCAATACACACAGCAAACAGTACGGCTTATGGTCTTGCCGCAGGCATCTTTACTACAAATCTAAGTCGCGCACACCGCATGACGAAAGCGATTCAATCAGGCATTGTTTGGCTCAATACTTATCGTGCAGTGTCACCACTTGCACCTTTTGGTGGTCATGGCTTATCTGGGCATGGTCGAGAAGGTGGTTTTGAGGCGGTATTAGACTACACCACCACCAAAACGGTTTGGTTACGTACTTCTGATCAACCGATTGATGATTCCTTTATCATGAGATAGATAAGAGTCATGAGATAGATAATAGTCATGAGATAAATGATGGTCATGGACTAAATGATCACATTTTAATTCAAGGAATTTAACTTCAAGGATGAAAATATATGCAGAACCCTGAAATTCCATAAAGTTTACTGAAATTGAAAAAGATAGGTGTTGTTGAGCTTTTCATAAAGTCTCGCTTGAGGAGCTTTTTACCTTTTTTCAGCTGAATCTATTCAGATGATTGAATGTCAGCACGCCGAAAAAGTAGAAACTGAAGTCAGGTCATCAGGATATGGCACTGACAGGGCGGGTTGTGAAACCTAAGTATACGCTTACAAATACATGGTTATTGAGGAAATGAGTTCCTCAAAGAGAGATTAAGGATATGAGTCAAAATGAAAAAAATGCTTTTGCGATAGAAAGCCATTCGATTGATTATGTAGATCCCTCTGAACGCAATGGCAAGGTTCGGGATCTTTTTACCTTGTGGTTTTGTACCAATATTGCGCCTTTGGCCGTGATTACAGGTGCAATGTCCATGCTCACCTTTCACTTGAGCTTAATCAGTGCCTTAGTGGCAATTTGTGCAGGACACTTCTTTGGCGCAGCGATTCTAGCATTGACCTCTGCACAGGGACCACAAGTGGGCATTCCACAAATGATTCAAAGCCGTGCGCAATTTGGACGTTATGGTGCATTGTTGGTGGTGTTGTTTACGACTTTGATTTATCTCGGATTCTTTATCTCGAATATTATTCTATCGGGTAAAACTTTACATACGGTTGTGCCTGCAATTCCTGTACCTACAGCAACCGTGATCGGGGCAATTGCAGCAACGACCATTGGAATCGTCGGTTATCACCTGATTCATAAGTTCAATAAGATTGGAACTTGGTTTATGGGTGGTTCGCTGCTGATTGGCCTAATCATTATGCTGCCGCATATCAATGCTGAGGTGTTGGCAAAAGGAACTTTCAACCTGAAAGGCTGGTTTGCCATGTTTGGTTTATGTGCGGTTTGGCAAATTAGTTTTTCTCCGTATACTTCAGACTACTCAAGATATCTGCCTAAAAGTATTGGCATCTATAAACCATTTATTTTTACCTATTTAGGCGCATCTCTAGGCACAATCTTCGCAATGGGCTTTGGAACTGTAGCGGTCAGTATTGGTTCAACAACTGATGCCATGGAGGCGGTAAAGTCAGGCACAGGATTATTTGGCTATGTCCTGATGATTTTATTTCTTTGCAATATTATTGGTCACAATGCCATGAATCTATATGGTGCAGTTTTGTCCTGCATTACCTCGATTCAAACCTTTGCAGGCCAATGGATACCGAGTAAAAATATTCGAATTGTGCTGTCAGTTACGGTACTGATTCTGGCAACTTTCACTGCATTATGGGCTTCGAGCAACTTTATCAGTTTCTTCCTGAACGTGATTTTTGCCTTACTCTTCATTTTGGTGCCGTGGGTGTCAATCAACCTGTTGGATTTCTATGTGGTCAACAAGAAATCTTATGATATTCAGTCGATCTTTGCTCAAGATGGCGGTATCTATGGCAAGTTCAATGCCAAAGCACTCACCGCTTATTTTATTGGAATTATCATACAGATTCCTTTCCTGACCAATGCCTTTTTTACAGGGCCATTTGCCCATGTGATTCCTGATGTTGATGTATCTTGGGTCATTGGTTTGGTGGTCAGCTTTGCGGTGTATTACCTGTTTAATCTAGGAAAGATTAAATCTACGCATTCGGCTTTGAATATTGAAGCCTAAAATGAGATGTGATGAGAAAGGAATCCTCACGATGAAAAAGAAGAACTTACAACGGGTTATGGCAGCAATTTTTGCTGCGTATATTTCACCAAGCAATGCTGGAATGAGTTTTGGTGAATCCAACAGTGAAACAGGTCAGCTCACTGTATCTGGTTATGTAAGGGGTAATTACCAAGTTAAAGACTATGGTGAAAGTGCCGATGATCAAAAAATCCGTTTCGATGCAGCGCAACTTAAATTGGATTATGAACGTGGAAATCTGTTTGGACACGCAGAATATCGTTGTTATCAGTATGAGCGGTTTTGTGATTTTTCCAGCATGATTGATGCTTATGCAGGTTATCGTTTGAATAAAACGGATCAACTTGTCGTGGGTATGCAAGCCATTCCATTTGGACCTGGACGTTTCTGGGGCAATAGCTTGTATGGAAGTATCAACACCACTGCGGGGTTAGAAGACGTACATAATGTTGGTGTGAATTATCATGCTGAATTATCGTCAGCGACCAAATTTGATCTTGGTTATTTTGCGATTGATGGTGGTCATTATTCTGGTACTTATACACCAGATTCGGGCCGCTATACGGCAAATTACGTTCGTTCTGATGATGTGACACAAACCAACTTACAAGAGAAAAATATGTGGGTGGGACGGGTAAGTCAAAATATTCCCTTGGGTATCGAGGGTTTAGATACGCAGCTTGGTGCGTCTTACTGGATCTCGCAAATAGATAACAAGAAAACCAACCAGACTGGACGACGTCAAGCTTGGTCAGTATTTACCAAGGTCAATTATGGGCAGCTTGGATTGACTTTGACTGGAGGTAAAAATGATGTCAACAATAAAGATTTAATTCAACCTGACACTTCGCTCATGGGATCTTATGATACTGAATATGCCGTCGCTAACAAAGCCAGTTATTACACGGCTGATCTTGGATATGCATTTAAAGATGTTGGAAAAATTGGCAATATTACCCCTTATATGATGTATAGCGTTTACAACAAAGATCAGGCTGAAGCAAAAGATTCCATCCGAAATATTTTGGGGGTCTCCATTGATCATAAACAGCTTTCTTTAGTAGCTGAATATATCTTGAGTAAAAATGATCCTTTTATTGGTGGTCATGCGGCATCGTTAGCGTTGGGGGATGACAATAAGTGGAATAAGTTATTGAATTTAACTTTATTCTATTATTTTTAACCTTGAATCATAACATTCGGGCAACCGAAAATTTTTTTCATTAATTTTATGGTATGCCATAATACAGGACCAAGTGTGTGCTTATACAAAGCATAGATGTATAAACACACATGGATGTTTACATCTAAACAGGATGATCCATATGCAACTCAAAGACATGTCTCTCTTTCACCAACAAGCCTTTGTCGCTGGGCAATGGTGTGATGCTGACAACCTTCAAACTACAGATATTTATAATCCTGCAACTCAAGCGCGCATTGGGACCGTACCCAATATGGGGAAAACCGAAGCACAACGAGCCATTCAAGCTGCTGCCAATGCTTGGGCAGCATGGAAAAATAAAACAGCAAAAGATCGTTCAATCATTTTAAAACGTTGGTTTGAATTGATGGTTGAACAAGCAGATGAACTGGCTTTTATTCTCACCAGTGAACAGGGCAAACCTTTGGCAGAAGCGAGAGGAGAGATTTTGTATGCTGCCAGTTTTGTGGAGTGGTTTGCTGAGGAAGCAAAGCGCGTATATGGGGATGTCGTGCCAAGCCCATATCCAGATGCACGTATTGTGGTACAAAAACAAGCGATCGGAGTCGTTGCAGCGATTACGCCGTGGAATTTTCCAGCAGCGATGATTACACGAAAAGTAGCGCCTGCATTGGCGGCAGGTTGCCCTTGTATTGTTAAACCTGCACCTGAAACACCGTTTACAGCTTTAGCCTTGGTTGATTTAGCTGTGCAAGCGGGGATTCCTGCCGAAATTTTCAGTGTAATTACAGGGGATGCAGTCACGATCGGAGATGCTATTTTTGAAAGTGATGCGGTGCGGAAGTTTACCTTTACAGGATCTACCCCTGTGGGAAAAATGCTTTACCAACGTTCAGCACAAACCTTAAAAAAAGTCTCTTTGGAATTGGGTGGTAATGCACCATTCATTGTCTTTGACGACGCAGATTTGGATGCCGCCATTGAAGGTGCATTGATTGCAAAATATCGAAATGCAGGGCAGACCTGTGTCTGTGTAAATCGTTTTTTGGTTCAAGCAGGCATCTACGATAAATTCATCGATGCATTAAGTGAAAAAGTCAGTGCTTTTCAAATTGGCAATGGCTTGGATGCCGGTACTGAAATTGGCCCACTGATTAATCTGAATGCTGTAAAAAAAGTTGAAGCTCATATACAAGACGCATTATCCAAATCCGCGCGTTTGGTGACAGGGGGACAACGTCACAGCGCAGGTGAATTATTTTATCAGCCAACCATTATTGCGGATGTGAACGCAGGCATGGATGTGGCAACTCAGGAAACCTTTGGTCCCCTTGCTGCCATATTTAAGTTTGAAACCGAGCAACAGGCGCTAGAGATGGCCAATGCAACAGAGTTTGGTTTAGCGGCTTACTGTTATACCAAAGACCTTGGACGTGCTTGGCGCATGAGTGAACAATTGGAATACGGCATGGTGGGTGTCAATAAGGGATTGATTTCCAATGAGGTTGCACCATTTGGCGGAATCAAACAATCAGGTTTAGGGCGTGAAGGTTCAAAGTATGGCATTGAAGATTACCTTGAAATTAAATACACCTTATTTGGAGGATTAAATCCATGAGTAATGAAACATTTGAAAAAGGTCTTGTGATTCGTAAACAAGTACTGGGTGAAGATTATGTCAATCAATCGATCAACAATGCCGATGACTTTAATTTACCCTTACAGGAGTTAGTCACCGAGTATTGCTGGGGTGCAGTGTGGGGACGTGAAGAACTGAGCAAACCTGAGCGCAGTCTGATTAATCTCGCCATGATTTCTGCATTGAATCGCCCACATGAGCTAAAATTACATGTTAAAGGCGCATTGCGAAATGGCGTATCGAAAGAGAAAATTCGTGAAGTACTATTACAGGTTGCAATTTACTGTGGTGTACCTGCTGCGGTAGACAGTTTTCGCATTGCCAAAGAAGCTATTCAGGAATATCAACAGGAACAGCACTAAACCAAGAATTGACTCTGTGCAGTTGGATTCAGATCTAAACTGGTCTGTATAGATAGATCTGCACAGACTCATATTGATCCAGAGAAACTCGATTTTTTCGATATATGTTTTTAACTGATTGACTAGATGGATACTGATTTAACATCAGCATGATGAATGAGATCAGCTAAAGTCATGACTGCACTTTCCATCTGCTCGAGATTAAAATCACCTAAGCCAAGAATTAAACCTGAACGTTTTCGTTGTGCTGAAAAAGTTGGAGAAATGGCTTTTACTGCAATTTTCATGTCTACGGCTGCTTGGGCGATGGCAAGGTCATTGATATGCTCTGCGAGCCAAAGCACCATATGCATGCCTTGATCTCCAGACTCTAAATAAGCGAGATGTTCAGGGATATGTCGTGCAATCATCGTCATCAGATGCTGACGGTTTTCGGCATAAACATGGCGAATTTTACGGATATGCCGTTCTAAATAACCCTGCTCAATAAACTTGGCGAGCACATGTTGATCTGCCGATGCAGGATGGCGGTCGATCAACACTCTTAAACCACAAAAAGGTGCAACCAAGGCTTGCGGTAAAATTGCATAACCCAGTCGAAGTGAAGGGAAAAGGACCTTGCTAAAAGTACCCAAATAGATGACACGTTCAGGTGCTAAACCTTGCAGAGCTGGAAAAGGTTGCCCGTGATAACGCAGTTCACTGTCATAGTCATCTTCAATAATCCATGCATTTTTTTGTGATGCCCATGCCAATAAGGCATTGCGACGAGACAAACTCATGGGCATGCCCATCGGGTATTGATGGGAGGGGGTAACAAAAGCTGCCTGCGCGTCAGGAGCAAGATGGATGCCTGTATTGACTTGAATTCCTTCTTCATCGACAGGGACGCGAACGATTTGAATTTTTTGTACCGCATTCTCTAAAATGGCTGATGTTCCACGATAGGCAGGATCTTCAAGCCAGACCTGATCTTGTGGTTGAAATAAAATTTGACTGCAAATATATAATGCTTGTTGTATTCCATTGGTAATCACAATCTGTCCAGGTTGGCAATGAACTGAACGAGAACGACGAACATAATCTGCAATCGCAACTCGCAGTGACCCTATGCCCTGAGGATCATCATAACCAGAGGGTATGCCTTCTCCGCGTGCACGATAACGATTGCCAAATTTACGCCAGACATCATTCGGTTGTGTACGTCCAATAGGTACAGATACTGCAAAGGGTAAATGAGGCAAGGGTTTAAATTCTTTTAATATCTCGGCATAGGCTTGTGCGGCTGCTGTCAAATTTGATTTAAATGCTTCCGTAATCGTGTCTTTTTGAAGTTGTTGAGGTGGCGTGTTGGTTAAAGACTGTGCAACAAAGGTTCCCTTACGTGGATGTGCCTCTAAAACACCTTCTGCCAATAATTGATCATACGCTTCAATCACCGTTCCACGGGAAACACTTAAGCTGAGCGCCAATTCACGTGACGAGGGCAAAGAATCACCTGCCTTTAAATCTCCTTGTTGTACAGCTTCTCTGAGGGTTTGTATCAATTGTGCAGTCACTTTACCTTGCTGTTTGTTGAGTTTTGAAATTGAAGGAAGCTCAACCACTTTTGCCATTCTCGCCATAATTCTGGATCACTTAAATAAATACAAACTGGTACTTTTGAATAATCCAATTAAACCCGAAAATTTACAATAACAAGATCATGTTTTATTTACTGTTGTGACAGGAGGCAGTCATGTATATCCCTAAAGATTTTGAAATCACTGACGTTAAAGAGATGCATCAACTGATGTGTGAATATCCGTTGGGAATATTGATGAGCCATGGTACACAGGGACTAGATGCAAACCATTTGCCTTTCGAATTGCAGTTTGAGCAGTCTGAATTGGGTACACTCCATGCCCATGTTTCGAGACAGAATCCAATTTGGCAGGTGTTAAATGATGGTGATGAGGTGTTGGTGGTATTTCGCGCAGGAGATGCTTATATCTCTCCACAATGGTATCCAAGTAAACATGAACATCATCGGCAAGTCCCGACATGGAATTACAGGGTGGTTCATGCACATGGCAAAGTTCGTATTCATGATGACGAGCGTTATGTACGGGGCGTTGTGGCGCGATTAACTCGGACACATGAAGCAACTCAACCTACGCCGTGGAAAATGTCTGATGCTCCCAAGGATTATCTGGAACCAATGCTTCAAGAAATTGTGGGTATCGAAATTGAAATTACACGACTTCAAGGAAAATCAAAACTCGGTCAGAACAAAGATTATCGAGATGTTCTTGGTGTTGCAGAGGCACTATCCAATACTGAACATAGTGTGATTGCTGATGCAATGCATCAAGTTGCTGAAACTAAAAACAAATAAAGAATCATATTTATATGGGTAGTAGGAGAATTGAATGGTTTGGTTAACACCTCAGGTTTTGGAAAATGATCATGTCATTTTAACGCCGCTAAAAAAGCAACATACAGCAGCATTAATGGAAGCCGTATGCGATGGCGAGTTGTGGAACTTATGGTTTACTCATATCCCAACCCCAGAGCAAATGGAGTCAGAAGTTCAGCGACGATTGAATTTACAGACTCAGGGAAAGATGCTGCCTTATACTGTTATTGAAAAACAAACAGCAAAAGTTTTAGGCATGACCAGTTTTATGAATGTCGAAGCGACCCATCGCCGTGTCGAAATTGGTTCAACCTGGTATAGACAATCTGTGCAACGGACACATGTCAATACAGCATGTAAGCAGTTACTTTTAAGTTATGCTTTTGACCAATTGGATTGTATTGCGGTTGAGTTTCGAACATCATCATTTAACTTTAAAAGCCGAGCTGCTATTGAACGCTTAGGTGCAAAACTCGATGGTATATTGCGCAGTCACCAAATTGTGAGAGATGATGTTTTGCGGGATACCTATGTCTATAGTATTGTAAAAAGTGAATGGGCTGCGGTACAACAACATTTAAATTTTTTGCTTGCCAAACCCTATGTTACTCAAGGCAAATGATCGTATTAGTTAATTGCAGTTATAAGGTGACTGGCTGAAAACCATACCACTTGATGATGCAGAAATATCAAAATTACCATTAATATGGAATTTTGTTTTTAAAGTAAATCTGCTTGAATCATTGAATAGGATATAAATGACCACCTTATGTTTAGTTTTTTCGATTAAGGAAAAGCTCTTTTACATAGAATGCACTTTTTATAATCTGGGTTCATTTCCAGAAAAATACAATGCTTAAATATTGCCCATTGGTTTTGTAATGGGGATGAGTGAAAATATGTCATTGTTTGGATGGTTATACGCTATCATTTTAGCTGAAATAAAGAATATGACAAGTTAAGCTTAATATATGTTTAAAATAAGATTGATGAAAATAATATATTTTTACATTAAATCTGAAAGGTGAAAAATACATCCCCTGAGTATATATTTAAATTAGAAGGTAATAGCAATTTCTTTTTTATATTACAGAGAGTTATAATTTTTCTAAGTGTTATTATATGAATTGGCGCTTATAATTTGTTGATAATATTATGCGCATGTGATTTTAAAAGAGTAGGAAATAAGTTTAATAATAATAAAAATATTCTAGTAATAATGATTAAAAGAGCATAAAATTCAAGCAAATGCTGTTTGCAATTGACTCAATGAAACTAAAAAAATTCATATTTTGTTTAAAATTAAACCTAAGAAAACTTATTCTATTTTTGGCCATTTTCAGTATTGTAATCCTATTCATTGCATCTTTATTCGTAAACTACTCTATTCAGAAAAAAGAATTATTAGATACATCTTTGTCTGTGAATATGGAGTATGCAACGAAGATTGCGCAAAAAACGGATTCACAGATCCAGACGGTATTAAAACAACTTGATTACAGTGCCATGTTATTGGGACAGTCATTTGATGACGAAAAATTTAAACAATCAGAAGTAGATCGTCTCAAGTTCCAGTCTAACTTTTTTGATAGTGTGATTATTTCTGATAAAAATGGTCGAATCCTCAATTTTTCACCCTCGAAAATTGCACTGAATAAAAATGTGATCAATAGAACACTGGGTTTTACTGAATCTTTAGATACGCGGAAAACAGTCATTACAAGCCCTTATTACTCAGTAAAAAAGAATTTGATTGTGTTTATTTCACAACCAATTTTTGATAGGCATAAAAACTATTTAGGCTTTGTAGGTGGTGCGATTTATTTAAAAGAAAGAAATATTATCAATGAGTTGTTGACCATTAGTTTTAATTATAAAGACAGTTATATGTATGTGCTCGATAGTCAGCATAAAATTATTTTTCATCCTGATGTTCATCGAATAGGAACATATGCAACAGACAATACAGGTCTGGATTATATGGAGAAACATTCAATTGGGAAAATCAGATTGATCAACAGTAAAGGCGTAGACAATTTGGCGGGTTTTGCAAAAGTGAAACACACTGATTGGATTATTGTTTCGCAACAGCCCACGCACAAACTATTAGAAAAAGTACCTAATCTTATATATAAAATTATTGCTTATATGCTTGTTTTTTATATTCTAATTTTTTTAATCATTTGGAAAATTTCATATTATATTTCTGCACCATTAAATCGTTTGGCCACGATGGCGAGCCATTTAAACAATCCAGAAACAGCCAATCAAATTAAAGATGTTGATGCGCTCTATTATGAAGTCAGAAATTTTAAACGTTCTTTGTTGCAAAGTTCTTCAAATTTTAGCAAACGGATTTCGACACTCAATCATTATGTCAATACGGATCCTTTAACAGGGCTTTATAACCGTCGTGGGATGGAATTACATATTGAACGTTTGATGAAAGCCAATATCCCTTTTGCCATTATTGCTGTAGATATTGATTACTTTAAAAAGATCAATGATCAATACGGGCATGAGATGGGGGATTTGGTGTTAAAGCGGACCGCCCAGAATATTAAAGACTGTGTACGAAATATTGATATTTGCTGTCGAATTGGAGGCGAGGAATTTATCATTCTAAGTCCAATAGATAGCCAGAATCTAAGTATCAATATTGCCGAAAGAGTGCGCCAGCTGTTGGAAAAAAGTCCAATTGACCATATCCCTCCAGTGACTGTATCGATCGGTATTGCGCACTGGCCTGAAATATCTACCGATATTCATAAGGTGTTTAAATCCGCAGATGAATATTTATATTTAGCCAAAGCAGAAGGGCGTAATTGTATTCGTTATAAAAAATAGAATATTGAAAAGTTTAGAAACTATAGTGAATATTATGTGATAAATATATAAGGATTATATATTTATCAATACTTTATTGTCTGTATACACTCGATGAAATCTTAAATGATTCGAGCGAATATGAATAAGTTAGCGGCTTACGGGATAATTACCATTTTTAGCACAGGATTACTGCTATCAGGTTGTTCAAAACAGACGCCAAATGATAAAAAAAACATTGATCAGAATCAGATCAGTACACTCAATATTGGCTATCAAAAAGCGGCTTTAAAATTGATTGTGGCGAAACAGAATCGATGGTTTGAAAAAGAATTCCCTCATGTAAAAATTGAATGGAAAGAATTTCCTGCTGGTCCGCAGACTTTAGAAGCCTTATCCGTTCATTCAATCGATTTCGGTTATACCGGTGATGCACCGATTGTATTTGCTTTATCTGCGGGTAAGCAATTGAACTATTTAGGCTATGAGCAATCATCACGTCAGGCCCATGCGATTTTATTGCCGAATCAAAGTCCGATCAAAATCCTTGAAGATTTGAAAGGTAAACGAGTGGCATTAACCCGAGGCTCAAGTGCGCATAACTTCTTGGCTGAAACGTTAAAGCAAGCGCATTTATCATGGGCTGATATACAACCTGTTTGGCTTACACCATCCGATGCACGCGCTGCTTTGGATAAAAAGGCAATCGATGCCTGGGCAGTGTGGGATCCTTATATCAGTGCTGCTGAAATTGATGGAAATGCAAAAATTTTATTCGAGTCCACGGATTTGCCAACAACCTATAGTTACTATTTGGCACAGCCAGATTTTGTCAAAAGCCACCCTTTGGATGCGCAAAAAGTATTGACTGTATTAAATCAAAGTGATCAATGGATCAGTGCCCATCCATCTGAATCGGCACAAATTTTGGCGAAGAGCACAGGCTTGGATATCAAAGTGACTCAAAAAGTAATTGCGAAAAAGCCAAGCCCAAATCCTGTAGCGCTTTTAACACCTGAGGTCATTGAATCACAGCAAAAGATTACGGACCTTTTTTATGCCCAGAAATTGATTCCCCATCATTTTGAAGCTGCTCAGTTTATTTGGAAACCTGCTCAATAATATTAGCTATGGCAAAATCCCAATCCCTTTAATGTCTGGTGCGTGATTTAATCACGGTGATGAATGGTTTTTTGGGTAAGCGCAAGTGATTTGTCGAGTAAGAGGATAAAAAACTTGCGCAGTTTTTTAAAACATATTATTGTCATAGGACAAAATTAATTTGTCATGGGTTATTTCTTATGGAACGCTTTATTACGCCAAGCAATTTGATTGGGTTGCAGCAAAACTTTAGTGAGGTTCAGCAACGGATTGAAGCGATATGCCAAAAAATAGGACGTAATCCTGCAGAGATTCGCTTATTGCCTGTGACCAAAACTTTAGCTATTGAAAAAATTGAGCAGGCATATCAATTGGGCTTTTGCAGTTTTGGTGAAAATAAAGTGTTAGAGGCGAAAGCCAAGTATGAAGCGCTACAACACTTACCAATTCATTGGATTTTGATTGGGCATCTACAAACCAATAAAGTGAAGTATGCTGCCAAATTTATGGATGAGTTTCATGCCTTAGACAGTATTAAACTTGCAGAAAAACTGAATCATCGCTTATTGCTTGAACAACGTAAAATTCCTGTTTTTATTCAGGTAAATACATCCAATGAAAACAGTAAATTTGGCGTTGAACCAGAACAAGCCTTAGCCTTGATTGAGCAGTGTCAGCAGTTTACTCAGTTTAAAATTGTTGGATTAATGACCCTGGCTATTCACAGCCAAGATGTTGTTGAGGTGAGGCGATGTTTCCAGACTTTACGGGTATTAAGAGATCAAATTCAAAAAAATTATCCTGATGTCCAGCGTTTATCTATGGGCATGTCTGGCGATTTTGAAATAGCCATCGAAGAAGGTGCAACGGATATTCGCGTTGGGCAGGCGATTTTTGGTGCAAGAGCATTGCCTGACCATTATTACTGGGCGGAGTAAGTCAAGATGAGTCAACATTATCAATTAACCATCTATCAACAGGGTAAATTATTGGGACATTTTCAAAGCCAATCTCTGCATGCTTTAATGAAAATCAATACTTTGTTGAGTTATCTACAGCATACGACTGAATTGAGTTATGAATTACATCAGGTCATTGAAGATGCTCGTTTTCTTATGCAGAAAGAAGGGGCGATGCAGCGCTTGGGGACGGCATATGTCTATAAGCCCTGTTCGATGAATATTTTGTCGCAGGAGATCACATGAGTTATTTAATGCCTGTTTACCAACCTTTAGACATTGAATTTCAACATGGTCAAGGGTGTTATTTATGGGACCGTCAAAATAAGCGCTATTTAGATGCCATTTCTGGAGTCGGTGTCACCTTGCTTGGGCATGCACATCCTGACATTCATACGGAAATCGTCGCGCAATCACAAAAAATTTTACATCTCTCAAATTTGTTTAAACATACTTGGAATGAGCGTCTAGCTGAAAAACTGGCACAGATCACAGGTTTAACCCAGACATTTTTTTGTAACTCAGGTGCAGAAGCCAATGAAACTGCCATTAAGTTGGCGCGTTTATATGGCCATCAGCGGGGTATTCAATGTCCAAAAATTATTGTGATGCAACATGCATTTCATGGTCGAACATTAGGTGCATTGTCCGCAACGGCTAAACCTGATTATCGTCAGGCTTTTGGTCCGTTATTAACAGGTTTTGAATTTGTCGCATTTCATGATTTTGCTGCCATTGAAATGTATCAAAATGATCCAGATATCGTGGCGATCTTGCTTGAGCCTATTCAGGGTGAAGCAGGAGTGAATATTGCTTCCCCATTTTATTTAAAGCAACTCAGGGCATTGTGTGATCAACAAGATTGGTTACTGATGTTGGATGAAATTCAATGTGGACTCGGGCGTACCGGAACATGGTTTTATTATCAGCAAGCTGAGATTTGCCCGGATGTACTCACTCTTGCCAAAGGTTTGGGCAACGGTTTGCCGATCGGTGCTTGTTTAACACATCCTAAATTGGGTGAGTTATTGCAGTCAGGTTTGCATGGTTCTACCTTTGGCGGAAACCCTTTGGCCTGTCGGGTGGCGTATCGAGTGTTAGACCTGCTAGAAACCCACTATTTATCCTCAATTCATGCCAAAGGTTATCAATTACTCGATTTACTTCAGTCCAAATTGACAGGATTAAACAATGTTCAATCCGTTCGTGGCGTGGGCTTAATGATTGCGATTGAACTCATACATCCAATTGAAAACCTGACAAAAATAGCCAGTGAAGAATTTGATATCTTGGTGAATGTCACGCAAGGAAAAATTATTCGTTTACTGCCGCCTTATATTATCAATAGCGTACAAATTGAGTATTTAGCTGAACAAATATGTGGCTTGCTTAAAGCCACCCATCCCAAGGAAAAAGTAGCGTAACCACGATGAAAATGATCTATGCGATTCAAACTTTGGCATTTGAAGATTTAGGCAGCTTTGCACAGACACTGAATGACTTAAATTATCAAATTCAGTATTTACAGTTAGGTGTCGATACGCTGGATGATGCCCTAGCTTCGAAACATCCTGTTATTTTATTGGGCGGACCGATTGGTGTCTATGAAACGGCAAACTATCCTTATTTATCGGATTTAATTGATGGATTACGTATACGTCTAGCCCGCAACTATCCAACATTGGGCATTTGTTTAGGTGCTCAGTTAATAGCAATGGCTCTAGGCGCAGCAGTTTATCAGGGGCATATCAAAGAAATAGGTTGGAGCCGATTGACCATTACCAGTCAAGGCTTTGCCTCGCCTTTAAAGCATCTGGAAAATGTACAGGTTTTACATTGGCATGGTGATACTTTTGATTTACCTGAATCCGCTAAACGCTTGGCAGGTTCAATTTATTATCCCAATCAAGCCTTTTCAGTCGGACTTAATATTCTGGCATTGCAGTTTCATGTTGAAGTTGACCCTAAAACATTAGAGCGTTGGTTAATTGGACACGCTACTGAACTTAATCAGACGAAAATTGATATTTTAAAGTTACGTCAAGAAAATGTACTATATGGGCGACTCTTACAGGACAAAGCTCATCTGTTATTAAGTGACTGGCTCAAAAATCTCATTCCTGTATAAAACTTAATATAGATTTTTTTATGAAAATTAAAGGCAACAGCGCTCAGGATATTCAAGACAATATCCGTGCATTGATTAATGAAGGGCAGTTAAGTGAAGGTGACTTCCTGCCCAGTGTGCGTGAGTTAGCGGAACAACTTGGGCTTAACCGAAATACGGTAGCTGCTGCCTATAAAAGTTTAGTGGCAATGGGTATTGTGGTGTCTAAAGGACGCTTAGGCACACAAGTCAAATCACAGCAATCCTCTCGCATATCAGAAGGCTTTCAATCCTTAGATGAGGGTACAGTCGATTTGGCACACGGTAATCCCCATCGAGGATGCCTACCTGCTCTAGATCAAATTAATTTCAGCCATATGAACGGTCATTTATATGGCGAAAGCATCTATCATCCTGAATTATTAAACATTGCACAACAACAGATTTTTGCGGATATTTCTCAACCATTTTCGATTGAATTTACCTATGGCGCAGTCGATGCTATCGAGCGAATACTCACTGCCTACCTAGTGCCATCAGATTCAGTGGCTGTTGAGCAACCAGGGTTTATCACCAGTATCTCTGCCATTGAACATCAGCAATTTAAAATGCAACCTTTTACAGTCACAAGCAACGGTTTCGATCTCGATACAATTGAACAAGCTTTATATGAAGGTGCTCAAGCGCTGGTGATTACGCCACGTGCGCAAAATCCTACAGGCTATAGTTTAGACCGCATGCAGGCTGAAAAAATTTCTAGGCTGTTGATAAAATATCCACATGTATTGGTCATTGTGGATGATCACTTTTCTGTACTTTCCCGAAACCTTTATCAACATATCATTCCGACAACGACCAAGCACTGGGCAGTGGTGCGTTCGGTATCCAAATATTTATCGCCAGATTTCCGTTTTGCATTTGTTTGTTGTGACGCTGAGACTTCAGATAGATTACGCCGTAAATTGAATGCAGGGTCAACATGGGTGAGTCATATCATTCAAGAAATGGTGCTTCAATTGTTCAGTGCTCAACAGTTCTCGATAAATTTAAATCAGGCAAAATCTTATTATCAGCGACAAAATCAAAAAATTGTCCAGTATTTACAGCAGTTTAATATTCCTTGTGCTGAGTACTATGATGGTCTAAATATTTGGCTTGAATTGCCCTACGCAGATAAAATCAGCAAAATTTTATCGCAACGAGGTTGGTTGGTACGTTCAGGTCGAGATTTTAGTGTCAATCAAGATATTGAGGGAATAAGGATCAGTACGGCTGATATGACAGAACAACAGATGAAAGACTTTTGCCAGCAATTAGAACAGATTTACCAAGTCATTATTAATTTATAAATCAATTGTTTATTTGAGCGCATTTATGGGTTAAATTTTTCCCCATTTTTAGAATTTAGTGAACAATTTTGATGGGTAGCATATTTAAATGGTGGTGTATGAGGGTATAAGTTTTGCTATATAAAAAGTTCTGTTTAAGATTGTTTCAATATTAAAGTGGAAGATACTTTTCAGGATATTGGATAAATTTTACGAAAATGCCTTATAAAGTGATCAATTGTTAAAAAAAATTAAAATAATAATTCATTTATTTGACGATATATCTTGAAATTGTAAAGATAAGCTTATAAAACAGTATAGTCATATTTAAAAGGGCTGCTGTGATGACTTCTCGATATAAACCTAAACTTCATCCTATTAAAGTCATTAAAGATTGGCAAGGTGAGGACTGGGATGTCTATCAAGAGTATAAGACAGAGATTGGTCAAATCATTTATAAAGGTCGAGCTTATAGCACGTCCCGAGGCAGTTATGCCTGTATACTGACACCAGAACTGGCAGATTTTATACGGCAGAACTCCCGTCAAGCTGTGATGAAGCATTTGAATTTTTCAGGTATCAAAGTTTCCCGACTTCGAAAAGAACTGAATATTCAACGGGAAAAAGTTGTTTTAAATCATCGATGGGCAATCGAACATAAAGATGAACTGTTGGGAGATGGTTTTGAAGATCTGTATCACCAATATGGTCTCAACAAAGATCAAGTCAGTAGTTATGCTCGCTATTTAAGGTGTTATGCAAAAGTCAAAAAACCTCATCCGCAACGTATTGAAAATAAGCGTTGGCTTTTGGCAAATCAAGCAATCATTACCAGTTCAAAGATGACCATGCGACAGATTGCCGAACAACTGCAAACCACCAAAGAAAAAATTGTGATTGCAAGAAAGCAGTTAAAAAGGCTTGCATCTTTAAGCAGTTCATTGAATACATAATTTTTATGGTGTAAAGATTGCACTGCATGATAATAAAAATCCATTTGAAAATGCCTAAATATTATAGACATATATCGATAACTTTATAGGCAACAGTGAGTTTGCCTTTTTTAATTTTATACGCCGTAATTTCAATTTGACCAATGTCTGATAAAGATTGAACATGTGTCCCACCACAAGGAAATGCCGGTAGGTCACCAAAACCTACTTCACGATAACCTTGGTCATTTTGTTGCGTAATACGGGGAAAATCACTATGGATGTATTGCTGACACATCTCTTGTAGATGGATTTGATCGATATCTTGTGAGTTTTCCGATTGCGAAAATTGAACTTTCGCATCTTCTGGCCAATGCTGTGCCTTTACAGGATGCCATCCAAAACCCTGCATGATATGTCCGATTAAATGACCTGCGGAATGCAGGCGACTATAAAATTGTCTCTCTCTCAGGGCAACTTGAGCAAAAGCCTGACCCTGCGCAATTTCACGCTGACAATAGTGAATAATCTCGCCATTCTGTTGAACAACATGCACGACATCTACATCGTTGATAGTACCCAAGTCACTTGGCTGTCCCCCACCTTGAGGATGGAAGGGCGTTTGTTCAAGCCGAACTGAGAATAAGCCATCTTGATTTAATTCGCAGGATAAAACTTGAACATCTGCACTGGTCTGGTCTGATAAATATAAAGCCTGAGTCATATAAACGTCTACATAAATGTCTAGAAAAGCATTATATGAAGCAATCATAACGATGATAATCTAGTAAAAAATGAATTTACTTTTTCCTTATGGGCACAAATCAAAGCATCGCATTACTTCAGGAAATGGCTATTTTTGTTAAAGTTGTCGAAACAGGAAGCTTTTCAGAAACAGCACGCCAACTGGGCAATACCCCTTCTGCAATCAGTAAAGCGATTACAAGACTTGAACAGGCATTAGAAACAAGGCTGTTGCAAAGGACGACACGAAAGTTACGCTTGAGTGATAGTGGCCAGCAAATTTATGGACATTGTCTCGAAATGCTCAATGCCGCTCAGGCAGTGATCGACAACACAGGAAAATTAAACAGTGAACCCAGTGGTATAGTACGGATCAGCGTACCGAAAGCAGTGGGACACTATATGATTCACCCGTATATTGCTGAATTTTTAGAACAATATCCCAAAGTGGATATTCAAATGCTGTTGGAGGATCGCTTAGTTGATTTTATTGATCATGAAATTGATCTGGCAATACGGATTACCAATGAACCGCCGTTGGGATTGAAAGGAAGAAAACTAATACAGATTGATCATGTACTGGTCGCGACACCAGAGTATCTCAAACGTTATGGTATTCCACAACAACCTCAGGATTTAGTAAATCATCAATGTATCTTTTTGGGTGAGCAAGCCAGCGATTCAAAATGGAAGTTTCAGAAAGGCAGTAAAACCACGAGCGTTGTTGTTAAAGGACGTTATTCTGCAAATCACACAGGTATACGCTTAGAAGCAGCATTGAATCATATGGGGATCGCAAGCCTACCTTACTTTGTGACCCGACAGGCTTTGGCAAATAATTTATTGGTCCAGATATTACCTGAATGGTATTTTAAAACCTACTATAGTGGCGATGCGTGGTTACTCTATCCACCGACACGCTATTTAGCTCCCAAACTATCGGTATTTATTCAATTTTTAGCACAGAAGTTAAAATCAGAGCCAACACTGAAACATGATGAATTCCATATTTAAATAATTGTTAGTATTTAAGGATCTTGTAATTTTCTTTGAAATACTGATGCTAAGATGTTTTTAACATCAGTATTTTGGCAGTGTGGATGTTGATTTAGCACAAATATATTTTATAGATATTTTAAAATACGGATATGTTTGTTTTGATGTTTAAACTTTGAAAATTTAAGCATCAATGGATAGAGTAAAATACTCAATAGTATTGAGATCAACCATAAACTAGAGACCTGATCTACGCCAAAATATGGACCATGTGTGGTGCCAAAAAATTGAACTGCAATAAGGTACAATGCTTTCAAAAGATACAAATGAACAATGTAGAAAAACATGGGAACTGAACCAAAAACAATTAAGGGTTTAACCCATTTCTGTGTTTCAACTTTTTGTAGAAGAACCAGAAGAATAAGACCCATACCTGCATTCCAAAGAATAAACAGCAACGAAGGTGGATACTTGGTTAAGTTCATAAAGCTCATTAATGTTTGCGTGAATGATGGCATAACTTGCCATGCTTGATCACCATAGAGATTGATGATTCTAAAGATGAAAAATAGAGCGATGCCCGTTAAACCAAAGCCGAGCAAGATCCGATTTCTCTTGGCAGCATCATTGGATGGGACAAAAACCAGATGGCTGATACAATACCCTAGGGTAATGACACCAATCCAAGGCAAAACAGGATATGAAGTTCTTAAACGAACGCTATTTCCAAGTTCGATCCAACCACGTTCATGCAAGATGAGCCACAGATTGTGTAAAACTGGAATATTTTCAAAAGAAATTTGATCGAGTAAATTATGACCAAAAATAATCATCAAGCTGATACACCACAGTAGTTTTTGTGGTAATCCAATCAGCACTGCCAAAGCAAGCATACTTATGCCAATCGCCCAAATCACTTGTAAATAAATGACATCTGGTGGAAATTTTCCTGTCCATGCAAAGTTGATAATGATCAGTTCCAGAAAAATTAAAAAAAGCCCACGTTTGATTAAAAACTCACGGGTCATGCGAATGCTATTATGTTTTGCTTGATAGAGATATGCGGATAAGCCAGTTAAAATGACAAAAACTGGTGCACATAAATGCGCCAAAATTCTACTCATGAACAGTGGTTCTTCTGTTTCAGCAATGAGCATTGGATCTGGAACTTGATGATGTAGATAAAAGGTTTCTCTGACATGATCAACCATCATGATTAAGATGACTAGACCTCTTAGCGCATCAATAGCTTGTAAACGTTGATTCAGGGAAGCAGACATAGGAAAAGGGATGAAAATAAATGTTATGATATACTGTAACATTTATTTTTCTGCTTTGAAAATTGAAACTGATCAGAAAAGTTGATGTTTATAAAATAAATCCGAACACGGGATATTATCTATTAACATGTCAGCTAAGCATCTGATATGTACGCTGTAAAAGATCGTTAGGATTGAGTTAAAAGCACAGCAGGTGAAGCCTTGGTTTACTCAAGCGTTATGATTTGCATAAAGCTTGAGTAAATATGACTTATTTTTGATTTAATCCGCCGCCCAAAGCTTTATACAGTTCAATTTGATTGTTGAATTTGCTTTGCTCTAGTGTGAGTAAACCCTGTTGAGCCGTATAGGCAGAACGCTGCGCATCCAGAACTGAGAGATAATTGTCAATTCCTGCTTTAAATCGGGCAGAAGAGAGTTGATAAGTCGTTTGTGTTGCTAAAACGAGCCGGCGCTGCGCGCCTAAACGTTCATCAATATGAGCTTGTGCTGCTAGGGCATCATTCACTTCACGGAAGGCAGATTGAATGGCTTTTTCATAATCTGCGACTGCTATCATTTGATCTGTTTCGGAAATTTTTATATTGGCTTTTCGAGTTCCCCAATCAAAAATTGGCAGATCCAGACTAGGCCCAATCGACCACACAAAGCCGCCTGATTTAAACAAATTTTGTAGATCTGTAGATGCATATCCAGCAGAACCCGTTAGGCTAATGGTAGGAAACAGTCTTGCTTTCGCAGCACCTACATTTGCACCCGCAGCCAGTAGCTGATATTCAGCAGCCTTGATGTCTGGTCGATTATTCAGTAAATCACTTGTCAAACCTGTCGCAAAAGTAGCCTGTGTGCGAATACGTTCAACTGCTTGATTGGGAAGCAGGTTTTGGGGAACACGTTGTCCAACCAATAAGTTAAGCAGATTTTGTGCTTGTGTGACTTGAGTTTTATAGGTGGCAACATCATTTTGAGCGGTTTCCACAGAAATTTGAGTCTGACGCAATGGGACTTCACTATCAATGCCAACATCAAATCGCTTTTTATTGAGATTATATGAGTCCTGTTGCGCGATGAGGGTTTGCTCTGCCAATTTCAAATTCGCTGGTGCAAAGGCATAATCCAACCAAGCCTGTGTCACTTGACTGACTAAGCTAATTTGAGTGGACTGTTGCGCACTTTGAGTTGCAAGATAATGATTTAAAGCCACATCCTTTAAGTTTTTTACACGCCCCCAAAAGTCAAGTTCATACGCCGTCATACCAAGTCCGACTTGATATGATGCATAAGGATGATTGGGATTTATGCTTGGGTTGACTTGTCTGAGCGCATTGGCATTCGCGCCAATTGTCGGGAGTTGGTCATTTTTGGTGATTTGATACTGTTGTTGTGCGCGTTGGATATTGAGTGTTGCAGAACGCAAATCACGGTTGTGATTTAAGCTCATTTCAATGACCTGCAATAAACGAATATCTGAAAAAAATGTTTGATAGCCCTGATGAGCAATTGATGGACCTGCATGATTTTGATCAGCATTTTGTGTAAAATTTTCTGGAATATTGGATTGAATCACCGGCTTTGGGGCTTGCAAATTGATACAGGCTGTCAAGGCTATTGAGAGTGTGGAAGTCATCAGTCCACGATAAACGAGTGTCGATTTAGACATGGCTTTTACCAAATAATATAGAATGAACGCATAAGAAAGATCAGAGGAAAACTACTTTTCCTCTGATGAATTAATTTGAATTAAGCTCGGGGATTGTGTTTGGATGATTTTGCTGAGAATCGTTTTTCTACAGCGCCTAAGACAAAAATGAAAAAGACGGGTACAAAGAAGATAGCCAGAATCGTCGCGGAAATCATGCCACCAAATACACCTGTTCCTAATGCATGCTGAGTTTCAGAACTAGCACCAGAGGCAATCACCAAAGGAATGACACCACAGGTAAAAGCAAGCGACGTCATGAGAATCGGACGTAAACGAAGTTTTGCTGCTGCAACTGTAGCTTCAATTAAGCTCATGCCTTCTTCTTTGAGCATCTTGGCAAATTCAACAATCAAAATCGCATTTTTGGCAGATAAACCAATAATGGTAATTAAGCCAATTTTAAAGAACACATCATTCATCATACCTCTCGACATGATCGCAACAATTGCCCCGAAAATGCCTAGGGGTACAACCAACATGACTGAAAGCGGTATGCTCCAACTCTCATAAAGTGCTGCCAATACAAGGAACACCACCAGCATAGACAACACCAGTAAAAATGCCATCTGAGACTCGGTTTGCTTTTCCTGTAAAGAAATACCTGTCCATTCATAGCCGATACCTTTAGGTAATTTGGCAATCAAATGTTCCATTTCGCGCATTGCATCACCTGATGACGTGTCGAAGTTTGGAATACCTGCAATACTTAAGGATGGTCGACCGTTGTAGCGGTTATATTGTTGGGGTGCTTTACTCCATTGAGGACTCACGACTTCAGACAGCGAAACCAATTGTCCACTCGAGCCTGCAACTTTAAGATTTAAAATATCTTTCAATTGCATCCGCGATTTGGCATCGACCTGTACAATGACTTGCTGCATACGACCCTGATTAGGAAAATCATTGATATACATCGAGCCCATTGAGGTTGAGATAATGTCAGAAACATCAGAAAACCTCACACCCAACGCATTCAACTTTTCACGATCGATCTTTAAAGAAATATTGTCACCCTGTGGTAAACCTTCATTCCAGACCATATAGAACTTTTTATTTTTGGCAGCCATTGCCATCAGCTGATCTTGGGCTGCCAGTAAAGCAGGCATACCCAAATTACCACGGTCTTGTAGACGTAAACTAAAACCTGAAAACGTGCCTAGTTCATCAATAGCAGGTGGCAATACCGCCATGGTTGCCCCTTCTTTGCTATTGGCCATAAAAGCATTGACTGAATTGGTCATCTCTGTTGCTGTCGCGGTACGATCTTTAAAATCTGTTAGCGTAGTGAAAGCCATTGCTACGTTTTGACCTGAACCGCTAAAGCCCCAACCCAAGATTGTGGTATTACTTTTTACATTGGGATTGTCTTTCAAATGCTGTTCAAATTCATTGACGACATTGCGAGTACGCTCCGCAGTTGCATCTGAAGGCAGTTGGAATGAGGTTAAAAACCAGCCTTGATCTTCCTCAGGCATAAATGCTGTAGGCCAGTATTTCATACCTGCAAATGTAATTCCTGTGATCACGACAAAGATCACCATCATGGGAATCGTATGTTTGATGACTTTAAGCAACAGCAATTCATATTTTTTGGTGACTTTATCGAAACTACGATCAAACCATGCAAAAAAGCCTTTCTTTTGATGGTGGCCATCAATCGGCTTTAGAATCGTTGCACACAGGGCAGGCGTTAAGATTAGTGCCAAGAGTGCAGAGAATAAAATCGACACAGACATGGTCAGTGTAAATTGCTGATAGATGATGCCGACAGAGCCACTGGCAAAGGCCATCGGTAAAAATACCGCAGCAAGTACCAGTGTAATTCCAATGATTGGACTGGTGATTTCTTTCATTGCCTTAGACGTTGCTTCTTTGGGTGGCAAGCCTTCTGTGGCCATAATCCGTTCTACATTTTCGACCACCACAATCGCATCATCGACAATAATCCCGATGGCAAGCACCATTCCGAACATGGTCAACACGTTGATTGAAAAGCCTAAAGCTAACATCACTGCGAAAGTACCGAGGAGGGCAATAGGCGCAACAATGGCAGGAATCAGGGTATAACGTACATTGTGTAAAAACAGATACATCACAATAAAGACCAATACCATGGCTTCAAGTAATGTATGAATGACCTTTTCAATTGAAATTTTAACAAAAGGTGCAGTGTCATAAGGAATGCTATATTGCATACCTTCTGGCAAATTTAATTTCAACTCTTCAATTTTGGCTCTTACACCTTCTGCTGTTTTTACTGCATTTGCCCCCGGACTCAACTGAATCGCGGCTGCTGTAGCCGGTTGTCCATCTTCTAAAATGGCAAAGTTGTAGGCTTGGGAACCCATTTCAACTTGTGCAACATCTGAAAGTTTAATCACGCTGCCATTCGTTTTGCTTTTTAAGCTGATATTTTTAAATTGCTCTACATTGCCTAATTGTCCTTGAGCCGATAAAGGAACAGTGATTAATTGCCCTTTTTCAGCAGGAAGATCTCCAAGACGTCCCGGAGCAATTTCAATATTGTTTTCACGAATTGCTGTATTCACATCACTGATCGAGAGTCCATAAGAAATCAATTTATTCGGATCGACCCAGATTCGCATGGCTTTTTCAGCACCGAAAGATTGAACTTTACCGACACCTTCAACACGTTTGAGTTCTTCAACCACGTTACGGACCAGATAATCACTCAAATCGACTTCTGAATACTGACCATTGGGTGAGTTGATACCGACCAACATCAAAAAACCGGAAGATGAGGCTTCAACTTGCAAGCCTTGTTGACGAACAACTTGAGGTAAGCGTGCTTCAACAGCTTTGATTTTGTTTTGTACATCTACCTGTGCCATTTCAACATCAGTACCCGGCTTAAAGGTTGCAGAAATTTCCGCAGTACCCGAAGTATCTGTGGTTGAACTATAGTAAAGCAGGTTTTTCACCCCTGATAATTCACGCTCAATCAAGGTGACTACACTGTCATTGATGGTTTGAGCGGTAGCTCCCGGGTATGTCGCACTGATATTGACTTGAGGAGGTGCAACACTTGGAAATCGTGCGATTGGTAATTTGGGAATACTCAATACCCCAAATAAAATAATGAAAATCGCAATGACCCATGCAAAGACAGGGCGGCGAATGAAAAATTGTGACATCATCATTGAGCTCCTTGTGTTGCCTGTATTTTCACAGGTTCAGCTGCATTCGCTGTTGTTACAGGGGTTTTCCATACCGTTAATTCAAGTTTTTGGTTAGGTTGAATACGATCAATACCTTCAACCACCACCTTGTCACCCGCTTTCAGGCCTTTGTTGGCAATATAATATTGTTCATATTGTTGCCCCAGTTCGATTGGACGAATATCAGCTGAGCCTTTTGCATTGATCACATAGACTTGAGGTTCACCGTTGATATTGCGTTGAATGGCCTGTGCAGGGATCAGTAGAGCTTGAGGTACAGACGCACGATCAATATCGACCCGGACATACATACCAGGGAGTAACTTTCTTTCAGGATTGTTCACCTCGATACGAATCGTGACATCGCCTGTTTCTGGATCTACATTGATGTCTTCAAACAACATTCTTGCTGTAACGTTATAGGGTTGACCATGACTGTTGGAAATTCGGAAAGTCTTCTGGTCATTTGCCGACAGTTCACCATTCTGTAAAGCTGTTTGTAATCGTTCATATTCACTGATTGATTGTTTAATATCGACATAGACTTTATCGATCTGCTGTATCGTGGCCATTTTATTGGTATCACCTTGACCGACCAATGCGCCTTCAGTGACAAAGGACTGTCCGATTCGACCTGAAATGGGTGCACGAACTGTGGCATATTGCAAGTTGAGATTCTGGCGTGTCAGCAAGGCTTTCATTTGTGCAACATCTGCAAGCGCCTGTCGATACTCCGCTTGGGCATTGCTGACTTCCTGCTTACTGATCGCATTGCTGGGCAGCAATTGCTGATAGCGTTCTAGCTGAACTTTTAAACGTGCCACTTCTGCTTCTGCTTTATTGAGTGATGCACGATTGCTGTTCACATCTGCTTGAAAGGTTTCGGAATTAATTTTATAGAGTGCCTGTCCTGCCTTCACTTCACTGCCTTGTGTGAATAACACTTTTTCAATAATACCGCCGACCTGGGGGCGAATTTCAGCTGTACGGAATGCCTGTACACGAGCAGGGAGGTTCTCGCTGAAATTGACGGATTGAGGTTGGATATTCAGTACACTGACTTTTGCCGGTGGTGTTTCTGGTTGGGCTGCTTCCTTGGAGCCACAACCTTGCAGTACCAATCCAATGGATAAAAATAATGGAAGTAATAGATGCTTTTGCATTCTGTCCAAGCCTTGGGAGTTTTTGATGCTGACATTATTTTTGATGTTTGTGTAACCTTGATCAGCAAAGTGTGGAAAAAGTGTGGAGAAAGACAGATAAATCAGCGTATCATGCAGATTGACAGAAATTATTTGATGATTCATTCATGTTTGAAGCCTCATTTTCTTTTGATTGCCGTGATAAACAAATCCTTGTGGTCGAGGATGAATATGATATTGGCGATATTATTGAGCGTTATTTAAAACGTGAAGGAATGCGGGTGATTCGTGCGATGAATGGGCGGCATGCGATAGAAATACATGCAAACCAACAGATTGATTTAATTCTTTTAGATATTAAATTACCTGAGATGAACGGTTGGGAAGTGTTGAGCAAGATTCGTCAAAAGGCCCAGACGCCCGTCATTATGTTGACTGCATTGGATCAAGATATTGATAAGGTGATGGCATTACGTATAGGTGCAGATGATTTTGTGGTTAAACCATTCAATCCAAATGAAGTGGTTGCCCGAGTGCAGGCGGTATTAAGACGAGCGCAGCAAAATGCATCTGTTCAAAACCCCCATCTTATTTATAAAAATATTGAAATAAATACCGATATTCATAGTGTCTATGTGACTCAGCAAGACAACAGGGTTTTACTCAATCTGACTTTGACTGAATATAAAATTCTCAGTTTGATGATTCACCATCCACATAAAGTCTTTACCCGCAGCGAGTTGATGAATCATTGCTTGCCTGATAGTGATGCACTGGAACGTACAGTGGATAGTCATGTCAGTAAGCTTAGAAAAAAACTGGAAGAACAGGGGCTTCAGCAAATGTTAATCAATGTACGTGGGGTTGGTTATCGACTGGATCATCTTTGAAATTCAAACATCCTTTTTAAAATGGAATTAACCTGGATTATGCGTTTATATTTTTTTCATGATGCTATAAAAAGATAGGGATGATTTAATGTTAAATATCCCTGAGTGAATAGAACAATTTCACAGCAACATTCAACTTTAATCATTATGATTAATACTGGGACTTGTGATGTTGAATTCTCAATATTTAAAAGTAGTGGACTGTTGATCATAATTGATTTTAATTCACAATTTTTAAAATCGTTTTAGTTCTATTGAATACAATTTGATTGTCGATACATCAATGATGCGAAACTTTGCCAAAGAATAGAGAGTTAAACTATTCATAAAATGTTTAAGCGTAAGATCAGAAAAAATGCAGAAAATGAGAGAGTGAAATTTCGATGGATAGAGCTGCAAAGTTCATGAAAAAAAAGTCAGGAATCAGTAAACAGCTATTCATTGCACTCAGTATCGTCAATTTGAGTGTGACACTGTTTTCTGTTTTGCTGGGCTATTACATTTATAACTATGCCATTGATGTGGGCTGGATTACCTTAAGTACGCTACAGGAAGACTGGACAGAATTTCATTTTGTTGACTGGATTTGGTTAGCCACAGTCGTTTTTTGCGGTTCGGTGATTTCACTGATTATTGGAATGCATCTTGCCCAACGATTTATAAAACCGATTAATTATTTGGCAGAAGCTGCCGAGAAAATCAGCCAAGGCGATCTTTCTGCAAGAGCAGATGACCGCCAGATTCATTCAGCTGAAATATCTGAGTTGATGCATAACTTTAACCATATGGCACAGAAACTTGAGCTCTCCGTTAAAAATGCTCAAGTGTGGAATGCTGCCATTGCACATGAACTCAGAACGCCAATGACGATTTTACAGGGTCGTTTGCAAGGAATCATTGATGGTGTTTTTGAACCCAACGTTGTCTTATTTAAAAGTCTTTTAAATCAAGTTGAAGGTTTATCTCATCTGGTGGAAGACTTGCGAACATTGAGTTTAGTTGAAAATCAGCAGCTAAGATTAAACTATGAATGGGTCAATCCACAGGAAAGTATCGAACGGGTGCTTAAGCTGTTTGATGACCGTTTGGCTCATGCCCAACTCATTCCTCAGCTTGATTTGACCACAACCCCTGTATATTGTGATCGACGTCGTATTGAGCAAATTTTGATGGCATTGATTGATAATTCAGCACGTTATGCACATGCAGGTCAATTAAATATTTCCTCAAAAACAATCAATAAGCAATGGATTTTACACATTGAAGATCAAGGACCAGGCATAGCTCCTGAGTATCAAGCAAGTTTGTTTGACCCTTTTTTTAGACTGGAGCAATCCAGAAATAAAGAATTTGGTGGAACCGGGCTGGGATTGGCGGTCGTCCATGCAATTGTTGCTGCACATCAAGGAACGATTGAATATCACAACAAAAATTCAAATAGTATATTTACGATTAAAATACCATGTCTTGAATAGCATGCTTTTAAAGCAGGTATTTCCAGAGAATCAGCGCCAGAAATAAATGACTTCTGGCAGTATGAGTTTAATTTAATGACATACGGTATTCAATTACACCTGGTTTTTCAGCTACCCAGTCATACAGTTTTTGTGCAGTATGATTGCTTTCTTGAGTGTGCCAATACAGACGCGCGCATTCACGTTTTTGAGCGTACTGTTTGACATATTCAATCAAGTGTTTACCAATATGTTGACCTCTGGCTATCGGTGAAACATATAAATCCTCAAGGTAGCAATAATCCTGTACGGCCCATGTCGAGCGGTGAATAACATAGTGTACAAAGCCCAATACAGTGTCTCCATTTTTTGCGACAGCACAATAAACAGGTTCTGCATCACTAAAAAAACGCTGCCATGTGGCTTGAGTGACTGCACTGGATAAACTGATTTGATAAAATTCTTGATAGGCTAACCAATAGTCTAGCCACTGTGTGTAATCGCGTTGTGTGGCAGGTACAACTTGAATCGTTAAATTTTCCATAGATATTCTCCAGTCGATATATGGTTTAAAGTGGAGAAAGAAGTTTAATTTTATTGTGGTATTCTCATAAGGTACACTTTTGATATTTTTGAGAGTACCAGTTGCTCAAGCTATAAAAAAGGGAGCCTTCGTCTCCCTTGTCTTACTCAGATATGCCGATAGAATTCCACAGTATCTAAATCTCATCGATGGGGAATATCCCGTGAAAAATAGAATTAGACTGCTAAAACAATCCCTTATCTTTTAAATTTTCCATTTAAGATAGCATAGGAGATTAACCCAATCACCAGTCCCCAAAAAGCCCCACCGATGCCCAACAGATGAATATTTGCTGCAGTGGCTAAAAAGGTGATAAGCGCAGACTCGCGCGTATCCTGAGCATGCATTGCATTTGCCAGGCTTCCTGCAATCGTCCCCAGTAAAGCAAGTCCAGCCAAAGTTGCAATGAAAACACTTGGAAAAGCGCTAAAGAGGCCTGCAAGGGTTAATCCAAATATTCCCACCAAGATATAAAACATACCCGCCGCAATCCCTGCAATCCAGCGTTTAGATGGATCAGTATGCGATGCTTTACCTGTACAAATCGCTGCAGTAATTGCTGCGAGATTAAATGCATGAGACCCAAAAGGCGCCATTAAAAATGAACCTAAACCCGTGATGGTGAATATCGGTTTTAAACTGGTTTGATAACCATCATTTCTAAGTACCAAGATACCCGGCATGTATTGACCTGTCAGGGTAATTAAAAATAGAGGCAATGCCACGCTCAAAAGCGCATTGATTGAAAATACAGGCGCTGTAAAAACGGGCGTAGCCAATTGAAGTTCAAATGCTGAAAAATCAATACGAGATTGTAAGATTAAAAACAGCAGCCCCAGACTAAGTACACTGACGACAGCATAACGAGAAGAAATGCGTTTAGTCAGCATATAAATAATCAGCATACTGAGTGCTAACATCGGATCAATATTGATATTGGAAAATGCAGAAATGCCAAATTGTAATAAAATTCCAGCGAGCAGACCTGAACAAATGCTTGGTGGAATATAAGCAATCAGTCTTTCAAAATATCCAGTCATACCTAAAATCACGAAAGCCAGCGCAGAAACCAGATAAGCTCCAATGGCTTCCGCATAAGAGATGTTCACCAAAGCTGTAATCAGAAAGGCAGCTGCAGGTGTCGACCACGCTGTAATAATCGGTTCTCGGCTGATCCAGCTTAATAAGATGCCTGAAACTCCAACACCAATGGAAATAGACCAGACCCATGAAGCGGTCAATTCAGCACTTAATCCTGCTGCTTGAGCTGCCTGAAAGATCAGAATAAAAGTACCGCCATAGTTCACAATCACTGAAATCAATCCTGCCACAGCAGGATGGATCAGATCAGCAGAAAAAAATCGAAATGGGCGCTGTTGAGCGTGCATAAGTCAACCCCAAGTTTTTTAATAATGTGTTTAGAGCCAAATGATTTGAGTGAAAGTTTGTCTTTTTTCTCAATGATTTGGGATGGTCAGGTTGAGTGTAGTTTTGATTGTGGTATTTTTATAAGATACACTTTTGATATTTTAGACAGTACCAGTTCAGCTTATGAGTTCACCATCTTCTGCTGTTTTTCCACATTTAATTTTGCCTAAAGGGCAGATCAAAGATGGTTTATATAGTGTTTTGCGTGATGCGATCTTGGATGGGCGTTTGCGAGCAGGGACTAAACTGCCTTCGAGCCGTTCTTTGGCGGAGATGATGTCTATATCCAGAAATTCAGTGCTGGCTGCCATTGAACGCTTACTGGATGAGGGATATCTGTTTACCAGACCCAGTTCCGGGACATATGTGGCTGAAATTATTCCAGATCAGTTGATTAACTCAGACCGGGATTTAAAGCGAGCATTAGCCAAGCCCTCTCAGCAATTAAATATTAATCCGCACATCGCAAATTTGTTGCCTGCATGGCAAAAACACAACATTTCTGGACAAGGGAAGAAAATCTTTCATGTGGGGGTAGGGTGTACCGATTTATTTCCACATCCCTTGTGGGGAAAATTGTTGGGAAGAGTTTGGCGACAGTCTTATCATCAGTTAGGACAGTTGCATGACTGTCGTGGTTATTTGCCCTTACGCCAGGCAATTTGCGATTATGTTCGGTCTACACGAGGGCTCAACTGTCATGAACAGCAGATTATCATTGTCAATGGTACACAACAGGCGATTCATTTGGCTGCCTATGCTTTATTGCAAGCACAAGACCAAGTCTGTTTAGATGAGCCAGGTTATGATGCAGCACTGAATATTTTCCGCAGCTTTGGCATGACTGTCCATCCTGTGATGAGTGATGATGAGGGTATGAAGATCAATGAGATAATTCAACATTATCCAGAATCTAAACTCATCTATACCGCGCCCTCCCATCAGTTTCCGCTGGGTGGAACTCTAGGATTGAGTCGCAGGCTAAGCTTGCTGGATTGGGCAGTAAGTCAGCAAAAATGGATTTTCGAGGATGACTATAACAGTGAGTTCAGATATGGCACTCATCCGATTCAGGCTTTACAAGGCTTAGATCAACATCAACGGGTAATTTATTCTGGCACATTTTCAAAAATGATGTTTCCAGAGTTTCGCTTAGGATTCATGGTCGTTCCAGAAGCATTGATTGAAACTTTTAGCCTCGCCAAATACTACACAGATACACGTAGTTCCTATCTGGAACAAGCTGCTTTGGCATTGTTTATTCAAGAGGGGCATTATGCACGGCATGTACGAAAAGTACGCAAAGCATGTTATGAACGGCAGCAGGTGCTTATTGCAGAAATTCAACAACAGCTTTCTAATGTGTTGACTGTACAGCCGACAGATTCAGGGATTCATCTGGTGTGTTGGCTGAAACAAGGATGGACTGAGCAAAATTTCCTGAAAATGTGTGCGGAGATTGATCTGGCTGTACAACCTTTATCACGTTACTGCCAAAACCCACTGCAAAAAGCGGCGGTTTTATTTGGCTTCGCTGCGCATAGCCCTGAGGAGATCCGGTTCAATATTCAACGCTTAGCACAGCATATCCAAAATACAAAATCTTTACTTCATTGAAACGAATCATCGTACTTATAAAACGAATATTGTATTTAAGAACACTATAAAAAATTCCCACAAGGGATGATTGTATAGCAACAAAAGGATTTCAAAATCGAAACCTAAATTGTCAAAAACTTAATTAGGATCATCAAAGTTTAAGGATGTTCTTTTATTTATATGCAATATCTTTTATTGGGCTTTTTATAAAGATTAATTAACATATTAATTAATGTATTAACAGAAAATATCACTTGCTAATGTGTAGAAAAACTTGATAAAACAAACCATGTTGTGAATAAAATATTAGAGTTATGGTAAAAAGATATAAAAATGATCCAATTAAAATCATTAAAGATTGGCAAGGTGAGGATTGGAATGTTTATGAAGAGCGAAATACACAAGCTGGGGTAATAATCTACAAAGGCTGGATGTACGAGCGAGTTGCAAAGAGTCAATATATCTACATTTTGACGAGTGACTTGGCTGAATTTTTAAAGAAACATGATCGAGCTCAATCCATGAAACTACTTGGGTTGTCGGTTAAAATAGTGACTAAATTTAGACGTGTATTGGGGCTTCAAAAAAAATATGATTATACCTTATCCACTTTAAGAGATTGGATGCTTGAACATCAAGATGAGTTGTTTAATCAAAGTTTCCAGATGTTAAATGAAAAATATGGATTAACTCAAACGGAAGTCACAAAGTATTGCACCTTTTTAAGAAAGAAAGGAGTTCAACGTAGTAACAAACTACGTAAGAACAAAATTGGCTATGCAAATCGTAGAATTGTAGAAAATAACAAAGAAGCCCTAGCTCAATGTGAAAATATTTTTGAGGTTCAATCATTATTGAATAAAAAGAATCACAGAGCAGCGAGGTACGTGCATAATCAGGTATGTATAGAGCTAGGTATACCTACATTAAATGATTTGCGTCTACAACATTTGAATGAAAAAAAAGAGTGGCGATTAGAACATAAAGAAATCATTCTGAATAAACAGTATTCAATCAAAGAGATCGCGATACAGCTCAATAAAACTAAAAGGGAGATTTTAACTGCTCGTTCTTATTTAAAAGAATTATTCGGTGTAAAAAAAAGAGTTCCTATTCTAAATTGGGTAAAGGAGCATCAACAGGATTTAAATACACTTTCTATAAAAGAATTGTGTGAAAAATTTAATTTAACTATGGGAGCGGCAATATATCGGAGAAAGCTATTGAAACAAAACGAAACATAAGGGATTTTTAAGTTAAAATTAAATATGGACAAGATATGGTTTTTTTGTAATGTTGGTTAAATTTAGAACTACTACACAATAACTCATGTTTAATAATATTTATGTAGCATTAGAAAAAATGGGCCTTAGCGCTCAAAAGCGTACAATCCATGTATTTTTTTCAAATACAGATCTTAATCAGCAAGTATTTTTACAGCGTATTGATGGAACACATGCCATTAATGAAGGCGTAAATCTACAGCTTATTTGTCTGTCTACACGACATGACATTGCTTTAAAAAGTTATATTGGCTGTCGTGTAGCGGTTGATATTGTCAATGATCGATCTGAGCTTAATCGAATTTCAGGCATTGTCACCAAAGCTGAGGCGGGTGCCTCTGATGGCGCTCTCTCAGTTTATCGTTTGACCGTAGAAGATCCAACAGTACTTTGGAAGCAGCGTAGAAATTCGCGTGTATTTATGAATATGTCTGCTATACAGGCAGTAGAAGTGATATTTAATGAATGGCGAGAAAAATCTCAGCTCTTTGCTTCAAGTTTGACTCTGGATAAAAGTGGTTTAACCAAAGACTATGATGTTAGACCGTTCATTATGCAGCATAATGAGCGGGATGCGGACTTTGTTCAAAGATTGCTCGCCGAGGAAAGTGTGTGTACATTAATTGACGAAGCACAACTTAAAGTGTCTCGTTTTAACGAACAAATCCATCCTCAAAAACTTCGTTTGATTGATGATAATTCCCAGTATACTTGTTTGGACCGACGTAACATTCGGTTCCATCGAAGTAGCGCAGTTGAAAAAAACGATTCGATTTTAAGTCTGCTCGCAGAACGAAGCCTACAACCGACCTCAGTACATATCCAGCGTTGGCAAGCTGATGCACTGGAAATAGAAGAAGGGGCTGGCAATGTTTTAAGTAAGCACCAGCACAGTGGCAACTATGACAATGCCAGTTTAGGCTTAGAACAGGTATTGCATTTTAGCCCTGCATGGGTCTCAGACCTCAATGGTGAGGATGGAGCAACCCCATCGGGCAACAGTCAGGTTGAACGTTTTAATCAAAACTTGAGCAACTACTACGACTCACAAGCCAAGCAGTTTACTGCAACTTCGACGGTACGAGATGCCCATGTTGGATATTACTTCGACTTGAATGAGCATCCAAGTATAGGTCAAAAAAATTCTTCAGATAGCCAATTCCTGATCATCTCCAAAGCCTTCTATAACCAAAATAATTTGCCTAAAGATTTGACCTATCAGGTTGAAGCTTTACTGAAACAAAGTCATTGGCAACCAGCCAATATCACCACCAACCATATAGCGAATAGTGACGAACGCCAAGCCAATCAATTGCTGCTACAACGACGACATATCACGATTGTTCCAGAATATGACCCACTCAAGCACAGACCGATGGCAACACCACAACGTGCCAGAGTGGTTGGACCGAGTGAGGAAGAAATCTATGTTAATGAAAGGGGGATGGTTAAGGTAAATTTCTTGTTTACCCGTACTGAAGACCATCAACATGATGGTGGTGCAGGTTCTAACGACAATGATACAGACTCGGCTTGGGTGGACGTATTGACACCGTGGGCGGGCGAAGGCTATGGCGCAAGATTTTTGCCGAGGGTTGGAGAGATTGTTGTTGTCGACTTCTTTGATGGCAATATTGACAGACCATTTGTGCTGGGGCGTATTCATGAAGGACAACGAAGCCCGACCAAGTTTGATGACAAAGGCAAGCTGCCAGACACTAAAAAAATTTCAGGGATTAAAAGTAAGGAATATCAATCTAATGGGTTCAATCAGCTTCGCTTTGATGATACGACCAATCAGATCAGCAGTCAGTTACACAGTAGTCATGGGGCAAGCCAACTCAACTTGGGTAATCTGAGTCATCCAAAAGAAACCGAGCGCAGTGAAGGACGAGGGGAAGGCTTTGAACTACGTACTGACCAATGGGGCGCACTCAGAGCGAAAAAGGGTTTATTACTCAGTACTTATGCTCAAGATTCAGCAGCAGGCAACCATCTTGATGCAACTGAAACAAAATCACAACTTGAATCGAGTCTGAATAACTCAAAGGCTTTAAGTGAAGTTGCAAAGCATCAACAGACTGATCCTTTAGACGTTTTAAATCATTTAAAACAATTCCTCAATCAAATAGAACAAGGTGAAAAAGATAAAGCAGATGCATTTAAACAAGCTTTGATGGTTTTGGCTTCACCGAATTCTATTGCACTTGCAAGCAATGAAGACATTCATCTTTCAGCGGATGGGCAAATCAGTCACAGTGCAGGTGATAGTATCAATCTCAGTACGCAAAAGAACTTAATCACACATGCAAAAAACAAGATCAGCCTATTTGCTGCGCAGGAAGGTGCAAGGCTTTATGCAGGCAAAGGTAAAGTCGAGATTCAAGCACAGGGCGATGGTGCAGATTTGATCGCACGTAAAGGTATTCAAATTATATCCACAGAAGATCGTATTGAAATTATCGCCAACAAGAAAATAGTTTTTATCTCTGATACGACAAAACTTGAGTTGAGTGGACAAGGTATATTTTTTGGTACAGGTGGTTTGTTTGAGGTCAAGTCGGGGCAGCAGAAATTTAACAGTGGCATGAAAGTGAGTGCTGCATTACCGTTGTTACCTATTGTGAATTTTGCGCCAGATAAGCCATTACCGACATTGAAAAGTACCTATGCCCATGACCAACTTGTTGTATTGGCAAAGACCTTCTCACCAGAAAGTTTTGTCAGTTTGGTTGCACCGATCTTTGGTTTTGATATTCCCGATAGTCTGTATTTAGCATTGAAAACTGACTTGGAGAATGGCGTAATTCAACCGCCTGAACATATCGTGACGGCTAAAAGTATCAACGGTCATGCAGCAGGGTTTAATCATCAAGATAAGAAAATCTATGTTGCTGCGGATACAGTGTTGTCTGCGCTTGAAAATGACAGCAATTTGGAACGGCTTTATACCGTGCTTTTACATGAGTATGGGCATTACATCGATGATCGTCTTCGCATCAGTGGCAATTATTCATTAGACAATAGCTATAATCTATATGTGATCGTCAAAGGAAATGTGCTGGAAGAGATCGCGAAGAATTTTGATACTACCGTTGAAGAACTATGTTCGCTTAATCAAATTTCTGACCCTGATCTTATTTATATTGGCGATATTTTAAAAATACCCGCAAAAATAGAAAAAATAGCACCTGATGCACCACGAGATGAAGGTGCGGTTTATGCATATAATCTAGGTCAACTGACTGAAGGAAAAGATAAAGGTGCCAATACTGAATTTGAGTTTGCTGACATAACTTCTGAAAAATTCTCAGGAAAGCTGAAAATCACTCCGACCTCAGGGAAAAGAGCTGCAAGAATGCATGCTGATTTCGAGTCGCAAATGGATGAAGTGGTTGATGTTCAATATGAATACTTTGGTGCAGGTGAAGGCAAGTTTTCTAAACAGACTAAAATACTGGCAAATAGAGGAACAATAGACCCCAAAACAGGTAAATACATTAAAAAAGATGACAATAAAGGTGTAAGGATTGAACATGGACACCAATCTATTGAAAAAGAAGCCATTGGTGAATTAAATCCTAAGGGTGAAATATTTGATCGGCGCTCAGTTAATGCGATTTATGCAGGAAATTGGTTAAGAGACCATTCTCAACTGGTCTGTGGAGCTGTGCTGAATAAGAGCATTGATGTTGCGATAAATAATCAAGGTAAAATTACTACCATCAAACCAACGCGTAAGTTAATTACCAATATATTGGCAGTCTTGGCATATGATCATTTTTTTGATGAAGGTGTAGCGAGTGATTTAGTTAGATTAAAAAAACTCGAAAAAAACGATAGCTATTCCTCGAAATACCGTTCTACCATGCAAGTAATTTTAAAAAAAGGGAATTACGGTAATTTAAGTGAAAAAAATCAGAGGCGTTATAAAGCGTTAGCTTTGAAAGCCTATTTACCTGAAAGCTCTTTACCACATCGTTTATTTCGTGATTTAAAAGGAAAAGATGGCGTACAGATATTGGGTGTTTACCGTTTTGAAGAACATATCGACAATCCTTTTGGTGCGGATATCTATACCCATGTAGATAAACAATTAAACCCTAAATCAAATGATAAAACCTTTCAAACCAATAGTGATCAGAAATCTGCACAATTTAATTTAAAAAATTATATTGCAGACAATACTCCAAATAACTCAAAAGATTCGGCATTTCCTACAGCGTTAGAATATATGTTGGGACAGTTAGAAGAAAGCATGAAACAGAATACTAACTCGGATGTGCCTTTGCGACATTTGGGCAATGCATTCCACGTACTCGAAGATTTTTTTTCACACAGTAATTTTGTAGAGATTACACTGATTAAACATGGTTATACTGATGTTCGGCATAATGTATTGAGAAAAAATAATTTTAGTCGTTACGAACAAATTCCTTTGGTGACAGGAACTTTTGATACTTGGGATACTTTTGCCAGTATCGGCGGCGCTTTGGCGAAGATGATTGATCCACTTAAAGAGTGGAGTGAGTATGAGGGGATGGTGTCTGGAGAACGTAGTTTTTCTGATTTGATTATCCAAGAATTTATTTTTACCGTGGATGCGGTGTCTAAAGACAAGAATTTAATCAAAATTTGGTTCCGATACTTAGAGTTAAGGGATGAAATTTGTGCTTTGTATGAAGCAGGCTATGTTGATTTGGCAAAAAAAGCGGCAAAAACCATCAGTGAGTTTAGAAAGTAAACCGCACTTTTAAAAACAGTGGTTGCATCGTTACTTAAGTTTTTACTTCAATTTGGTGGAACCATTGTATTAAAGCATTCGCATGAAATTGTGAGTGTAAAACAAGGGGCAAATCCTGTGATTCATGGAGATAACCCAAGTCATACACAATTAGGCAAAGACGAAGCAGGAAACCCCTTACACTTACTAGCTGCCAATTTGGCGATTATTGCGGTACGTGATGTCGGTACAAAATGGCGAGATTGGTCTAAAAAGCCAACAGCGGCAAATAAACAAGCCGTATTGGACGCAGCAAAAAGTTATTTTAGACATCCGAATCGTTGTAACTGGATGGATGAAATCGTTAAACAATGGGCAAGACAGCATAAGGATCAAGTCAATCAAGCCAGTGATGGTATGCTGCAAAAAGGTTGGGACAGCACGCGACAGGGTGCGTATAAAGGCGCTAAGGCGGCACAAGAGAAAATTGATCAAGCAGCAGAATCGGTCCAAAAAGGTTTAGATATGATGAAGGGTGGAAAAAAATAATGCATATGCTTCAAAAAAAACTAGCACTGTTTTTACCCCTATTACTGTGTATCAGTTGTAGTAATGGCCAGTCCACTGCAAAGCAAGATGCTGAAGCAGAAGGCTTTGTAAAGAAAATAAATCAACAACATCAGTTTAAAGTGCATGGTTGTGCAATTAATTATAATGGTACAGACTTATATATGAGTTCAGGGGTAGAGCCTTGGCTTAAAGCGTTAGGGAAAAATTATCGTAAAGTTGAAAGTGTAGATCCAATTAATCGAATTAATATCTATATATATGATGATATCGGTGTTCGTTTGGTTGAAAGAATAGCGGATGAAAAAATCGCAAGTTTTGGATTTCGTTTAGAGCGTCCTGCACATGATATTCGTAAAGAAACAGATGCAGAAATAGAGGAAGAGTTAAAAAAACCAGATACTGAGCAAGTTAGAACTATATTTAAAGATGCAATAGAGGTGGATGGTGTATTGGTGGGTGCTTATCCAATGCATGATGAAATAAGAAACAAGTTTCGTGCAGAAACACGCGTAAGTTATAACTATACAGCGGACTGTAATGACAACCAACAAGGTGAGTCTTTTGGGGTTGAATTAAGTACAAGTTTTAATGACCCTGAAGTGATTGATTATATGTATTTTTATAACTATTTTGACATAATTAGTGACGAAGAAAAAGAAAGACAGCGGAAAGAGTTTTGTGAAGGACCTGATAGAGATGATCCTATTATTGGGGGAGGGTGTGAAAACTATCCTTTAAAAAAATAATGCATATGCTTCAAAAAAAACTAGCGCTGTTTTTACCGCTTCTTCTTTGTATCAGTTGTAGTAATGGTCAGTCCACTGCACAGCAAGATGCTGAAACAGAAGGTTTTATAAAGAAAATAAATTCACAACATCAGTTTAAAGTGCATGGCTGTGCAATTAATTATAATGGTACGGACTTATATATGAGTTCAGGGGTAGAGCCTTGGCTTAAAGCGTTGGGGAAAAACTATCGTAAAGTTGATAGTGCGGATGGTGTCAATCGAATTAATCTCTATATATATGATGATATCGGTGTTCGTTTGGTTGAAAGAATTGCGGATAAACAAATCGATAGTTTTAGATTTCGTTTAGAGCGCCCTGCACATGATATTCGTAAAGAAACCGATGCAGAAATAGAGGAAGAGTTAAAAAAACCAGATACTGAGCAAGTTAGAACTATTTTTAAAGATGCCATCGAGGTGGATGGTGTACTCGTAGGTGCTTATCCAATGCATGATGAAATAAGGGACAAGTTTCGTGCAGAAACACGTGTAAGTTATAACTTTACAGCGGACTGTAATGACAACCAAAAAGGTGAATCTTTTGGCGTTGAACTAAGCACAAGTTTTAATGACCCTGAAGTGATTGATCATATGTATTTTTATAATTATTTAGACACGATGACTGAAGAACAAAAGAAACAATTAGGTCGTAAAACGGATGAAAACGGACGAGAAATTTGTGGAAGTTATATGGATATAAAAACAATGTCTGTTGTTCCCAGTTATTGTACACAAGAAGAATTAGACGATGAAAAGAAACAAAAGGCAAAATAAATGGATTCTTTTTTTACCGTTTCTACTCTGTATTAGTTGTAGTAATGGTCAGTCCACTGCACAGCAAGATGCTGAAGCAGAAGGTTTTATAAAGAAAATAAATCCACAACATCAGTTTAAAGTGCATGGCTGTGCAATTAATTATAATGGTACGGACTTATATATGAGTTCAGGGGTAGAGCCTTGGCTTAAAGCGTTAGGGAAAAATTATCGTAAAGTTGATAGTGCAGATGGCATCAATCGAATTAATCTCTATATTTACGATGATATCGGTGTTCGTTTAGTTGAACGGAAAAACGATAAAAAAATAGACAGCTTTAGATTTCGTTTAGAGCGCCCCGCTCATGATATTCGTAAAGAAACAGATGCAGAAATAGAGGAAGAGTTAAAAAAACCAGATGCTGAACAAGTTAGAACTATATTTAAAGATGCAATAGAAGTGGATGGTGTACTGGTGGGTGCTTATCCAATGCATGATGAGGTCAGAGATAAGTTTCGTGCAGAAACACGCGTAAGTTATAACTATACAGCGTACTGTAATGACAACCAACAAGGTGAGTCTTTTGGGGTTGAATTAAGTACAAGTTTTAATGACCCTGAAGTGATTGATTATATGTATTTTTATAATAATTTAGATACGATGACTTTGGAACAAAAAAAACAACTAGCGCGAAGAACGGATGAAAATGGACGAGAGGTCTGTGGAGAATATGTGGATATTAAGACATTTGATGTTCTACCAAGATATTGTACACAAGAAGAATTAGACGATGAAAAGAAACAAAAGGCAAAATAAATGGATTCTTTTTTTACCCCTATTACTGTGTATCAGTTGCAGTAATGGTCAGTCCACTGCAAAGCAAGATGCTGAAGCAGAAGGCTTTGTAAAGAAAATAAATTCACAACATCAGTTTCAAGTGCATGGTTGTGCAATTAATTATAATGGTACGGACTTATATATGAGTTCAGGGGTAGAGCCTTGGCTTAAAGCGTTGGGGAAAAACTATCGTAAAGTTGATAGTGCGGATGGCGTCAATCGAATTAATCTCTATATTTACGATGATATTGGCGTGAGTTTAATGGAACGCCAAGTCGATAAAAAAATATCAATGTTTGGTTTTTATTTGCCAGATCCTGCACATTCCCTTGATTTAACGGAAACCCCTCAAAGTATAGAAAATAGAAAACTTATAGGTGATGAATCACCGAAAAAAAGATTTCAAGATGCGATAAGCATTAACAATATCTTGGTTGGTGCATATCCGATGCATGATGAAATCAGAGATTTATTTCGTGCCAAGACCAGTGTAAGTTATGCATATACTGCTAATTGTAATGAAGAACAAAAGAGTAAAGGTGAATCTTTTTACGTAGACTTAGGCACTTCCTATAATGAACCTGAAGTGATTGATAACCTATATTTTTATAATTATTTAGATACGATGACTTTGGAACAAAAAAAACAACTAGCGCGAAGAACGGATGAAAATGGACGAGAGGTCTGTGGAGAATATGTTGATATTAAAACATTTGATGTTCTACCAAGATATTGTACACAAGAAGAATTAGACGATGAAAAGAAACAAAAGGCAAAATAAATGGATTCTCTTTGTACCCCTATTATTGTGTATCAGTTGTAGTAATGGTCAGTCCACTGCACAGCAAAATAATGAAGCAGATCCAGATTAAAGAAGTTTTAAAAAGCGCTCACGATGTTGGCTTTCCTGTGGCAATAATTCCAGTACACGTTGTATCGCATCAATCCGTTCGGGCATATGACGGATGATTTTGAGTAAAGGATCGATATCCTGCATTTGATAGATCAAATGGCTTAAACGGGCATCGAAACAGTCACGCCATGTGGTCAAGAGTGGACTTTCTGATTTTGCCAAGAAACTGCCTTTATACAATGAAAATGTGCTGGCCAAAAAACCTGCATTGAGTGACTGTTCAGCTCGAATAAAGTCAGTTTGGATTTCACAAATCAGTTTATACGGACGCGATAAAATACAATTCGGCAGCAAAGTTCTGAGTTGAGACATTTCTGCCTTTAAGGTTTTCTCACTGATGTCACGATCGCCATATAGTGCATAATGCAATTCATCTAGATTTATCCCGTCAGGATGTAGAATAAGGATACATAGAATTTCAATTTGACGATGGGTTAGTGTTAAAAGTTGTTGATTGAACTGTACTTTGGGTGTACCAAAAACTTTCAGATACAGCATATTTTTCTGCTCAAACTGGATTGCTCGCTGAACCAATTCGGCACAACGCTCCACAGCCAATACACCAAGCGAAGTATGTTTTTTATATTTGGTGGATAAATTAATAATGCCGTGAAACTGACCAGATACAGGGTCGACAATAGGCGCAGCATAACAGACCCAATCTTGTACGCTATTCATTTGATTTTCATGAGAATAGACACAGCTTGAAATATGGTTGTTGAGTGCCAAACCAATGGCATTGGTGCCGACAGCTTGAGTCGACCAATGACCGCCTTCTACAAAGTGGACTTGTTCGGCGGAGGAAAGCATAGAACGGCTACTCCATGTCCATAATAATGTCCCATGGTGATCGGTGATTCCAATCGCCATTTCAGAGTCATTCGCTATTTTAAGTAAATCCGCATAATTATGTTGAATTGAACGGCGAAATAAAGATTGTTCCTGCTCCATGGGTAAGCTTAAAAGTGGTGCAGCATTAATGGGCTCTATATTGAATAAATGTGTAGTCTGTAAGCTTGATGTTTGAGTATGCGATTGATTCAATAGCTTCATATCATATTCCTTTATGATGAGCGGTTGTCGCCATTAATATGTTGTATTCATTGTCATTGTATTGCTTGGTTTTGATGATTTTTCACTTTCAGGATGGTTTTAATCCAGTAGAATGATTACACCAGAATTCAGCTGTTTATCTCTTGATCCGTATCCACTTTAAAATGCAATTGCTCAGTTTAAAATGGGTTTTCTGCTCATTAATGTTAAATAAAGTTATTCGCTCGAAGATATTCAACTTTGATCAAAGACCCAGCGTTCTAGCTATTTTTTAAGATATTTTCACGTTTAAATGGCTGAGGAACAGGCTCACCTTTATATTGACGATCGGCAAAATAACTTGAACGAACCATGGGGGCACTCCAGATATTCTTAAACCCCAGCAATTGCCCATGGGTCTGATAATGTTCAAACTCTTTCAATGAAACAAAACGGTGAATGGGAGCATGTGACTTTGAGGGCTGTAAATACTGACCAATCGTCACATAATCGACCAAATGATCACTGAGGTCATTGAGCAAAACAATCACTTCTGCTTCAACTTCACCCAATCCCACCATCAAGCCACATTTGGTCGCAACATCGGGACGCAGATGTTTAAACTTTTGGAGTAAATCAAGAGAATGTTGATAGTCAGAACCTGGACGCATTGCCCGATATAAGCGAGGAACAGTTTCAATATTGTGATTAAACACATCTGGTGGTGTTTGACTGAGAATTTCAAGTGCAAGCTCTAGTCTGCCCCGAAAGTCTGGAACTAAAATTTCAATCAGTGTGTCTGGGCTAGTTTTACGAATTTCTGTAATACAGTTTGCAAAATGTTGCGCACCACCATCTTTGAGATCGTCTCGATCTACAGAGGTTATCACCACATATTTTAAATTGAGATTCTTAACAGTTTCCGCCAAATATTGGGGTTCCTCCAGATCCAATGCATTTGGACGGCCATGTGCAACATCACAAAAGGGGCAACGACGGGTACAAATGTCTCCCATAATCATGAATGTTGCTGTACCTCCTCCAAAACATTGTGGAAGGTTGGGACACGCTGCTTCTTCACATACTGTATGCAATTTCTGTTGCCGTAATAGATCTTTTATGCGTTGTATTTCTTCAGGATGGCTGATTTTTGCTCTAATCCATTCAGGTTTCTGCGGAATTTTTTCAGTACTGATGATTTTTACTGGAATACGTGCCAGTTTATCAGCACCCCGTAATTTTTCACCTGTGGTGATTGAACGTTTTAAATCCATTTTAAATAGTCCATTTAATAAAATAATAAATATAAAATGACATTTTTATTTAATATGTCAAATATATTTAAAATATTTTAAGTGAGAATAAGTGAGTGCAAAATATTCATATTATAAAATAAAGGTTGGTTAAAGGTTTGGTTTTTCATGTTTTTGAAAATTATAAAAAATTACAAATATTTTTCGACTTTTAAATGATTGTTTTTAATCTTTTTGTTGATTTTTTTAAACGCTATTTTTTTTAGTCTAATATTAAATTTAATTAAAATAATTTTATATAAATATACAGGTTTTAAATACCAGTATTTTATTTTGAATATCTGGTTTTTTATTTCTAGACGTAAACATTAAGGATTAAATATATGCAATTAACGGAAGAGCAATTGCTGGCAGCATACCGACGGATGCGAGATATTCGTGAGTTTGAGGATCGACTGCACGATGAAAACAATACAGGTGATATTCCTGGTTTTATCCATCTTTACAGTGGTGAAGAAGCGGTAGCCGTTGGAATATGTGAAAACTTGACGGACAAGGATTTTATTACATCGACTCATCGTGGGCATGGGCATTGTATTGCCAAGGGCTGTGATATTCACGGCATGATGTTGGAAATTTTCGGTAAAGACGATGGGCTCTGTCGAGGTAAGGGCGGTTCAATGCATATTGCCGATTTGGACAAAGGCATGCTGGGTGCCAACGGTATTGTGGGGGGAGGACCTCCTTTGGCAATAGGTGCGGCCTTGACTGCTAAAACTTTAAAAACTGGTGGAATTGGTCTGTCTTTTACAGGGGATGGCGGCTCTAACCAAGGTTTAACTTTTGAAGCAATGAACATGGCGGTGGTTTTAAAGCTTCCTGTTATTTTTGTTTTTGAAAACAATGGCTTTGGTGAAGGTACTGCACATGACTATGCCGTTGGAAGTAAGGATATTGCGGGTCGTGCGGCTGCTTTCGGGATGCCGGCTGAAAAAGTAGATGGTACAGATTTCTTTGCTGTCTATGAAGTTGCTCAAAAAGCCATTGAACGAGCTCGTCGCGGTGAAGGTCCAAGTGTGATCGAAACCATTACCAATCGTTTTTATGGTCACTTTGAAGGTGATCCTGGACTGATTCGTTCGAAAGAAGAACTTGATTATGTCAAAGAACATAAAGATCCGCTGAAAATTTTCCGTGAAAAAGTCAAAGGGAAAATTGAGGACGCCAAACTGGATGCGATTGATGTTGAATCAAAAGCCAATGTGGATGCAGCCGTAGCGAAAGCGCGTGCAGCAAATTATCCAGAAGTTTCTCAACTTCTCACCGACGTTTATGTCTCTTACTAAAGGAATAGTAAAGCAATGCCAAATAAAAGTTATCGAAATGCAATTAAAGAAGCGATTGAATCAGAAATGCGTCGTGACCCTACGGTGATTGTGGTGGGGGAAGATGTACGTGGCGGTCATGGTGGCAAAAACACCGATGACAATAAACTTGAAGGTTTCGGTGGTGTATTGGGTGTCACCAAAGGTTTATGGACAGAGTTTGGTTCAGAACGTGTGATTGATACGCCGATTACTGAGTCAGCCATTATTGGTATGGCAGCAGGTGCAGCGGCAACAGGTTTGCGCCCGGTAGCGGATCTGATGTTTATGGATTTCTATGGCGTATGTCATGACATGCTGTATAACCAAGCTGCTAAATTCCGTTATATGTTTGGTGGAAAAGCCAAAGCTCCTTTAGTGGTACGGGGTATGATCGGTGCAGGTTTTTCTGCTGCTGCCCAGCATTCACAGTCGCCTTATAACGTATTTGCAGCTGTACCCGGTTTAAAAGTGGTGGTGCCATCCAGTGCTTATGATGTGAAAGGTTTACTGATTCAAGCCATTCGTGATGATGATCCAGTTGTTTTCTGTGAACATAAGTTGCTTTATGACATCAAGGGAGAAGTGCCAGACGAGTCATATACCATTCCGTTTGGTGTAGCCAATTACACACGTGAAGGAACAGATATTACCATTATTGCATTGAGTTTAATGGTACATCGCGCCAATGAAGTTGCCGATAAATTAGCCAAAGAAGGAATTTCTGTTGAAGTCGTTGACCCACGTACGATTTCACCTTTGGATGAAGATGGGATTTTGGAGTCAGTGGCGTCTACAGGTCGAGTGGTGATTGTTGATGAATCGGCAGCACGCTGTGGTTTTGGGCATGATGTTGCTGCATTGATCGCGCAAAAAGGTTTTCATTATCTGAAAGCCCCAATTGAATTGGTGACCCCACCACATTCTCCAGTACCGTTCTCACCTGTTTTGGAAAAAGAATGGTTACCAAGTGTAGAACGTATCGAGCAGGCTGTACGTAAAACGTTGGAGGCTTAGGATGAGCGAAATCAAAACTTTAGAAATTCCAAAATGGGGATTGTCCATGGAAGAAGGGACAATCGCGCAATGGCTGATTCAAGAGGGGGAGCAATTCAGCAAAGGACAGGAAATTTGTGAAATTGAAACCACAAAAATCGTCAATGTGCTTGAAGCACCCTTTGAAAGTACCTTGCGTAAAATTATTGCCCAAGCAGGGGATACTTTGGTGGTGGGTGGTTTAATTGCGATTTGTGCTGATTCACAGGTTTCAGATGCTGAGATTGATGCTTTTGCACAATCATTAGCAGGTTCATCGGTAGTTAATCAAAACCAAAGCGTGGCGGATGTTTCTGAAAAAGTATCTGAAAACTTCTCAGATCCTCAGGTTAAAACAACAGTCGCTACTATGGCTCAACCGAATAATTTGCCTCAACCGAATAATGCTGTAAATGCCCAGAAATCTGTTGCTCACAGTGGCTATTCAATTCCAGTCACATTGCAAGGTGATCAACAGCATGATGAAATTTTTGCGACGCCGCATGCTTTGAAATCGGCTGAAAAACATCATGTGAATTTGGCAAAAATCACCGGCACAGGGCGACAAGGGCGTATCAGTGTCCATGATATTCAACAAGCCGTTCAAGCTGCAGGAGGTTCATGGCCAGATATTCGTCAGCAAACAAGTGCTAAAGCCGCGAAATCTAAGGCAGATGACAGTCAAGTTCTTGCAACACCTGTTGCACGCCGTCTAGCAAAACAATGGGGAATAAATCTGCATGATTGTCGTGCATCCGGCACCAGAGGTCGAGTCTGTAAGGACGATGTTGAAGCCGTTTATCAGCGTGAAAACCCTGTACAAACACAACAATGCGATCAGATTAATCCAACGGAATCAGCAAAACCGACCACAATTGCCATGAATGGGATGCGCAAAGCCATTGCTTCACGGCTACAGGAAGCAAAACGGAATGCACCACATTTCCGCTTAACCGTGGATCTCAATGTTGAGTCAATACAAGCCTTGCGTCAGCAAATCAACAGCACTGTCCCCCAAGTGAAGCTGTCGATCAACGATATGCTGATTAAAGCTGCTGCCGCTGCCTTGATGAAAGTACCGCAAGTCAACGTGCAATATGATGAAAAAAATCAACAGATTTTGCAGTTTGCACAGGCGGATATTTCTGTTGCTGTAGCAATCGAAAATGGACTGATCACACCCATCATTAAAGCTGCAAATAGCAAGTCTTTGGCGCAAATTTCAAATGATATGCGTGATTTGGCGACACGTGCCAAAACTGGAAAACTCGCGCCAGATGAATTTCAGGGCGGTAGCTTCAGTATTTCTAATTTAGGCATGCTCGGCATTCAGCAATTCGATGCCATTATCAATCCGCCTCAGGGTGCAATATTGGCTTTAGGTGCAGCAGAGAAACGGGCGGTCATTGAACAAGACTCGATTGTGATCCGCCAAATGGTTACAGCAACCTTGTCGTGTGATCACCGAGTGATTGATGGTGCATTGGGGGCGCAATTCTTGGCAGCATTTAAGCAGTTTGTTGAAAATCCTGCATTGATTCTGGTGTAGGAGATGAAATATGTCAGATACACAATTTGATCTTATTGTAATTGGTGCAGGTCCGGGAGGGTACGTCGCTGCGATTCGCGCTGCACAACTGGGCTTAAAAACCGCAATTGTTGAAAAACAACATTTGGGTGGGATTTGCCTCAATTGGGGATGTATTCCCACTAAAGCACTGTTAAGTGGCGCAGCATTGGCACAACAGTTTAAACACTCGGAACAGTTTGGTTTTCGTTTGGGTGCGGTGGAATTTGATATTCAGCAATTGGTTCGACACAGCAGACAAGTTTCAGAGCAATTGGTGCAAGGTATCGGGCAATTGTTGAAAAAAAATCAAGTGACGGTTTTCAATGCAACGGCAAGATTTACTGCCAAAGAATACTTGGAACTGACGGATGCGCAGGGACAAAAACAGCAGATTTCAGCACCACATATCATTGTTGCAACTGGTGCGAAAGCGGCCAACCTAGCACATATTCCTGTTGATGGTAAGCATGTGTGGAGTTATCGAGAAGCATTGGTTCCTACCCAATTACCTCGATCGCTGTTGGTGATTGGTTCTGGAGCAATTGGAAGTGAATTTGCAAGTCTGTATCAAGACTTGGGTTGCCAAGTCACTTTGGTGGATATCGCCAAACAGATCTTACCGAGTGAAGATATTGAAGTTGCTCAATATGTGAAAAAGCAATTTGAACAGCAAGGAATGAGGGTTTTAACAGAAGCGGCCATACAAAAAATTGAATTGATTGATGATCAAGTCGATTGTCATATTGAAACTGCACAAGGTGTGCAGATCGTAACCGTGGAAAAAGTACTTTCAGCAATTGGTGTGCAACCGAATACACAACATTTAGGTTTAGAGGCTCTGGGAATCGAATTTGAGCAGGGTTTTATCAAAGTTGATTCATGGTGCAAAACCAATGTTGTTGGTGTTTATGCAATTGGTGATGTCGCTGGTGCGCCGTGTCTGGCACATAAAGCCAGCCATGAAGCAATTTTGTGTGTGGAAAAAATTGCAGGTCTTGAACATGTACATGGACTTGATCGGACTCAAATTCCCGGGTGTATCTTTACCCATCCGCAAGTGGCGAGTATTGGCTTGACTGAACAAAAAGCCAAAGCAGCAGGATTGAATATTCAAGTCGGCAAGTTTCCATTACTTGCCAATGGTAAGGCATTGGCATTGGCTGACAGTGCTGGCTTTGTTAAAACCATTTTTAATCAGGAAACAGGTGAATTAGTGGGCGCGCACATGGTGGGGCACGAAGTCACTGAGCATATTCAAGGCTTTGCCATCGCCAAATATTTGGAAGCCACAGACGAAAGTCTGGCACAGGTGATTTTTCCACATCCTACTTTATCTGAGGCGATGCATGAGTCGGTTTTATCGGCGATGCAACGTGCAATCCATATCTAAGGAGTCGCGATATGCCAAAAGGTTTAAACAATAAAGTTGCGCTGATTACAGGTGCAGCACAAGGAATAGGAAGAGGCATTGCCTTACGTTTGGCACAGGAGGGTGTACATGTTGCACTGGTTGACCTTCATCAGGAAAAATTAAATGCTGTGCAGCAGGAGATTGAAGATTGCGGTGTAAACACCACTACATTTATTGCCGATATTGCTGATCCGATACAGATCAGCAAAGCCATCGATCATGCAGAATCAACATTGAATGGTTTTGATATCATGATCAATAATGCAGGTATTGCGCAAGTCAAAGCTTTAGCTGAAGTGACACCCAATGAGTTCAACCAAATCATGAATGTCAATGTCGGTGGTGTACTTTGGGGAATTCAAGCCGCAGCGAATAAATTTAAACAGCGGCAACAACCTGGGAAAATTATCAATGCCTGTTCGATTGCTGGGCACGAAGGTTTTGCTTTGTTGGGCGTTTATTCTGCAACGAAGTTTGCTGTTCGAGCTTTGACACAGACAGCAGCCAAAGAATATGCCAGTGCAGGAATTACGGTAAACAGCTATTGTCCCGGTGTTGTGGGAACAGATATGTGGGTCGAAATCGACCAACGCTTTGCTGAAATCACAGGTGCAGCTGTAGGTGAAACCTACAGGAAATACGTGGATGGTATTGCTTTAGGGCGTGCTGAGACGCCAGAAGATGTAGCTGCTTTGGTTGCCTTTTTGGCAAGTGAGGATGCCAATTATATTACCGGTCAATCTATTTTGACTGATGGTGGGATGGTCTATCGTTAAAGCCTGTAGGTATTTCAACCCTGCATCTGTGAAGTATTAAAAGACTCTAATATCTGCATAAGGAGTAGTTCTATGAAAGCGGCACGATTTTATGACAAAGGGGATATTCGTATTGAGGATATTCCTGAACCCCAAGTTGTTCCCGGTACTGTGGGCATCCAAGTTGCATGGTGTGGTATCTGCGGTACAGATTTACATGAATTTATGGAAGGTCCGATCTTTATTCCACCTTGCGGTCATCCCCACCCGATTTCTGGTGAATCTGCTCCTGTGACCATGGGACATGAATTTTCAGGCGTGGTCTATGCCGTGGGCGATGGGGTAGAGGATATTCAGATTGGTCAGCATGTGGTTGTTGAACCTTATATCATTGCGGATGATGTACCTACGGGTCCGAATGATCATTATCACTTGTCAAAAAATATGAACTTTATCGGTTTAGGCGGAAGGGGCGGCGGTTTATCAGAAAAGATTGCTGTACAACGTCGCTGGGTACATCCGATTTCTGACCAAATTCCTTTGGATCAAGCTGCCCTGATAGAACCTTTATCTGTAGGGCATCATGCCTTTGTGCGAAGTGGTGCAAAGGCTGGGGATATTGCTTTGGTGGGTGGTGCTGGGCCAATCGGACTACTTCTGTCTGCCATTCTTAAAGCCAAAGGTTTAACCGTTATCATTACCGAGCTTAGTGCTAAACGTAAAGAAAAAGCTTTAGAAGCAGGTGTTGCGGATTATGTACTTGATCCATCACAAGTGGATGTGGTCGCTGAGGTCATGAAGATTACTCACGGTCGAGGCGTGGATGTTGCATTTGAATGCAGCAGTGTCAACAAAGTCATGGACACTTTGGTTGCAGCCATGAAGCCCACAGGTGTGGTAGTCATCGTGTCAATTTGGAGCCATCCTGCCACCATCAATGTGCATAGTGTGGTGATGAAAGAGTTGGATATTCGTGGCACGATTGCATATGTCAACGACCATCAAGAAACCATACGTTTGGTTGAGCAAGGTAAAATTAATCTAGAACCCTTTATCACTCAGCGTATTGCTTTAGATGATTTGGTGTCACAAGGATTTGAAACCTTGATTCATAACAATGAATCTGCAGTGAAAATTATTGTGCATCCATAAAATATATTTGGAAATCCTGTAATGGGCTATTGAATCTTCAATCCATCAACATGTGCTGAGCAACAATCAACCCTATGGATTTAAAAGTGCCTTCTCCTTTTGGAGAAGACACAGGATGATGGAATTTTATGGGTTGGATGAAGTATCTAGAGACGATATAAAAACAGACAATTGTGCAAAAAAATGATTTAAACGGTTGGGACAGGTGATAGCTAGAGATCATTGATGCAGCAAAAATTAGGAGGTGAAAGTGTATTTTCAGGATACCCAGGTGATGGTTTGAGAAAAACCAAGGTCAAGTCGTTTACGAACACGGTAGCGAACTTGTGTAATACTGAAATGTATTTTTAAATAAACTGATAAAAGCATAAAGATAAAATGAGCATTTGATCCAATAAATTTTGAAAATCGGTGTTTATAAATTTTATGTGTTATCTCAGTTTAAATTATAATTTTCACTAAAATTAAAAAATTATAGAGAGTTATATGAATTGATAAAAAATAGAAGACGATTTCTAATCCTTATATTTCAATATTGTAATCTTGATTTAAACACCTACTTATAACTTGAATATTCATTTAAAAAAATAACGTATTTTGCATGATTTAAATTCAATTGGTATAAATTAAACACACTTTGTAAATACTGACGACATAGTTTCAGCATTGTTTGTCTTGTTGAATTTGTTCATTTTCTTAGCAGGATAAACAAGGAAGTACAATAATGAAGAAGGCTCTCTTAATTTTGGGATCAATGGGTATTTTGGCGAATATGCCTGTTTTGGCAGCTGATTTAAGTATAGGCGATCCTAAATCAGAATCAGGTGAACTTAAACTCACAGGTGCAATTCGAACACGCTATATGTACAAAGACTATATCGTCGAGGCAAATGAAGGCTCTAAAAATCAGGATTGGCAACTTGCCGATATTAAAGCCGTTTTGAGTTATGAAAATCCCAATTGGATCGCCTCGATGGATGCACGCTGCTATCAATACAGCCGCTTATGCGATGCTTGGTTTTTAAAAGATGCATGGGCCGGATATAAAATCTCAGATCAGCAGCGTCTGTCTGTTGGGTTTCAATCTGTAGATTTTGGTTTTGGTCGATTATGGGGAAATAGCTATTATGAAACTTTGCTCAATACAGTAGGTTTAGAAGACATTCAAAATCTGGGGCTAAAATATCAGTTCAAGAATGATCAATACAATTTTAACTTCGGTTTTTACCCTGCGGATGGGGGAAATTATACAGGCACATCCAAAGATGCAAGTCGATACAGTGGTAATTTTATTCAAGCGGATGATTTAAGTCAGGGTACGGATATTGATGAAAAAAATATGTGGATCACCCGTTTATCTAGAAAGTTTGATTTGGATAAAACACAAAACTTTTCGACTGAAATCGGGGGGTCATATTGGTACTCAGACCTAGAAAACAATAGAACTCATCAAGATGGTCATCGTCGTACATGGGCTATATTTAATACAATGAACTATCAAGCATGGCAATGGTTATTCTTGGCAGGTGAGCAGAATATTAAAAATGCAGACAATTTATTGCCAGACAGCTCAACTATGGGAGCATTCGACTATCCATATCAAGTGGCAAATAAAGGCAAGTTTATGTCGAATGAGATTAATTATACATTCGCGCAACCTTTTCATCAGTTGGAGAACATCAAGCCTTATTTGGCTTATAGTCGCTACTTTAAAGATCAATCGGACGCTCAAGATTCAGACCGTCTCACTGCTGGCGTGTATTTTAACTACAAAGCAATCGGTATTCAGGGTGAATACATCTGGAGTCGGAATGATCCTATGACAGGAAGTGGTGCAAATGGCCTGGCACAGGGGGAAAGTAATCAGTGGAATAAATTATTTTATTTGTCGCTAGGTTATTATTTCTAAGTTTAAAGCTTAAGTTTCGCCAGCTCTGAATAAGATGGGCTGGCTGTCGGATTGAAACGAAGCTAAATGGACTGATGTTTAGCTGCTGTTATGGTTGAACTATTCAGCTAATTCTTAGAAGCAGTGCGCCGATTAAAATAATACATGAGGAGAGAATTCGAGTGACCGTGGCGCGCTCTTTTAAAATAAAAATCGTAATTAAGGTCGCAAATAAAATAGAAGTTTCACGCAATGCGGCAACGATGGCAACAGGTGCGCGTGTCATTGCCCACAATGCCAATCCATAAGAAAAAAAAGAGCCCATTCCACCAATTAAACCGAGATGCCAATTTGAACGCAAATAATCACCCATTTGTCGATACTGCATTTTTAAAGCAAAAATAAAAAAGATTAGACCAGACAGTACAAAGCTCCATAAAATATAGGAAATAGGTGATCCAGAGAGGCGAATCCCATACCCATCCACCAAGGTATAACTCGCAATCAAGATGGCATTCAACAAGGCTAGACCAATACCTTTTCGTCCCGTTTTAGGGGCAGCAAAGATCATGGATAAAATACCCATGGAAATGGTGATGATGCCAAGCCACGCCTGGAGTTCGAGTTTTTCATTCAGGAAAACTGTCGCTAACACCGCCACAATCAAGGGTGCAGTACCTCGCATCAACGGGTAGGTCAATCCCATATCTGCGATGTGATAGATTTTGGCAACCATACCAAAATAAAGAATCTGTATCCCTGTGGATGCTAAGATATAAAGCCAGCTCGCACTATTAGGCATGGGAAAAAAGGGCAGCATTAGCATGGCGAATACTGCTGCTGATGCTGTAACCAACACGGTGGTTAAAAACTTATTCGAACCTGCTTTGACAATCGCATTCCATGTTGCATGAAATGCTGCTGCCAGTAGAATTAGACCAAATATTGCTGTGCTCATAGTTTAGGTATCTATAGATCATCAGTCTCGACTGCCTGATGATATTTAAAAATAACGCAAATCTCTGATCATACCTATAAAAATACCTTTTCAGAATTTTGTGTTATCGGTTGGATAGGTTGAATCAACTGCCCCCGAGATAAATTTTGAACATGCTGTAAGCGATTGAGTAATTCATTTTGAATAAACAAAATACAGGTCTGTAATTTGGATGAGCTTTTCAATCGTGATGGATAAACTGCCCATACATCAGCATCTTGCCAGTATTCAGGAAGAATGTGTTGTAGCTGACCACTGATCAATTCATCGGCAACATCCCAAATCGAACGTAAGATAATGCCATGACCTTCGACTGCAAGTTGATGAATAATTTCACCATTGTTGGAAATAAAGCGAGGTGTCACATGGACTGATCGATCTTCTGATGCATGACGTAGTTTCCATAATACCGAAGATTGATCACGTTCACTGATGGTCAAACAGTCATGATGGCGTAAATCTTCAAGATTTTCAGGCATGCCATTTTTAACGATGTAATTCGGTGCGGCGCAAAAAATTCGAAAATTGGGGATCAATTTCTTTGCAATCATATTGGGTGCAATTTCGTTACCAATACGAATATCCAAATCAATACTGTGCTGAATCAGGTCTTTGGTGTTATCAATGGTATCAAACTGTATTTCCAGTTTGGGATACATGGTCATCAGTTTTGACAGGATGGGTGCCACATGTTTCCGACCAAAGCCAAAGCTGCTGACAATATCCAGATGACCTGTTGGTGTACTCAATGGATTATTGACCAGCTCACTAATCTCGTCAAACTCGTCCAAAATATGGGCAACACGATCTAAAATAAGTTTTCCGTCTTCCGTTAAACTGACATGACGTGTGCTTCGATGAAACAGTTTACAATTCAAATTGGTTTCTAAAATATTGATACGTTTACTAATAAATGCCGGTGAAACACCAAGCTCCTCCGCAGAATCGACAAAACTCTTGCGTTTTGCGACTGTACAAAAAACCTTTAAATCCGATAGGTTAGGTAGATTATTCACGATCCGTGTCCATTGGGCTGATAGTTTTATTATTGATCATTTTTGCTGAAAACAGCATGTTTACATCTAAGGATATTAACCAAAGGTGTAAGGGAGCATTATGGCAAAAAAGTATAAAGTTGCCACGATTGCAGGCGATGGGATTGGCTTAGAAGTTCTACCAGAAGGAATCAAGGTTGTAAAGGCAGCTGCAGATAAATATGGGATTGAACTTCAAATGGATGCATTTGATTGGGCCAGCTGCGATTATTATCTTGAACACGGCAAAATGATGCCTGACAACTGGTTTGAGGTATTGCAGCAATACGATGCAATCTTCTTTGGTGCTGTGGGATGGCCTGAAAAAGTACCTGATCATATTTCACTCTGGGGCTCACTACTTCAGTTCCGCCGTCGTTTTGATCAATATGTGAATTTACGTCCAGTTCGATTAATGCCAGGAGTGAAATGCCCACTCGCAGGTAAACAACCTGGTGATATTGATTTTTATGTGGTGCGTGAAAACAGTGAAGGGGAATATTCCGCTATTGGCGGTAAAGCTTTTGAAGGGACTGAGCGTGAGTTTGTATTGCAAGAAGCAGTATTTACCCGTCACGGTGTAGATCGTATTTTGAAATATGCATTTGAATTTGCCAATCAACGTGATGCTAAAAAGCTCACTGCAGCGACGAAGTCCAATGGAATTGCAGTCAGTATGCCGTACTGGGATGAACGCGTGGATGAAATGGCAAAACAGTATCCACACATCAAAACAGACAAACAGCATGTGGATATTTTAGCTGCACGTTTTGTGTTACAGCCTGAGCGTTTTGATGTTGTTGTTGCATCGAACTTATTTGGAGATATTTTGTCTGATTTGGGGCCGGCATGCACAGGAACCATCGGTTTAGCAGCTTCTGCAAACTTAAATCCTGAACGCAAGTTTCCGTCATTGTTTGAACCCGTACATGGTTCAGCGCCTGATATTTTCGGTCGCAAAATTGCCAACCCAATTGCTGCAATCTGGTCAGGTGCCATGATGTTGGATTTCCTGGCCAATGGCGATGCACAAGTTGCTCAAGCAGGTCAGGACATTATGCAGGCGATCGAACATATATTACTACATGGACCTAAAACGCCAGATATTGGCGGAACTGCAAAAACGGATGAAGTTGGAGATGCGATTGCATCATTTGTTACTCACAAGAAAATGGATTTATTCGCTATGGAATAACCACCATATGGAATGATCAGAATCCAAGATGGATTGAAAAGATATGGATAATCAAAATACAAAACTCTATACAGATAAGACGCTTTCCATTACCAGTCTTGCCGTGGTGTTTATTTCGGTAGCTGGGTTGGCGATCTACTCATCTGAATCAATAGAACTTGCATCTAAATGGATGCACTGGACAACTTCGGTATTTACCACACCCGTGCTTTTATTTGCTTTTTTATCAATTATTTTTACCTTTGGTTTAGCATTTAGTAAGTACGGCAAAATCAAATTGGGTGAGGGTAAGCCTCAATACAGTACCATGTCGTGGATTTTTATGTTCATTTTATCGGGCATAGGTTCTTCGACTTTGTATTGGGGTTTTTTGGACTGGGCGTATTACTACCAAACGCCTGGTTTAAATTTAACGCCTGAATCCGCGGAAGCACTCAAATATAGTGTGGCATACTCATTCTTTCACTCAGGTTTAAGTGCTTGGTCGATCTATGCTTTGGCATCGATTTCACTGTGCTATAGCTACCATGTCAGAAAGAACAAAGGATTGAGCTTGGCTTCAGTGATTGAAGCAGTGACTGGCTTTAAGGCGACAGGTCCTGTTGGACGTCTTGTTGACCTGATGTTCTTGCTGTGTATGTTCGGTGCATTAACCATTTCATTGGTACTTACTGCAGTGACCTTCACCAATATTTTGTCGCAGCTTACGGGTATTCCAAATACCTTCATGACCAAGGTGGTGATTATTTTCGCAGTTTCGATTCTTTTCGCACTCAGTTCTTATGTGGGTATGGATAAAGGAATGCAACGTTTAAGTCACATGGTTTGCCTCGGTGTGGTGTTGTTTGCGGTTTATGTACTGTGCTTTGGGCCAACGCAATTCATTATGAATAATTCATTGATGAGTTTTGGTTTAATGGCAACCCATTTTGTTGATATGAGTTTATTTACTGATCCGATGGGGGATGGAAAATTCACACGTGAATGGACTGTATTCTACTGGTTGTGGTGGATTTCTTATGCACCAGGTGTGGCACTATTTGTAACGCGTGTTTCAAAGGGGCGTACCATTAAAGAAGTAATTTTTGCCATGGTTATTGGTGGAAGTGTTGGTTTATGGTTCATCTTTGGCGTCTTTGAAAACTACAGTGTCTACAGCTTTATCCATGGCATGGTGAATGTTCCTCAAATATTGAGTCAGCAGGGTGGTGAAGTCGCGATTGGCCAATTGCTTGGTTTATTACCAGCAGGCAAGCTGATGATGTGGATTTTCCTTGGCATTATGGTGATCTTTCTTGCTGCACATATGGATGCAGTGGGCTATGCAGTTTCAGCAACCTGTACGCGTGGCTTACGTGAAGGGCAAGATCCTTCTCCGAATGCGCGCTTGTTCTGGTGTGTGATGTTGACGTTGGTACCGATTGCGATGATTTTCTCTAAGGCACCTTTAGACACCATGAAAACGGCCACCATTGTGACAGCCTTGCCATTTATTGTGATTATTTTGATTCAGACTTATGGCTTGGTGAAATGGTTGATTGAGGATTATTCAAAAATTCCATCACATTTGATTGAGCAAAGTAGTTTTAATGAGCTGCAATCATTGGATCACAATGATGCAAATAAACACATGCACATGGATGTTGCAATCGAGTCTGTTGCAGAAAAAGCCAGTCAAAAGGAATTGTCATGACAACAGTATCGAACATGAACTATGAATTGAGTGAAGAAATGCAAAGCTTGGTGTATTGGAGCAGTATTTATTCACCTGCGGATCAACATATCGATTCAATCCGGGCAGCATACGATGCAATGTGTTTACATTACACATTGCCACGCGATGGCACGGTCGATGTTGAAGACAAAATTGTACCGCATGATATGCATCCAGTGAATGTTCGATTGTACTCACCACTTGGTCAAGCACCAGCACAAGGTTGGTCATGCGTTGTGTATATTCATGGTGGCGGTTGGATGGTGGGAAATTTGGATTCACACGAATTTATTACCCGTTATCTTTGTCGTGATTTAAATGTTGCTGTACTCAGTGTGGATTATCGTTTAGCACCTGAGCATCATTTCCCCGCAGCTTATGAAGACTGTGAAGTGGTTTATGAGTGGCTTAAACAGCATGGAGCTGATTGGAATATTAATACGGATCAAATCGTATTAGTAGGTGATAGTGCAGGCGGTAATTTAGCCGCAGCATTGGCAATACAGTTACAACATACGGCAAATCAGGCTTGCGGTCTTGCCTTGATTTATCCAAGTCTGAGTGGCTGTTTTGAGAATGAATCATGCCAGCAACATGCACAAGCGCCGTTGTTGAGTGTAGAGGACATGCACTATTACCTGAAAGCCTATGCCCCAAATACACAGGATTGGCAAGACCTACGTTTGTCACCGATGTTGGCACAGGATCTTTCAGACATGCCACCCAGTTTTATTGCAGTGGCAGAGTATGACCCTTTGAGTGATGACGGACGCATCTTTGCCGAAAGATTACAACAAGCCAATATAAGTACTGAATTTTATCTTGGAAAGGGACTCCTGCATGGCAGTCTACGTTTAGTACGTGATTGTCCCGTCGTACAGGATTTATATCAGCATATGCTGAGTTCAATAAAGCAAATGCTCAAATGATTTGGGCATCAGCCAATTTTTAATGAAACGGTCGTTAGGACATAAAGAGTTTAATGGAGTAAAACCATGAATGCAGTTGAAAAATTACCAGAAGATTTCTGTTCAAATCCAGATGTTGCATGGACATTTCCTAAAGTGTTTTATACCTCATCACAAATATTTGAACGTGAGAAAGAAGAAATTTTTGCAAAAAGCTGGATTTGCGTGGCACATGGCAGTGAAGTTGCTCAAGCCAATGATTATATTACCCGTAAAGTGATTGGCGAAAATATTATTGTGATTCGTGGTAAAGACAATGTACTTCGCGCTTTTTACAATGTGTGTCCCCATCGTGGACATGAGTTGCTGAGTGGCAGTGGTAAAGCGAAAAATGTAATTACCTGCCCTTATCATGCTTGGACTTTTAAATTAGATGGTAGCTTAGCTTTGGCACGCAATTGTGATCATGTCGAGTCATTTGACAAGCAAAATTCAAGCATGGTCCCTTTAAAAGTTGAAGAGTACGCGGGCTTTATCTTTATCAATATGGATGAAAATGCAACGTGTGTAGAAGATCAATTGCCTGAATTTGCACAAAAGTTAAATGAATCGTGTGCTGTTATCAAGGATTTGAAGTTGGCTGCACGCTTCGTAACGGATACACCGGCAAACTGGAAAGTGATTGTTGATAACTATTTGGAGTGTTATCACTGTGGACCAGCACATCCGGGTTTTGCTGATTCTGTTCAGGTCGATAAATACTGGCACACCACACACCAAAACTGGAGCCTGCAATACGGTTATGCACGCTCTTCAGAAAAATCGTTCAAGTTGGATCCATCTGTACAAGATCCAACATTTAGTGGTTTTTGGACTTGGCCTTGTACCATGTTTAATGTACCGCCAGGCAGTAACTTTATGACAGTGATTTATGAATTTCCTGTAGATGCTGAAACAACCTTACAGCACTATGATATTTATTTTACCAATGAAGAGCTTACTCAAGATCAGAAAGATTTGATTGAGTGGTATCGCAATGTGTTCCGTCCAGAAGATTTAAATCTGGTTGAGAGTGTACAACGTGGTTTGAAATCGCGTGGTTATCGTGGTCAAGGACGAATCATGACGGATAAGGAACGTTCTGGAATTAGTGAACATGGTATTGCCTACTTCCAAAATCTTGTTGCGCAATATCATAAATAATCAGTCAATTCAAAGGTGCGATATCAAACATCGTACCTTCATTTCATAGGATCATGACATGACAAGTTTGCAAGGTAGTCAGTTATTTCAACAACGAGGATTGGTCAATGGTCAATGGATCGATGCGCAATCCCATGACACAGTACCTGTTACCAACCCGGCGACGGGTGAAGAAATTGGTCTCATTCCAAACATGGGGGCAAGCGAAGCAACCCATGCAGTCGAAGTTGCTGACCAAGCACTCCGTACATGGAAAGCTTTGACTGCGCAACAGCGTGCAGACTTAATGTTAGCTTGGCACAGGTTGGTTTTGGAACATGCAGATGAATTGGCACGCATTATGACCATTGAGCAGGGTAAACCTTTAGCTGAAGCTTTGGGTGAGGTTAAATATGCTGCTTCATTTATTCAATGGTTTGCTGAAGAAGGCAAGCGTGTTTATGGGGATGTGATCCCAACCACTAACAATCAACAACGTTTTATCATCACCAAAGAGCCAGTTGGTGTTGTTGCTGCAATTACGCCGTGGAATTTTCCAATTGCGATGATTACACGTAAAGCAGCACCTGCATTAGCAGCAGGTTGTACCATTGTGATTAAACCAGCCAATGAAACACCCTACTGTGCATTAGCATTGGCAAAACTCGCTGAAATGGCAGGAATTCCAGCGGGTGTGATCAATGTGGTGACAGGAAAATCGCAGGAAATCGGTAGTGTCTTTACCAGTCATGAAAAAGTTAAAAAGCTGACGTTCACAGGTTCTACGCCCGTGGGTCGTTTATTGATGCAACAATGCTCGAGCACAATTAAAAAGTTGGCATTGGAACTTGGTGGTAATGCGCCATTGATTGTTTTTGATGACGCAGATTTGGATAAAGCTGTACAAGGTGCAATTTTTGCGAAATTCCGTAATGCAGGTCAAACCTGTGTATGTGCCAATCGAATTTATGTACATGACAAGGTTTATCAGGCATTCACTGAAAAATTTGTTCAAGAAGTTAAAAAATTTAAAATTGGTAACGGTCTGGAAGAAAATGTACAGATTGGTCCGTTAATCAATGAGAAAGCCGTGGTAAAAGCCCAGCAATTGATTGATGATGCGTGTAAAAAAGGTGCCCAGGTGGCTTGTGGTGGTCAGCAGCATTCACTTGGACAAACATTCTTCGAACCGACCGTTTTAACGGATGTGAATCAAAGCATGGAAATTGTGCAAGAAGAGATCTTTGGGCCTGTTGCACCAGTCATTCGTTTCAATGACGAAGCAGATGTTATAGCACAAGCCAATGATACGATTTTCGGTTTGGCGGCTTATGTCTACAGTGAAAACATTTCCCGAATCTGGCGAGTGGCAGAGCAACTTGAATATGGCATGGTGGGGATGAATGCGACTGCAATTTCAAATGAAGTTGTGCCATTCGGCGGTGTAAAACAGTCTGGTGTTGGACGTGAAGGTTCTAAATATGGTTTAGAAGAATTTATGACCATTAAATATCTGTGTTTAGGGTTATAGGAATAAAATGGAGTGGCTGATGAAACAAAGTCAGCCAGCTCCTAAGATGTGCTTAAAATTAAAAATGCTTGAACGAAGCAGCATGTGGTAAAGAGGATTTAGACATGGCTAGTCATTATGAAATGTTTCCATCGGTGGTGACGCGAGTAGAACAGCTCACTCCACTGATCAAACGATTTACATTTAAACGTCAGGACGGACAAAATTTCCCTCAATTTAATGGTGGTAGCCATATCATTGTAAAAATGAATGATCAGCTTTCAAATGCATATTCCCTGATGAGTTGTGCTCAAGATCTTTCAACGTATCAAGTCTGTGTGCGTAAGGATACTGATGGAAAAGGTGGTTCAGTGTTTATGCATGATCAGTGCTTCGAAGGATCTGAAATCATCATCTCTGAACCTAAAAATCTTTTTCCTTTGGCTGAAAATGGTGTAAAGCATATTTTAATTGCGGGTGGAATTGGAATTACGCCGTTTGTTCCTCAAATGGAAGAATTGGCTGCTCGTGGCGTCGAATATGAGTTGCATTATGCTTATCGCTCACCAGAACATGCTGCCCTATTGGAAGAATTAAAACAGAAGCATCAAACCCATATTTTTAGCTATGTTGATTCTGAAAGAAAAAGCTTGGATATCGATCAGCTCATTGCCTCACAGCCTAAAGGAACACATGTTTATGTCTGTGGTCCTAAACCGATGATTGATGCTGTAATTGATCGCTGTAATTACCATCGTTATCGTGATGAATACATTCATTGGGAACAGTTTGCTTCAACAGTACCTGAACAAGGTGAAGCGTTTACTGTGGTTTTGGCTAAATCAAATCAGGAAGTTGAAGTTCAAGGCAGTCAAACCATTTTGCAAGCTATTGAAGCATTGAATATTGATGTGGAATGTCTTTGCAGGGAAGGCGTTTGCGGTACCTGTGAAACAGCGATTTTAGAAGGTGAAGCAGAACATTTTGATCAGTATTTGAGTGATGATGAAAAACAATCACAGCAGTCAATGATGATCTGTGTATCCCGAGCAAAGGGAAAGAAATTGGTATTAGATCTCTGATGTGTAAAAGTATCAGGCTAAATCTAGCGCGATGAGTGTTTATCTGATTACAGTTAAATGTTGTGATTAAACTCAAAACATTTAACTGTAAATAAAGTTTTAAGAAAATTGCTGAATATATTAAAAAAAACAAATGAATTACAAGTTGGATTTTTGATTCCTGAATAGGCTGACTGGATTTTTATTTATTTGATTCATCAAAATATAAGTAGAATATTGGATATTTGTGAGCAATATTGAAAGGCTTCATTTTAGAAAAAAAACATAAATCAATGTTTTTTAGTTATAATTTTAATCAATTGCATAACCTATAGAAATCTGTTGATATGTATAGCTATCTGAATTCACTTCCATCACTGAGCACATTACGTGCTTTTGAAGCACTCAGCAGACATTTAGACTTTGAGCTGGCAGGCGAAGAGTTAGGCATATCAGCACATACGATTATTAATGACATTAATTCCTTGGAAATGGAATTAAATACTCATTTGTTCTATAGATCTTTGGATGCAATCTCTTTAACTGAGCAAGGGCAACATTATGCTGATAAAGTTCGAGAAGCTTTTGATACAATTGTAGAAGCAACAAATTCGATTCATCCTCGTGCAACACATATAACGTTAAGTGCACCGCCTACATTTGCTGCAAAGTGGCTTATACCTAGATTACATACATTTACCAGTGAACACAGCAATATTAATTTGCAGATATTGGCGACAGGTGAGCTTTGTAATTTTGATACAGATTTAGTTGATCTGGCAATTCGTTATGGCACTCCTCCTTTTGATGATCATCTTTCTTATGAGTTATATATAAAGGATGACTTTATCAGTGTTGTGAGTCCAAAATTAGTGAGTTTATATGGCAAGCCGGATGAAAAGGATAATTTTAAATCCTACACACTTTTACATGATCTTTTAAAATTATGGCCAGACTATTTAAAATTAATTGATTTAGAAAGTAATAACGAAGCGAATAATGTTTATTTTAATCAAGCTTCCTTGGCAATAGATGCAGCATTGAGTGGGCAAGGAATAGCCATCTGCCATTCTTTTTTTGTTAAAAATGAAATTGAAACTAAACAATTGGTCTATGCATTTCCAGAGAAGCTGATTCGCGAATCCGGTTTTTATATTGTTTTTCCTAAATCATCTTTGAATAATGGAAATATAAGAAAAATTCGTGATTGGTTAATTTCTCAAGTGTAGGTTTTGATTAATTTACATATCTAATTATTTTCCATATTAAAGTGTGGTCATGCTATAAGGCACTAGTGATGTTTGAAAGATTTTCACTGAATACATTTAAAATTTTCTATTACGTTGCATTATATAATAGTGTAACGATAGCAGCTGAGAAGCTTTTTGTAACTCAAGGGGCTGTGAGTAGACAATTGAAGAGTTTAGAAGACTCACTGAATGTTATTTTATTTTATAGAAAGGGAAAAAAATTAGAGTTAACCAATGACGGTATTTTTTTATTTAACTACTGTCAAAATATTTTTCATCAAATTGATGAATGCATTATAAAAATAAGTAATAAAAAAAATCAAAATAAAAATCTAATTATTTCTTGCGAGCCAACAATTTGTATGAAGTGGTTGATTCCGCGACTGAATAAGTTCAATAGTCTAAATCATGGTTTTGGAATTGATTTAATAACCAGTGGAAGCGAGGTGGATTTTAGTTTACAAACATTTGATTTAGCTTTACGTCGAAACCATGCCATGTGGGGAGAACATATTTTCAGCAAAAAAATTAGCGATGAAATCATATTTTTTGTGCGTAACGCAGATTCAGGAAATACCAGTAAAGTTTTGCTGTCCAAATCCAGACCTAAGTTTTGGAATCATCTATTAAATATTAATTCAATTAAAGATCAGATTATCGGTTTAAATTATGAGGAGTTAGATTATTTTTATCTTTGTATTGAAGGATGTTTAGCAGGATTAGGATCAACCCTTGTCTCAGGATACATGATTGAAAGGGAGTTAAAAAATGATTTTTTAATCTCACTCTCTAAACCATTTCTAGATGGTTCATCTTATTATTTGCTATCCTCACAGCCTTTTGAGGATGATTATAGAAAAATGATTTTTAAAGAATGGCTTAAAACAGAAATGCAAGAAGCAAAAGGTGAATTATTAAAAAAATAATGAAACTATTCAATGCTAGATAGAGATATACATTTTTTAAAGATTTTATATGTAGAAAATAAATTAAATGATAAATACGTGATATGATTTTTATCGGTGCTATGTTTATGAAGAATCATTTTTATTATTTTGCCACTTTCTCCATTTTGAGGGAGAAACCCCGGTCCAATTTTTAAAAGCACGATTGAATGAAGTTTGATCCTTATAACCGAGTAAAAAGGCAACATCTACAATCATTAAATTATGATTACACAGATATTTTTTGGCTAGATTTTGACGAATGGTATTTAAACTATTTCTAAATGACAAGCCATTTTTCTTTAAGTCACTCTGCAACAGACGAGGAGAGGTATTTAAAAAATCTGCGACAGTATTGATTTTAACATCATTACTTTCAAGTGCTTTGATGATACTTAAATTAACCATTTCTCTGAGAGAATCTTGTTTTGGAATTTTTTTAAGTAGTGTATTTGCATGCTTTGAAAGCATTTCAAAAAGTGTAGGATCAGAATTCTTTAATTTAATCTTCAATAATGAAATCGGTAATGTTATTTTTGTCTGTTTTGCATTGAAAATAACAGGGCAATTAAAATACTCTATATATTTTTCAATATTTCTTGGTTCAGGAATAGATAATTCTAAACAGTGAAAGATATTTTTTTTAAAATCCATGTTTTGCTTTAAATGTTTGTAAAGAATAGCAACTTGAACTTCTTCTGTTATCGCTGTTTCTTCTAAATATAGACCTATTTGTAAGTATGTTGGTTTGTCCCAGAAAATAGAAAAATAATCATTTTTAGAGAAAATTGTTTTAGGGGTATAATTTAACCATAGTTTCTCATATTTGATTAAAATATTAATGTAGTCTGCTAAAGTATCGCTTGATTGAGTCATATAAGCCAATATCCCCATGTGATTGGGTTGAAATAAAGAAGCAATATCTAGCCCAAGACCTTCTTGTTGATTTTGCTCTTTAATTTCTTTAATTTTACTCAACCATTTATCGAGCACTATTTGATCATTTAAATTATATTTTATATCTATTGAGGAGTTTAAATTATTTTTTTTGCAATAATCTTCAAGTAAATTAATCATGCCGCTATTCACACTTTTTATTTTTAAGAATGATTTCATTGTTTCTCCACGTTAAAGATAATCAATTTTGAAATTTAAAAAATAATGATTTAAATATTTATTTTTTTGATTTGAGTAAAAGAGTTTAATTTCTATAAGCATGACTCACCTGTGATGTGAATTTTGAAATACACAATTGTTGAATAATGTGGATAAGATTTATTTAAAATAAGAAGTACATTTATAGTTTTAATCGTACTCTACAGTAAACTGAGCATTTGCATTTGCCAAACCTGCTATAGATCTATTTTGAGTAACAATATAATTTGCATAAAATAAAGTCGACAAATTACCATTTTGATCCACCAGCATGTTTTCACTTTTCAAACCAATCGGTATCCTTTTTTTATTATTATCGCTGATCTCAATTGCAATATTTTTTGCGCTATTTATATTATTTTCGATCGCCAATAATTCATTATTGATGCTGTCTTTGTTCCCACTGAATGTTACATTGACTGAACCATTCGGTGGGCAATTGCTTAAATCAAACGGAATCGCAACCGCAAAACTTTTATCTCCCACATTTGCTAGATTTTTTGTCGCATACTTACCCAAATCAACATACTTTTCACTTTCTGAATCGAGTACACCACAGGTTGAAATGGTGACTACACCATAAAGTTCATAATTAATTTTTCCTAAAATGGATTCAGTATGTCCGATATGAGATATACCCAACACGCTCACAGTGACCACTAACATTTTAAAGGCTGAACTTATATGAGATTTCATCAAACTTTACCTCTAATTAAAATCGACACGTAAATAACCTCTTGCCCTAAAGGGACCAGGTACGGGCGTCTTATTGGTTGTACTCACTGGCCATGCCTTAATCGTGACATAAGCAGGATCTGCATTTCTAAAAGGAATATAGCTATTGATGTTGTTTGGCAGTAGCACTCGACTATCCTGATCCGCCATTTTAAAGCCCACATCTGGATTGTCTGACTGGATCATGTCACCTGTGGCTTGTTCTGCTTCAACACGTAATGATAAAAGTGCCTGACCATCAATATTGGTACATTGGATGGGGAAGGTTCTGGTTTCAACCTTGGCTGTTGAGGGTTTATTTCCTATGCCTGCTTGAGAAAAAGCATTTGCAGCAATATTTCCAAAATCAATTTCTAAGGTATTTCCTGCACCGATCTCACAACTTTGTGGGACAGTAATTGAGCCACTATAGCTAATGTTATATACCGGCATATTTAATGGCTCACCATTTGCAGTCGTTACATAAACGGTAAACATGGTTCTTCGAGGAATGGGAACAAAACTGACAAATGAACGAATGACTTTGATCCTAAAAGTAAAGTTCGAATCTTTTACTGGAAATGGATCACCTTTACTCACATTGGGATGTGTTCCCATGTGGACATAATTGACTGGTGGATAAAAAGTGCCAGCAGCACTGTCGGTAATTTTCATTGCACCGATTAAGTAATCATTGATCGGTAAATATTGGTATCGATCTATGGTCTCCAACACAGGTAAACTCGTCACATAACTTCGCCAAGTTCGGTTATTGCTTGAGCTGGCACTATGTTTAGGACAAACGGCATAGACTTGTTCACTAAAGTTTTTTTGTAGCTCAATAATTTTACCTGCTGTGTTATTGGAACTGGTGAAAGTATTGGTGAGGTCATAAAAGACTTCATCCACAACACCTTGTCCTTTGCTGTTCCAGCATACAACAGCACCTGCTTTTGCTGAAGCAACAACCAATAGAGTAGAAACCAGAAGTTTAATTTTCATGTGATCCTCAATCTTTAGTGACAGTCTAGTTCAAACTGTAAAACAGCCTGATTCAGATCCATGCTTGAAATATCATAGTTTGCAGCACAGTTTTGGCGTTCTTCCACGCCCCAGTTGACTTTTAATGTTCCTTTCACCGGTAAACCTGTCATGTAGGCTGCACCATCTTCGGCAACCACACCATACGCAGAAGTTTCAGCCTCTGTGACACTACTGGCATATGCCACAGGCTTGCCTTGATATTTCAGGGTGACCAAAGCCCTTAAACCTAAACTTGGTTTAAAGGTGGCACGGGTGATTGCGCCCTTGATTGGAACCACATTGTCAACGTTATTGCTAATCTCTAAATTATTACTAAAACTGTTGGTATCCAATGCAACACGATTCATCCTGTATTCGGTGGCATAAGGCACAATTGCATAACCACGCCAGTCCGTTTTAACGCCAGTATAATTTTCTAAACGGACACCTGCAGCACCCGGTGCTTTTACTAAAATGGCTGTATCGCCTATAGGCTGTCCAAAAGTCACACCATCTTGATGCGCTAATACACCCCCAGAGGCGTTATAGGAGAAGCGATCTGAATTTGCATCATAACTGTAACCGCCACCAATGTTGCCATAAGTTCCACGGTAATTGACATTGAGTGAAGAGGTATTGCCTTGCCCAGAAGCATGACCTTGGTTCATACTAAAACTCAGGTTACGGTCTTTTAATAAGGTTCCACTTAAACCCGCCAAGTAGGTATCACTACCATTTGTGTTTTGGTTGGTGGAGAAGTTCCCATAAAGATTGCCAATCGCAGGATCTTCAAATTTGGCTTTACGAATTGCACGATCCAATGGGAACGATACATTGGCCATGAACATATTATTCGTTTCATTGACCTGTGCCATTTTATTTCGGCTCATGGAAAATGAATAATTCACACCTTTCCAGTTGTTGGCATAACCTGCCTGTAACCACTCATTTTTATCATTGGTGCCCCAATAGGTTTGCTGATTCCCTGACGCATAGATCGAACCATATTGACCAAATGAATGGGAGAGGTTGACTTCAAAACGGCCTTTTTTAGGATGGCTTAAATTATAGTAGTCGGTAATCACGGGCACGATCCCCTGATTGCCATCATGGGTTTCCGAATAGTTATAGCCAGACATTTGACTATACGCCACATCGTTTAAGGTATAGAAGCCTTTGGTTGAATACCGGTAACCCAATAACTGGAACGTGGTTCCTGTTTTTAACAATGATTTTGAATAGAGAAAACGAACCGACTGACCACTATGTTTGGAACCATCCACCAAGGTACTGTTGGCATGGGACACATCGAATGAAACGGCACCATAGTTGCCCAAGTTACTGCCGACACCCACCACACCTCCGGTATAATCATCGGCAATCTGGGCGCCTGCATAAACAGAAATGCCTTTTTTTAGACCGTGACTGATGGTGGCCTGAAACACATTCGGATTGTCTTGCGATTGACGTCCACTGCGGAATTCACCCGCCATCACGCTATATTTGGTTCGACCTTCCCGCTGTAAAATCGGCAAGCTTGAGTAAGGCACAGTATAGCTTTGTACAGTCCCATCATTTTCTTCAATCGAAACCTGTAAGTCACCACTAATCGAGGTGGGATTTAAGTCTGCAATGACAAATGGACCAGGCGCGACATTGCTTTGTTGAATGATAAAACCATTTTGTTTAATCACAACACGGGCATTGGTTTTTGCCACACCTCGAACCGTGGGCGCATAGCCTTGCTGACTATCAGGATACATTTCATTTGCCGTTGACAAATGGGCACCACGAAAACCAAAGCTGTCAAAAATTTCATTGCTGGTAAAACCATCACCAATCAATAGATTACTTTTAATGGGGATCAGGGTTTTTTGTACATAGGTTCTTAAACTATTCCATTCATTGCTGGAATTCCCCAAACTTGAAGTTTGGTTCCAACTTCCTGAATGTCTTAATTGCCATGAACCAATATTCAGTCCAGTATCTATTCCCAGAAAAAGCCCATTACTGTCTGTTTTTGAACTGTTATAACCCGATAAACTGTAGTTTAAAAATAAGCCGTTAATGCCTTCTTCCCATTGGTCAGGGGGAATATAGCCGCGAATCTGATTTTTAAGCGCAGCCTGTGGCAAACTAACGATTAATTTTTGTTTATCAAAGATAAACGTGGTATCCGCACCTTCAATAATTGAAGTGAAATCAACACACCGTTGATCTTTGACTTCATTGAATTTTTCATATGCGGCAGTATTAATTCCAAAGCTTTCTAAGGTTTTCATGTCAAAACATGGAAACAATTTGCTTTTATTCTCAGTATCCGTTTTTTCAATAAAATTGACATCTCGTGTAAACATGGCTTGATCATTGGCCACCACTTCCACACGGTATATACCTGGCATTTGGTAACTTGAATCTTCAAATTTTGATAAATCAGAAATTTGTGAATTTGATAAATCATCTTTTAAAAATGCAGGGTTAAAAACTTGTTTCGCAAATGCATCTTCCGATACTGTCACGGACGCAGACATTGCCACCAATACGCAAAGTGGCAATGTTTTCAGCCTTTGACCAAATCTCAAAGGATCTGGTGACACCATCTGTAATGAATACATAATTTAGTCCAGATTTAAATCGACCTTAGCTGTTAACCCACCAAAATCGTTGACTGTTTGATAGCTAATTTTTTTACCTGCAACATTGGTAATTTTTGTTTGAGTCAATGGTGCAGCCATTGCGTTTGCAACACGAACCCCATCCACATAGACATTGACAAATGACACATGATATGGCGATGGATTATTGACCTGAATGCTGTCACCCAATTTTGAAAAGGTGATTTTTTCTAAAGCAGTTTCAGGCTTCATGGTGAGATTTTTAGGGCGGATAAAGAGCTTAATTCTCGACAATACCGCCAATTGCAGAATGTTTTTATCAATCAAGGCATCCTTGTCAATTGATGGAATCGCCTTAACATTAATCCAGTAAACACTCTCACGATCCTGAGGCAATTGACCTGCAAGATTGACAATTCTGAGTGTATTTTCAGTGCCAGGTTCAGCCACAAATAAAGGCGGTGTAATCAAAACATCTTTGGTTTTCTTTTCATCTGCTGTTTCTACCCATGAATTGATGAGAAAACGATCTTTTTTACTGTGATTAATCACAGGTAAAGAAATCTGCTTTGCTTTTATAGGATAAATAACACGGGTCGCACCAAGAGAAACTCCACCCACAGCATTTTCTGCATAGGCACCTGATGCACTGCAGGATAAAAGTACAGGAAGGCCAACTTTTTTGATTATGCTTAGGTTCATATTCATCTCTAAAACACTAAAAATTATGGATAAACAACGGAAAGTAATACTTTTTCAGGAAGCTGTTCAGTAGGATTGTTCATTTGCACAACACCCATCTTTTTTTCTGTATCACCAGTGACAACAGCGTTATAGTGGTAATAAATACGCCCACGCTCTAATTTTGTAATCTCTTGTTTATCAATTAGATTTTCTGCAAGCTCAATCTGTTGGTTTGCATCTTTCAATAGTCTTTGTGATTGTTGTTCAATATCAGAAAACTTCAAACTCAAGCCGGTATAGACCCAAGGTGAACACTCGGTAAATGCCAGCATCACATCATGATGATTTTTTTTAATCAAAAACGGTGAAGTTGTTGATGGGTCATCTATACCAATCGCGCAAGCTGGATTGACCAGTGCACCGTTAAAATGGGCCCGACCACCAAATACATAACTCGCAGCATGGCTATTCAAGGAATATCCAGCAAGAACAGCAACTAAAACCATGTATTTTTTCATGAATATCAAGCCCATTTAAACAAACCTAAGTGAATTAGATTCGAGGATTATTCATATTTAACAACGAAAGTCGCGTCAGCATTTGCTTGACCTGGAGTAGATGTACCCGTTGCTACATAACGTGCACTAAAGTTCAACGCATTGTCGCCTGCAATTAGATCTTTAGGTGTAGAGAACGTTGCACCATCAACAGCAAGAATTTTTGAAGTGTCGTCAGAGATTTCGATACCCACATTGCTTGCAGCAGTTTGGTTTGAACCACCTGCAGAAACAGCAAGAAGATTTGCATTGGCAGAATCAGCTTGACCGTAGAAAGCAACTGCAGCAGTTGCAGAAACAGTAGGATCGCAATCCACTAATTTAATTTGGAATGGCACTGGCGTTGTTTTATCACCAGAAGCTGCAAGACTTGCAGTACGGTATTGGCCTAGATTTACAGTTTGATCAGCAGAATCTGTATGAACAGCACAAGCAGCATTTACAAGCTCACCAACGAAATGAACAGTACCACCGTTTACTGTTACAGGAGCAGCAAAAGCAGAAGCGGAAAGAGTGAGTGCAGATACAGTTGCAAGACTTAATAGACTTAATTTCATAGTAAAACCTATTTATTTTAAAAGAGGATGTTTTTCAGTTTTTTTGATCTACTGAGTTCATTGCGATGCACTCAGTAAATTACATTTGATTTCACTGTTTTCAAAATAATAGTGATGCAGTTAAACAAATGCAGGTTCATCCTAAAGTTTATTGTGTGAAATATCTTTGTATTTTTTAAATGATTTTTTGTATTTTACGAAAATTTAAAAATTTGATTGAAATAAATTAATTGTTATAAATCAGTGACTTATTTTTTTGTTGAATTTGAGAATATAAAATTTTTTTAAATATTTTCTGGCAATTTATAATTATTCCAATCAATATTTATGAGATATATTCAATTGTTAGTGATTGAAAAATATACAGATATTATGCGTTTGAATATTTGGAATTTACAAAGAACTTAACACGCACAGCACAATTCAATGATTTTTAGCACCGTTGGGGAAGGTGTAAATCATCTAAATTATTGAAAGAAATTTTTATATCGAGTTCTTTGCTCTATGAGGGTTTAATTTGTTATAAAATTCGTCTTATTCCACAGCTCTCTTTAATGTGGAATATAAATGTCTATAATTTTTACTTTTTGCATGTTGTAATGTTGTTTTGATTCTTTCATCACTCCAACCTAAATATTTGACATGGGTGAGAAAACTAGAGATCAAGACCAAGCTGGGATCTCCATTTCTTAAATAAGTACGTTTGAGTTTGCGTTTATCAGCCTGATGGGTCATTGTTTAAATCCTCAAAATTTTTTTTAATCTAATACAAATTAGATTTTAAAACTTTCCATCTAGCACACAGTTTCCTATCATTTGAGACAAAAATCATATTTTTATTATCCTTTGAATTAGGGAATTAATTATAAAAAGGAATGTTTTGAAAGAGACGTGATTGAATTTTTTTTATTGTTAGAAATCCTATTTTTCATGAGTACTTTGGCATTGATTGAAAAAGGAGCAGGAAATACTGACACATTTTTAAATACGAATAAATCATAAACGGTCTTTCTATCGAGAGACGACATGATGGGTGTGACCATATTAATGAAAGTCAACATAATTTCCCCCCCATACTTACATGAGTAAACAAATCACTTCTTTGTTTGTAAGGGAAAATTTATCAAGGTCTCTGAAAGTTGACACATGATCTACATAAAGTAATTCAAACTTAAAATGTAAAATGCGGCATTGGGAATCTGATTTTCATACAAGAAGTTCAATGCATTAGTCATACTTCATGATTGATAAAGCTGAATGCGGGTTTAAAAATCATTGCGAAGTTTACTGTCGTAGGAAGTCTATTCTTGAAAAATGTCGCGAAATACAAATAAATAATGCTTGATATGGAAATTTTTAATCATTGAAAAGTCATATAATATGACATATATCATTGTTTTAGTGATATGTTTGGTTAATTTGTAAGTTTCCTCTGATTTACAAAGATTTAGCCCTTCTTACTTTTAAGAGGGGTTTTTTATGTTGAAGGTCTTAATGTTTCTGAAGAAGTTTTATTGTAGGCATGATTTTGAGTATTTCTATTTATTTAAGCTTAAGAAATGTCACAAATGTGAAGTGATTAAAAAATTTCTAATAATTGATCAATTAAATTGGTATGAGACTGAACTTAGTAAGTATCGTTGCCTATCTCGTGATTTGATGTCATCTGACGAACGGGCGATGGTTGATAATAAGATGACTCAATTAAAAGAGTGGATCAATAATATAAGAACTAATTTTATAGAAAATAATAAATGAATTTTGTAGAATGAGTGATTGTTTAAATTTTTGACTTGAATTAATTATGCTGATTTCAAATGTGTAAATATTTATTTTTAATAAATGATTGTGTATATTAAAAATATAATGAGTTAATCTTTCTTTAAGTCTATCCTCTTAGCAGTATTTATTCATTTTATCACTGTTATACTGCTTTCTCCAATCTGAAGGTGTTAGACCTGTCCATGATTTAAAAGCACGATTAAAAGAGGTTTGGTCTTTATATGCGAGTAAAAATGCAATTTCTGTAATAGAGAGATTTTCATTTCTCAAATGCTTTTTTGCAAAATTCTTTCTGACATTGTTGAGAATAATTTTAAAAGTGATTCCTCTATTTTTTAAATCACGTTGTAACATTCTAGGTGTCGTATTTAATACTTTTGCAACAAAATTAATTTGAACATTATTATTTTCCATTGCTTGAATTGTACTTAAATTTACCAGTTCAATAAATGAGTCATATTTTGGCATTTTTTGAAGCAATATATTGGCATGTTCAGATAAGATTTCTAAGAGTGCTGGATCATAACATTTCAGTTTGGTCTCCAGTAAGGATTTAGGTAAGATAATTTTAGTTTTGTCAGCATTAAAATAAACTGGGCAATTGAACAATGCTGTATATTTGTCAATATTGACAGGTTCTGGGATTGCTAACTCCACGCGATGAAAAAAATTTTCTTCTGAATCAACCAATTGTTTTAAGTGATGATAAATGATTGAAACTTGCATTTCTTCAACAATAGAGGTTTCTTCCACATATAAACCTGCCTGTAAATAAGCGGGTTTATCCCAAGAAATTGAAAATAAATTTTCTCCAAAATGTATTTTCTTTGGGTTGTAGTTAAACCACAGCTTTTCATATTTGGAAAGTGTGTCTATATAATCTGATAATGTATTGCAGGATTGGGCTATATATGCCACGATACCAATATGATTCGGTTGAACCAGCGCTCCAATTTCCAAGCCTAAACCTTCTATGGGATGTTGATCATTTATTCTTTGAATTTTTTTGAGCCACTCTCCAAATGTAATATGATCATTGAGGGTATATACTGAATGCTGAGACGAGGAAAGCCCTTTTATTTTACAAAAATCATCTAATAATAAGGTTAGGCTACTACGAACACTTTTAATTTTCAAAAAAGACTTCATAATTTCTCCATGGTGCTATTGACTTAAAATAAAGTAAGGTTTAATGTTACAAAAAATATATAAACCCTCCTTTATTTAGGCATGTATTTAATTAACTGCTTTAATGAGTAAAAGCAGGTCTATTGGCAAAATCGAAAGATCTGCCATAAAATGAAATAAGTTTGATAATCTAAAATGATTGATTATTTATAACTAATCATATTTGCCTCTTAAAATTTAGTGGGTGATTATTATAATGTGATTGTTTAATAATAAGATTGATATTTTCTCATTCGTATTCAATAGAAAATTGCATCTTTGAATTTGCGATACCTACTTCAACTTGTGATTTAGTCACAATATAATTTGCATAAAGTGTGGTAGAAAGTTTACCGTTTAAGTCGGATTTTAAGCCCGTCGTTTTTGTTCCAATCGGTATTCTCTTTTTATTTTGATCACTGATTTCGATTGCAATATTTTTTGCTGGATTTTTTCCATTTACTATTATGTTGTCTAGGGCTAGTAACTCATTATTGTTTGGATCCTTAGCTCCAGTAATAGTGATATTTACTGTTCCATTGGGTGGACAGCTATTTAATGAAAAGGGAATAGCGACAGTCAGGCTACGATCTCCAAGTGAAGATAGGTTCTTAGTGCTATGTTTGCCTAAATCTATGACTTTTTGACTTTCTGAATCCATCACGCCACACGCCCAAGCCCGGACAGTCCCAGAAAGTTCAAAGTTGATTTCACTTAACGTGTCTTCTGTATGACCAAGTTGGCTTGTAATACTTAGAAGACTTGAAAGGAACAGAAGAGAGAGGATTTGATTGATTCTTACATTTATCATGGGGTTTCCTCATTAGTTAAAGTCAACACGCAAATAGCCCCGTGCTCGAAATTGCCCTAAAGCAGGAACTTTATTGGTAGTACTGACAGGCCATGCTTTGATGGTGAGATTGGCGGGATTCTGGTTGACAAAGGGAATAAAACTGCTGGCATTGTTGGGGGTTAGTACACGGTTATTCTGGTCGGCTATTTTAAAACCAATGTCTGGGTTATTGGATTGAATGATATCGCCATTGGATTGTTCAGCTTGAACACGTAGTGTGAGGAGGGCTTGCGCTGCAATATTGGTACAGGCAATACTCAAGTCACGTGTTTGTACATTGACATTTGTGGGTTTGTTGCCAATCCCAATGGAACCAAAACTATTTGCTGAAATATCACCAAAGTTGATATCCAGTTTTTGTCCTGCATTAATTTTACAGCTTTGTGGAACAATCACAGTGCCAGCCAGATAAACAGTCTGTGTTGCGCCACGTAATTTTGCTGTTCCTGCCTGATCACCTGTATAAATCCGTGCAATTGCCAACCGAAATGATGTAGCGCCAACAAATGGTTTTCGGATTTTAAGGGTGACGTTAAAAGGTGTGTCACCGTAATGAGAGGATACTTTTCCACAGGTATCATCTGCCCACCCAAGTACGACATTTTCCATCGGCAACCAGTACAGTCTTGAGCCATAACCATATTGCAATGCAGCCATAAGATAATCATTGACTGCAGCATAGTTTTTGCCATCTTCTGTTAAAATCACAGAATTAACATATTCGCCTGTGGTATAAATCGTTTTTGATTCACTTGTCAAAGTCGTTCCTGAATCACATTTTGTTGTGAAACCTTTACCATTAATATTCGTTTTAGCAGTCGTAGGGAAATTCGCACCTGTAACATTTTGAGACGAGTTCAAGGTAATAGACCCAAATGTTGCTTCCAGATTTGACTCAGCTTCTTCTCGCCACCAACCTGCATGCGTATTTGATAGGCCAAAAAAATTCAATAAGATCACCAAGGGAATGGCGCTATGGGGGCGAGTAGCATTTTTCAACCAATGCTGCATGTGTTGACTCCTTGATGAATCGTATTGATCACAGTAGACTCAAAAAACTGTAAAAAAGTGGTGAAGTCGAAAAATAAGAATATTGATGGCATGACGAAACCTACTTACATTCCAAATCAAAACGCAGAACATTTTGTGTTAAATCCATGGCTGAGATGTCATACTCAACTGAACATTTATCTTGTGCATTCGAACCCCAAGACGTTTCAATGACGCCTTTCACGGGTAAGCCCGTCATATAGGCTTGACCTTCATCAGCCACCAGTCCTCTAGAGGAACTGTTCGTTTCAATGACACTGCTGGCATAAGGTACAGGTTGTCCATTATGGCTAATATTGACTAAAGCGCGGATCCCGACACTAGATTTAAATGAAGCACGCGCAATCGCACCTTTGATAGGAACGACTTGTTCGACATTGTTGTTAATTTCCAGATTATTGCCAAAAGTGTTGCTGTCTAAAGCAACACGGTTCATTCGGTATTCTGTTGCATAAGGCACAATGGCATACCCGCGCCAATCCGTTTTAACACCTGTGTAATTTTCAAGCTGTACACCTTTTGCACCCGGTGCCTTGACCAATATTGAGGTTGTACCCAAAGGTTGACCGAAAGTAATACCATCAGCATGGGCTAAGATTCCACCTGAAGCGTTATAGCTGAATTGATTGGAATCTTTTTCATAATTATAGGCTGCACCGACTCGACCATAACTGCCATTGTAAGTAACACTGAGGGAACCAATATCACCTTGTTGATGATTTTCTCCGTAATTGATGCTGTAACTTAAATTGCGGTCCTTCAATAATGTTCCGCTCATGCCTGCCATGTAGGCGTCTTCACCATTTGAATTTTGGGTGCTTGAAAAAGTGGCATAACTATTACCAAGCGGATTTTCTTTGAATTTTGCTTTAGGTAATACTTTGTCTAATGGAAATGACATGTTCATGGCATAGATGGTGTCATTTTGCTGGCTTTCAGAATAATTGTTGTGACTGACAGACAGCGAATAGCTCATGTTTTTCCAGGAATTGGAATAGCCTGCCTGAATCCACTCATTCTTTTTAGCCGTATTCCAATAGGTCTGCTGATTTGCTGAAACAAACAAAGAGCCGTAATTTCCAAAAGAGTGAGAAATATTGGCTTCAAATTTCCCTTTTTTTGTATTGTTTAAATCGTAATAATCAGCAATGTGCGGAAGCGTTCCTACAGATGGACTTTGGGTATTTTCACTATGATCATCATTGATACTTTTGTTTAATACATCATTTAAGGTATAAAATCCTTTGGTTGAGTAACGATATCCTAAGAGTTGGAAAGTCGTTCCAGACCCTAACAATGACTTTGAATAGAGAAAGCGTAGAGATTGTCCTTTCGAACTGGTTTGATCTGCAAACTCGCTATTGGCATGGGTAATGTCAAAAGACAAGGCACCAAAATCACCCAGGTTTGCGCCCATGCCAAATAAGAAGCTTTTATAATTTTTTGATAATTGCGTTCCACCATAGACAGAAATGCCTTTTTTAAGTCCTTGGATCGCAGTGACCTGAGCAATCAGTGGATTATCCTGTGTAGCTAATCCAGTTCGATATTCACCCACGGCAATACTGTATTTGGTACGTCCTTCACGCTGTAAAATCGGTAAACTTGAATAGGGAACTTTAAAGGTTTGTACAGATCCATCATTTTCTTCAATATTAACGATAAGATCGCCATTGATCGACGAAGGATTTAAGTCCTGAATTAAAAATGGTCCTGGTGCCACATTCACCTGATGAATCGTATAACCATTTTGTTGAATGGTCACTTTTGCATTGGTTTTTGCTACCCCACGGATCGAAGGTGCATAGCCGAGTTGGCTGTCGGGATACATACTATCTGAAGTCGATAAATGTATACCCCGATAACCGAAGCTATCGAAAATTTCACTATTGGTCGAACTGTCACCTAGGATCAACTGGCTTTTGATCGGAACTACGATGGTTTGTAGATAAGTATCTAGATCATTCCATTGTTCATAGGTCTTACCTTTATAATTGTTATAGCTCCAACTGCCTGAGTGTCTAAACTGCCATGCGCCAATATTAAATCCATTGTCGAGTCTTAAAAAAGCACTGTTTGAGTCAGTTCTATTATTTTTACTACCAGACAGGGCATAGTTGATAAATAAGCCATTAATTCCCTCATCCCATTGTTCTGGTGGAATATAACCACGCACCTGATTGCTTAAAGATGCTTGGGGAAGACTAATAAATAATTTTTGCTTATCGAATTGAAACTGACTATTGGCTCCTTCAATGATCGAAGTAAAATCAATACATTGTGGGTTGACACTCGCGGATAGGTCAAATTTTTCACTATCTATGCCAAAACCTTGTAAGGTTTTTGTGTCTAAACATGGAAATAAACCAGTTTTATCTTGAGTTTCTGGCTTCTCGATAAAATTAATATCTCGGGTAAAGACATACTGGTCATTGACATAAACATCCACCCGATAAATGCCAGGTAATTGGTGTGTCGACTGTTCGAATCGAGATAAATCAGAAAGTTGTGAATTTGTTAGATCATCTGTCAAAAATTCAGTATTAAAAATCTGTTCTGCATGACTCGTTTTCACCATCGCGATAGAAATAAACATGGTGATTGCCACTCCCATCGGGGAGCGCCTCATCATTTTTCCTATATAAAAAGCATGGGATGGCTTTGAAAATTGAGAATACATAATGATTTACTTCAAGGTTAAATTCACTGTAGGTGTTAAACCGCCAAAGTCATTCACAGTCTGATAACTGAGGTCATTTCCACTGGAGTTGGAAATTTTTGTTTTCGAAAAAGGTACAGCCATCACATTGGCAAGTTTTTCCTTGTCCAGATAAACATTTACAAATGAAACATGATAGGGAGAGGGATTATCGACAGTAATGCTTTCACCTGACTTGGAAAATTTAAGTTTTTCCAAAGCACTTTCTGGTGTAGTTGTTAAACCAGAAGGTCGAACAAAAAGCTTTATTCTTGATAAAATAGCAAGTTGCAAAATATTCTTGTCTGTTAATGCTGATTTATCTATAGATGGAATGGCTTTGACATTGATCCAAAATACAGACTCACGATCTTGAGGTAAGTTTGGTGCAACATTGATGATTCTCAGTGTATTCTCTGCGCCTGCTTCAGCGACAAACAAGGGGGGCGTAATCAGAAAGTCTTTGGTCTTTTCTTCAGATTTATTTTCAATCCATGCATTAATCAAAAAGCGATCTTTGCTGTTACTGTTAATAATCGGCAAGGAAACTTGTTTTGCATCGACAGGATAAATGACACGAGTCGCTCCGAGTGAAATTCCTCCAGAGTTACTGGTATCTGCAAAGCTTGTTGAGACAAGGCTGCCTAAGGTTATGGCTAGCAAACCTTGTTTTAATATGTTCAAGTTCATATAAACCCTTAGTGTTTATTTATGGGTAAAAAATAGACAGTAAAAAAAGTGGAGATTGATTTGAGGTATTTTTTAAAGATTGATTTAAAAAAACACGCACACTTTTTTTTGAGGTATTGTCATAATCTTCTGGTAAGTCAATATGACGAATAAACTTGTGATTTGAATAACGGGAATCACGACCCGATATATTCACCTGTTGATCAAAATTATTTTTTGCAGATTGAACGGTATAAAAAATCTCTTTATCTGGTTTATTGAGTTCTGATAAACCCACCACGATGTTGCTGTAATAATCTACTGAACAACCTAAAAAATGAAATTGGATAGGTGATTGGAGAGCTTTAATAGATATAGACGCTGGGTTGTCAATTAAAACCGAGCAACTTTGATTTATTAAAGCTCCTTTAAAATGAGCTTCCCCACCATATACATAACTTTCAGCATAAATAGGTGTAGAAAAAAATATTCCTGCCATGAGTGATATATATTTTTTCATGAGTAAAGCTCAACTGCCGGGTTACTGAATCATTGTTTTAAAAATAACAATTATTCATACTTCACAGTAAAGGTTGCACTGGCATTCGCATCACCTGCCGTTGCAATACCCGTTGCTACATAATAAGCATTGAATTGCAGTGCATTTTCACCATCAAGAAGTGCTTGTGGTGTAGAGAATGCTGCGCCAGTAATGCCTAGAGCTTTTGCGGTGTGATCCGTAATTTGAAGACCGACATTTTTTGCAACTGTGCCATTGGCACTTGAAGCAGATAGGCCAAGTAAGTTTGTACCACCTTCAGCCGCAGTACCTTGGAATGCAATTGCAGCAGTTTTTTGAACTGTAGGATCACAGTCCGAAAGTTTAATGCTAAATGGTACAGGTGCAGTTTTGTCTCCTGCTTTCGCTAAACGAGCTGTACGATATTGACCTAATGATACTGTTTGATTAGATGATGCTGTACTCACCGCGCATGCTGCATTAACTAATTCACCCGTAAAGTTGACTGTGCCACCCTTTACCGTTACAGGATCTGCTGCAAAAGCAGATACAGAAATACCGAATGCAGACACAGCTGCAATACTTAATGACTTAAATTTCATAGTAAACCCTATTTATTTAAAAAATTCGCTTTTCAAGATTTTTAATTTATTGACTTCAGTTTGAGAGGGAGTTCAATAAACCATGTTTATTCGCAGTGTTTTATAAAACAGTGATAGATGTAATAAACACAGATAAATAATGATATTTGTTGCATGCGAAAACTTTGTATTTTGAACAACATTTATTTGTATTTCGCGACTTTTATTTATTTTTGTGATAATTATATATTTTAAATATTATATTGTGAATTTAATCACATATTTTTAAATTAGTAAATTAATGGAATTTATTTATTATATATTACATTTTTTATTGGAAATGTATGCATAAAAATAATAGATCATAAAATTAAGTAGTTTTATTTTTTAATATCACTTAAGTTTTATTTGAAAAGCTTATATTTTTTTAAAAATGATTATGCCGATATTCATCAAACTATAAAATCTTTGTGCCCCGGTTGGATTTTATTCAAAAATTATCTCGCTTTTTCTGCATACATATCAGATGTATCGTTTTTAAAAATTCAGAGTGAGTCTGAATCAGCCAACTTAGAGCTTAAGAAAAAGTGTTGTTAATGCGATTGTTATGTTATAACATAACAATTAGGGTGGGCGGTTATCACTCAATTTGCAAATGTCAACAGAGTCTAAAATGAAACGACTGCACTTAATCGGTTGGATGAGTTGTATAACTGCATGCAGTCAGAATGCAGTCAATATTCAACAAAAGCTGGATACCACAAATCAGTCTTTATCAGATGTTTCCAAGGTGAAGTATCAAGTAGACAGACGCTCAGAAAAAGTAGTCCCTGAATCTTTTATAAACTGGGAAAGTCATGTCATAAACCATCAAGCAATTGAACGTTATAAAAATCTTTTAAAACTACAAGGTATTCATGCTGATATTCCTGATTTTGAGTTTTTTCAAACCGCTAGAGATTGGCAAAGATGCAATGCAACTGAATTTGAAGTCCCCCCACAAGAGTTGTGGCGCAATATCGTTCCTACACTCAAGATTCTCGATCAGCTTATAGCGCAACGCATTTTGCATGATTTTACGGTGACTTCAGTCTATCGAAATTTAAATCTTAACCAATGTGCCAATGGTGCAAGCGCTTCAAAACATATTTTTAATGCGGCTTTAGACTTTCGAATCGGTTCTGAAACGCCAGATGAAAAAGAATTGGTTCTTATTCAAAGCACAAAAGTCCAAATTTGTCAGTTTTGGCGTGACTATGGTCAACAACTCAATATGGGCTTAGGGGTTTATCCATCAGGACAAATCCATATTGATAGTGCTGGTTATCGTACTTGGGGAGCAAATCATCGTTATGACTCATCTCCTTGTATGGATAATTTTTTAAACAATGGTAATAAGTTAGATCAATAAAAAATGAAGCAAGCTCAGGCACAACAGAAACTCTTACAAATATTACAAGCAGAAAATAAAGCAATGAGTGCTTATCAACTCTTGGAAAAAGCAAAGCCTCATGGTTTTCAGGCCCCTATGCAGATTTATAGAGCACTTAAACAGTTATGTGAGCAAAAGCAGATCTTGAAATTGAATACATTAAATCTGTATATCGCGAGCATCGTAAATTTTGATGGACCTTATCAAATCTTAACGGTCTGTACCCATTGTCAACACGTGCAAAGTATTGCCATACCCAAATTTGACAGATGTATTAGACGATCTTTGAGTACCAAAAAATTTAATCCTAAATGTGAATATTTAGAAGTCCTAGGCCAGTGTTTTTCATGTGTATCGAAACATGAGCACCCAACAATTTTAAAGTGAGAACGCCAATGAATCATATATTAGCCACTCCCCAAAAGCTTCCTGTAACCGTTTTGTCAGGTTTCTTAGGCGCTGGAAAAACAACCTTGCTGAATCACATCTTAAACAATCGTGAAGGTCGTAAGATTGCAGTGATTGTCAATGATATGTCAGAGGTCAATATCGATGCCGCTTTAGTACGAGAAGGCGGTGCTGAACTGTCTAGAACTGATGAAAAGCTGGTTGAAATGAGCAATGGTTGCATTTGTTGTACCCTCAGAGAAGATTTATTGGTTGAAGTCCGACGTTTGGCTGAAGAGCAGCGGTTTGATCAATTAGTGATTGAGTCTACAGGCATTTCCGAACCTTTACCTGTTGCAGAAACCTTCACTTTTGAAGATGAAAATGGCATTTCATTGAATGAATTTGCTCGACTCGATACCATGGTAACAGTGGTTGATGCCTATAACTTTCTAAAAGACTATAGCTCTCTCGATAGTTTACAAGCGAGAGGTGAGTCATTAGGGGAACAAGATAATCGTAATGTGGTTGATTTATTGATTGATCAAATTGAGTTTTGTGATGTGATTGTATTGAACAAAATTGATTTAGTTCAGCCACAAGAGCAGGACAAGCTTTTTAAAATTCTACAATCCTTAAATCCCCGAGCAAAAATTGAAGTTTCTGAATTTGGTCAAGTGAATTTGGATCGAATATTGAATACTCACTTATTTGATTTTTATGAAGCGGCGCAAGCACCAGGTTGGCTCAAAGAATTAAGAGGTGAACATACACCTGAAACCGAAGCGTATGGTATCCAAAGTTTTGTTTATCGTGCCAGACGCCCCTTTCATCCACAACGGTTCTTTGATTTTATTCAAACTGAATGGAAAGGTGTGATCCGTTCTAAAGGCTATTTTTGGTTGGCATCAAATCCAGAGTTGGCAGGATCTTGGTCTCAAGCAGGTGCGTTGGCAAGACATGGTGTTGCTGGATATTGGTGGGCAGCAGTGTCTGATGAACATTGGCCGGAAGATCAACAGAGTCTCGATGTCATTCAGGGGAACTGGGATGAACAAACAGGTGATGCCCGCCAAGAAATTGTTTTAATCGGGCTCGATATGGATCAATCAGCATTAATGGACCAATTGGATGCATGTTTGTTGAATGATACAGAGATGGCATTGGGTGCAGAAAAATGGCAAGCTTTTGATAATCCATTTAGTGGTTGGGCTGATTCTATGGTGACCCATTAATCCATTCTGTTCAGTTCAGTTAAAGTCGATCTGCGAATATGGCTAAAAATGAGTGCTTTCAATCAAGCACTCATTTATTTTTTGATTAACTAAAAACTTGGATTAAATTAAAATTTAGCTCTTAATGTAAGGGTAACATTACGTGGCTCGCCCCAATAAACACCGTTATAAAAACCGACATTTAAGTAGTATTTCTCATCAAATAAATTGTTGATATTTAGACTTGCTGTCAACTCATCACTGAGTTTATAACTGGCAAAAGCATTCGCCAAGAAATAAGCTTTTTGACTGACAACACCACCGTTATAGGCATTCACGGGCGCTCCTCCCCATTTTTGTGAAATTTCACTTTGCCAGTTGACCCCACCCCCTATGGTTAGTTTTTCTGAACCTGTCCAAAGGTTTTCTGGCAGGGTATAACTGCTAAATAATTTCACTTGATTTTGAGGAATATTGCTTAAGGCATTGGCATTGGCAGAACTTACACTATTGACATAGGTATAGCCAAAACTTAGATTCCAGTTTTCCTGTAATTTACCAATCGCTTCTAATTCAAAACCATTAACTTTAAGCCCCTTGCCAGTCGACATATAGGCCGTATCCATCTCATCGACTTTAGCAATAGTGCCATTTTTTACACCTTCACGGTATTCAACATCTTCTACGGCAAGGTCTTTGACATCTGACCAAAATAACGCTGCACTGGTGAGTAGTTTACCGTCTAACAGATCCGCTTTTATACCCAGCTCACTGGTACTGCCCATTTCTGGATCTAAATAGTCACCAAAGCGATCTCGTCGTGTAGATGGATTGAATACTTTGGTATAGCTGGTATAAGCAGTATAAGTATCATTGATGTCATACAAAATCCCTGCATAGGGGATGAGTTGGTCAAAATTACGTGGCTTTGTAGGAGAAACAGCAGCGTTAGGGTCCCATTTATCGACTTTGTAATCATAGGAACTGTAACGTGCTCCTAAAATTAATTTAAGTGGGTCAGCCAGATTTAAACGTAAAGTTGAATATACTCCGTAAAGTTCTGTGGTGTTGGTACTACCTGCACCATTTTTTTCGTATGTCGGTTTGGGGATATTTCCTGTCCACTCTCGATAATCTGGTATAGCAGCAGGATATGCTATTTTGCTGTTAACACTTAACGACGTATTTTCACTTTTGAATCCACTATAACCAATGATTAAATCATGTTGGCGGTTTAACAATTGAAATGGACCAGTTGCATAAAAATCAATATTGAGTTTTTTACTTTCAGCATAAGGGCTCACACTGGTCCATAAGCTTAAGCCCTTACCCGTGCTGGGGTCTGGAAAACCACTTCCACCATAAGCAACCATCCAGCTGTTATCCGAGGTACTGTGGGCAATCGCTGCTTTTATTAGCCAGTCATTGGCAAGGGTATGTTCTATATCAGCAAAAACAGTTTTATCGCGATTGGCTATTGAGCTCCAGTCCGAAGACAGACTAAAGTTTCGCGAAAAATTTGCTTTACTTCCATCAGCATTGAAATAGGGTACTGTTCCCCAAGTTGAGCCTTTAGGGTCGTTGTCTTGATATTGGAATCCAACAGAGGCAGTCGTGTTTGCCGTTAAATCCGCACTGATGATCCCCATCGCGGCTGTTGACTTCAGTTTATAACGATCCATATAGGATTCTTTGTCAGTATAAGCTGCCATGAATCGGCTTCTTACACTACCATCTTGAGTCAATGGAATAGAGACATCCGCTTCAACACGAGTGTTGTCCCATGAGCCATAGGTAGAGCTGACATTACCCTTAAACTCTTTTTCAGGACGTTTACGGATCATATTGATGGTTGCAGAAGGACTTCCTGTAGAGCCTGTTAGACCTGATGCACCTTTGACCACTTCGATACGATCAAAGAAAAAGCTGTCAAAGCGAGGAGCATTGTCACCGACAGGCATACCATCAATTTGTCGGTTGCTGATTGCAAAACCACGAGAATAGTAGTTAGAACGTTCACTATCATTTTTTGTTGCTGTTACGCCTGGGGTTGCGGCAAGGACATCATCCAAAATAGTGAGACCGCGTTGTTCAATTTGTTCACGTGTGACTACGCTAACGGATTGCGGTGTTTCTTTTAACGATAATTTGAGTTTAGAGGATGAACGCGACGAGTTGGCTTTATAACTACCATTTCCTTCCGTTTTTTCATCTTGCGCATCTGCTTTGACGGTAATGGTTGGCAGAACAGATGGATCAGTATTGGAAGGTTGTTCTTGTGCAAAAGCAGTGTGGGAGATTGCACCACATATCAAGAATGACTTGATTGCAATATTTAATGCCGTTTGTCTAACTTGCTTGTCCATAATAATTAAATTTTGTAAATAAGAATTGTTATTATTATCAATAAAAATACAAAAAGCTACGCAATTGTCATTATTTCTTAATTTTTATTCGATTTTTAGACATATCAGTTACGGGAATAAGTATTTCAAGTTAATCATTTCATCAATTTTATGAGAGGTGGATGTAAATAGGTGGCAAAATCCATTTCGTAAAATTTATCCTTTTTAAGGAGTAAAAAAGTATCTAAAAACAGTCAATTAGCTAACAAAGGTTGAAGCAGTATTAAAAAAGGATTGACATTAAAGTTAACTTTAAACTTAAAGTAGATGTATACCTGATGAGGCGATAAAAATGAAAGTTTTCGAAAAATTGATATTTCCAAATGGTACAGAGATTGCCAACCGCATAGCGAAAGCTGCGATGGAAGAAAATATGGCAGATTTAAACCATGCACCTTCTGAAGCATTGATGCGTTTATATCAAGCATGGGCTGATGGTGGTGCAGGGCTGATTATTACGGGTAACGTCATGGTGGATCGTCGTGCCATGACTGGACCTGGTGGCGTGGTACTTGAAGATGAAAAGCATTTGGATATCTTCAAGCGTTGGGCACAGATAGGGCGTTCTCAAGGGGCTCAAGTCTGGTTGCAAATCAATCATCCCGGTCGGCAAATGCAGTCCAATCTTGGTCAGCAAACTTGGGCACCCTCTGCTGTTGGATTAGATTTGGGCAAGATGTCAGATCGTTTTAATCTACCGATTGAAATGACTCAAATGATGATTGATGAAGTGATTCAACGTTTTGCACATACGGCACAGTTAGGTGAAAAAGCAGGTTTTACGGGAGTAGAAATCCATGCGGCTCATGGCTATCTATTGAGCCAGTTTTTATCACCACTCAGCAATAAACGTCAAGATCAATGGGGTGGCTCACTAGAGAATCGTGCGCGTCTCTTAATTGAAATTGTTAAAGCGGTTAGAGCTGTGGTGTCTGATCAGTTTACGGTGGCGGTGAAACTTAATTCAGCCGATTTTCAGCGCGGAGGGTTTAGTGCTGAAGATGCTCAACGTGTAGTGAAAATGTTGAATGAATTAGCGGTTGACTTGGTTGAACTTTCAGGGGGGAGCTATGAAGCTCCAGCGATGCAGGGACAAGCACGGGATGGTCGAACTTTGGCGCGAGAAGCATATTTCTTGGAATTTGCACAAGAGATTCGCAAGATTGCAAAAATGCCAGTCATGGTTACAGGAGGCATCCGCCGTAAACAAGTTGCGGAACAGGTGATCGAAAGTGGTGTGGATATGGTTGGAATTGCTACCGCTCTAGCCATTGACCCAAACTTACCCAATGAATGGAAACAGGGGCAGAATATAGCACCAATGTTAAAACCGATGTCGTGGAAAAATAAAACACTTGCATCACTTGCCAATATGGCAACGGTTAAATTTCAACTACGTAAGCTTAGTTTGGGTAAAGCGCCAAATCCTCGAGTATCACCCTTATGGGCATTGATTTTACAGCAGGCAGCGATGGCGCATCGTACTCGCCAGTATAAGCACGCGATGGCAACTAGCTTGAAAGAGAGAGGCTGAAAGTGAACAAAATCATGATCTGAATGGGGTGATCTATGGTGCAAATGGTTATAGGGGGGAATGGGTGGTTTGTTCGTACCCTAAACTTGGGAAAATGGTCGATTTAGATGTAAATTTTAATGCTGCCGTAGTTTTCTGCAAATGTCTGGGTCAAGAAAAAACCAGATCAAATGATCTGGTTTGATATGAGTACGATCAAGCTTTTTTATGACTTAAAGATAAGTGGTATATTTCAAGGCTGTTCTTTCACATAGTACAGATTGAGTAAGCGTTGAGCATTTTCTTCACAGGTAATTTCATCAGGTTTGCTATTGATTGCATGAATCATGGTACGCAAGTTGAGTTTACTCAAGCTAAGCTTTTGTTCTAAGTCTTCAATATCCTTGATTTTATTTTCTAAAATAGTGATCAACATGTCATGATTCCATTGACCAACTTGGGATGGTAAGAAAGACTTGATTTCGTTCAATGAAAAACCAACTTGTTGTGCCTGTTGAATCAAAAAAAGCTGCTTAAGATCATCTTCGCTGTATTCTCTATAGCCATTTGACTTTCTTTTGGCTTTCGGAAGTAACTTGATTTGCTCATAGTAACGAATCGTCGGAGTACTCAGACCGCTTTGTTTAGAGAGTTGACTGATGTTCATTTTCAGTATTTCTTGTTAACACTAAAGTTTACTTTAGGCTTTTGCATCATCAAAAGCAAGATGAACAGTTCAGTTTGAATTTGATTGGGTGCATGGACGAAGCGTAATAGAATTTTTGAGCATAGAGTTAAATGGTCCAATTATTCATACCGTTTTTTTGATTTCAATCATTTATAGCTACTGAATTTTATGCTTTTTATACAAACTTTTAGAAGCTTTTGATCATTTATTTATTTTCCTGTATAAATTTTTTAGCAGATTGACTATTGTAAGAATCCTGTATTTTCAGTAGTGAAATGATAAAAATACAGGATCGGATAAAATCTCATGATCAAAAAAGACATGTGAGAAATTAGAATGCCCAAATAAACTTTAATAGTCCTGTATGACCTTCTGGGCGGTTTTCGACTTGAGTCTCTTTTAAATATTTAGCTTCGATTGACCAGTTTTTGTCTTGATATTGTACAGCAGGACCATAAGCCAGAACCTGTCCTCGCATACCAATATTATCGCCATGTTGTTGATCTGATTTGGTCTGCTTAAACGCGTATCCTTCAACAGCAACTTTGACATGATCTGAAAGCTTATAGCCTAAGCTGTAATCTCCTGCAAAATAATCTCCAGATCGATAATGCGTATCATTGTTTTCAGTATTAAAGCTATAGGAGATTTTCGCTGAAAGATCCAAACCATTCTCAGGCGCATAGCTATAGGCAAAAATTGGTCGAACTGTATGGTAATTTTTTCCTATGTTGGCAACCAAAGGTTGAGTTACAGATGCTTTATCATATTTTCCAGTGGCAAGTACTGTTTCAATCGCTCCAATCCAATGATGATCACCACGATGCCAACCGAGCATTGAACCAAGCATTAAATCGCCCAAGGCTGTGTTATGGTCTGACATACCTGCTGCTGAGAGACGTAAATCTACCATTGGCTGAATTGCATAAAATCCAAGTTGTCCACCCCAATAGCTTTGCTCCGTCATCCAGACCAATCGAGGAATAAAAGCATTGACATCTAAATGAAAATTGGGAGGACCTTGATCAAAATTTCCTGCATGATAATTTTGATAATAACTCAGTAAGTAAATCCCGGGTGGGGGTAAGGCACCTGCCATCATACCTTCCGCACCCAAGGCAAATGAGTCCGCACCATTTTCCGTAGCGCAGGCGAACTGAGTACTAAAACCGAGTATCAATGGAATTGAAAGTTTTAAGCTGAGTTTTTTCATAGAAAATCCTTTTCAATGATATTTTGATAACATCCATCCGTACCTATAGCATTGAATATAGGTACATTGTGTTGGATGGTGTGGTGTTGTTGAGCTAAGCTGCTGCTCGACGGCGATCGACTTCTGTTGAGGGGAGTTGTTGCATCTCTCTGACCAATTCAAAATGAAAGCTGATGTGCTTAAAAGGCTGGTCTAAATTATATTTTTTAAGCTCTTCAACAGCTGTGACTTCATTTGCCCTAGCAATTAAGCCCTCACGTGTTGCAAAGGCAAAGTCGTCCCAAAGATATTTGTCACCTTCAATATTGAACTGTGTGGTGAGTTTGCGGTAACCCGGTGCCGATACAAAATAGTGAACATGAGAAGGGCGATTTCCATGACGGCCCAGCAAATTGAGTAGTGCTTGCGTTGTCCCTTCAGGTGGACAGCCATATCCGACCGGCATGGTGGTTTGCGCAACATACTGACCATTGGCATCCGTTAAAATACTACGACGTAAATTGAAATCAGATTGAGATTTGTCAAAGAAAGAATAGTTGCCTAAGCTGTTGGCATGCCAAATTTCTACTTTGGCATTGGGAATTCTGTTTCCCGACGTATCTGTGATAAAGCCTTCGATGATCAATGTATCGACATGATCAGATTCAGAACCATCATCCATACGGGCAAAGCCGACAGATTCAGGAGCGCCTGCGACATATAGAGGACCTTCGATCGTTCTTGGCGTTCCACCTGTAATACCTGCTTTCGCATCTGCTTCATCGGCACGTAAATCCAAATAATGCTCTAGCCCCAGACCTGCTGCAAGAAGACCAAGTTCGTTGGCCTGTCCTGCATCAGTAAAGTACTCTAAACCCTTCCAAAGTTCAGTTTGGGAAATATCCAGGTCCTCAATGGCCTGGAATAAATCTCCGAGCAATCGAACGACAATTTGCTGAACACGTGGATTTACTTCACCTGTTGCAGTGTCTACATTCATTTGTTGAACTAATTTATCGATTTCCTGACGGTTCATCATCATCTTCCTTTGATTTATTTGGCTGTCGAGAGAGTAATCTAGAGGGGATTAAGATCACTCAACTGTATCTTTGATTAAGATTGAAAACATATAGCGGTTGGGACTAAATATGTTTGAAAAGTGCTGAACGTGACTGTTCCTTGGCACCATCGGCAGCACTCAGGAAACGTTCAGTATGGATATCTTTTTCAAACAAACGGCTTTGCATCAATGTTGAAATTGCTGCATCGATCATTGGAGGTGGGCCACATAAATAGGCTTTGTGCCCAGCACATTTGCTTTCGAAATAATTGGCTACAGCTTCATGCACAAAACCCGTAAAACCCGTCCATTGGTCTTCTGATTTGGGTGCGTTGAGCGCTGGAATATATCTGAAATTCGGATAGTCTCTGACAAGCTGTTCAAACTTTTCCCGGTTATATAATTCGGCCAGATCACGTGCGCCTTGGAAAAGGTAAATGATGCGTTGATCACCTTGTTCAAGCAGATCCATGATCATGGATTGAGGGCTGGACAGACCTGAACCACCTGCGATAAAGATGACATTTTGTGGATCAGACTTACGTACAAAGAACTGTCCATAGGGACCCGAAAGTGCGAGTTCATCGCCCAACTTTAATTGTTGATGAATATACTGTGTTCCTTGACCACCTTCGACCTTGCGAATATGCAATTCAATGATATTGGCTTCACTGGGGGAGTTCGCAATTGAAAATGCACGAGTGCCTTCCACATTGGGAATATGCAGATTGATATATTGACCTGCTTGAAACGCCATCTCACGATCAATTTCACAACGGATGCCCTTAATCGTTGGCGATAAATCTGTTATTTCAACCACTTTTGCTTGGTAGTCTTGAACCAAATAGCCGAGGAAATCCTCATCCTCATCCACATCTGCTTCGATGATCATGTCAGACTCAGGCTTACAGCAGCATGCTAAAACCTTATTTTCCTCTCGTTCAATATCCATCAGTGCAAATGGGGAAGCTTCGCCAATATCGTAGAAGCCGTCTGTCACTTGCACTTTACAGGTGCCACATGTGCCATGTCCACAGGCAAAGGGTAGCCAAACCCCCTGACGTAATGCCGCATCTAAAATGGTTTGATCTTGCTCTACTTCAATCGTGGTACCGATGGGTTCAATGGTAACTTGATAGCTCATTTGTGCTCTCCTTAAACATGTGCGCCTTTGTAACCCTGTAAATCAGGGGTCACAAAGCGCAGGAGTGATTTGTGATCAAAGCCCAAATCTTCTAAAGATTTAGAAAAATCCACGTTTAAACGTTGGCGGTTAAGGTGAAACTCAACTTTTGACCAATCAATATTGACAAAGTCAGGGTGTTGTTCGAAACCTGCTTGAATTTGTCCATCAATTAATTCCTGAAAGCTTTGTTTCGGTGAAACGACGAAGGTGTGCGCAGAACAAAATAACGTGTGATGATCCCAACCTATAAATAGCAGCATATTGTCACCATAGTTTTGCTGGAGATCCAAAGGTTCGAATTGATAATTTTCAACAATTGCTTTTACGGTCATGGCGTAGTTCCTCGAATTTTTTGTATAAATCCTTGAGAGGATGCGGTCTTTAATGACAACATCCGTTCCTTGTTGCTGTTGTTTTAAGTGATGGATTAAGCCGCGTTACCTTTCCATTTTTTCCAGCGTTTTTGGTCAGGGGAACCTTCTATGTCAAGATTGTCTGCACCCACATTGAAATTGTAGTAGTCCCTTAAAATGCTTTCTAAGTCAGGACCGCCGCAGTTCCCCTGTAAAATCTGATGAACAGGCAACCATGCCTGAATATATTTTTCAGGCTCTCTTTCAAAGATGTCATGACAGCCATCTGAACAGGTATGGTAGCGTTCATCTTTGTAAATCGACTCACGATAACTGAACATGGTTTGGTCGCCATCCATCTCGGTAAATGTCATTGGAATTTGGCAAACTTGGCAGAGTTGTGGTAAGCCTGCGCTATAGAAGCGTTTGCCTTCAGCCTCCATTTTGCGCGCCAGTTCCCAGCGCGGGCGATAGTATTGATCAAAAGTGTCAGGGTATTTTGCAGATAGCCAATCCATTTCTTCATCTGTTGGAATCCATGTATGGAAGCCTGCTGCATGACCAAAGTTATAGAAAATCCACCATGCTTGGTGTGATACATGCTCTTTTTCTTTGGTGATGACTTCACTGTATTTCGGCATACGAATACCGTAGCGACTAAGGTCTTTGAATAATGCACCACCTGCTTCTTCAAAGTAGGTTTCCCAAGCTTCCTTCCATGACATGACTTTATTTGGCAACATGTAATCCATCATCATGCCAACGATTGAAAGCAGGCGAGTACCACGCCAGAACCACTTGTCAATCCATTCTTGAACGATTGGCACATTGTCTTCATGTTGCTCAAGCAAGAATTTTACGATTTCCAAACCGAGTGTCATGTGACGTGCTTCATCTGATTGGGCACTGAAACCAAACGTGACCGTTGCCATATCACCGTTATAGGCAGCACCTGACATGAATGGTACAAATAACAGATTGGTGAGCACATATTCAAAGGCAAAACTGATCGCCAATAAAAACTCAAAGGGTCCAGCTGAACGGGCATCTTCAAAGAATGATTTCGGTACGGATAAATACCAAACACGATCATGCATATGTGCCCAATCTTGAAAACCGTCAAAGAACTTGTTGTAATGACTCATTGCATGAATCTGGGTTTGCACATGACGTAATTCATCGATGGATTGCATTTGCGAGGCAATACGCGCACCGATTCCACCGAATTGACGTCCAACATGGGCATAACCTTGATAGGCTTGATATTCCAATGGGGTGACTGCAGTTAAAAACAGTTTGATGGCGTTGACATAACGTTCATTGGAAACATTCATTTGTCCATTGTTCTGTGCAAATGCATCAAAAATGGCATACAGTTTCTTTTCTTTTTCAGCTTGGTATTTCCAATAGGCATCCATGGTCAAACGGAAAGGGTCTTCCCATTTAGACCAGTCAGTGATTTTGATGCCTTCGAATTCTTCATAAGGAAAGGCATCTTTTCGATCTGCATAGGAAAACTCCCAGTCCAGATCACGGGTCAATATTCGATAACGCTCTTTGGCATTGGGTTTTTTATTGCTGACTTTTGCTTGGCTATTCATTTTGATTATCCTTTCAATCACTTGAAGCTGCCTGCTTCTGATGTTTTAACTTGGATGTTGGGCGGCTGGGCTTAATTCCATTTCAGGGTAAAGCTGTCATCGTCTTCTTCTACGTTGCCACCCAGTGTGATCATGTTGAGTTGCAGTTCTTGGATGTCCCAATCCTGTCCCAGTTTTTCCGAGACAGTTTCAGCTCGAACCACCAGAACGCCAGTACTTTCTACACGTATCATGGCGGGGAGGTATTGAATGCTTGCCTCAGGATTGTCCTGTTCAATGGCTTCAATGATGTAGCGCGAGGTGTCATTGTCTTGTAATGCTAAATAAACTTTAGAACTCATGATGGCTCTTCCTTATGCTGCTGAATCAACTAAAATCAAACCTGCCTTTTTACTGCGTTCTGAAAGGCTATGCAGTGCAGTATCAATATTTGAGTCAGGTAGTGCGATTTGTGCCCAACTTTTAAATGCCTGTTGAACATTCGGCAGGGTTTGGCTTATCCATGATTGAATTAAAGTTTTATTTTCTTCAGATTCTGAAATCGCTGTTTTTAAAACGCTGTCAGACCACTTGCGTAGATCAGTCAGGCAGTCTTTAGTAAATTCCGTCAGGATGGCGATATCACGTCCACCCTGTTCAACCAGCCATTGATCGAGCTGACCAAAAACCAGTTCTTGTAAGAAGGTGTCGATCAACAGATTTTGCAGGATATAAAGTTTAAACCAATCCTGTTCTGTCAGACTGTGTTCACAAAGTTTGCGCAAGGGTTGCCACATTTCATCATTCATCCAAGCCTGTTTTGCCTGCTGTAATGATTCATCTGTATTGCCATCGAGCAAAAGTCCTATACGGGAAATATATTGCGCCATGCCCAAACGGTCCATCGCTGCAAAAATACAGGCTTGGGTAATGACCGTGCCATAGCCATAAGCACTGCCTGACATCATGTGTAAGTTGGCCGTTTGTTCAACATAGCGAAATGGCAATAAACAAGTGATGATTTTTTGTTTGACGGCATCACTGAGGTTATCAACAAGTTGGCGTTTTTCAAAAAAGTTATAATTGCTTTCAGCCGTATCTTGCATGCGTGCGCGATGCTGTACATAAGCACCGTAGTAAAACTGGCGAGGGTCTTTAAATGCATACCAGTCCTGCATTTTCAATGCTGTATGGGTTTGATCATTTAAAGTCTTTTCAGGCTTCCACAATGGACGATAGTGAAAGTTGGTGGATGCCTGTACATCAAAACTGACTTCTTGATAACGAGTGGCAGGTTTTGTACCAAAGCGACGTTCAATATAAGCATAGGTTTGACGAATCGGTTCTAGATTGGATGTTTTAATCTCTAAAGTCATTTCATTCTCCTTTTCGACTTAAGCCTGATCATCGTGATCAGCATATTGGCGCGTATGATTGAGAACAGTCGGTTCAATGCCGTAGCGCCATTTATCTTCCTGTGCATCATTCCAAGCCTGTTGTTCCTCGGTCATTTCGATGACATGGTTAATTTCACAAAAATGCTGAAATGCCTGCTGGGGTAAAACCAATTCAACAAAAAGGCTTGGATCGTGAATCGCAAAATCAAATTCAACAAACTTGGCATTACGATCACCAGTAATGCGGATGTATTTCACCAGTGGGTGAGGGTGTGCAGCATCGACCATAGCGGGAATCCTTTTGATCAACATCAAAACAGCTTTGATGTAGAGCGTCATGCTCTTCAGATAGTTCGCCGTATCTATTCCAAAAGTCGTGCCAACTTTATTTCTTGTATAAAATACAGTGAGTTATAATTTTTATATTGGTCAAAAGAACGTTGGTAGATTGAAATTTTCATCAAATGATGAACACTGTTTCAAGCAGATTTCATCAAAACAATAAGTCCCATGTTGAACCCTCCTGTTGTCCAGTTTTTTATTTTTGAAGCAGGATTTTTTCAAACTACTGATATATATTAAAATTAATAAAATATACCTCTAAGGTATAAAAATATAAGAATAAGGTAGTAAAGCTTTTTAGTCGGAATTAGGTAATATCAAGGTTGCATTCACAAAAGACATATAGCCATGGATGGATATCATGCCCCAAGCCAAAAATGTGAAGGTATATAAGCAGATACTTGAGCAAAACAAAGATATTCAAGATCTTTTGGATAAAATCGTTTTTGATACGCGACATGGTCAAATCTGGTTTGATGAAAATCGTATGTTGCTGATGCATACCAGTATCATGGGCTTTTTAAGAAAAGATTTATTTCAGATGTTGGGTCTTGAAAGAACCAAACGTTTTTTTATCCGTTGTGGCTATCAGGCAGGTATGCGTGATGCGGAAGTGACCTCTAAACTTCGACCTAATTTAAATGAAGCTGAAGCTTTTATGGCTGGACCACAAATGCATGGGATCCGAGGCATGGTGCAGGTAGAGGTCAATGAATTGCATCTCAGTCATGATTTAAAGCAGTTTTATGCAGATTTTAATTGGCTGAACTCATTTGAAGCAGAAGTTCATCTGAGCGAGTTTGGTTCCTCCGATGAACCTGCCTGTTGGATGCTCTTGGGCTATGCTTGTGGTTATAGTAGTTATGTGATGGGACAGACCATTATCTATCAGGAAACACATTGTGTTGCCCAAGGTGATGAGCATTGTCGAATTATTGGTAAACCTTTAAGTGAATGGGAAAATGCTGATGAGTTGATACGTTTTATGTCGCCAGACCCGGTTTCTGATGAAATCATTGCTTTGCAGTCTGAACTCAATGAATTGAAAAAAAATATTTACACCGAAGCCGAAAGTGACTACACCATGTTCAATGCTGTAGGTGAATCAGTGGCTTATCGTAAGGTGTGTGATTTACTGAAAAAAGCAGCAGGCAGTAAAGTGGCTGTTTTATTGCAAGGTGAAACAGGTGTCGGCAAGGAAGCATTTGCTCGTGGTATCCATAATGCCAGTCAGCGTAAACTCCAACCTTTTATTGCAGTCAACTGTGCCTGTATTCCTCCAGATCTGATTGAGTCAGAACTTTTTGGCGTTGAAAAAGGTGCTTTTACTGGTGCGACCCATTCTCGAATGGGGAAATTTGAACGTGCTCATGGCGGAACAATTTTTCTGGATGAAGTCATCGAGCTTTCGCCGCGTGCACAAGCAGCCTTGTTAAGGATGTTACAAGAGGGGGAATTTGAACGGGTAGGGGACATTCGTACACGTCAAGTGGATGTCAGAATTGTCGCTGCAACCAATGAAGATTTGGAACAAGCTGTGAAAGATGGCAAGTTCAGAGCGGATTTATACTATCGCCTTAATATTTTTCCCGTCTTGATCCCACCTTTACGTGAGCGTAAAGAAGATATTCCTTTATTGGTCAATCATTTCTTGGCACGTTTTGAAAATATGTATGACAAAACCTTAAAAGGGTTAAGTGATAAAGCCAAAAGTTTTGTGATGAAATATGATTGGCCGGGCAATATTCGTGAATTAGAAAATTTGTTGGAACGTGCAACATTATTAACGGATCAGCAACAGGAAATAAAATTAGACAGTTTATTTCCACAACATCAGGAGACTGAAAGCATACATCAGTCGACAAGCATGAATGGAAATATCGAGGATTTATTGACTGACCATTTTTCCTTGGAACAATTTGAACAAGACATCATCCGTACCGCAATGGACAAAAGTCGCCAAAATGTCTCTGAAGCAGCGAGAATATTGGGGATCAGTCGGGCGACCTTGGACTATCGTTTAAAGAAAATTGATCTGAGATAAAACGCTTTTTCTGAGGATAACAGCATTACTTTGCAAAGGATGGTTAAAGTGATTGAGATACTCAGAATTAATTTAGCTTTCACATATTTAATCCTGTTGATTCAGGTTTCATTTTTGAAATATATCTTTGATCTTCGCAAAAAAATAAAAACCCAACTGAGTGAGTTTTTATTCAATACATAGATTTAAAGAAGATTCGAAATTATTATGAGACTAAAAAATCTGCCAATGCTTGATTGAATTGTTGCGGCTTTTCAACATTGGAAATATGAGATGCGTCAATCACAAAGAGCTGAGACTCAGGGATTTGATTTTGCATAAATTGGCCATCTACAACTGTCGTCACAGGATCTTGCGCACCAGCAATCACCAACACAGGTACAGTGATACGATCAATCTGAGTGGTTAAATCCGCTTTAGCCAAAGCCTCACAACAACTCGCATAACCCTCTGCGCTGCTAGCTGCAAGGTCGTTACTCATGGATTTTACAATTGCTGTTTGGCTTTGGATAAAGGGCTCAGTAAACCAACGAAGTGCTGCTGTTTCTGCAATTGGGGTTAAACCTTGTTTACGAACCAACTCGGCCCGTGATAACCAAGCCGATTCCTGACCAATTTTTGCAGCAGTATTGCAGATCACTACATGGTTAAATCGTTGCGGATGATGAATCGCTAACCATTGTCCTGTTAAGCCACCCATTGAAATCCCGCAAAAATCTGCCTTTTGGACATTGAGCTGATCCAATAAATGAATGACATCTTGACCCAACTGTTCAATGGAATAGGGTCCTTGTGGAGTGTTAGATCGCCCATGACCACGGGTGTCATAGACGATGACAAAATAATCTTTTTGAAAATGTTCAATTTGAGCCTGCCACATACTCAGCTGGGTGCCCAATGAATTGGAAAACACAAGGGCAGGTTGAGTCGGCTTGCCCCATGTTTGATAATGAATGACAGCATCATCTGACTGGAATGTTGGCATAGAAATTTATCCTTTGACCTATGCGATCATATCGAAACACCAGCAATGTTGATTGTTGGGGTACAGGTCGTTGTTTTAAATCAGAATTAAACGCGTTGAATAATCATGGCGATGCCTTGACCCACACCGATGCACATTGAGCACAGGGCATATTGTCCTTGGATCTGTTCAAGTTGGTTGAGCGCTGTGGTCACCAAGCGGGCACCTGATGCACCCAATGGATGACCCAATGCAATGGCGCCACCATTCGGATTGACCCTCGTATCATCATCGGCCAAGCCCAAATCACGCATCACCGCCAAAGCCTGTGCCGCAAAGGCTTCATTCAGCTCAATCACATCCATCTGCGCTAAACTCAGATTTGCCTGTTGAAGTAATTTCTTGATCGCTGGTGCAGGTGCAAAACCCATGATGCGAGGTTCTATGCCCACCGTCGTCGATGCAATGATTTTGGCGCGTGGTTTTAATTGATATTGTGTAACGGCTTGATCTGATGCGATCAGTAATGCAGCTGCACCGTCGTTAATTCCTGAAGCGTTGCCCGCGGTCACCGTACCTTCTGCTTTCACCACACCTTTTAATTTTTGCAAGGCTTGAAAGGTGGTAGATGCTCGCGGATGCTCATCTTGCTCCACCACCAATGCATCCCCCTTACGCTGAGGGATCGTCACAGCAACAATTTCCTGTTTAAAAAAGCCCTGTGCCTGTGCGGCTGCCGTACGTTGCTGACTGTTCAATGCAAACTGATCTTGATCAGCACGGTTGATGTTGAATTGCTCAGCCACATTTTCAGCCGTTTGTGGCATGGTTTCTACACCATACATGTCTTTTAGTTTTGGATTGATAAAGCGCCAACCCATGGTGGTGTCTTCAATCTTCTGGCTACGCCCAAAAGCACTCTCTGATTTTCCCATCACATAGGGTGCTCGACTCATGCTTTCCACACCACCTGCAATGATCAGATCGGCTTCGTCCGCTTTAATCGCCCGTGCTGCCATCGCAATCGCATCCAGTGAAGAACCACATAAACGATTGACGGTGGTTGCAGGCACTTCAACGGGTAACCCTGCCAATAATGCCGACATACGCCCCACATTTCGGTTGTCTTCACCTGCCTGATTGGCACAGCCATAAATCACATCATCGACTTGCTGCCAATCCACAGTCGGGTTGCGTTGCATCAAGGCTTGAATCGGCACTGCACCTAAATCATCCGCTCTTACAGCTGCAAGTCCACCGGCATAACGACCAAATGGAGTTCGAATGGCATCAATGATATAAGCATTTTTCATGTGTTTTTCCTTAAATAATCTCTCTTAAGAAGCAGTGCTTCTCACCCTTTTAAAGGGAAGTTAGGAGAAATTTATTATCCCTGTGTTACATCAACCAATTCAGCACCCGTCATCGACTGCAATTCTTCAAAGCTGAGACCCGCTACTTTTTCAATCACTTTTAAACCGTCTGGAGTAACATCAATCACACATAGATCGGTATAGATCCGGTCGACACATTTTTTGCCAGTCACGGGATAGGTCAGCTCAGCCACGATTTTGGGTTCGCCTTGTTTGGTGACATGGTCAGTGGTGATAAAGACTTTCTTGGCGCCGACTGCCAAATCCATCGCGCCACCCACCGCAGGGATTGCATCAGGTGCGCCTGTGTGCCAGTTGGCAAGATCACCATTTTCAGCAATTTGGAAGGCACCCAATACCGCAATGTCCAAGTG
>NZ_JAPKMY010000009.1:0-193061 GCF_026344175.1 Acinetobacter nematophilus
CCGAAGCAATCTCCCCCGCTCGACTTGCATGTGTTAAGCCTGCCGCCAGCGTTCAATCTGAGCCATGATCAAACTCTTCAGTTAAAATCATTAGTGACTTAAGGTCACAATTCTGGCTCATCAATTCCTGACAAATTCTCTCAAATAAACTTCGAGTAATTTAAACCAATCAATCAATGATAATATTTCGATCAATCAATCAGTAAAAATCCACACAAGTTGTTCTTCATATTCTCTTAATGATCAATTTACCACCTCGTCAGTGATAAATATAACGCAATAAACATCCAACAACTTAACCCTCTAAGCTAAGTTCGTTTGCTGTATCGCGTCGGGATGCTGCGTATTCTATATATTTTCTCGAGACACGCAACCCCTATTTCAAAAAACTTCAATCACATGCTTATTTTTTAAACAGATTGTATAAAAAACTGTATTTTTCACTCATTTTTTAACAATTCTTATAAGCCATCCTTTTAAAAGCATAAAAAAGAGCGATGCAAGCGCCATTATTTATTAGCGACTGATTAAAAATAGTCACCCGAAGAATGCGCATGCAAAAAAGCCGGGATTAAACCCGTTAATGCTGCCCGAATATCAGCACGTTCATTAATGAGTTGATGTGACCCTTCTTCAAGAATTAATAACGTTTGCAGTCTGAACTGGCGGCGCACAAAATCAATATTATATTTCCAATCTACTGTTTGATCTTGAGCCCCTTGCGCCAACCATACAGGTATGCGGCATTTTGGAAACTCTTCCATTTCCTGCATCCATTTCGACATTGCTAGAATCCAGTCCATTCCCATCATACGGGGTTGTAAAGGATCTTTAAGTCTTACAAATCTCAAAAACTCCGGATTATGATTGTTACGTTTAAAATGACGCGGAACTTCTCTTTTAATTCTACGAATAATGCCTAAACCAATAGAATTGTGCCACCACGCTGTTTTAGCCGGTCGAACCAAAGGCGATAAGAGTAAAACTCGATCGACGATTGGATTTTCTCGTTTTTGTGCATATTCAAGTAAATGATGCATCCAAATTGCACCACCTGTACTCTGACCAACACCTAACCAAGGTTTAGGAAGATGCTGTGAGTTTTTAACATATTGGTAAACGGCATGCAGCACGTGCTGATAGTGGTCAAAATTTTTAATATTGGCTGGTGAACCGTTACTTAAACCATGACCTGGCAAGTCGTAAGTAATTACACTGAAGCCTTGTTCAAGAATTTCTTTGACAATCGGTTGATAGATACCACTATGTTCTAAATAGCCATGTAATAAACAGACTGTTCCTTTTACTTTTTCAATTTTTGGCTTAAATACCTGAACATGCAACTTAAACAAGGGCATATCAATAAAGCCTTGCCATTGGATACAATCCAATTGATCAAAACCATAAAGTCGCTGATAAGCCTTGATTTCTTGGTTAGGCACATATTCACGGTTTAAATTTAAAGCTTCTAATAATTGTGGTGTGGTATCCCGACTGGGTACTGGCAAATCAAGTTGTTTTAAAATTGTAGGATTTAAAAATGGGATATCCGCCATTAAGGCACCTCTCTACAGCCACTCGAACCAAACAACATATCTCGAATTGTTGCTAAAGTTTCATAGTTAGCTCTGCGGCTATGATCATAATTTTGTTTGCTTGGTTGCCATTGTGTCAATTGAGTAGGCATTGGCGCATCTACTGGAATTGTTTCAATGCCATTGAGTGCAAATAAACGACGTGTTCTAGGCATGTGATAACGGTCTGTAATCAGCATAACAGTAGGTGCTCCGCCCTTTTTTTGTAATAGTAATGAGCTAAAACGTGTATTTTCACAGGTATTCATACTGCGATTTTCCAATAATTTTGCCTGCACTCCACGCTCAGACAACCACTTTTGCATATAAGGTGCTTCAACACCACTCAACACAATGGGCAGTTTCATTTTTTTCTCGAGTGCAATGGTCGTTTCCAATCTTAATTTAGTGTAATCATTGACAATAATATCTTTCTGGTTTTTATCTAAAGTCAACCCCCCACCCAAAACTACAATGGCATAAGGTTGGCTGATTGGTTTTGGAACTTCGCTACTTTTATTTGGTAGACTTTCTAAATCCTGCTGCACTTGTGAACTTGATAATTCAACCGATGAAGCAGAAGAATTTTCATGTAAAGTCTTATCATCAACTTTATACTTTTTCAGAAAAGTTAAATACTCATCCATTAGTGCTTTATTGTCTTCACTATTTAAATCTAATAAATTTTTAACAACATCATTCGGCGGTTCTTCTACAGTAGCAGAAGCAGCATGTTCAGACACCAAAGGAATCACTGGTTTGATCTGCTCTTCATCATCATCTTTTTGCTCTTTGGCAATTTTTTCCTGTAAAGCTCGGTAACGCAATTGAAGTGCAAGCAAATCCTTGGCATCGTTACTTTTTAACTGCTCTTCCATCAGCTTCAGATAAGCTTGTCGAGCAATCCACAAATCCGAACCTGGTTCTAGGTTTTCTGTTTCAGATAATGCCGCATTTTGTTGACTTTTTGCTGCGACCTGATTGACTTCAACAGGTACAAAAGTATTCAGAATCTTCACCATTAGATTCGAATAGAATGGCGTATACCAAAATACAATCAGACAGCCAAAAAGTACAAATAGTATTGCAACCATCCGTAAAAATCTGACTATCCAATGTTGTTTAACCATATATAGACTCAATGTTAATGGTTCTGAATTAATCCCATTTCGTTAAAAAGCACAGGTTCAGGCTCTAACTGTACCGCAAACTTATCAAACACGTCCTTCTGAACAGCTCGATAGGTCGCTTGAACATCTGTCAATGTCGCATCTGCATAATTGACCAGAACTAAAGCTTGTTTATGGAACATACCCACTTGATTAAGTTGCCTACCTTTCCATCCGGCTTGATCAATCAGCCAACCAGCTGCAATTTTAACGCGATCCTCTGTTTGAGGATAATGTGGAATATTAGGGAATTTTGCAATTAATTGTGAAAATAGATCTTGCCCAATAATCGGATTTTTAAAGAAACTTCCCACATTTGGATATTCTTTGGGATCAGGAAGTTTACTTTGTCGGATTTGGATCACCTGTTTTTGTAAATTCTCAGCACTCAAGTCATCTGCCATTGCTGCTTTTAGGTCGCCATAGTTGATTTTTAAATCAGTCTGTTTCAATAATCTAAAAACCACATGAGTAATTACATAGCGATTTGGATCATCTTTGAAAATACTGTGACGATAAGAAAATTGGCAATCCAGAGCACTAATGGAGCGTATTTGATCAAATTTACGATCATATACTTCAACTGATTCAATAAAATCACCTGCTTCTACGCCATAAGCACCTATATTTTGTACAGGAGAAGCTCCCACCAAACCTGGAATCAGTGCAAGGTTTTGCAGACCATACAAGTGTTGTGCAGTTGTCCACAATACAAAGTCGTGCCAAACTTGTCCTGCACCTATTTTAATTGTTTTGCTACGCTCATCCTCACCGATAAACTCAATTCCTTGTATATCGATCGCAACAACCAAAGCCTGAATATGTTCAGGAAGAATCATATTGCTTCCACCTGAAAGAAGAAGCACGTTTAAATTATTTTGTTTGGCAAATTGCAGTGCACTTTTAAGATCAGCAACTGATTGCACTTTTACAAAATGTGATGCAACTGAATCTAAACGGAGTGTATTAAATGGTTTAAGTTGAACCTGAGATTCAATATTCATAACTTAAATTTTATTCCTAATGTATATCAATTACTTATACTGAAGTTTCTGCTGAAAAACCTGCACCCAAGCTAAACTACTTGACTCACATTGATCAAGAACACGCTCAAATCCATCTGCTTCACCATAATAAGGGTCAGGAATGGCTTGCTTAGGGAAATCAGCATCATGTTCACTCATCAGTGCAATTTGCGCTTTAACAGATTGCCCACCAAATTGTTGAATCGCTTGTTGAAGTAATGACTTTATATCCGCTAAATTTTCATGATCCATTGCAAGAATCAAATCAAAATCTAAAAAATCTTGTATTTTTAACTGCCTAGCACGCAAATCAGAAAGATCATAGCCTCTTTTTATTGCATGTTTTTGACTGCGGTGATCGGGTGATTTATTCGGATGGTAATTGCTCGTTCCAGCTGAATCAACAATCACGTTCAATTGTTGTTCATCACAATAATGTCGCAAAACAACTTCTGCTGTAGGTGAACGACAAATATTTCCTAAGCACACACATAAAATCTTGTATGGCATTTTGGATAACATAAACCGCCTCAAATGATCATTTCTTTTATAACCGCTTATGTTAAGTTATTTAGCAAGTGAATCCTATAGAACCTTAAAACAATAATGTTAATTTTGTGATGACAGATTAAGGATAATACACAATGCAGCATTTCCAATTTCAAACTGTGGCAAACATCATTTCTGGACTGGGTTCAATACAAGAATTAAATCTGGTATTGGCCCAAAAATACAAAAAAGCCTTGTTGGTAACGGATGCAGGGATGATTCAACATGCACTGCATTTACCTGTACTGAAAATTCTAGAAGAGTCTCATTTAGCTTTTGAGATTTACTCAGATGTACAAGCTGATCCTGCTGAACACATTATTCTCTCCGCAGTAGAATTTGCTAAAAAAAATCAAGTAGATGTTGTTATTGGCTTTGGAGGAGGCAGTTCAATGGATGTGGCCAAACTGATTGCAGTCCTGGCTCATACACAACAAACTCAAAGCATTCAAGATATCTACGGTGTCAACAATGTTCATGGACCCAGACTTCCGCTCATTCTGATCCCCACCACTGCAGGTACCGGTTCTGAAGTTACGCCCATTTCTATTGTCACGACTGGTGAAACGACAAAAACAGGAATTGTCTCACCCACCTTATATGCTGATGTCGCCATTCTTGATGCCACAATTACCGCAGGTCTGCCGCCACAGATCACAGCTGCAACTGGCATCGATGCAATGGTACATGCCATTGAAGCCTATACTTCTAAAATAAAGAAAAACTTTTATGCTGACATGCTGGCAAAGCAAGCACTTAAACTTCTCAATAAGAACTTAAAACTTGTCTTGGCAGATGGAATGAACATGGAAGCTCGTCAAAATATGCTGTTAGGTTCAATGCTTGCAGGTCAAGCATTCGCCAATGCACCTGTTGGTGCTGTTCATGCCCTTGCTTATCCATTGGGTGGGCATTTTCACTTGTCTCATGGGCACACCAATGCTTTGGTTTTATTAGAAGTCTTAAAATTTAATTCCTCTGAAGCCAAAGCTCACTATGCTGAACTCATGCAATGGTTAGATCCCTACAGTAAAGGCAGTATTGAAGGTCTCTGTGATTTATTTATCGATCACATGCAAAATCATCTCAACAACAGTCGCTTGACACTAAAACTCAGAGACTTAAATGTACAACCTCAACAGCTTGAAATGCTTGCACAAGATGCAATGCTTCAAACACGTCTATTACAAAACAACCCTAAAGTTTTGAACTACACAGATGCACTCAAGATTTATCAGGCAATTTATTAGGGCCTGCTGACATTTTAAACATGCATTGCGCTATCAGTTAAAATGACATGAACAGGCATGAAATGCAGATCTCTCTCCCCTGATGATGTTTTATAAAACAGTTTGCAGAGTTTTTAATCGTAAGCTTGTGGTGAATGGACATTTTTCACTACAGCTTTCGGTTTTGCTGACTTAGCAGGACTAAATTTTACAAAATCTGCTTAACTGAATCTAAAAGGTCTCTACTGTCACAAACATCTGTAAACGCTCAACAGACTCAAAACATAGGATCAGAATACTTGTGCTTTTGCTCTTGGATGGGCTTTGAATATTGTTAAACTATTCAAAATAGCTTGTTGGAAAAACATCTCATGTAGGTCAGGTGTCCTCGCTGTGGCATATATTTTGAGAAAAGCTTTGATCGATTTGCGTAGGTGTTCTGCTCGATTTTTTAGATAAAAGCAGCAAAAAATCTCTTTTGGTAGTGGTGTATATCTTGATTTCTCAAGCACAAGAAATTGTCAGTTTCTGCAAATACAGCAGTATAATAAAAATACCAAATTATCAACATGCGCAAAAATCAACCATTAAAATTTAGATTTATTCTATTTTTTAATCAAACAGATTATTTAAGATTTTTAAAAAATATCTATTTATAACTTTAATTATCATACTATTATTTTAATTACTTATTATTTCTATGACTGACTGGTTGATAATTTACCGTATTTTCCGTTTAATTTCTAAAATAATTACTCTAGAATCGCCGACGATCTTAATCGGGAAATTAAGATAACAGACAGTATTGGAAATGATTCTATGAAAAAACTTACATTGGCGATTTTACCATTCGCAGCATTTGGCTTAAACACTGTTACACATGCTGCGACTTCAGACGGTAAAACTTTTGCTGTTTCTACAGGTTGGTTACATGTAATGCCACAAAGTAAGGGACAAGGTGTCAATGGGAAAACTGGTAATTCACCCTACTTGGGTCCTTTGGCCAACTTGCAGGCAGCTAATCCTGATGCTGGTTTTGAAGTACAAAATGCTGATACTGTAGGTTTAATGCTGGATTATTTCGTCAATGATAATGTTTCATTAGAATTAACTTTGGGTGCACCGCCTGAAATGGAACTTGCAGGCAAAGGCAGCATTAAAGTTCATGGAATCAACGTTATTGATCTCAACAAATATGACAAAGCGGCAACAACAGATGCATATACACCAACTATCTCTGGTCGTTACCACTTTGGCTCAATCAACAATAAAATCCGTCCATACATCGGTGCCGGTTTAATGTATGCACATTTCTCGAATGTTGAAACTGACCCAGCAATTAACCAAGCACTCAAAGCAAACCCTTATCTTGCTGCGTTTAAGCCAGAGCTAGGTAAAGTAAAAGTTGATGATGCTTTTGCACCAGTTGCTATTCTCGGCGCTGATTTCAATATCAATAAAAACTGGTATGCAACAGCTTCGGTGTCTTATGCTCACCTTACAACTAAAGCTAAACTCAATGTGAATGGCACTACACCAGCAGGCACAACAACCTTAATCTCAGGTCAAAGCAGTATTGAAATTAAGCCGATTGTGACTTATTTAGGTCTAGGGTACCGTTTCTAATCAATAGAATCTGATTTCGATCAGATTCTATTTTCTAAAGCTCATGAAGTCAGACTTGATGGGCTTTCCGTTTTTAAATCATCAGTTATTCATATTAGTCAAGCTATTGAAAAACGCATACAGATAAATATCATTTCTGTTGCTCAATAAAATTAATGCGATATATTGTTTGATGACATAAAGCTTTCACTGCCACGCTTTACATCTCAAGTTTAAATCGATTTGCGCAGTTGATGACCCGCTGTACCTAACCAATTTTTTAAACAATATTCGTGCGATGCAAACAAAACATTGCTTTTATTTTGCTCATCTATCTCATCAATATGACAACATCCATGTCCCCTCAAGATAGAAAAATCACCTCGAGTTCAAAAGTACAAAATAAATGGATGACCAAAATCTTCTAAATGCATCAAATTCACTGGATATCAATGCTTGATATCACAGCACAGGTATCAATAAACAGACGATTTCCTACCGCAGCCTGCAATGCAACCAACTCAATAGGATCAGATGCAAACAATCACCGTATTGCATGAAAACCAAGGATACTCCCACGCTAACAGAAAGTTTCTATCTTCTTTACATCCAAGCAAGAACAAAACTTTGACCTCATTAAACCATTAGACAAAAATGTAAAATTATAGATAAAACACGCTTTTTACAAATAACATCGTCATATCTATTCAATTCCCTAGAATGATGTGATCATAAATTGACTCAATTGAATATACATAGATTATCATTCACACTGTATTGTTTTAATACACATGTCCGTTTAACGCAGAGTAAAAAATGAAACCACAAATAAAATTACGCAATCAATATGCCTTTATTTTCCCGATTCAAACGCGTTGGGCGGACAACGATATTTATGGTCATGTGAATAATGTGACCTATTATAGTTATTTCGATACTGCAGCCAATGCCCTATTAATTCAAAAAGCTGGCTTTGATATCCATCACTCACCGATTATTGGCTTAGTCGTAAATTCTTCTTGTGATTTTTTTCAAGAACTCACTTATCCTGAAATTATTGAGGTCGGTGTTGCCATTTCAAAAATAGGAAACGCATCGCTGACTTATGATTTGGCAATTTTTAAACAAGGACATGACCAGGCTTCAGCACAGGGGCAATTTGTCCATGTATTTGTCTCTCGTAACAGCAAAAAAAGCACCCCGATCCCTCAAGATATGCGAGATGCTTTAGAGATTTATCTAAGTGAATAATTAATTTTAAAATCAATGATTTAAAATTAAGATCTAATAAAATTAAATTTACCGCATAGCATTTAAGCCAAAGTATTTTGATCCCAAAAAGCCTGATTGACTTCAGGCATTTGGTTTAACATTTCAATAATCGGCTGAATTTCTTTTTCTTCAACTGAGTTCGCAATCAAAATTGCCTTAATCTCTACATCTTGCTCTCCAAAAGGTTCAACATCAAAATCTTTCGCTGGAAAATGATAATGCTTCAAAGCTTTACTCAACTCATCCATGACATATTTACTATGTTCTTTTTGGCACACCACATAAATTTCATGTTGCATTTCTGACTCAACATTTAAAGGCTTGCGATCAATAATATGTCCGATCGGACGTAACAAGGTATTTGCAGCCAAAATGAATAATGTCGCCAACAATGCCTCGACAATACGATCGCAACCTGCCGCCGCACCAACAGCAGCAGAACACCACAGGGTTGCAGCAGTATTTAACCCTTGTATATTACCCTCTTGACGCATGATCACGCCCGCACCTAAAAAGCCGATCCCAGAAACAACATAGGCAATTACTCGAACAGAACCATCTGCACCAGTTAAGTTATTGGCAATATCAACAAAAATAGCTGCACCTACAGCCACCAATACATTTGTCCTTAAACCTGCTGTACGTTGTCGATACTGACGTTCAAATCCAATCAGCCCCCCCAAAATAAAGGCAGAAAAAAGACTGATCAATGTATCAAGCATGTTTGTTAATTCTAAATGTTGCATAAATTGGAGTTGCATCTATACGCTCCACAGTTATTTTAATTTATGGTCTATATCGTTGATATCTCATGAATAACAGAATAAAAGCCCTTTACTTTTTTATCACATGCAAATGACGAAAGTATTGCAAGGTGTTTAAAACACGATACTTTAACGATGTTAATTATCAAAACTAGTTTGGTACAGATAGCCTTATATGTGAACCCAAGCCGCATTGTTGACATGAAGTACAGGATGATAAAACAAGAGATATAAAAACAGACCTTGAACAGGTATTTTAATTAAGGAAAATGTAGTTTAAAAATAGAAATGCTATCTCATTGCAAGACAACATTCTTGGGAAAATGCCTTGCTTAATCATCTAGAATCACTATAGATAAACTACAGCACCTCGACGAACTATTTGGCATTTTTACGCACCCCTTTGGTAAAATTGGCGTGATTATAACCACAAACTGACCGAATAAAAACTGCTTTATTTTTAATTCATATTTATTTTATAAGATCATCCCAAACTGATCAAAATTTTGATATCCCGATAATACAATTGAATAAAACCGATGTTCACAGCGCACGATGATTCAAATATGCGATTGCATTTCAATCCTTAATATCCAGTCTACTTTTGATTTTATACACATTGTTAGAAAATTTGGGCCTGCATTTATTTTGTACTTTTGAACCATCATTGGCTTTTCTATAGTGAATCTTCGCCTTCAGAATTTATTTATAACATAAGAGCCAAGACACAGTAATAAAAACTTTATATGAGCAATCAGAAGCTTGATTTTATTAAGGATATTGCTTAAGAGAAATTATATTTTAAGGTATGCGCTTTCAACAGATTGGATATATTGTTCATTGATCTTCTGAAAAACCAGTCACTGACGAAAAGGTATGCGCCAGCAATCTAAAGTGGCCAGCGCATCTCATTCATTTAGACTAAATTGAATGAACAGCAAAAATTACCAGAACATTTATTCAATTTTTGAGCTGAATATTTTCAATCTGACCATCAAATGCATCAATCAAGCTTTTTACCACAGGCTCTTGTTTAAGCATTTCAGCAGCACGATCAAAAGCACGTACTTTACGTTCTTTTTGCATCATATATGGTGTAATCGATTCGACCTCACCATATTGAACCGTAAATATCGTTTGTGACCATTGCTGCTTTAAAGCAGCTTCAAGATCATGTTGTGCCTGATTCAATAATTTTTCATATTTTGATGAAGTTTGAAAAACGGACTGACCATTAATTACACCCATCATCAAACCATGTTGTGCCAGTTCTTGAACGGCTGGAGAAAGTGAACTGTTCCTAAACCAATATTCCCATTTATCAACAGTCCACTCTCCTTCTAAAACTTGAGATTGTAGCGTTAATATTTGTTGCGGTGTTTGACCATCATTTGAGGATAATAATTGAGTTTCAGGCTTGACCGTCTGAACTTGTTTTTCACTTGGTTGTTGTTCTTTTATAGATTCAATATCAAGCTGTTGATCGTGCTCTTCAGGGGCTAAAAAGAACACCTCCTGATTTGCGATCGATACTGAAGAGTTTGCATTGGTACTTTGCGAATGAAGCTGAGCACCAAAGAGGGTTAAATCTGGTGCAGCACTATCCACAGACCTGTCATTTTGAACATCATGATTTGGCTGTAAGGCAACAGATTGAGAAGTTTCTGGAATGGTCGTCTGTATTGGTGCACCGCTCTCTGTGCTGTCAGCGTCTTCAATAAATGGCTCATCGAAAGTATCATCGCTGTTCGGCTCTTGATCTTCAATACGATGCTGTGATAACTCATCTTCAACAGCATCAAAAGCAGGATCAGATTCTAATGGCTGCAACTGTTGCAAGACAAGATCACGCGCAATAACCCCATTTTCTGTATCAAGTTCACTGCCGATCTTTACTTCATTATCGCTCCTCACCTCAACCTGAGTCTTGTCTTGACTTTCTGCAAATGCGTTCACAGACTGATGATGGTCAATATTTAAAGATTCATCTTGAATTTCAGTTGAAAGTATTTGCTGTTCAACCTGCTGTTGAGTTTGAGAAACAATGACTTCATTCACCCGCATCGGCCTAAAGGCAAGTAAACGCAATACAGTCATTTCAAAACCCTGCTCTTGCGTCACTGCAAGTTGCAACTCTGCCCGACCTTTACATGCAATTTGATAATAGAGCTGTAAATCCTGAGCAGAGACAATTTGTGATAACTGTATAATTTTTTGATTAATTTCAGCACTATATTTTAGACTGAGCTCTGGCAAATATTGCAACATTGCCAATTCATGTAATGTTGAAATAAACTGATCCAAAACCAATGAAACATCTAAAGCCTGCTGTCTAAACTGTAATAACAACTGGCTGACGCGTTCCTGCTGATTTTGATGTATCGCCAAAATCAAATCATAAATAATCGTTCGATCAATCAAGCCCAACATTTCTTTAACATCTTGGTGATGAATTGCACCCTGACCATAAGCTATTGCTTGATCAGTTAAAGACAAGGCATCACGTAACGAACCTTGTGCAGATTCCGCAATTTGCCAAATGGCATCTTGCTCTGCTGATATTTCCTCTTTGTTTAAAATACTGCTGAGATGATGGGTAATTTCATCTACAGCCAAAGGACGTAATGTAAATTGCAAGCAACGCGAGATCACTGTAATAGGAAGTTTTTGTGGATCCGTTGTCGCAAATAAAAATTTTACATGTTCTGGAGGTTCTTCCAATGTTTTTAACAAAGCGTTGAATGAGTGCGTAGAAAGCATATGCACTTCATCAATCAGATAAACTTTAAAACGACCTTGCGTAGGTGCATAAGGCACATTATCAAGCAGCTCACGGGTATCTTCAACTTTGGTTCGCGATGCTGCATCGATTTCAATGAGGTCGATAAAACGCCCTTCATTGACAGCTTTACATGTTGCACAAACTTCACAAGGTGTCGAAGTTACGCCAGTTTCACAGTTTAAACATTTTGCTAAAATTCGCGCAATTGTGGTTTTTCCAACACCACGTGTTCCCGTAAATAAGTAAGCATGATGTAAACGTCCACGATCCAAAGCACTGGTCAGCGCACGAGAAACGTGGTTCTGTCCGACCAATTCATTAAAGTTGCGTGGGCGATATTTACGTGCAAGTACCTGATACATGGAAGCTCCTAGTTACAGAGCTAAGGATACTGTTTTTTTGACAATTAGTGAATGAAGAACTGTAGAGTTATTTTTTATTAGAGATAATTCGATCAATTTCCTCAAATTTGACCATTTTAATGACATCTCTTGAACGTTGCTGTAAGAGAATCATTTATTAAACTAAAAAAATAGAGCTCACTACAATCTATTGAGTAAGCGCTAGACTTAAATACTGGTCACAATCAATATACTATTTCGCTAAAAGCTGCTTATCCGGTAATGCCCGCCAAACAAATACCGATAATATTAAAAACATTACACCAGAAATACTCAGTACTTTGCTGTGCGAATGGATAAATGCTTCTGAGGCAGCCAGTTTTACTTGTTGCATCAATGCAGGGTCTGCATGCTGGATCACAGATAGAGCCTCACCAATTGATGAACTTACTTGAGTCACAAGATCGACTGGAAGTGTTGAGGGTATCACAATTGATTGCGCATAGAACAGTGATAACAGCAGTCCAAAAATAGCAATACCTAAACCAGCACCCAGTTCATACGCCATTCCCTCAATTGCACCCGCAGCAGTTGCTTTTTCAGGAGATACGGCTGACATAATGGCAGCTGTAGATGACAATAAAGCAATTTCAACGCTGATTCCCATCAGCACCATCCATCCCCATGCCTGAATATTTTGTCCATTGAAATCAGTCATTGCCAAACCAAAGAAACAGACCGCACACATCAGCATTCCAACAGTCGCTACAGGTCGCAAGCCATAGTGATTCATTAGGACACTGGTAAAAGGTCCACCAATACTGATCGCGATCATAAATGGTAAAATGAATAGTCCAGCTTCAAGTGGCGTATAGCCATACACAAACTGCAATTCTTGAGAAAGCAACAGCTCAAATCCAACTAAGGCAATCATGGCAACCATGGCCATCACGATACTGGTTGAAATTACAGGGTTTTTAAACAGCATAAAATCAATCATCGGCTGAGCAGTACGAAGTTGATGGCGAACAAAACCTGCTAGCAATCCCACGCCAACAACAAAAACCAATCCTATAGACAGGTTGAACGCATATATGGACGTCTTAATCGAATAGATCAACATCAATATGGCACCCACCAAAATGAATGCTTGTAGTAAGTTTAAAGGTTGCTTTGTTTGTACTGCTTGTTTAGGTACTAACCATAAGGTCAAAATAAGCACAAGAATAATTATCGGTACATTAATCAGGAAAACAGCGCCCCAACTCAAGTGCTCTAAAATAAATCCACCTAATAGTGGACCAAAAGCTGCTCCGCCGCCGCCAACTGTTCCCCAAATTCCCAATGCGTAATTTCGTTGTTTCTCATCTAAAAAAGTATTCCGAACACCTGCCAAAGTTGCAGGTAAAATCATCGCGGCGCCAACACCTAAAAATGCTCTGGCTGCAATCAACATATAGGCTGAATGTGCAAAAGCTGCCATTAAGGATGCCACACCAAAGATACTGGCACCAATCAACATGAGGCGTTTAAAACCGATCCGATCACCCAATGCACCCATAGGTAAAATCAAACCTGCCATGATCAGTGAGTAGATATCAATAACCCATAACATTTCATTGGCAGATAATGATAAGGCAGTGCTCAAAGTCGGAATAGCGACATGGAGTACTGTTGCATCAATTGAAACAGGTAAATAAATGAGTACGATGATTGCCAGAATCACCCATTTGCGGTACATAACACACCTAATTAAAGTTGGACACTTGTTCAAGATAGCTCATTATACCCGCACTTGAACAACTGTCCAACTTTGTTTAATATCTGTTTTGTAAATTAAGTTGAAAGCCAAACTATGAACTATTTAAATCGAGCGCAACGTCGCAGCATGATTTTGGATGCTGCCAAACGTTTGGCACTACAAGACGGACTGAATGGTTTAACGGTGCGTCGAATTGCGAGTGAAGCTCAGGTCTCTACAGGTCAAGTGCATCATCATTTTGAATCCAGCTCACACTTAAAAGCAGAAGTATTCATTGTTTTAATGGATCAGCTCGATGAAGTTGAAAATCTGATTACTACAGAAAGTAGTGTCGAACGTTTATGTTTATTGCTGGGTATTGAAAATATTGAACAAACCCAACCTTATTTACGTTTATGGAATGAAGCAGAAGTACTCATAGATCAGGATCAAGAAATAAAAAAAGCCTATAATATTGCGATGGAAAAATGGCATCTTGCTTTGGTGACGACAATTGAATATGGGATAAGCCAACAAGAATTCAAGAGGTCTACTTTGAGTTCAAGCCAAGATATCGCATGGCGTCTTATTGCATTTGTCTGTGGATTAGAGGGTATTTATGAATTGGGGTTAAAAGGTTTGGACAATCATTCTTTTAAGCACCATGTTGAGTTGATGCTTAAAATGGAATTATTTGAATAATATGGAATGAATTAAAACCATCCTTTACTGCCTTTTAAAAGCTTATCAGCACAGCGTAGGGTTTCTTGAGTCAATCCCCATAGGCGATAATCCCCTGTGATTGAACCAATTGCAAAATTATGGGTATAGGCAAAACTGAGTTCGCGCTGTGGATCACACCATGCCCCAGAGCCATTATAGCCAATATGACCAAACCCCTGTTTTGCACGTTTACCCATACTAATCACACGATGATAGCCTAAACGCCATTTCATAGGAATTGGCATGACACGATCTCTTTTAATCGATTGAATCTTGCTTAATTCCTCAAAAACTTCAGCCCGGATAAATACCTTTCCATCCCAAACGCCTTTATTTGCCATCATGGCATAAACTTTGGCCAAACTATTTGCAGTAAATACACCATTGGCTGCCGGAATAATCGCTTGCAATCCCTGATCACTGAAAAAACTAAAATCGCGCATTCCCTTTGGTACCATCGCATCTAAAAAGTCTTGCGGATTTTGACCTGTTAATTCCACCAATTTATCTGAAAAAGAATGTTTACGTTGTTTGGCTTTGTTTTTAACAGATTTGGTTTCTACTTTTTGTTCAGGTATTGCTTTCTGAATCAAACGCGCAACACGATTTAATTCTGTGTCTGGTACACCAAAGTACGCACCATCAAGTTGTAGTGGTTCTACCAAGTATTTGTGCATTAACGCAGGGAGTGGCTGGTGAGTTGCTTTTTCCAATACGCCACCGACCAGCCAACCAAAAGTAAGCGCCTGATAAGCAATATCTGTCCCTATCGCAAAACGTGGGGTTGCCTGCTCGATGACTTTAAGCATATGCTGCCAATCAGCCATTTCTACGGCGCTATTGATAATATTTCGAATATCGTATAAACCGCTTTGATGACTTAAAATATGACGTAAAGTCATATTTTGCTTTCCATTTTTACCAAACTCAGACCAATAATTCACAATAGGTGTATCGTAATCTAAATACCCTTCACTCACGAGAATATGCGCTAAGGTCGCAAGGATACCCTTTCCAGTAGAATAACAAACAGATAAAGTATCTTCATTCCAATGCTCCGTTTGAGATTTCTGACCTGTATAAATATCTATAACTTTCTGTTGTTGGAAATATACAGTTAAAGCAGCTCCACCCTTTTCACATCGACCATCCTGTAAACGGCTAAATTGAATTGCAAGATCTTCAAAGCGCTGGTCTACATAACCATGATAATTTTTGGTGTTTGCAAAAATAATATCCGTTAAGCTACTCATTTCCTATCCTATTTTTATTCGTGCCTTTTTATTAAAAAGCCTAAATCATCTCGACTTAGGCTCTGTATTTTATCTTATAAAGCTTTTACTACACCAGACACATGTGGTTTTTGTGACTTTTGATTGCGAATCAGAAAATCAGTATCCTTGCCTGTTGTTGCTGTCAAGAATTCAACCGATGAAGGTAAATACATCGGTAATTTGAAGACAACATCCGCCTTATAGGCATCAGGCAAATTCAGGCTCGCTAAAACTCTTGCTTTACTCCACATCCCATGTGCAATCGCCTGTTTAAAACCAAAGGCTTTTGCAGTCAATGCATGAATATGAATCAGATTAAAATCACCTGATGTGATTGCATAACGACGACCGGTATTTTCAGAAACCTCCCATACCGCTGCAACTTGGAAATCAGGCTCTTTTGATTCCTTGACCTTTTCAGAAACCACACCTTGTGTTTTTTGACGTGCCAAATAAGTGGTTAAACCTTGCATGACGATCTCATTACCGACTTTTGCAGTCGTTATAAAATCGAATTGCACTCCTTTATCATGCGGTTTTAATTCACCGAATTGACAAGATAAAGTCAATTGTTCATTCACCCCAATTTTACGTGTCTGTTTTACTTGGTTGCGGATATGTACCAAGCCCAAAATTGCAAAAGGAAATGCTTCTGAAGTCATCATATGCATTTGCAAACTTTGTGATAAAACAGCCAAATAAATTGCTGGAATATAACCATTGTTCTTGAAACCACATACTTCATTATAAGCTTTTAAATGGTTTGGATCGATTTTGAATGAGTCCACCACGTATTCAACTTGCGGCAGTACCTTTTCACCTTTTGGCTTTTTAAAAACCAAACCTTGAATGACTTTTGGATAAGCTAAATATGGTTTTGGAAGTTGACTAAAATGGCGAGTATTCATACTAGACCTTTGCAAATTAATTCTTATTCAATATTAAAAAATCCAACATAAACGTTGGAAATCACGAATCATTCATTTAGAAAATGCAGTTTTTTATACAGGATTGAATGAGAGGCTGATTGGCTTCAATCCATCATACCTCTCATTTCCTGCACATTAAAACAGGACATTGCCCTATGGATTATGCACCCAATAAGCTTTGACCACAAACACGTACGATATTTCCGTTTAATCCAGTAGAAGCTGAAGATGCAAATAGCGCAATAGTTTCAGCAACATCAATTGGTAAACCACCTTGGCTCATTGAGTTCATACGGCGACCTGCTTCGCGGATTGCAAATGGAATCGCAGCTGTCATCTGAGTTTCAATAAAACCAGGTGCAACAGCATTAATGGTAATGCCGTTTTTAAGTATAGGTGCCGTAAATTTAACCAAACCAATCACACCGGCTTTAGAAGCGGCATAGTTGGTTTGACCAAGGTTACCTGCAATACCCGATATTGAAGATACACAGATAATACGACCATTGGCATTTAAGCCATCATTGGACAATAAATAATCGTTAATACGTTCAGCAGCTGAAAGATTGATATTAATGACAAGATCCCACATCTCTTGTTTCATATTTGCCAAAGTTTTATCTCGTGTAATACCGGCATTATGAACAATAATATCTAAACCACCGTACTGAGCTGCGGCTGCTTTGATTTTTTCACCAGCGTCTGCAGCTGTGATATCAATGGCTAAAGTCGAACCACCGATTTCACCAGCAACTCGGTCTAGATCTGCCTGTTGTGGCGGTACATCCAAACAAATCACATGCGCACCATCACGTGCCAATACATGTGCAATTGCTTCACCAATACCACGACTTGCACCAGTAACCAGCGCTGTTTTACCTGCTAGTGGTTTTGCCCAATCCACATCAACAAGATCACCTTTAGAAACACGAATTACTTGTCCAGAAACATAAGCTGAACGTGGAGAAATGGCAAAACGTAAAGCCGACTCCAAGTTTTGTGCAGCATCTGCATCAACCAGAATAAGATCAGCCGCGATGCCCTTTTTAAATTCCTTACCCACTGACTTAACAAAACCTTCTAATGCACGTTGTGCAATTGCTTGTTTAATTGTCGGTGCAGTTTCAGGCGTTAAACCAATCACAATCACACGACCAGAAGTGGCGATTTGACGGGCAACAGGGTTAAAAAATTTGTGTAATTCTTGTAATTGCTCTGAGTTTTGAATACCAGATGCATCGAATACGACTGCTTTAAACTTAGACTCTTTGTCGCCTTCATTAAAAGCGCCTACATTCAAGCCTGATTTTGCAGCAGCTTGCTGTAGCTCAGCATTATTCCCTGCGTATGTATTGGCATGGATATTACTTAAAACCTGAGCGATTTCACTTGTAAAATGTCCTTTTGGTGCTGCACCAAACAACACAGCACCTTTTACCACAGGCGTCGCAGATTCAAAGCGCTCTAATTGTATTGGTGAAGGTAAGCCCAGATTCTTAATGACAAATTTACCAATTGGAGATTTTGCAAATGCTTGGTATTGGTCAGACATGTTTGTTATCTCTCATCTCAAATTAATTTTGTATAGATCATAAGTTATCTTTTAACTTCAGTGTAATATCCATGATCCATAAGTTTCTGTTAAATCATACTTGAGTTGCCAAAATGATGACTTGACCTGAAAGAATATGCAAATGTCATTTTAGTCAATTCGAGTCACCCGTGAATATGTTAATGTAAGCCTTAAGAATATTGCGAACATGCTTGGAAAAGCCTTATGAGCAAAACAACTCAAGACAATTCAAATGTTGAAAATCCTGCAACAGAATCTGTGTCAAATACATCAAAAGCTCGTACTCGTACCAGCAAGACTTCAAACACAGCTTCTGTCGCAGCAACTGCAGCAAGCACGACAAAAAAACCGACTCGTGCTGCAACTACAGCTTCGCGCAGTAAAAGCGCTGCATCAACGACAAAAAAAGCAGCCACATCATTATCTACCAAAACTCAAACTTCTGGTCAACAGGACAAAACTATGAGTCAAAACACTGTACGTCGAGTCGCAATCATCGGTGGTAACCGCATTCCTTTTGCACGTTCAAATGGTCCATATTTCCGCGCTTCAAACATGGATATGCTGACAGCTGCCCTAAACGGCTTGGTTGAACGTTTCAACTTACAGGGGCAACGCTTAGGTGAGGTTGTCGCTGGTGCTGTTTTAAAACATAGCCGTGATTTTAACATGACACGTGAATGTGTACTCAATACACAGCTCGCTCCTGAAACTCCAGCTTATGATATTCAGCAAGCATGCGGTACTGGCTTACAAGCTGCTTTTTTGGTTGCCAATAAAATTGCATTGGGTCAAATCGAAGTTGGCGTTGCTGGTGGTGTAGATACCACATCTGATGCACCAATCGCATTTGGAGATGGTCTACGTAAAGCATTGCTTGAGCTCAACATTGCTAAAACGGGTAAAGACCGTCTCAAAGCATTGGCAAAAATCAATGTTAAAGATTTGATGGACGCGCCAAAAAATGGTGAACCACGTACAGGTTTATCTATGGGCGATCATCAGGCAATCACTGCTTTGGAATGGGGAATTCCTCGTGAAGCTCAGGATGAACTTGCAGCATCTTCACATCAAAAAATGGCGAAAGCCTATGAAGAAGGTTTTTTTGACGATCTCATCACGCCGTTTATGGGATTAGACAAAGACAATAACTTACGCCCAGACTCTTCAGTTGAAAAATTAGCTAAGCTCAAGCCTGTATTTGGTAAAGGTGATGCGGCAACTATGACTGCAGGTAACTCTACCCCACTTACAGATGGTGCTTCCGTAGTACTTTTAGCTTCAGAAGAATGGGCAAAAGCCAATGGGCATGAAGTCCTTGCATATCTAACATTCAGCGAAACCGCTGCTGTTGATTTTGTTGGCAAAAAAGAAGGTTTATTGATGGCGCCTGCTTATGCCGTTCCACGAATGTTAGATCGTGCTGGCATTAAACTTCAAGACTTCGATTACTATGAAATCCATGAAGCTTTTGCATCACAAGTGCTTTCAACATTAAAAGCATGGGAAGATCCAAAATTCTGTAAAGAGCGCTTAGGTTTAGATGCACCATTGGGTTCAATCGATCGTAGCAAACTCAATGTCAAAGGTTCTTCTTTAGCTGCTGGACATCCATTTGCTGCAACTGGTGGCCGTATTTTAGCAACTGCTGCAAAACTGATTAACCAAAAAGGCTCAGGCCGTGTATTGATTTCAATCTGTGCTGCCGGTGGTCAAGGTGTAACGGCGATTGTAGAAAAATAAATTCGATTCATCTTAAAATACAGTCAAATTTTTAAAAGCATCCGAAATGGATGCTTTTTTAATGTTCATCTTTTCTAGCCCATAAAAAATGGTTAGCCGAAGCCAACCATTTAAAACCTTCACTACTCTTAGGGAAAGTAATGTTGATTTTAGAAACGATAACCAATCCCGAGATAGGTAATTAAGGGGTCAATATCTACTTTGGTTTTTGAATGGATTAAACGATTGCCTGTATTGGCATCAATTACATCTATTTTCGCTTGATTATTCAATTTAGCATAGGACACAGAAGCGATCCCGAACCAATTGCTGTCAATATCATACGTTGCACCTAAGCTCACAATAGGCGCTATTGCATCTGTTGTTTTGACCCGAACATAAGGATTCGCACTGGATGGTTTGCCATCCAAAGCTGCGCCTGCCTTTCCATCCATCACATTCTGAATCATATGTCCAGCTGCAATTAAATCATTGTTAATCTGATGGTTTAATTTAATATCTGTAAAACGTGAGTACATCAATCCCACACCAATATATGGGCGTAGTTTATTTACTCCTGTTTGTCCAAATTGATATTGTGCTTCAACTGCTGGTGTCCAAGCACGAACTGACGCGGCTTTAGATTTATTGCCTAAATTAGTAATTGGTATTGCCTGATTTAAATCGATACCATCTGGGAATAAGATCCCAACCAGATCACTGGGTGAAGTTGCCAAACCCGTCATTGGTGCAAAGATTTCTCCTTTACCTTTGATATCGACTTTAGGCGGAATTCCTCCAATCAATTGTAGTGAGACATTGTCATTAATATAATAATTCAGTGTTAATCCCAAGGTATCGACATCATCAGCTTCCAATCCTGTGCCTGCTGACTGCCAATGCTCTAGACCATGAATATTTGCACTACCAGCGACCTCTGGCAAAATATTCCCCTTACCATCAGTTAACAGCGTCTTCATAAAATCATCATTAAGAAATTCAGTTAAAACCTCTTTCTGATTAAATGGAATTCCGCCTACGTCTTTCCCCATTGCATTCGGATCAACTGAGTTTAAAAAACTTGTTGTTGAAATACTGCCCACGGTTGCATTGGTACCATTTTTAACACGGGTATCAATATTAAATGGATTGGCTTTGCCTTGCGGCATGACATGCAACCAACCTGCAGATACTGAAAAACGTTTGTATTCCTGTGCAGAGCTCAAACTGGCGATAGCGAATAATGAACTTGCAATAGCTATTCTTTTTAAAGCTGATATTTTTTTCATTTTTTATCCTTAAAATTGAGATTACCCAACCTTGGCAATCTGCTTAAAAAAACATACATAAAAAACTACATTTATGGTTTAAATTCTGATCAATAGCATTCACAATAATTGATATAAAATCTTTTTAAATTAAATTTAATTTTAAACTAATTATTTATATCCAATATAAAACAATATTTTATTTATAACATTTAGCAAAAATTAACAATTATATAATATTTAAAAAGTCTATTTAATAATAAATAGATTAAAATAAAAATATTAAATTTCTCACATAAAATTTCACTTTATACAAATTAAGCACATTATCAAAAAGTGAGAATTTAATGATTTTTTATAGATTTCATTCTTTGCTGTAAAAATATTCAACTTTTTGACGTTTCATCATCTGTCAAAACAAAAAATGCCAAATAAAATTGTTTTTTGATCATTTTGGCTTGTTTTGATTCAAACCATCTAACTTGGGTCTGTGGGATTATAAAGAAAAACTTTATATCTTATTTTTAAATCATATAAATCATCATTTTATTTAGAAAAAAGACAGTTGTATGTTTGGTAGGTATTTAGTAGGTATGCAATCCGGTCTGCAATATTGATACTCAATCTCAAGGTGAACAACACCTATTGGAAACATGAAATAACAATGGTAGAAGGAATCGCACCATGGCTTTTAAAAATATTGCAGATCAGACTAACGGTTTTTATATCCCTTGCGTATCACTTTTTGGACCTGGCTGTGCCAAAGAAGTCGGTACAAAAGCACAAAATTTAGGGGCAAAGAAAGCGCTCATCGTTACTGATGCAGGCTTATTCAAATTTGGCGTTGCTGACATTATTGTTGGATATCTCAAGGAAGCAGGTGTAGAAAGTCACGTATTCCCAGGCGCAGAACCAAATCCTACAGATATTAACGTTCACAATGGTGTGAATGAATATAATGAAAACGGTTGTGATTTTATTGTTTCACTTGGTGGTGGTTCATCTCATGATTGTGCAAAAGGGATTGGTCTAGTTACAGCTGGTGGTGGTCATATCCGTGATTATGAAGGGATTGATCAAAGTAAAGTACCGATGACTCCGCTTGTTGCAATTAATACAACAGCCGGGACAGCTTCTGAAATGACTCGTTTCTGTATTATTACCAACACAGATACCCACGTTAAAATGGCAATTGTCGACTGGCGTTGTACCCCACTTGTTGCAATTGATGACCCTAAACTGATGATTGCAAAGCCTGCTGCTTTAACAGCAGCAACTGGGATGGATGCACTGACCCATGCTGTAGAGGCTTATGTATCCACTGCTGCAAACCCAATTACAGATGCCTGTGCAGAAAAAGCCATTTCAATGATCAGTGAATGGTTGCGTCCTGCGGTAGCGAATGGTGAAAATATCGAAGCACGCGATGCAATGGCATATGCACAATATTTAGCGGGTATGGCTTTCAACAATGCCTCACTCGGTTATGTACATGCAATGGCACATCAACTTGGCGGTTTTTATAACCTTCCGCACGGCGTATGTAATGCGATTTTATTGCCACACGTCTGTGAATTTAACTTAATTGCCTGCCCTGATCGTTATGCAAAAATTGCACAGTTAATGGGTGTGAATACAGACGGATTAACCACCACAGAAGCTGCTTTTGCGGCAATTGATGCAATCCGTGAATTATCAGCATCCATTGGTATTCCATCTGGTTTAGCAGAACTGGGGGTTAAAGCTGAAGATCATGCTGTGATGACATCAAATGCTCAAAAAGATGCCTGTATGTTAACAAATCCACGTAAAGCAACTGATGCTCAAGTGATTGCGATCTTCGAATCAGCAATGTAATTCATTTACATTTCACTTTACTACTTTAGCTAGCGGTTTTTTTGTTAGCCCATGTTGTGTTCTGGAATATTGTTTCGACGATATTCCTTTTTTTATCTCTTTTTTAAAATTAACCTAAATATGACAATACTGATTGTCATAAATATTGATAAGATCAACAACCCTGTCTATGATGCTTAAAACATAAGCGGATTATTTCAGCAATGACAACAACAATCAAAACCATCATCATCACTGGTGCAAATACAGGGATTGGGCTCGCAACTGCAGAAACATTTGTCAGAGAAGGTCATCACGTTATTCTTGCCTGTCGTAATCCAGAAAAAGCTCAAACAGCTCAACAATACTTACAATCATTTGGCACAGGTCAAGTCGATCATATTACCCTTGATTTGAATAGTCTGGAGCAAATCAATGCAGCAGCGAATGAAATTATATCCAAATATTCCAAAATAGATATATTGGTAAATAATGCAGGTATGATGACACCGCAGCTTGAAGCAACGGAAGATGGATTTGAAAAGCAGATCGGTGTGAATTTTCTCGGTCCATTCTTATGGACACTTAAACTACTTCCGCATGTTCAAAAGTCAGAACAAGGGCGCATCATCAATTTAGCGTCTATGATGCATGTACTGGGCAATATCAAACCTGAAATTTTTAAAGCTGATCAAATTAAAAAATACAATGGTGTGTTGAGTTACGCAAACAGCAAACTTGCTAATTTATTATTCAGCAATATGCTTGCTCAACAGCTACAAGGAACCAATGTCACCAGCAATGCACTACATCCCGGTGGTGTTGACTCAGAAATTTATCGCCAACTGCCGAAATGGCAATATACCATCATCAAGCTCGGACTTATTCCCCCTTCAAAGCCTGCTGAATTAATCAAAAAAATGGCTTTTGATCCATCATGGTCAAAACGTAATGGTGAATATGTGAGTTTACAAACGCCTGCTTTTCGTTCAGCAAAAGCGAAAAATATGCAACTTGCTCAAAAACTGTATGATGTCTCTTATAATCTTGTAAAAGATTATCTGTAATTTTGGGTTTTTATAAAAGTCTGTTGACATTTCATCTAAGCATCTATGAAGTGTTAACAGGCTCTAATTAAATAAATATACAGGAATTCACCATGACCACTCAAATTCCACAATACCGAGCAGATAGTCTTGGTCTAGGTTATGAACAACTGACTTTAAATTTTCCTGATGATTATGAAGGGAAAGTTACCGCAACTTTAGTTCGCAAGCAAACATCTCGATCCACACAGAAAGCTGTACTGTATATTCACGGCTTTATTGACTATTTCTTTCAAACAGAGATGGCCGAACAATTCAACCAACATGGTTATGACTTTTATGCGCTTGATTTAAGAAAATATGGTCGCTCTCATCTGCCCCATCAAAAATATTACTACGTCCTTAATCTAAATGAATATGATGAAGAAATTACTCAAGCATTAGAAATAATTGGGCAAGAGGGTCATACAGAGATTGTCTTGGCAGGACATTCTACAGGTGGACTGATTGCAACCTTGTATGCCGCACATAATCCAGAACATCCGCTTCTTCATACTTTATGGTGTAATAGTCCATTTTATGATTTCAATATGCCCTCTTGGAAAAAGAAATTAGCGTTACCAAGACTCAGTGCATTGGGTAAACACTTACCCAATTTAAAATTTCCAAGTGAATTAAATAAATGGTACGTCACGAGTTTACATCAAGATTTACAGGGCGAATGGAACTTTAGTTTAGAGTGGAAAAAGAAAACTTATCCAAAAGTGTATTTAAGCTTTGTCCATGCGATTTTTGAAGCACAAAAAGAAATTCATCAGGGTGTAAAACTCAATATACCGAGCCTAATTATGCATTCGCATAAAACCACCTATCCCAAAAAATTCAATCAGGATGCACAATCCACAGATGTCATTTTACAAGTAAAAGACATCATCAAATATGCCAACAAAATTCAGGGCGATGTGAACGTGATGACGATACAGAACGGTTTACATGATTTAGTTTTATCTGCACCACCAGTAAGAGCACAAGTCTATCAACAACTTTTTGCATGGCTCGCACAAAAAACATAACTAATCTGAATGGGTTCAATCAACCATTTTGTATCATTATGCACTCAGATCTTGCCAATCAATGCTCATCTTTATATTTCATGAGCATCTGATGGGCTGGGTGCCCGACGGGTGTTAACTCGATCAAGCGCTCAACAGCATCTATTGCCTCGGGGAAGTGTGCTAAGTGTTTCAATAATACATCTGTTTCATTTGCCTTAAAGATCGCTTCACTCAATCGTGATTCCAGACAATCTCGCCATGCAGATAAAAAGGGACTTTCTGTCTTCGCTAAAAACACACCTTTGCATAATTTTAATGCAGATTCAATATAGCCTGCATCCAATGCATTTTCAGCCTGCAAGAAGTCAGCTTCAACATGAGCCAGCAGTCGATACGGTCGCGATCCTAACATCCCCCCTAAAATATCACGCAGTTGAGACATTTCTGCTTTCAATGTGCCCACACTGACTTTACGTTCACCATATAAGGCTTGATGTAAATTTTCTAAATTCATTCCCTGAGGGCATAGCGCGAGTATAGTCAAAATCTCGATTTGACGTGGCGTCAAGACCACAATCTTACCGTTGAATAAAACTTGCGGCACAGCAAAAGCGCGAATGAATAAATGTTGTTGCTGGAATTCAAGTAATGCGGATTGAATAATTGAAGCGCAACGTTCAGCAGCCAGTAAACCTAAACTGTTGTGATAGTTCCATGTTGTTGAAAGATCAATCACCCCTAAAACTTGCTTGGAATATGGATCGATAATCGGTGATGCATAGCATACCCAATCATGCACAGAAGACATAAAATGTTCATTGGAAAAAACACAGCTCGATTGCTGGGTTTTTAATGAAAGCGCCAAAGCATTCGTTCCAACCAAATCCTCTCGCCACTGCCCACCCGCAATAAAATGCACACGTTCTGCTGCATTACGCATTTGACCACTTGCAGCTGACCATATGATTGTACTACCGATATCTCCCACAGCAGCCACCATTGCAGATTGTTCCGCAATATGCGTCAATTCATCACTGCAATGTTCAATCGCTCTTTCCAATACAGTTTTACGATCTTGCTTAACACTCATCAAAGGTGCAGCTTCTCGATCTTTAGGGATTGCAGCTGAATTGGAACGCTGCCATGAACTCAAAATACTCTGTCCCAGTTGATCAGCATGTTTTAATGACAAACTACTACTTTGACGTAACTGTTCAATTAAACTTCGTTTATGTGCTAACTCTTGTTGGCTTAACATACGCTACATTCCTCTGTAATTTGTCCAAAAATACCTATTCCCTACTGTTATTTTTATCCAACGGAACTGCTTATAAATCACTCTAGCACACTATCAACTTTACATTCACTTTGGTCAACACAACTCATACCAAAGCGTTAGAATAAAATCTTTTTTTGTCAATATTTAGCTGCTTTTCAACAAACAAGAAAATACTTTCAAAAATTAAATCATAGCGCAAATATCCCGGTATTTTCATCCAACCTTTCTCCTACCTTTGACTCTCTATGCTCAAGCTATCATGTAAACAATCACTGTTGATACATGCAATATCCAGTAAATCATGAAAGATCATGAAAATAAGTAAAGGGATACTCTTATGCGTTATGTCGATCCAAATCAACCTGGTTCAAAGGTTCAGTTTAAAGCTCAATATGAAAACTTTATTGATGGCAAATGGGTAGCGCCTGTCAAAGGCCAATACTTTGACAATATCTCACCCGTTGACGGTAAAGCTTTTACTAAAATTCCACGATCTTCTGCTGAAGATATCGAACTTGCCTTAGATGCTGCGCATAAAGCGAAAGCATCATGGAACAAAGCCTCTCCAACAACACGTTCTAATTTGCTATTAAAAATTGCAGATCGTCTAGAACAAAATTTAGAGTTACTGGCAGTTGCTGAAACATGGGAAAATGGTAAACCAATTCGCGAAACACTTGCTGCGGATATTCCTTTGGCCATTGACCACTTCCGCTATTTTGCAGGGTGTTTACGTGCTCAGGAAGGAGGCATATCCGAGATTGATGAAGATACGATTGCCTATCATTTTCACGAGCCTTTAGGGGTAGTAGGCCAAATTATTCCATGGAATTTCCCTATTCTCATGGCTGCATGGAAGCTTGCACCTGCCCTTGCAGCAGGTAACTGTGTGGTTTTAAAACCTGCTGAACAAACGCCATCAAGTATTTTAGTCGTTGCTGAACTGATCCAAGACATTCTACCGCCAGGGGTACTGAATATCGTCAATGGTTATGGTGTTGAAGTAGGTCGCCCACTCGCAACCAATCCACGCATTGCTAAAATTGCATTTACAGGTTCGACAGCTGTTGGACAGATGATTATGCAATATGCAACCGAAAATATTATTCCTGTTACGCTTGAACTTGGCGGTAAATCTCCAAACCTTTTCTTTGAAGATGTGATGGATAAAGATGATGACTATTTAGACAAAGCACTTGAAGGTTTTGCAATGTTTGCATTGAACCAAGGTGAAGTGTGTACTTGTCCATCTCGTGCACTGGTTCAGGAAAGTATCGCCGATAAATTCTTGGAGTTGGCGGTAGAACGGGTAAAACGCATCAAGACGGGTCACCCTCTCGATACAGATACCATGATTGGAGCGCAAGCTTCTGAAGAGCAACACAATAAAATTCTGGGTTGTATCGCGACTGGTCGTGCTGAAGGTGCGCAACTGCTTACAGGCGGTAGCGATCGCCAAGAAGTTGGGCAAGGTTTCTATATTGAACCAACGATTTTTAAAGGCGACAACAGCATGAAAATTTTCCAAGAAGAAATTTTTGGACCAGTCTTGTCTGTCGCAACGTTTAAAGATTATGATGAAGCAATCAAAATTGCCAACGATACGATGTATGGTTTAGGTGCCGGTGTATGGTCACGTTCTGCACATACATCTTACCGCGCGGGTCGCGCGATTGAAGCTGGTCGTGTATGGACCAACTGTTACCATATCTACCCTGCGCATGCAGCATTTGGTGGTTATAAAAAGTCAGGTATTGGTCGTGAAAATCACAAGATGATGTTAGATCACTATCAGCAGACCAAAAATTTATTGGTCAGCTACTCAACAAAAGCAATGGGCTTCTTCTAAGTTCTTACTTGATTTTAATCCATAAAAAGCGAACTACGGTTCGCTTTTTTGCTTGAATGATTTAAATGTTTAAGTATGGTTTTATCTTTAATAACCCGTTCAGATTTTTATTCTACTATAGGATTTAACCAGACATCTTCATAGCCATGTTTATCAATAATAACGTGAAAGCCTTGTTCAAGCGCCAAATAAGGTAAAATTTTAGGTAGGTATTCTTGTAGATGGGATACATGCATCGCTTGATAAAAATCAGATGCTGAAGAATATTCTCCACAATGGATGAACCAAGATACATTTTCTTCTTTTTCGAGATAGATACGGACTGCATAAATTGGTTGTTGACCTAAACTTTGCATGGCAAAAGCCACCATTTCCCTGCCATCAAGCGGGATATATTTTGAATTATATTTTTCACAAATTTGCTTTTGTAAATCTTCCAAATGCATCGATCAAAACCCATAACACCCAATATCAACACTCACTGTTTTACCAATAAAAACAATCAGTTCATGATAGATTTATTCAGCAGTTTACCTATATTTCCGCCACAATATTTTTATGACTTCAAAACTATAGCCGAGTGTAGCTCTTAAATTCAACATCAACAACATGGTTAGAAATACAAGCCAAAACATGGCTATTCGCTGTGCATAAAAGCTCTGATCCCACAGCAGTTTATATCTATTCAAAGTTAAATATAGAACTATAAACAACCCATAAAAGAACAATTGAAAGTAGATTTTATGACTGAACTTCTTTTCCACGATATCGCTCAATGCTAAAGACATGAAAAATGCAGAAAATGCGGTAAAAAATAGAAAACCTAGTACCCACAAGACCTCAAAACTTTTGATCGAACCAATTGCCCACAAACACAGATTGGCAACAACGAGGCAAAATATAAACGCTTTTTTGGGTTGTTCTAGTAATTTATAGAATAATTGAGCCATCATATTTTCTACCTGTTTTGCGAAACATCCAAAGAGATTGTTACTTTCAATAACGCCTTAAACTGTTTGTGCAATATCAATAAATGCCTGTGCAATTGGAGTGATCTGCTTTTTATTCTTTACAGCCAAACCTATGGATCGCTTTATGTTGGGAGACAACGGCATTTTTTGTACATTGGGGAAAAGGGTCATCAAATCCTTGTTCAATGCCATATCTGCCACAATGGATACGCCAGCATTATTATTTACCATATTAATGATGGTTAAAATTTGCGAAAAATAGCTTTTAATTTTTGGACTTAAATTTGCTTTTCTAAACATCTCTGTCACATGATTCTGGCTACCCGCTGAAGTCATCAAAAAAGGATATTCGACCAATTCATTTAATCTCACAGCACTGTGTTGGGCCAATGGGTTAGACTTGGGAATAAGTGCAATAAAAATATCCTCAATGACAGGAAAAGTATCAAAACGCTCTTCTGGCAATACCACAAAGCCTACATCGATTGTGCGGTCATGAATCCATTGTGAAATGTCTTTGTCTGTGCCCTCTTTGATAAAGACTTCAATATTGGGAAACTGGAAACTGAATTTTTCCAGTATCAAGGGAATGAGTACATTAGAAGAAGATGCACCAAAAGACCCAATTCTCAATGTGCCTGAATGAAAACCATGTATATCAGAGATTTCTTGCTTTAAAAGATTTGAAATATTGAGAATTTCTTTGACATGCACCAAAAGCCTGATTCCAACTTCAGTCAGCTCAACTTCATTATGATTGCGATAAAACAGAGTAACAGCCCATTCTTGCTCCAGGCCTTTGATTGCATGGGAAATTGCAGACTGGGTGATGTGCAAACATTGTGCAGCCACCGTAAAACTTTTTTGTTCAGCCAGCATGGCAAAGATGCTGAGTTGAGTAAATGTCATGGCGACTCTATCCATGAGTAAAAACTCATTTTACCATGAATAGGCATAAGTCATATTCTTTATCTTAAGTTATACAAGCCTCGCTTAAACACGTCCCAAAATTACTCGTTTGACCAATTTTGTATAGAGCATTCATCATGTTGCAAATGATTCAAATTCTGTTTCCATCTATTGCATTAATTGGTTTGGGTTTTTATCTATTCCAATCTGGCATGCTTGATGAAAAATTCTGGAATGGTGCAGAAAAGCTCAATTACTATATTTTATTTCCAGCCTTGTTATTTAGCGCTCTGGCCAATGCTGATATGAATATGGGACATCTGCACAGTATTCTGGGCATGATTTTTTTAGTGATGGTGCTGATCGTTGGCAGTGTCTATCTTTTTGCAGGATTAACGCAAGCACCCGCAGCACAGATTGGTGTATACATGCAAAGCTTGATTCGTTTTAATACCTACTTAGGATTATCTATTGCGACAAGTCTGGACAATCCGGAAATCAAAAGTATATTGGTCAACATTCTTGCGATCGCAATTCCTGCGGTCAATGTAATTTCCATTCTTTCATTAAGCCCTAAAAATCAGTTAAACATTAAAGCTATCTTTTTTTCTTTGATTAAAAATCCATTGATTAGCTCATGCATTCTTGGCATGGCATTTAACTTACTGCATATTCCAATTTGGTCAGGTTTTACAAATTTACTCAGCGCCTTTTCCAGCAGTAGTCTAATGCTAGGGCTGTTATGTGTGGGAACCGCAATACAATTTACAACGCTCAAGCATTATCTGAAAAAATCACTGGTGATTAGCCTAATCAGATTACTGCTTATTCCACTCCTCGCATTTATCATGATGCAATTATTTGCTTTAGATGCCTCAGCAGTGGTTGCCATCATGATTTTCTTTTCAATTCCAACCGCGTCATCCGCTTATATTTTAACCAAATTATTAAATGGCGATTACCAACTGATGGCGGCAACCATCAGTATGCAAACTGTATTGTCTGTATTTACTCTAGCGCTGATTCTTGGATTGTTACAACATTTTTATTATTGAAGCTTGAATCATGGATGAGAAATGTTGCTCAAGTAAATATTGAAAATAAACTTGTCACGTGTACAAGATATTCTGAAATCTGCTGAATAAATGATAAAAAGTGCAGTGGCTATATAACGACACCCTTTATCATACATCCAAACGGTCTTGTTACTTCGTCAATAACGATACATTTATCAATCATAAAAATCATCTCATGATTTATTCAATTCCATTTCCACAAAATGCAGATGATCCACCCCCCAAAACATTTCATTGCCTACAAACCACGTGGGTGCACCAAACACACCTCGTTCAATCGCCTCTTCAGTCATCTGCTTTAACTGCAGTTTAACTTGATCATCGGATAGCCAGATTTGCATCTGTTCGGCACTAAAGCCAAGTGATTCAATCAAGCTCGTTAATATATCCATATCATTTAAATTTTGCGGATGCCCAAACATAGCATCAAACAAAGCATTCAGTACTGTTAAAAAACATTCAGGGCGATAAAGCTGAACCGCGGTAATTATTCGCATCAAATTCAGCGTATTTATAGGAAAATATGGATTCATTTGGATTGAAATATCCCATAAATTTGACCAACGCTGCATATCAACCATTGAATAGCGGGCTTTGGCAGGGACAGTCATGGGACTATTATTTCCAGTTGCTTTAAATACCCCGCCGAGTAATATGGGTTTCCAAACCATTTGTGCTTGATGCTGTTTTGCAATTTTCTGAATCTGATAAAAACCAAGATAGCTGTATGGGCTTCCTAGATCAAAATAAAATTCAATCTGTTTCATATTCTGTCATCCTCTAGCCAACTCGGCTTATTATTCTAAAAATCTCTGAATTAAACTTTCTTTTAGAAAGTTACTTACCATTTCTCAATCCAAGGTCTTAAATCCAATTCATGGGTCCATGAGTCTCTTGGTTGCTGGGCAATATGCCAATAATTCTCTGCGATATGTTCTGGATTCAAGATACCATCCTGATCTCTCTTTTCATAAATTTGCGGGAAAGAATTTTTAATAAAGTCAGTATCGATTGCACCGTCTACTACAACATGTGCCACATGAATATTATGCGGACCCAGCTCACGAGCCATACTTTGTGAAAGTGCCCGAAGGGCATGCTTTGCCCCAGCAAATGCTGAAAAATATGCAGCTCCTCGCAACCCTGCAGTTGCACCGGTAAATATAATGGTTCCTTGTTGTCGTGTGACCATACGCTTCGCAACTTCACGCCCAGTTAAAAAAGCCGCAAAACATGCCATTTCCCAAATTTTAAAATATTTACGTGCTGTTTCTTCGAGAATACTGCATGGTACATTTGCCCCAATATTAAAAACCAGAACTTCGATTTTTCCAATATTATTTTCAATATCTTCAATCAATTGAACAACCTGTTCCTCTTTGCGAGCGTCTGAGGCAAAGCCATATGCACGACCACCAGTTGCTTCAATCTCTTCAATCAAGGATGTTAGTTTTTCAGCATTACGGCGTGTCATACAGCTGATATACCCTCCCTGAGCAAAGCGCTTGGCTATTGCTCCTCCTGTTGCATCTCCAGCACCAATGACCAATGCAACTTTATTATTGTGTCCTTGAATATCACCCTGCATAATCTCATCCCTTTACATAACGATCGTTATTATAACGATTACTATGTTATAGTTTTAAAACAAGGTCAAGAAAAGATTGATGTAAAATTATGCGATACCAGTCTGGATATAAAGCAGAAAAAAGGAAGCAACTTCTTGAAGTTAGTGGGCAACTCGCTAAAAAGAATGGCTTTGCTGCAACCGGTATAGACGGATTCATGAAAGCTGCAGGCGTAACGAGCGGAGCATTCTATTCACACTTTTCGTCTAAACAGGATTTATTCAAGGCACTTGTGGAAAATGAGCTCAAAGACAGTATTGCAAAATGGCAAAACAATCCATACGACCAAGCAGAACAATGGCTAGAGTTCGAACTAAATCGATACCTCTCAGTTTCGCATGTCGAGCATGCTGAGTATGGTTGTATATTACCTGCTTTAGCCACTGAAATTTCCCGTTCAGACCAAGATATTAAACAGCTCTATCAAAAAGAATTACAACGCGGGCATGCGTTATTTTCTAAACATTTAGCCAGTGATGAAAAAGCTTGGGCTGTTTTATGTCAATTGGTCGGTGCGATTCTTATGGCGCGTAGCATTGCGGATGAAGAGATCAAGTTGATCATTTTAGAATCGAGTAAAAAAATGATACAGGCAATGTTGCAAATTAAAGCATAAACCGCGTGTTCAAGGATGTATAAACTGGTATAAATAGCATTACGCTTACTTAATCCACTGTCAAATTATGGCTACTTCTAACACAACGCTTCCCAAAACGATTTATGCCATCCAACATTTAGCGTTTGAAGATCTAGGAACTCTCGAAGATACTTTTTATGAACTCGGTTATCGTGTGCGTTATTTTGAAGCAGGCGTTGATAATTTAAAACCCGCATTTGAGTTTGAAGGACTAACCATTATTCTAGGTGGACCGATTGGGGTTTATGAGACTGAAGATTATCCTTTCTTAAATGATGAAATTAGGTATCTTGAACAACGTATCGCTAGAAACCTCCCGACTATTGGAATTTGTTTAGGTGCTCAATTAATTGCGCATGCACTCGGGGCAAAAGTGTATCCAGGACATCAAAAAGAAATTGGATGGAGCAGGTTAAAACTGAGTTTGGTAAAGAACAATCCATTATTACCGCTAGCTAATCAGGAAGTTCTACACTGGCATGGGGATAGTTTTGACTTACCCGTCTCTGCTGAATTACTTGCAAGCTCATCGGTGTATACCAATCAAGCTTTCAGAGTTGGGCAAAATATTCTTGCCTTACAATTTCATCTGGAAGTTGCTGCGGAATACATGGAAAAATGGTTGATTGGCCATACCAGTGAACTGCGTCAAGCAGGTATAAATATTCCTCAATTGCGAGCAGATAATAAAACTTATGCCCCTCACTTAGAATTACAAGCGCCTCTTGTTATTGAGCATTACCTCAAAAACTTTGATCAATAATTTCCTTGATTAATTTAGGCAAATATTAGGATTAACAATATTTGCCTCAAATAAATGACTCACCTTTAATCAATATTAAAACCTTTGAATGTGCAACCATAAAGAATGTCTAATTTGTGCGTAATAGATAACATATTAAATACATTGCGCCGAATTGATGGTTTTATAATTTATACTTCATAACTTATATCCATGTAGCAATGAAAAAATTACTAATTGGAGCATCTTTGCTCACCACGATGCTGATTTCAGCTTGTTCAACACCTGAAGTAAAAAAAACACCGGAACCTCAATCTCTTGGCATGACAAATCCTGCCAGCGTTTACTGTAATAAAGTGGGCGGTACATCAATCGTCAAGAAAGATTCACGTGGTAATGAAGTTGGATATTGTCGTTTAGCCGATGGCAAAGTCGTAGAAGAATGGGAGTTATTTAGAAGTGCACAGCAAGAAGACCCAAAAGTACAGTCATAACAAACGGTAAATGCATGCCTAACGTTTTAATGCCATGACAATATCTTGTTGTAATGGCATTATTTTTCTTATCCCTATGATATTTCAGTTGTGATTATCTCAATAAGGAAATGAAATTCTTGAAGGGATTAAAAATATAATTTTCAATTGATTTTTACTTTTATACATCTTCTACATAACAAAAGTGCTAGAAAATATATAATTTTTTCCAAAGATAAAATCTAAAAACTCTGATGCTAAAACATAAGCTTAAATAAAAGAACGCACTATTGCTAAAATAAACTTACAAATTCTGCGTTGTTTTTAGCTCAGATACCACGTAAACCCAGTGTAAGAGTAGATTTAATGATCATATTCATATGCACTTAACATCTTTCGCTTAGATTTCATTAGATCTAGAATTAATGTAAAATATTGTTATTGATTATCATTATCAATTAAACCTTATTATACTTGCCACGCGAGGAATGTCTCATGAGCAATATCCTACTCAAAGTTATTTTGATCATATCTTTTCTTATTGCCTTGCTCGGTATCCTTGTTGGACTTTATCTGTCTGATCTCATCATCTTATCTGTCGGGATTCTAGCGATTGTAGCAACTGTATTAGCATTTTTAGAACTTAGAAAGAATCGCTACAACCCTTTTCATTAGATGTTCAATATATCTATTCAATAAAAATGATTTTATTTCTCATCTTCCCTGCGCTTTATATACCAAGATTTTAAAAAACCACTCGAAAGTGGTTTCAATGCTCGATTATTTGATTGCCTGCGCATAACGATCACTGACTTTTTTCCAATTCACGACAGTCCAAAATGCTTTGGTATAATCTGCCCTGCGGTTTTGATATTTTAAATAATAAGCATGTTCCCATACATCCAATCCCAATAATGGTGTTCCTTTTACTTCCGTAACATCCATCAAAGGATTATCTTGGTTGGCTGTAGAACTCACGGCCAATTTACCACTCGGTTGCACAATCAACCAAGCCCAACCTGAACCGAATCTTCCTGTTGCAGCCTCATTAAATTTAGTCTGAAAATTTTCAAAAGAGCCGAAATCTTTTTTTATTTGTTTTAATAATTTCGTCGAAGGCTTTCCTGAAGATTCAGTGGGAGATAAGCTTTCCCAAAAAAATGTATGATTAAAATGCCCACCAGCATTGTTACGCACTGCTGTATTGTATTTTGAAATTTGAGCTTGAACAGCCTCTATACTGAGCTGATCCAGATCAGGATAATTCTTAATTTGCGCATTTAAATTATCAACATAAGCTTTGTGATGTTTACCATAGTGAATTTCCATGGTGGTTACATCTATTGCAGGCTCCAATGCGTTCGCACTATAAGGTAACGGTAATTGCTTAAACTCAGCATTTGCTGAGAAACTGAATCCTAGAATAACCGCAAGCACTGCCATTTTTAACTTCATATTCATTGGATTAACACCTTAAATGATAATTAAAATCATTTACAAAATATAATCCTTTCCATTTCCTGTCAAATCGAAAAGCAAATTCCTGATCAAAGCAAACTTCAGGATTCGCGATGAGGATCAAGGTTTGATTCAAGCTTCCCGCTCACCTGTGATTTATAATTGATCCCATTGTGTCATCACACCATATAAGTGTGCCATCCCCATCACAAAACAAATACCTGATGAAATTAGCCAAAACTTCATCGAATTTTCAGGGAAATAGGATTTTAATAAGGGAAATGCCAAAGCACGCGTAATCAATACCATTGAAATTGCAATCAATATCCATTTAGTGAATGGAAATACCCCCAACATCCCAGCACCAGAAAGTGCAAAAACGGACCATGAAAAAAGAATAAAAGCGATCAAAATGGTCACCAAAATAGGTTGAATTTTACCTGCTTCAAATTCACGTGCTAAACGTTCACCCGCTCCTAAAAACCGAAAAGCTGATCCACCAATAGCAATACAAGCCAAGTGCGCGATTGCAGCTGCAGCATCAAATAATGCAGCGATCATTAAAATATCGTTTGCCTGACTGAACATTGACGATCTTCCTTTTCATTTTTAATTGATTTCAAAAAATGATGAATAAAAACCAAACACTAAACTTTCTATTTAAAAATAGATATTGCTATAACAATCTAATACAAAATCAATAAATTCATCCAGATTTTGAAAATTATGCATAAGAGATTTATTTTGCAGTAAATTTTTACTAAACCCCAATAAACACGACATTTAAAATTTTGTTTTCCAGCTGATGCTGTATAAAGTTATATTGAAAAAAAACCAACTTGCTAAAGTTGGTATGCGCAATATCTTATTTTAATGATCAGATATTATAAATATGCAAGTCCATTGCGCCATGCCATATTAACTCAATTCCTGTATGAAGAATAATTATAAAAACTCAGCTAAAAATGAAAATAATTCATTTGGTTATTTCAACTATGCCTGATTATTGATTGAATGAACAAATAATATTTGCGTAGAGCGTTTCTGAAATAGAATGCTGTTGAACGACTATTTTTTATGGCTCATTCGCACAGCTCTTTAAAAAGAATAGAATCATCAAAGTTTTATTGAAATGGCTTGAAATCTTATGCTGGTAATTGACCTTGCAAAGCATTGTATAAATCGTCACGTCGCAATATTCAAAAGCGCATGAAACAGTTCTGATTTTGAGTCAAGTATTTTGATATTGAATTTTTTAAAAATAATCAGATTATTTATTCGAGGAACTTAAAATGGCTTACATCAAACTCTGTCAATGTAAGCCAGTGTTGATCATTATTTGCTTGCTGGAATTGAAGCTTCAGTGGTGATATTTACTGTAATTTTATCACCCACATTTGGCACATATGCGCCTACACCAAATGCTGAACGATTAAACGAAGTTGTCGCATTAAAACCAATAGACTGTGCTTTGGTCATTGGATGCTCACCTTGCTTATTTAAAACTGCGTCTAATACCACAGGTTTAGTCACATCTTTCACGGTAAGATTACCTGTGATTTTGTATTTATTTTTACCTAAAGCTTGAACTTTGGTACTTTTAAAAGTGATGTTTGGATATTTTTCAGCATCAAAAAAATCAGGGTTTTTTAAATGTTCATCCAATGCTTTTACGTTGGTATTTAAACTTGATAATGGAATAGTCACGTTGACAGATGAGTCGGCAGGTTTTGCATTGTCTACCGAAATTGTTCCCTGAATGTCACTAAAATTTGCTGAAGGGGTTGAAAAACCGAAGTGATTCCACGTAAAAACTGTCGCTGTATGCGTTGGATCAATTTTGTAATCAACTGGTTTTGCAACACTTAAAGTTGCAACTGAAGCTACCGCCAAAGCTAATGTTAATGCTTTAAAGTTCATATTGTTAATCTCGCTATCGAATGACTATTATTCTATACGCTTCAAATACAAATTCACTGTTATTGATAATACGATATGTTGCATATATGCAACGATTCAAATGATTCTCTCGCGAAGCATAACCTTGAATCTTATATTCACAATTAATGCTTTGTTTTATCGAAATTTAATAAGAAAATGACATTTCAAACGATCAAAAATCCACATCTCGATTAAGTTGCTAAAATCCATAAAGAAATAAATTGCACTGGATCATGAGGTGAAAATTTTATATTTATAGATCATGATTTTTATATGATGAATAATTTTATGGCGAACATTGCTCAAGCTCACAGCACACAAACTCCCTATCAGGTCACCTTAACCAACCCTCAAGGGCATATCTGGTATGCCGATGAGCCGAATGATAAAGGAGGACAGGATACTGCAGCAAATCCCATTCAAATTCTCTTATCTGCTTTGGGCGCATGTACAGTCATCACATTGGAAATGTATGCCAAGCATAAAGGGTTGAAAATTGAACATGTCCAACTTGATTTAGCATTAAATCCAGAAAATGAACCTGCAGCCGGTCAAAACAATATTAGGCGAACAATTCAACTCAAAGGCGATTTCACTGAAGAGCAACATAAACGTTTACTTAAAGTTGCTGAAAGCTGCCCTGTACATAAACTATTAACCTCGAATATCCAGATTAAGACTGTGCTCGACCTTGATCAACATCCTCTAAAAGAGGATTAAACAAGATGTCTTATTAAGTCACCTCAAAGTTAAAACTTTTGTCTCTGATCTGTATTTAGATTGATTTATTTTCATCCATATCAAACAAAAGCCCCTTTCGGGGCTTTTTAATTTTAGAGCTTTTCAACCAAAACACGATCAACCTGTTTTAAGCCAGAATGCTTTTCATGGTTCTTGCGTCGAATCTTGATGATTTTGTCTTCTTGAAAGTCCTGTAACAGCAACTCAACTGCAACCATAGACTCAAGTGGCAGATCCTGTCCGATCCATTTTTGCTCACCTGCATCCATCAAGGTGATTTCATCACTAATCTGCTCATAAAGGCTCATATTTTCCTCACTTATGGTATATGTATCACCATATTTCATGATTACTGAATGAATGGCACAACTATATACCTTTTGCTAAAAACTGCTACTAAAATTTGGTGAATTTTTCCACAACATCGATAAAACCATCTGCAAAATAAAAACGCCCACTTGGGGGCGTTCTTATCGCTTTAAAAAGCAGAGTATTAAGCAGTTAACTCATTTACAGCTGCAACCACAGCTTCAGTCGTGATACCGAAGAACTGGAACAAGTCTTTTGCTGGAGCAGACTCGCCATAGGTTGTCATACCAATAACTTTGCCATCTAAACCCACGAACTTCCACCAGTAATCAACATGAGCTGCTTCAACGGCAACACGTGCACGGATGTTTGAAGGCAATACGGCTTCACGGTACGCAGCATCTTGTTTAACAAACTCTTCTGCACATGGCATAGATACAACTCGTACACCTTCAAGCTGTGCATGCGCTTCCATCGCCAATGAAACTTCTGAACCGGTCGCAATGATGATTGCTTTTAATTCACCTTTTTCTTCAGCCAATACATAACCACCTTTTGCAACATTCTCTATTTGTGCCTGAGTACGTGTTTGGAACGGTAGGTTTTGACGAGAGAAAATCAATGCTGTTGGACCTTCTTTACGTGTTAATGCAGATTTCCAAGAAATCGATGCTTCAACCGTATCACATGGACGCCATGTATTTAAATTTGGAGTACCACGTAGAGAAGCAATCTGTTCTACAGGTTGGTGTGTAGGACCATCTTCACCCAGACCAATTGAGTCATGTGTATACACATGAATCACACGTTGTTTCATCAATGCAGACATACGAACAGCATTGCGTGCATATTCCATAAACATCAGGAAAGTTGCAACATAAGGAATAAAACCGCCGTGTAAAGCAACCCCATTGGCAATTGCTGTCATACCGAACTCACGTACGCCATAATGTACATAGTTACCTGCTGGATCTGACTCTACACCTTTGGCACCCTTCCACAAGGTTAAGTTTGATCCTGCCAAATCAGCAGAACCACCTAAAATTTCAGGAAGTAAAGGTGCAAATGCTTGAATTGCGTTTTGACTCGCTTTACGTGTTGCAATTGTCTCACCTTTTGCATTCACTTCAGCAATATATGCATCTGCTTGAGCCAAGAAATCTGCGGGTAAATCACCTTCTACGCGGCGTTTAAATTCAGCTGCTTCTGTTGGGTATTTTGTAGCATAGGCAGCAAAAGTTTCATTCCAAGTCGCTTCTGATGCTGAACCTTTCGCTTTGGCATCCCAAGCCGTATAAATATCAGAAGGAATAACGAATGCTTCTTCTTTCCAACCTAATGCTTCACGGGTGAGTGTGATTTCATCATTGCCTAATGGCGCACCGTGACAGTCTTCTTTACCCTGCTTGTTCGGTGAACCTAAACCAATAATGGTTTTACAGATAATCAAGGTTGGTTTCGCAGTCTCCGCACGTGCTTCAACCGTTGCAGCACGAATCGCATCAGCATCATGACCGTCTACACGTAGAACTTGCCAACCATAAGCCTTGAAACGTTCTTCAGTATCGTCAGAGAACCACCCCTCTACTTCACCGTCAATAGAAATACCGTTGTCATCATAGTAAGCAATCAGTTTTCCTAGACCTAAAGTTCCTGCAAGTGAACATGCTTCATGGGAGATGCCTTCCATTAAACAACCATCACCCAAGAAACAGTAAGTAAAATGGTCTACAACTTTGATGTCTTCTTTGTTGAACTGAGCAGCTAAAGTTTTTTCAGCCAGTGCGAAACCAACCGCATTGGCAATCCCCTGACCTAACGGGCCAGTCGTCGTCTCAATACCTGGCGCATAACCCAATTCTGGATGACCTGGCGTTTTAGAATGTAATTGACGGAACTGTTTGATGTCTTCAATGGAAAGATCATAGCCCGTTAAATGCAACAGTGCGTACTGCAACATGGAACCATGACCATTGGACAATACAAAGCGGTCACGGTTTGCCCATTGTGGGTTTGTCGGATTATGATTCAGAAATTCACGCCATACGACATCAGCGATATCAGCCATCCCCATTGGTGCACCTGGATGTCCAGAATTTGCTTTTTGCACAGCATCCATAGCCAATACACGAATTGCGTTAGCTATACGACGTTCATTCAACGGGGTTGTCATAGATCAGATCCAATAGATAAAAATTTAGGAACAAGAATAAAAATTCAAAAACTGTGCTGTATTGTCTTAAAAAAAACGATCAGGGTAAAGACTTAAGTCTATATTTATCCCTTTTGGTTGCAAATTAATTAAAAAATGATCGCAATACTGCATTGTCTCTTTAAAAATGATAAATATTGATTGGCTATTTGGATCAAAACTTGAATACCCTCATCATGATTAAGCGATACATTTTTAAACATGAGTTTTCATCACCATCGCAATAAGCACATAGTGGCAATAAAGAGAAATTAATTTCAACCTGAATACAGTCAAATCATTCAATCAAAAGCAAGTTAAGCGGTTTTAAAAAGCGCTGACGTTACAAATTTCACCATCTTTATCAGTTTTCCTAATGAATATATCAATTAAAAACACATTAAAATGAATTTTATTCATGATTTTTAATCAGGTAATGCTAGTCCTCAGGCTGAAGTCGATGTAACATATTGCGTCTTTATAAATTACTGTGATAGGACTTTCATGCGCGAGTATGCTGTTTTTACTTCGGAATCTGTGAGCGAAGGCCATCCAGATAAAATGGCTGACCAAATCAGTGACGCTATCTTGGATGCAATCTTAAAAGAAGACCCATATGCACGGGTTGCCTGCGAAACATTAGTAAAAACTGGTGCGGTCGTTCTTGCGGGTGAAATCACCACAACAGCAAATGTCGATTTTGAATCGATTGTTCGCCACACGGTGAATGGTATTGGCTATCACCATACAGATCTTGGTTTTGATGGCTCAACCTGTGCCGTGATCAACATGATTGGCAAACAATCACCAGAAATTGCACAAGGTGTTGATCGTCAAAAACCTGAAGATCAGGGTGCAGGCGATCAAGGTTTAATGTTCGGTTATGCAAGCCGTGAAACAGATGTGTTGATGCCTGCGCCAATTTCATATGCACACCGTTTAATGGAAAAGCAAGCTGAATTACGTCGTAACGGTACATTGCCATGGTTACGCCCAGATGCCAAAAGCCAAGTTACGTTTGCCTATGAAAATGGCAAGCCCGTTCGCTTGGATGCAGTGGTACTCTCGACTCAACATGATCCTGAAATTTCACAAGCGAACCTCAAAGAAGCAGTGATTGAAGAAATCGTAAAAAAGATCATCCCTGCTGAAATGTTCCATGCTGAAACGAAATTCCATATTAATCCAACAGGTTTATTCGTGATTGGTGGACCTGTGGGTGACTGTGGTTTAACAGGTCGTAAAATTATTGTAGATACCTACGGCGGCATGGCTCGTCATGGTGGCGGTGCTTTCTCCGGTAAAGACCCTTCAAAAGTTGACCGTTCTGCTGCCTATGCTGGTCGTTATGTTGCCAAAAACATCGTTGCCGCAGGTCTTGCAGATAAATGTGAAATTCAAGTGTCTTATGCGATTGGTGTGGCTGAACCGACTTCAATTTCAATCAATACCTTCAATACAGGTAAAGTTTCTGACGAATTGATCATTCAATTGGTTCGTGAGCACTTTGATTTACGCCCTTATGGCATTACTCGTATGCTTGATTTGATTCAGCCAATGTATAAGCAGACTGCTGCTTATGGACACTTTGGTCGTGAAGGTTCCGACACTGCATTTACATGGGAAAAAACAGATAAAGTTGAAGCACTTAAAGCATCAGCAAATCTATAATTGCTCAAAAATCCAAAGTAAAAAAGCTCGCAGATGCGAGCTTTTTGTTTGTTAAAGATTATGGAAATAGATACCTCAAAAAAATCCCTCCTCTCTAGCAGCTTCAATTTAAACTCAATCAAAAAACTCCTGTCGTCTTTTTTTCTTTTATTTGCAAGTTCTTCATCTTATTCTCGAAAATAAAACCCCACTTAGTCTGGACTAGGCTTAGAATCCTGTTGTAAAACACTCAATATCGAAACTTGTTCAGGTGCTTCAGTATTATGATTTTGAATATATAAATGCCCAACTTTAAAGGTGACTGCCACAACCAAGCAAGCCACTAGACAAAAAGTCCATAACCCATATGGGCTTTTAATATGTTGAGAGCCACATTTCGGGCAAACTTTTTGGGTCGAAGTCACTGCTTCATTACAGCAAGCGCAATGATATTGTAGAATCATCTTTGGATCTCCTTTTTATGGCACTATTATTGTTTTTATTTATTACACTACCATTATATCCATATAAGTAATGTAAAAATTTAACTACATTTTTAAGTTTACATGATTCACCCTATTTGACAAGCAAATTTTGTTTCTATTTATTTTTCATAAAATTCATAAATTTATATAAATATTAGCAAAAACCAGAAATCAGTCTCAATTCAGACTTATTCTTCACTCAATACCCAGAGATCAATATTCTGTATCCTGTGTATTCAAGGTATAATTCAAGCATAGGCAAATATTAGATTTTGGGAGATTATTTTGGTACAACTGATCAAAAAAGGTGGCTTGCGTGAACGCGCCAACCGTAGCCGCAGATATTCTGAATCCGAAAACCAGATCAAAACTTTAGATCAACGTCGTTATCAGACACAAGAACAGCTTGGCAATATCCTGGCACAACATGTGAACGATGAAAAAACAACTCCTGAAAACAATGAAAATCAATAAAATATTTTAAGCACATCCACCCAGAGGAAAACTGCAAATAATAAGAAAAAACTTCCAGAGAGAATATCAATATAGCTTCCAGAACGTTGATAGATCGCTTTTATTTTGGGAATCGACATTACCAACATCAATAGACTAAACACTAAAAATGTTTGAATCGGAATGATTACTGCCAATTGTGGTTTTAAGTTTAATCCAGCACTTGAACTTAATGCCAATGAGAAAACACTACTGAAATAGATCACAATTTTAGGATTGGCTAAGTTTGTAAAAAGTCCCCAAAGAAAATAGTTTTTCGGTTCATGCGCTATCACACCATCAAGATTGGTCCTTTGTTTAAGTGTGGCAATACCACCTTTTAACATGGCATACCCCATTCGAGCCAGAAAGAATCCACCAATCAACATCAACACTTGCTGAATCCAAGGCCACTGCTCCAATAAAACCGTAAAACCCAATAGCGTTAAGATCACCCAAACCAAGACACCGGCAGATATGCCTAAAATAATTTTAAGGGTATTTGCACGTGAAGTAGAAGCTGAACTTTTAGCAACCAGCAATACATCTGGTCCTGGACTGAGCTGTGCAACAAAATGCAGTGCACAAATGGTCAATAACATTGACATAATTTAATCTTATTGCTTAGGGCGAGCCAATTATACCGTTTGATCAACCATTTAAGAAATAATTTGTCCTCATAAAATCCGTGTTTCCCAATAGATGAACAAAAGAGGCTTGTCTGATTGGTCGGTAAAACCACAAATTTCAGCGATAAAAAAAGCTGAATCTTTCGACTCAGCGTTCAAATTCAATCACATTAAAAATGACATTATTTTTTATTTACATCTTTAAGTTCAATTTGCTTACGATCTGGTTCAATCTCATGTGCCTCTCCATCAATAATTGTGGAATCACGATATTGACCACCTGATTGTTGGTTTTGCATATCCTGCATTTGGCGCATTAAATCTGCAAAGGGATTTTGCCCTTGCGCATCGCCCATGTTGCCCATTCCGCCCATCATATTATTCATCATGGCTTGTTGTTTTTTTGCCATATATTTCATTCCTGCATTTTTAATTGCATTCTGAACAGGCGGTAGAATCACCAACAATGCTAAAACATCTGTGATCAAACCTGGGATCATCAACAAAATGCCTGCAAATGCGGTTGCCATTTTTTTAGCAATCGCAGGGTCATTTCCCATCATTCCTGTCATTTGCATTTGCTGTAACTGCGGCATAATCGTCGCAGTGCTGGAACGTAATAAATTTAAACCAATCACAAAAGCGATGATAAACCAGAAGAACACGTACCAACCACTAATGAATTGAGCCACGCCAATCCACACAGCAATTTCAAGAATGATACCAATTAAAATAATAGGAAAAAGTTTCATCGAAACAAAGCATCTCAAAGATAAATTAAATTTCAGCTTGGAAAGTCATACATCAAATGCCATGAATTTCATCACTTTTATATTTATAAGGGCTTTCCCGAATTTTTAAAGGGTAATTTTGTGTTTAATCTCGAATTTCTTTATTTTTGCCATTCACTGGACGATGTTTTATAAAATAGATACATTGCCAATATTGTTCCAATTGGAAATAAAAACAGTAAAATCACTGCAATAAATCGCGAAATACTCCGCCCTCTTTCTGAACCTTTTTCAGCTTCTGCTGAGGCAATAAAATGTAAATACATCATCCAGCCGAAAACCAAGATCAGAATCAGAAAAGTCATCAATGCATCTAGGTCAAATTTCTGCAATATTCCAAAACCGAGCAAGATGAATCCCACCAGATAGATCAGTGTAATTAAACGATGAACCCAATACACATGCTGATTTTTGATTTGCACAAAATTGTTCAAACAAGCTCTCCTATTTGTTGTTTGATCACACAGCCAATAACTTAAAATTTTACTTTCAATCGCTGGATAGCATCATATAATCTAAACAAGATTTACGATAAACAGTATTATGCCTTTAATTATTGGAATTGATCCCGGCTCACGTTTAACAGGTTATGGGATTATTGAGAAAGATGGTCAAAAGCTTTCTTTTATTGATGCAGGTACAATTCGTACTGAAACAACAGAGATGCCTGAACGTTTAAAACGAATTTTTGCAGGAATTGATCGAATCGTTCAATTTCATGGTCCTACAGAAGCGGCCGTTGAACAAGTTTTTATGGCACAAAATCCAGATTCAGCATTGAAACTGGGACAGGCACGTGGCGCAGCTATCGCTGCTTTGGTCAACCTAGATTTGCAAGTTGCTGAATATACTGCTCGCCAAATCAAACAATCTGTTGTCGGTTATGGTGCAGCAGATAAAGAACAGGTACAAATGATGGTCATGAAGCTTCTGAATCTTTCTGTTAAACCCCAACAAGATGCTGCCGATGCACTTGCTGCGGCGATCTGCCATGCCCATGCCTCAGGCAGCATGAGTAAGTTAGCAGTGCTCAATGCTTTAGGTGGTATGGCGCGAGGACGTAGCCGCAATAGCAGTCGTAGACGCTGATACATTAGATCTCTTGCGAAAGTTATTTTTTAATCATTCAATAGATCAATCCTGCTATTAAATTCATTCTTAAACCAAAGCGTTTACACCTATTTCTATAGTGCTCTGACAATATGTGGAAAATCTTTAATTTTATATTAATATATGATATTTAAAGTATTTTTTAACACATCAGCAAATTCTCAGGTTTATTTTTCCAGTGCTTCGGTGCGGATGATGTATATTTGTTTTGCAACAAAGTTTTGAAAAGGCAGTCATCAGTCTGGAACACACATAAATATGGATAAAATGTTTATTTTAAAAGACCAATATGGAAAGGTGTCAACCATCTTTGATTTCGATCAATTTCGAAATTTTGTTGAAAGCATTCCAGACGATAGATGGAGTAGCGGTTCCGGTGACATTTGTTTATTAAATAATCAAAATGGCTATTATGTTTCAATATCAAAAATCAAACAAAAGAATCGCTTTATCATGACAAGTAGCAAAAAAGCTGGTGAAGAACTTTATGTATATGTGGCAAGCCAGATGTACACAGCATTGGAGGAATATTATGTTGGAGGAGAATTGATGAAATTTCCGGCTGAATTTTTTGTTGAAAAAGATTTCATCCTCAATATTGTCAATGATTTTATGGGTAAAGGCAGCATCGATTTTTCTGGAAACTGGGTAGTTTTGCACGAGCAGGAATGGTTGGGATTGGAAGATGATTAATGGGAGCAAAACAAAAGATGGAAGTTAATTATCAGAGAAAATAAGGTTTATTTCATAAAATGAAAGATGTCTAAAAAGTAACTATTGAAATTTATGAAAAATAATATGAATACTGTATCGGAATATTCACACTATCTGTCACGATGCCTTGCATCCGAATATTTTTATATACAGGAAAAATATCCAAAGTTATGCATCATTGACTGTGAAGTTGTTGTGGATACATACATGAAGTGGTTTCATGAATCAAACGGCGATAATTAATAGCATCAACAAATGATAGTGTGAAGTTTATTTTTAAAATGAAAGAAAAAATTGTTCTGGCATTATTGAATCAATAAATGGTAGCCATAATATAATATGAAACTGGCATTTATCTGCACGCTATAACACATTATCGCCGTGTATGAAGATGAAACCAACTTTTATAGAAAGTACACAATACCTGATCAATGTCATAGAAGCCTATAGCTATATGTGAATTAAGAGCTACATCTCTTTAAATCCAATATTTAGAGCCTTATAAATAGAAATACTCTGCTGACTTATAAGGTTCCTGACCTCCTTTTGAGTGCAGACTAGACTTGTTCGATTGGATTTAAACCAGGACTATACGCTAGAAGGTAGATGATTCGTACATTATATATTTCAGCAAGCTGTTCTATTTCTTTGCCTTTATGAATAGACGCATTATCTAGAATCAAAAGATCTCTTGATCTAAGTAAATTCTGAAATAAATAATCAAGCCATCCTGTAAATAACTTCTGTCGCATGATCCTGAAAAACTAAATAGGCTCAATTAATTTAAATAAGGCAGTGCATCTTTACGCACCTCTCGAATACTGGGTTGTTTAGAGTACGTTGCAATCAGCATATTTCCTGAGTTTCTAAGATTTTTCTTCTGTTCTGGATCGACTCGAATTAAGACCAATTCTTCTGGAATACGAGGGTTACTACCCTCACGAGAAATAATGAAACTTTGATTTCGTTCAAGAATTTTATAATTCGGGAACCCTTTCTGTAACTTCTCTTTAAAGCTCAGTGTTTTATCTTCTTTTTTACGACTATCTAGCTGAGTGTATATAATCAACACAATACATGCTGCAAAAACAATTCCAACAATTAAATACTTCTCTAACATTTTACTTCACTCGAATATATTTTTGCTGTTGCTCATTATAATGATAAACATGGGTTTCATTTACAGGAATAATCTTAGCACGATCTGCGACATATATTTGCCTTGTTCCTGAATAACGAATTTCTATATCATACAAACCATTATGCTCAGAAGTTAAAAAACGATAATTTCCTCGAGTGTTGTAGATTTTTTCACTTCCCGTCACTTCATTGTCATTACTAATTTCTGCGACTTGTAACTTCTTTATCCTCGGATTTTCATCAAAAGGTACAATGTATAAGGTTGTTGTTGAATAGCCTTGACGACTAAATGATTGTTCCTCTACATAAGCTTTAACTTTTGGCCCTACTCTGCGAATATTTTTCACAATATCAGCAGTAGGATAAGGTAAATAGTTAAAGTCAGCATTCATCCAACTATTTTCACCCTCACTTTGGCTGAGCAGTTCAAATTGTGCAGAAGTATTTTTCTTAAAGATGTAGATGCGTGTAAAAGCCGCACATGCTCCACAAAAATTGAGCATATGGTTATTTTTATCTACTGAAACTTCAGTGGTTGTGAACAGAAAACGTAATTCATTTTGCGCATTTCGATAGCTATGGGCAGGGCTAAAGACAACCACTGCATCATCGCTATTTAAAGCATTGGTATATTCTGCATGTTTAATGCCGATATAGGGAATATTTTGCTGATCCAATTGATCAATTTTTGTTGTTTGAATTTGTTTTCGATAAAAAGCGTTCATCACCGTTTTAAAGTCTAAATCTTTTAGAACAATTTTAGTATGATGATTTTCAGGCATCTTTTCATTTACTTGTGCAACAACAGTAGCTTGAATATCCCACATTAAAAGACAACTGAATAAAAACGTTTTAATAATCATTTTAAATTATCTTCATATATATCAGAATGGACAAGTTAACGAATCATGGTGAACTCATTGTAATCTGTGTCATGATTGAGTCTACTTTGTTCGATACTGGTGACTTCAGCCCTTAAAGGCCCAATGTGGCAATGACGAATTAAACCGATAATCGCTTGTTCGTCTCCAACTATAACCGCTTCAACCTCACCTGACTCTAAATTTTTGACATAACCTTTGAGTTCCATCTTTAGTGCCTCTTTCTCAAACCAACGCCGATAACCAACACCTTGTACTTTGCCACGTATCAAAAGTTTAACTGCATCCATCGTATTTTTAGCTCCGAATAATATTAATGACATGATATACAGCTTGTGCCATGTGTTGTGCCTGTAGCCCACGGATACCTTGTTGTGCAAGATAATCACCGGCTTGCGCATGTAAAGTGACAATATCATGCAGTTGCACATTTTCAGCAAATTGAGCTTTTAAACTGGCAATCATACCCGCCAAAACATCTCCCATCCCGCCTGTACCCATCCCTGGATTACCACCTGTACAAATCCACAACTTATCTTCAAGAATTAAGCTACCTGCACCTTTCAACACCCAATTGCCTGAATATTTATTTTGAAGACTTTGAATAGCTTTTATACGATCAGACTCAATTTCAGCGATTGTGCAATTGAGTAGTTTAGCTGCTTCTCCGGGATGTGGGGTAAGATAAGTATTTGGATTCAATTGAATGTTTAACTTCGCCAAAAACCATAAAGCATCCGCATCCAAAACCACCTGTAAATGTGTACTGGCACAGATTGGCTTAAACCATTTTGAAAATTGCTGTTCAGCCCAAACATCTCGACCTAGGCCCATACCAAAACCAACAGCGTCCACTTGATTGAGTAAGGATTGAATCTCATTTTCTGTAAAAGCATTGATATCTTTAATCATGATATTTGGAGATCGTGCCAAAACAGCAGTATGGTGCTTTTCATGGCAGACAATAGTCACTTTTCCAGCGCCCGCACAAAATGCAGACTCTGCCGCCAGTATGACCGCACCTCCCATATCGGCATGACCACCCACGACCAATACATGCCCATAGCTGCCTTTGTGTCCAAAAGCTTGGCGTCGTGGTAATTGAATATGTTTGGGGGCTAATTGTGCGACTGCTTTCAACTCGGAATCAGCTGGAATCAAAGAAATCGTTTCTATTTGACCAGCATACTCTTTACCCTGCCCTGTAAATAATCCTGCTTTAAGCCCTAAAACAGTAAATGTGTAGTCTGCTTTGACTGCAATGGGTTGTGGCTGGCCTGTATTAGTATTCAAGCCACTTGGCAAATCAACTGCAATTTTAATCCCTGTTTGTGCATTAAAAGTTTGAATGATAGTTTGCCATGTTTGATCTAAATCACGATTTAAACCAATTCCAAACAGAGCGTCGATATGACAGTCAAAAGTCCCTTCAAGATCAAAATGTGAATGGATTTTTAATTGATTCTGTTCAGCCAGTTGTATCGCTTGCTTTAAGTCAGCCGATACACCTGTCTCAGTGGCAAATATTTCCACAGCATAGCCACTTTGCTTTAAATAACTGGCAATACAGTAGCCATCACCTGCATTATTGCCACGACCACACCATACTGCGATAGTTTTAACTTCAGGATATTTATTTTGAAAAAGCTGGAGCAAATACTGAGCAATCGACCATGCTGCCTGTTGCATTAAACCAAAAGCACTATTTTGCTGACTAAACCATCGACGTTCCCATGCTTGAATTTCATGGCTATGATAAACTTGGCCTAGCATATATTTATCCTTTTCTTTTCACTCTTTTTTCAGCACACCAACCACTATGCCAGCACCATCAACCAATTCATCAATTCCTTTGCAACAGCTTGATCTTCGTGAATTAAAAACTTGGATCAAACAACAGGCTTTGCAATTGGGCTTTGCTGATTGTGTCATTGCACGACCCGATGCTCAAGCCGAATTGGCAAGATTTAAAGAATATTTAAAGCGTGGTTATCATGGTGACATGAAGTTTTTAGAGGAAAATCTTGAAAAACGAGCTGATCCTACACTATTGGTTCCAGGTACAAAAAGTATTATCTGTGTACGAATGAACTATTTGGTCGAAACACCCAAACCACGCTACGTCCCGGATGAGCCGAATTTAGCAATTGTTGCCCGTTATGCACGTGGGCGTGATTATCATAAAATTATGCGCGGTCGTTTAAAAACACTGGCCACGATCATCAAAGGTAAAGTCGGCGAATTCGAATCACGTCCATTTGCCGATTCTGCCCCTGTTTTTGAAAAATCACTGGCAGAAAGTGCTGGAATGGGGTGGACTGGTAAACATACCTTGTTGATTCATAAAAAATCAGGTTCTTTTTTTGTTTTAGGTGAGCTTTTCACTTCACTGGATTTGCCATTTGATGAGCCAGCAACCTCACACTGTGGTTCTTGCACAGCCTGTATCGATATTTGTCCAACTCAAGCTATTGTTGAACCTTATATGCTTGATGCACGCAAATGCATCGCATATTTAACCATTGAATATAAAGGAATCATCCCAGAAGACTTGAGACGTAGTATAGGAAACCGTGTATTTGGCTGCGATGATTGTCAACTGATTTGCCCTTGGAATAGTTTTGCTAAAACTGCATCTATCGCAGATTTTAATCCAAGACATGGTTTAGACCATATGAGTTTATTAGATTTATGGCAATGGGATGAACAAACATTTCTAGGCTGTACCGAAGGCAGTCCAATCCGCCGTACAGGTTATCAAAGTTTTATGCGCAATATTGCCATAGGCTTAGGCAATGCACCCTATTCAAACACCATCATTCAAGCTTTGACCCAACATAGACCATTGCATGATGAAGTTGTGCAAGTCCATATTGACTGGGCGATTACAGAGCAAATGAGCAAAAAACCGACGGTTTAGACTTATTTTATTTATGTAAATCTACTGCCTTTTAATGTCCAGTTCCCTGCAAAGTTATCTTTTATTTTAATTTTTAATGACTATAACTCGGAAATTATAAAAATCTAAAAATAGAATTTAGTAAGTAAATTTCGGAAAATTCGAATAACTTTGCAACTATATTTATAATTTCAGTTTTCTATTTGATTCAACTTTTCAATCGTAAGATACCATCATATTTGAACATTTTTGCCCTATGGGATTGGCATGAATTATGTATTATATACAGGGATAGATAATGATGATCATGGATTAAACTAATGACAGTACGTAATGACTGGGCTCGTGAAGAAATTCAAGCTTTATACGATCAGCCTTTTTTAGACTTAGTCTTTCAGGCGCAACAAATTCATCGTGAGCATTTTGAAGCAAATAGCATTCAAGTCAGTACACTACTTTCAATTAAAACAGGCAAGTGCCCTGAAGATTGTAAATATTGTTCGCAGTCTGCACGTTATGACTCAAAACTTGAAGCTGAAAAGCGTATTGCCGTTGAGAAAGTCATCAGCGAAGCCAAAGAAGCACTTGAATCAGGCTCTTCTCGTTTCTGTATGGGTGCGGCTTGGCGCAATCCACATGAACGTGATATGCCATATGTCTTAGAAATGGTGCGTGAAGTGAAAGCGCTTGGCTTAGAAACCTGCATGACGCTAGGTATGTTAAACCAATCTCAGGCAGAGCGTCTACATGAGGCAGGTTTGGATTACTATAATCACAACTTGGATACCTCTCGTGAATATTATTCGCACATTATCAGCACCCGTACTTTTGATGATCGTTTAAACACCTTAGATCACGTGCGCAATGCTGGAATGAAAGTGTGTAGCGGCGGTATTGTTGGTTTAGGTGAAAACCGCAATGACCGCATTGGTTTATTACATGAATTAGCCACATTACCAGTACACCCTGAATCTGTGCCGATCAATATGTTGGTCCCGATTGAAGGTACACCACTTGCAGACGTAGAAAAACTTGATGTCACTGAGTGGATTCGCACCATTGCTGTTGCACGTATTATTATGCCACATAGCTATATTCGTCTTTCTGCAGGTCGTGAGTCACTGAGCGATTCAGATCAAGCCCTCGCATTTATGGCAGGCGCAAATTCATTATTCAGTGGTGAAAAATTATTAACCACACCGAATGCTGGCGAAGGTAAAGATAAACAGTTATTTAATAAATTAGGTTTAAAGGCTGAAAAAGCAAAACCTACTGTTGCTGAGCTTTCTGTAGATGCAATGGCAAGTTAATTGAAGTTCTGTTCTAACACCATGTCTCTGCGTGGTGTTAGAAACTTTTTCTCGTTCAGAATGAACTTAGCCCTGTGATTAAATAATCATTACACTGTTTTTCTTCTGCATTTGATCGACAATATCATCTGATTTAAAACCAAGCCGCCAATAGAGCAATTGCAGTACATCCAGTTCATCTTGGGTAATAATCCGATCATTCCATAAACAAATTTCAGCCACACCGAGAATACTTAAACGATCACGTAGCAATAAGCCCGCAATATCATTTAAGATTTCGCCTAAATCGATTGGTTCATCAGATATTTCTTCAAAGAGTTCCAGCTCATCTTTAGATAAAACACGTTCCAAAATCTCATAACGCACATCCAGCTGATTGGCACTATTGATTTGCTGAACATGCAATAAAGCGTCGATTAATCGTACAATCTGAGGCTTCACTGTCTCAAGTGATGATGGTGTATGCATTGGCAGTAAATGTAGTTCAGCTTTTACTCGCTCTATTAACAGTGCATCCAATAAGCCGATCTCACCATCTTCTTGAATAATTTTAGCCAGTTTGGTGACAAACTGGCGGGCACTCGTTGCAGGCATGTTGCCAAGATTCTCACAGGCATCATGAAAGATTTGAATATGGACACGACCATCCAAACTTAACAATGAATCAATGATTGCTCGACTGACTGCTGCATCGGATGGAATAAATTCACGGTACTGACGGATCATTAAAATCGCAACCATCACTTCACGAGAACCCGTTGCTGTCTGCATTGCACGCTGAATTAAATCTGAGCGCTCAATTTGACGGCGCACTTCTGGGTTCAAAGGTTTAATTGCATCATTTAAGGCGAAGCTAATGGGCGATAAACGTAACAGTGGTAATGGCTGTGGTGAAACCCACGGATTATACACTTCACCAGAAGACTCTTCTAACGGACGCAACAAACTAAACAACGGCTGGCTGCGCAATTTCTTTAAATTTTCTAATTGTAAATCTTGCAATAACGTGGGGTTCAACTCATAAATTCGATCTTCAATGTTCGGATGAATATTCAACCAACTTTGTGGACTCAACGAATTAGCAAAACACATATGTGCAATCGCTTCAGAAAATTCACTATGAATCTGTGAACCCGCATGATGCACATAAATCCGTAGCAAAGTTTGTACATTGGCATTATTTAATAATAATTTCTTGGTTTTATAGTCATTATAAAAAGTACGTCCGCCCAATGTGAAATATTTAATCAAACGATTGATTAAAATCCCCATACTCCCCAACAGCCAAATCACACCACCGACAGCAACAAAACTGGTTTCAAATTTATGTTGGTTACCTTTGGCGTTGTAACGATTAAAACCCTGTTTAGCAATTTTACTTCCCAACTGACTAAAAGTAATCAGTCCGCTATATAGAATCTTGAGCCGAGTATTTTCACGTGCTTCACCAGAAAGAATTTGATTAAACTCATGCCCTAATAATCCGTAAAGCTCTAATTCATCAAGATTCTGCAAGGCTCCCCAGGTTAAAATAATCACTGTATCTCTTGGAAGGAAACCTGCAGTTAAGGCATTTACGCCCACTTCGTCTGGTAAAACATATAAAGTAGGTGCATCAATCTCAAAAGTTTCTGCAAATTTATCTGCCAGATGAAGTGCTACGCTTTCTTCCGGGGTACTTTCGACCTGACTTAAACGACGTGCCTTCAACTGTTTGGCTAATGAATGCCCCCCCGTACGAAAAACGTAAAATTCATAGGCAATGGACCAACCAATAATAATTATGATGAGTCCAACACAGTAAGGACTTAAAATATGCCACCAAATTTGCTGTTCACGATTGACGTAATGGACCAATAGCCCTAAAACGGTATTGAGAATAAAAATAGTCAGTACGACTGCAAGTAAGCAAATACTCGCAGACCACAACATATTCTTGTTTTTAATCAAATAATGGCTGACATCTTTCAATGTAAAATTCCTCATTACATTGCAAAATACTATAAATGAAAAAAGCGGGAACTTCCCGCTTTTTCTCAATCAAAATCAATACTGACTTACATCTCTTCTTTTATACCGCATAAATCAACTGAAGATGCATCAATGTTGACATCAATATAACCATCTTTTTGCTTTTTCGCTGTGTCACTGCGACTTTGCTCAAGATCATTTAGATACTGTTCGTTAATATCACCCGTCACATAAATACCATCAAAGACTGAGCAATCAAATTCTTGAATTTCAGGTACTTTACTGGTTCGTACGGCTGCTTTTAAGTCATCCAGATCTTGGAAAATCAAACGATCAGCACCAATAATATCTTGAATTTCTTCAACACTACGGTGTGATGCGATCAACTCTGCTTTAGCTGGCATATCGATACCGTAAACATTTGGATATTTCACCATCGGTGCAGCAGAAGCAAAATAGACTTTTTTTGCACCTGCATCACGCGCCATTTGAATGATTTCATTACAAGTCGTACCGCGTACGATTGAGTCATCCACCAGCAATACATTCTTGTCTTTAAACTCAAGTTCAACGGGGTTTAATTTTTGACGTACCGATTTTTTACGCTGTTGTTGACCTGGCATGATGAAAGTACGACCGATATAGCGGTTTTTCATAAACCCTTCACGGAATTTTACACCCAGAATATTTGCCAACTCTAGAGCCGATGTACGACTTGTATCCGGAATTGGAATAACCACATCAACATCATGATCATCGCCCCATTCACGAAGAATTTTCTTCGCCAGAGTTTCACCCATTTTCAAACGTGCTTTGTAAACCGAAATACCATCAATTGTGGCATCTGGGCGAGCGAAATACACATATTCAAAAATACATGGACGATAACGTGATTGGCCCGCACATTGTTGTGAGAAAAACTCACCTTTTGAATTGATAAATACTGCTTCACCTGGCTGGATATCACGTTCCACTTTAAAGCCGAGTGCTGTAATCGCAACTGACTCTGAGGCAATGATATATTCCTTCTCACCGCTTTCTGTCAAACGTGAGCCATAGATTAACGGACGAATACCATTTGGATCACGAAAACCCACCAAGCCATGCCCTGTAATCATTGCTACAACACCATAAGCACCTTTGCAACGCTCATGTACACGTTTAACTGTATGAAAAATATCTTCAGGTGATGGGGTTAGTGACGCACATTTTTGTAATTCATGTGCAAATACATTCAACAATACTTCAGAGTCAGAATCTGTATTCATATGACGTAAGTCAGTTTTAAACAGATCATCATGAATATCAGCAGCATTGGTCAGGTTACCGTTGTGTGCCAAGGTAATCCCATAAGGTGAATTTACATAAAAAGGTTGTGCTTCAGCACTGCTTGAAGATCCCGCAGTTGGATAACGCACATGACCAATACCATAGTTACCGAGCAATGCACGCATGTGACGGGTATGGAAGACATCACGCACCATACCATTATCCTTTCTCAAGAAAAGACGCCCATTATGACAAGTCACAATCCCAGCTGCATCCTGTCCACGATGTTGTAACATCGTCAACGCATCAAATAACATTTGGTTTACAGGTGCTTTACCTGCTATACCAACGACTCCACACATAACTACCTCGCAGACCAGCTAGGACTAATAAAACGGATTCTTTGTCGAATGTGCTGATTGATCATCATCTTCAGCTTTTGATGATCGATCAGTATTTCTCACAGCATCATCGGAATGCGCTTGTGACTGTATATGATTTAAGGCTTCGTTTGCTGCATCTTTAGAAATTTCTGATGCCAGAGGGGCAAACGGCAGAAGCGTCTGAATAACTTTAGACTGTTTCCAAGTCGGTGAACTGTCAACCCAAGGACCTAATCCCTGCATAGTTATGAGGACGATAAACAAACCTTTCAAGGTCCCCAATGCACCACCAGCTAAACGATTTAACGGTCCAAGTTTTAAGGTCTTTAAAACCTGATTGAGTATTGCTGTTGCAATCCATGTTAAAACAATAATGACCAAGACAATAAATGCAAACGCAGCAATTTTCTGCACTACAGGATCCTGACTCAGTGCAGACATAGAGGGCGCGATGATATTGGCATATTTTGCACCGACAATCAGTGCAAAGATCCATCCTATCAAGTTCGCAAAGGCTTTCACGAATCCTTGTCGCAAACCGTTTAGCCCTCCAATGAGCAATATAATCAGTAGGATAATGTCTAGGGTATTCATCGTTTAGGTCATAGCATTAACACAGTCTTTGATCAGTGTAGGACCTGTATAGATCATACCACTATAAATTTGAACTAAGCTCGCACCTGCTTGTTGTTTTGCAACAGCTTGTTCTCCCGATAAAATCCCACCGACACCAATTAAAGGAATTTTACCCTGTAATAATTTAGAAAATGCAGCTAAACACGCTGTACTCTTTTCAAATACAGGCGCACCGGACAAGCCACCCGCTTCATCGCCATACGGCAAACCTTCAACCCCTTCACGAGATAAAGTTGTATTGGTTACAATAAGCCCATCGATTTTAAACTGCAACAATTGTGAAGCAATAAATTCAATATCTGCTGCATCTAAATCTGGTGCAACTTTCAAAACAAGCGGAACATAGTGCTGCAATTCTTCGGCCAATGCTAACTGACGTTTTTTGAGTGTTTCTAACAGTTCAGTCAGTGCATGCCCACTTTGTAAAGAGCGCAGATTTTTGGTATTCGGTGAAGAAATATTCACCGTAATGTAAGACGCGTAGTGATAAACTTTTTCCAGACAAATCAAATAATCGGAAACAGCGTCCTCAACAGGTGTAGAGGCATTTTTTCCAATATTGATTCCCAAAATACCTTTAAATTTTGCTGCTTTGACATTCTCAACCAATTTGTCTACCCCATCATTATTGAATCCCATACGGTTAATGATGGCTTTGGCTTGAGGAATACGGAAAAGACGTGGATGCGGATTGCCTTCCTGCGGTTTTGGTGTAATAGTTCCAATTTCAATAAAACCAAATCCCAAACCTGCCAAGGCATCGATATATGCACCATTTTTATCCAAACCTGCAGCCAACCCAACTGGATTAGGAAACTCAATCCCCATACAAGTGACTGGTTTTGACGCAACGGTTTGACGCATCACACCCATTTTATGGGCAGATTTAAGCATGGATAATGTGAGTTCATGTGCACGCTCTGGTGCTAAAGAAAACAACAAAGGGCGAGCAAGTGAATACAACATAGCTATAAAAGTCTACTGCTTTTTAAGTTGCCACATTATAGGCACAGTATGCTGAAAAGGCTATGCTTGAACTGTGTTTATTTTCAGTACTTATTGCACCGTCGCTGTTAATTTAATCTGCGCGCCTTCTTTCACCAGTTCCATCTTTTCCAAGCTGACGCCCATCTGCGCAATTTGAGTCAGAAAGTTTGCCAGAACAGCGTAATTTTGATGTTGCGCAACAATTTGAAACTGCTCACCAACCTGCTGAGAGGCAACAGAAAGCCCTTGCTGTTGTGCAACACGTTGAATTTTATCTGCCGTGGTTAATGCCAAATCATCCGCTGGCTTCATGGTGACAACATTACTTTGCATCCACACCACAAGATCTTTCATTTCATTTAAACGCAACTGTTGTTTTTCTGCAGCTTTATGGGTATACCACAAGGCTGCACCAACCGCGGCAACAATCACAAAAATCGTTGTAAAAACAACCATGATGCGTTCACGTGCTGACATTTTTTCCAAATTGTCAGCTACTTTTTCAGACCAAATGTCTAAGCGGTTTTGAAAGTTTTCCATCGTTTTCATCATTGTATTTTCACTAAACCGACCACAGTCGCACCCTGAGTCTGAATATTACCCAATTCCGCCTTAAAACCTTGTTGGTTTAATTGCTTTACCAAAGTCTGTAATGCCTCCGAACTCTTTGCAACCAAATCCATGTTTAAGACAGAAGTTTCATAATTAACCCGATTGGCTATAATCTGATGTTGCATCAAAATTGGTCCAACACGACTGAGCAATTGCAATGCCTGTGTATTCGCACCCTGACTGAGTTCAAGTTTATTTTTAAACTGACGTTGTACGGATTCTTCTGTAATTCGCTGTTCATTGGGGAACCATTTTTTATATTGATCGACTGCAATCAATGCCGTTTGATCGGCAACTTTTTTCAGCTTAAACCAGCGTAATGTATCATAACTCAGTTGTGCAACAATCAAAGCCACCACTAAAACTGCACAAGCTTGCCAATAACGAGATATTCCCTCATTTGCCTGTTTGGCTTTAGGCAGGACATTAAATGGATGCTGCTTCGCCTTTTTGATTTCCGTAAACTGATAATTAAATGGCTCACGCTGTTCAGTTGTTGCTACAGCAAATAAACTGGTCGCTTGTGCGTCGGTCAGGGAACTATATAAAAAAGTTTTTTCTCGATCCGCAAAATCCAGATACAAACCAAGATCATCGATCGAATTGCCGAGAAACTCATTCTCACGCACCAACAATTGTCCATTAACATTAGCTAAAACCACCTGCCCACTTTCAGGAATAGGCAACATTAAAAAGTCAGGCAATAAAGCGACGATCTTTAAAGGAACCAAAGACAAAGAATGTTGCATCGTGGTAATCGTGTGTTGATTCACCCCCAACACTGAAACTTGGTCTGGTTGCTGAAAGTGCGAAAAGACTTTCATTTGGTCAATCGGTAAAATGACATACTCTTCAAGTAAATACTTAACACCATCTGCACCCAACTGTTTATATTGAGTCTTGCTAAATTTTTGCTGAAGAATCTGCACTTCACGACTTGGAAAGAAAACAACTGCTTCTTCGCCTTGGTAAAGTTTAATATCTTGAATTAATTGTTCTAGGCTCGAAGATGTGGTCCAATCACTTCCTCGAGACCATTGCCAAACCCCATTGGCTTCAGGCATCCATAAGTACAACATTTATCGTTTTCTGCCGTGTGTTCTTTTAACAATGCTTTTATACAGTTGGAATAAAGGCTTTATTTTGAGTCGATAGACCATTTGCGATGACTGTTTGCTCATAGATCCGAGCTTCTGCCAAGGCAAAAGGATTAAAATGCTCATGTGTCAGTTGTTCTGCAATATGCCCAACTACATTCATATGACATACCACCACAATACGTTCAAATGGTAATTGTGACAACCATTCAATTGCTATTTTTGCATCATCTTCAGGCTTAATTTTGTCACAGACCAATACCGATATCTCTGGAAAATAAGCCTGTATATGGGACAATGTTTCCTGTGCCCTCAATAATGTACTCACAACAAATACATCTGGGCGTACTGTTTCTTTCAAAAATTGTGCTGTTTGTTCCGCTTGTAAATGTCCACGTTCTGTTAGAGGACGTTTACTGTCCACACCATTGATCGCTGGGGCTGCTTCACCATGACGCACCAAAGTCAGTTGCATAAGATTTCCTTTTGAATACTGCACTGATTATAACGAGGCTTTGTTACAGATCTATCTCTAAATCCCAAATTGTAAGGAATTAAACCTCATTATGAGGCAACACAAATTCCACATCACTTCGATGTCCATTTTTCATCAATGAAACAGCGATATTAAGGGGTGGCGCCCCTTCGAAAATAACTTCATAGAGCGCTGTGGTTATCGGCATATAGACGTCCAGCTCTTTAGCGCGTGCATTCACTTGTACAATGGTATTGATCCCTTCTGCTGTTTGTCCCAATTCCTTTGTCGCTTGTTCAAGTGTCTTTCCAGAACCTAAGGCAAAACCAACTTGATAATTCCGACTCAATGGACTATTGCAGGTTGCAAATAAATCCCCAACCCCAGACAAGCCAAGAAATGTCAATGGATTGGCACCCAGTTTAACAGCAAATCGACTCATTTCTGCCAATGCACGGGTAAGAATCATACTTCGTGTATTTTCACCCACTTTGTACGCTACTGCCATCCCCATGGCCACTGCATAAATATTCTTTAATGCACCACCTAACTCGACACCATGCACATCATCACTGCCAAAAACCCGAAACAATGCGCTATGCAAAGCTTGTTGTACTGCATAACGAACCAACTCACTGTCACTTGCGATGACTGTACCTGCGGGTTGCCCAGCCATAATCTCTTTGGCTAAGTTTGGGCCCGAAAGTACACCATAAGGTACTTCAGGCAGTTCTTCACAAATAATATCACTCATGAAACTGAAACTTTTGGCTTCAATTCCTTTGGTCAAAGACACTACAGCTTGTGCACTAATGAATGGCTTGATCTGGCGCAACACATCTCGAAATGAATGACTGGGAATAGCAACCAAAATAATGTCACGGTCACGCACCGCTTTTTCCAAATTTGACTCAGCACGTAAACCTGCTTCTAATTGAAAGTCGGGAAGATAGCGCTTATTGATATGTGTAGTATTGATTTCATTTGCGATGGCTTCGTCACGAATCCAGATCATGGTATCACAACCATTGCGTACTGCCGTGTTCGCCATTGCGGTACCAAAACTACCGCCCCCCAATACAGTCACACGCAGTGCTGTCTTTTGATCCAATACTACGGGTTCAATTAAATCTTTAAATCGTAAATCCGACATTATTATTATCCTAAAAACTAATCCTGAAATATTACATGTGAATGTTTAACGAGTTTTCAGACTTGAGCTCTCGTTATTTTGTGATTAATTCTGCCAAAAATGAACATATGCTTGAGTGTCATTTTCGGGACGCGGTGCAATTTCTTTTGCAGCTGTCCCCACGTAAACAATACCTGAAATTAAATCACGATCTGCCAAACCAAGTGCTGACTTTAAGTGTTTAGATTCAACCACCGCCCCACTACGCCACATCGTTGCAAAACCTTGAGCCTGTAAAGACAACAAAAAATTTTGAATCGCTGCACCACTACTTAATATTTGCTCGAAAAATGGAACTTTGGGATGATCTTGAAATTTAGTCACAGCCAAAACCAAAATCGGTGCGCGAAACGGGTGATGTTTTACCCTTTCAATTTGAGCAGAGTCAGTTTCCCCTAAATCCGCAATAGATTGAGCCAACAATTCTCCAAACGCCTCACGCTGTTGACCTTCGACCACAATAAATTGTGTTGGTTTTAAACGATGATGGTCTGGCGCAGCAAGTGCTGCCTGAAATGCAATATTCAGTTGCTGATGTGATGGCGCAGGCTCAATCAATTGACCAATCGATTGACGTTTGTGGATATTGTCATGTACTGCTTTGAAATTTAAATCTGACATTGACCTAGCTGTAATCTATTTAAATGGACTGTTTGTAAGATTAGCATACTCTAAAATCATTAAGCTATCTCAGCAAAAATTTACTCAACAGCCACGTCAATTTTTTAAAGAAAATGCTCAAGCTGAATTTTAGTTCTGAAAATTGTTATGTTCAACCCATAGCCGTATTTATCAATAAGACCAATAAAAACTGCAAAAATTATACATGTTTTTCAATATTTAGCACATATTCTATGTTCAAATCATGGCTAATTAAAAAATTCTTTTATTTAATCAACGATAATTTGGAGTCATTATGAATAAATTAACAGCGCTTTCGCTCCTAGCCAGTTCTGCACTATTTCTAAGCGCATGTGCATCCAACCCAACTCAAACTTTAGCCATTCAAAAAGCCGACAATCAATATGAAGTCACAGGTTTAGGTAAAGATCAAATTACTGCAAAAAACAATGCCATTGTTGCTGCCAACAAAACTTGTGGCAAAAAAGCCGCACCCGTCTTAATCAATGAAAAAACTGAATATCATGGAACTTTAAATGGTGTGGTCGATGAACAGACTGGCAAAATGATCACTGCTGCGGCTGGAGTGATCGGTTCTGTCATGGGCAAAAACTACGGAATCGAAAAAGATACTGACTACCAAACCACTTTAACTTTTAGCTGTAAAACCAATTAATCTGATGATTTCAATTAAACATCCCACCTAATGAACCGTCCCAATAATTTGGAAGTTTGATTAAGTGGGATTTTTAGTTTGATCTGTATCAATTGAATTTAAATGCTCAACAATAACCTTCCAAGCGCGTCAAAGGTAATTTCTGTCCAATGGCCTTTTCAATCGTCGGTAAATTAAAGGCATCGTCTTCTGACAAGAAACTGATACTAACCCCCTGAGTTCCTGCACGCCCTGTACGCCCAATACGGTGTACATAATCATCAGACTGTTCAGGGAGGGTAAAATTGATCACATGCGATACACCATCAACATGAATACCACGACCAGCAACATCTGTTGCAATCATAATATTATGTTTACCATTTTTAAATTGATCCAACATTTTCAAACGCTTATCTTGTGCAATCTCGCCAGAAAGCATGACCACTTTATAACCATCCGCCTTTAAATGATCATACAATTTACGGACCTGATCACGGCGATTGGCAAAAATCATCACTTTTTCAATCGGTTCATCCGTTAAAATTTCACGCAATAACTTATATTTGTCTTTCTTTTCGACGACATAAACGCGTTGTTCTACATCCGCATTGGTTTTCTTTTCTGGTTCAATTTCTACTGTGACGGGTTCGAAAAGCCATTGCTGTGCGAGATTAAGCACATCATAACTGAAAGTAGCGGAAAACATTAAAGTTTGACGTTGTTCTTTACGTGGAGAGAAACGTACAATACGTTTTACTGAAGGGATAAAGCCCATATCCAATAAACGGTCAGCTTCATCAATGACCAAAAACTCGATTTGATCTAACCAAATTTCCTTCTGTTCAGTAAAATCAATTAAACGACCAGGTGTCGCAACTAAAATATCAACAAACCCTTGATCCAACTGCTTTCGCTGCTTGTCAAAATCTACACCACCCACCAACGTGACGACATTTAAATCACTATATTTCACCAAATCCTTGGCGTCATTTTCAATTTGAATCGCCAACTCTCGTGTCGGAGCAAGAATCAAAGCACGCGGCTCTCCGCGATAGCGTTGCGTCTGAATCGGATTGGTAAGTAAATCATTAATAATACTGACTAAAAATGCAGCGGTTTTTCCCGTACCAGTTTGAGCACGCCCGATTGCATCATGTCCTGCCAAAGTATATTTCAATACTTTCTGTTGGATGGGGGTCATTTCTTTAAACCCTAAAGCATCAATCGCTTGTTTAAGTTGCGGATGTAAATTAAGGGTTTCGAAACCTGATGACATAAATACGAGCTCTAGCTGTAGACACTTTGAATTGTGCCCATTATAAACAAAAAACGCCCCAATTTATAAAAAATTGGAGCGCCACTTAAATTTTTAAAAATTTAAGATTAGTCTAAAGGCTGAACTTCTTCAGCTTGAAAACCTTTTTGACCTTGCACAACGCTGAATTCAACACGCTGACCGTCACGAAGTGAACGATGACCTTCACCTTGAATAGCACGGAAATGAACGAAAACGTCATCACCGCCTGCGCGTTGGATAAAGCCGAAGCCTTTAGTGTCGTTGAACCATTTAACTACGCCTTGTTCACGAGCTGTCATAAGTTAATCCTCAGTTATTAAGAAAAGGGACCACCCGGTGTTGCAAACAGCAGAGCAAACAAAGTTTTAAAATATTTTGTAATTTCAAAGCTTGTAATCATTCTGTAAAACTATTAACAAAATCCCGGTTACATCCATTTGTAATAGGGTTCAAAACAACAATTGTTTCTGATAAATCCTAAATACGCAACGAGCTTAACATGGGTTTATGACAATTAATAGAATTTTTTTTGATAATTATTTTCGATATCAAGCTTATTTTTTATACACCTTGAATATTATATTTTATCAACGCAAGAATATTGCAAATTGTGTTGGGTAGTTCTAAGAAACTTGCTAAAATACTACGTCCTTAACAGTGTTATATTTTTGCCATAAAATGAATAAAACTTTAGGTCAGACACCTATTGATACAAACCCAACCGAAATTGACAGTATGGGTAAACCTTGCCCGATGCCTTTGTTAATGTTGAAACGTGAATTAAAAAAAGCTGTGCCACAGCAAATGTTCTTGTTAAAGTCATCTGACCCACACAGTATGATCGACATTTCCCGTTACTGTGAAATGCATCAGCTTGACTGCCAATTGACTCAAGTATCTGAGCATGAATTTCATTACTTAATTGAATCTTAATTATTTTCAATTAAAATTTATTTTTGCAAATTTGCATATATGTTTACATTTCTATACCCAAATTTTCTTACTTATGTACAATATTCGAATTAAGATGAATGCATTAGTAATACGACCAAATTCCTATAAGGAGAACTCATGAGTGACAGCAGCAATCAGTTGATGCCCCTGTCCTTATCTGCACCAGGTGTTAACTTAGGTGCTTATATCAGCACCGTAAATCAGATTCCTATCTTGACAGCTGAGCAAGAGAAAGAGTTGGCTGATCGTTATTTCTATGATCAAGATTTAGATGCTGCAAAAATGTTAGTGATGTCTCACTTACGTTTCGTAGTTCATATTGCCCGTAGTTATGCAGGTTATGGCTTACCACAGGGTGACTTAATTCAAGAAGGCAATCTCGGTTTAATGAAGGCTGTTAAACGCTTTGACCCTAATATGGGGGTTCGTTTAGTGTCTTTTGCAGTGCATTGGATCAAGGCTGAGATTCATGAATATGTGATCCGCAACTGGCGAATTGTAAAAATTGCAACGACAAAAGCACAACGTAAATTATTTTTTAATTTGCGCAGTCTTAAAAAATCGAGCAAAAAACTCACTCTTGAAGAAGCACAATCGATTGCCAAGGACCTGAACGTTACACCAGAGCAAGTCTTGGAAATGGAAGGTCGCTTGACTGCTTATGATGCAGCTTTTGAAGCTCAAGGTGATGATGACGATGAAGGCTCAACGCATGTTGCTCCCGCCCTATATCTAGAAGATAATCGTTACGATCCAGCGCGTTTAGTTGAAGAAGAAGATTACGAAGAACAAAGCACCTCCGCTTTGCATGATGCAATGGAACAGTTAGACGATCGCTCAAGAAACATTTTGCAACGCCGTTGGTTAGATGATGATAAATCTACATTACACGAGTTAGCGGCAGAATATAATGTTTCAGCCGAGCGTATTCGCCAATTGGAAAAAAATGCCATGGATAAAATTAAGATTGCCATGTCATCCAACTAATTTCCATCTGCAAATACATTGGTTTGAATAAAAGGGCGATCTGCCCTTTTATTTTACCTAGCGTTTTATTGAATCTCACATCTTCATAGATTTTGCCTTTAATCCGAGTTAAATTTTATGTTATGGTTATGCGCAAATTGATGCAGATGAATGGCTTATGTGGATTGCAATTTCAGCACTGAATTTAGCACTTGCAGTAATCTTAGGTGCATTTGGGGCACATGGCTTAAAAGCCCGAGCAACAGAAGCACAATTGGCTTGGTGGCAAACTGCAACGGATTATTTCTTCTATCATGCCCTGGGTTTATTGGCATTGGCAGTACTCAGTAAAGTCATTCCACAACTTCCAATCAAAGCCAGTTTTTTGCTGATCCAGATTGGAATCCTATTTTTTTGCGGTTCATTATATATCATGGCACTCGGTTTACCGCGTGGCTTGGGTGCAATTACACCGATTGGCGGTGCACTGATGATCGCTGGCTGGCTGGTGCTTGCCTGGAATGCCTTAAAATACGCGAAATAAATCTGTTTTGATTTTTTTAAATCACAATTTGCGCAATCGAATGGAATGTCTATGCAAATTTTCTTAAATGGTGAGCCCCAAGAAACCTCTTGCCAAAATCTTCTACAACTGGTTCAAGAACTTTCGCTGGAAGGTAAACGCTTTGCAGTTGAAATGAATGAAATGATTATTTCCAAAAGCAAACTTGAACTCACCCCTATTGCTGAAAAAGACCGTATTGAAATCATTCATGCGGTTGGTGGCGGCTAATTTGGAGCTCTCCCATGCTAGATTTACCTATTGAAAACTCTCCACTGATAATTGGTTCACGCACCTTCCAGTCCCGTCTTCTTGTCGGTACCGGCAAATATAAGGACTTGCAGGAAACAGATTTAGCCATCCAAGCCAGTGGTGCCGAAATTGTCACCGTTGCAATTCGACGTGTAAATATTGGGCAGAATCCAGATCAACCTAATTTGCTGTCAGTGATCCCGCCTGAAAAATATACTCTCCTTCCCAATACTGCAGGTTGTTTTGATGCCAATAGTGCGGTACGTACCTGTATGTTGGCTCGTGAACTGTTAGATGGGCATAACTTGGTTAAACTGGAGGTATTAGGTGATGAGAAAACCCTTTACCCTAACGTAACTGCAACACTGGAAGCTGCGCGCACATTGATTGATGATGGTTTTGAAGTGATGGTTTACACATCGGATGATCCTATTGTGGCCCAAGAGCTTGAAAGCATGGGCTGTGTTGCGATTATGCCTTTGGGTAGTCTGATTGGTTCCGGTCTTGGAATTTTAAATCCACATACCATTTCCATCATCAAAGAAAATGCGAGGGTTCCAGTATTGGTTGATGCTGGTGTCGGTACTGCAAGTGATGCAGCAATTGCAATGGAATTGGGTTGTGATGGTGTTTTGATGAATACTGCAATTGCTGCCGCACAAAATCCCATTTTGATGGCTTCAGCAATGAAAAAAGCTGTAGAAGCGGGTCGTGAAGCTTATTTAGCAGGTCGTATGCCACGTAAACGCATGGCAAATGCAAGTTCACCTGAGACAGGTTATTTCTTTAAATAGCTGCCATCAAATCGCTTCTTGATGATTCACTGAAAGACTTAAATTACCTAACTGTATTTTTCGAAATTCTTTTAGGCTTAAATATCTTAGGGTCTGTTGACATTTCATAAATGCTTTGCACTGTCGCAAATATGGACAAATTGTCAGCAGCCCCTAATAAATCAATTGAGAAAAATTATGTTTAAAATAATAAATACGAGTCTTTTTCTTATTGCCTGTTCACCCATCATAAGTTTTGCAAATCAGCCATCGGATGCTTTAAAAAAATTTGTACCACACGATTGGGAAATACTCAGCCAAGCCAGAGGTGATTTGAATCAGGACGGAAAAACTGACATTGCACTGCTGATTCAACCCAAAAACAAACATCAACACAACCGGAAGCTTTTGGTTCTATTTGATAAAGATCAACGACCACAACTCAAATTCAGTCAACACATTCCAAACTGGACCTACCATGCAAGTGAAAAGTGTACCGACGATGCTTTAGATGATTCCTCCTTGAGAATAAACCATCAACGTTTAGAATTGATATTCAGTAGCATGTCATCATGTAGTAATACCTATGGTTTAGTCACGACGTACAGTTTTAAATTAAACAATAGCCACTTCGATTTAATTGGTTATGACTCATCTTATCTAGATAAAATTAATGGTAAACAAGACGAAATTAGTATTAACTTTCTGACGCATAAAGCCAAACTAAGCTCGACTGCAAATATTTTTGCTGAAGTTGAAACACCACCTAAAGTGATTTGGAAAACAATCAAGTCAGCAAAAAGTTATACTCTGGAAAATATTCCTTGGGAGAATGAAGCGTTAGTTCTCAACTTTAGTGTTCAGTGGATTGGAGAAAAACAATGAAGAATAAAATACCGCTAATTTTATTTTGCATGCTAACTACATATTCAGCTTTTCTTTGGGCTGATACTCGAACAAGCTATCAATCCTTTGTCCCTCAAAACTGGAACATACTTAGCAGAGCACAAGGTGACTTAAATGGTGATCAGCAGCCAGATCTTGCCTTGATTATTGAGGATACTGATCCAAAAAATATTGTCAAAAATGATCGTTTAGGCAATCCTCAGCTCAATTTAAACCGTCGAAAATTATTGATTCTACTTAAATCCCCTCAAGGTTATCGTCTTGTAGCAAGTAATTCCACTTTACCAAGTGAAGGAGACCCGGAATCCCCTTGTCTTGCTGATCCTTTAGGCGAAGACAATTCACTCAGCATCAAAAATGGATTAGTGCAAATTAATTTACATTATTGGCTCAGCTGTGGTTCGTGGTATGTGAGCAATCATCTTTTTACTTTCCGCTACCAAAACCAATCTTTTAAGTTGATAGGCTATGATACTACTGACATTCATCGAGCATCTGGCGAAATCAATGCGAAAAGTATCAATTTTTTAACAGGAAAAATCAAAAAAACTTCGGGTGGCGATGCTTTTGAAAATCAAAAAGCCTCTCAGCAAGAATCTTGGTCAAAGTTAAAACAAAAATATACACTCACATTAGAACAAATTGATTTCAAGCATTATGGAGAATATGAATAAAGTAGTTTGAAACCTGATCAAGCCAATATTAGATTGATGATAAAACTTCATTCATTAGATCTCTTCCATAAATCAAAAATGATCATATGGAACAAGCCATAGGGATAATAAAAATTTCCTCTCTGTTAGAAAAAAGATTCAGATCAGGAGATTATATGCTGGTTAATAGTTTGAAAAAGGGCTTATCAGAGAAAACGCTTATAAATTTCATAGGATCAAAATAATGTATGGTGAAAAATTATTCTATCTATTTTTTGCATTCATAAACTGCTCAAACTGGGTTATGGCAGATGCCATTGAAACCAAACTTCAAGTTTTTATTCCCCCAAGGCTGGAAAATACTCAGCGAAGCTGAAGGTGACTTAAATAGGGATCAGCAGGCAGATCTGGTGTTAATTCTTGAAAACACTGATCAAAAAAATATTGTGAATGATGGCTCATATGATAAAAACCAGAAAATTCACGACTCAACCTAAATGAGCGCAAATTGCTGGTTCTATTTAAAGATGATCAAACTTACCGCCAGATTGCCAATAATGATTCACTTACAAGGGAAAGCAATAGTGAAAAGAAATGCCTAATTGATCCTCTAATTGTAGACCACTCCCCCATCATCCAGAATGGATAACTCAAAATCTCTTTAAATTTTGGATTTCTTTGTGAATCATAGGGGGATTTTTAATAATGTATATACATTCCGTTATCAAAACCAAGTATTTAATCTAATTGGTTACGATTTACATTAATTTGATCGACCATCAGGTAATAGTCGTAGTGACAGTACTGATTTTTTAACCAGAAGATTCAAACAAAGCTTAAACACTCCTGAGCTTAATCTTAAACACACTCCACAAATATCATAGTCAAAATTAAACAAAGCATCTTTACTCAAGTTGGAGCAGATCAATTTTGGGCTGTATCGCCACCGCTAGCTTCTCGTAAAGCAGGAAACAACTGTTTAATGAAAAGTGGTTTTACAACCCATGTGCTAAAACTCGAATTTTGATTTCAGCCACATGGTCTTTGACTTCAAGCTGATATTTTTGCATATGTTCAGTGTGTAAGTGAGCATTCAGATACTCAATACTTTCCCATTTTTCAAGCATGACAATCAAATCAGCATCCCGAGTTTGATAATTCACATCAACATTGGCATCCACCAAAAGCTGATAGCCATGACAGCCCTGTTCTTGCAATACTATTGGTGTAATTTTTTTAAAAGCTTGAATGATCTGTTCTTTATGTGGGCCATTCGGATGGGCATAAATTTCAGCAATAATCGTCAACATTTTACGTTCCTCAGCATTTTGAATGAGTTATTGATTTGCATATCTTAAGCAAAAAGTCGATGCAAATGATCACGATATTGCTGCTCATATTGCCTAACTTGAGGTGCTTTAATCACATCATTTACAATAAAGGTGTCTAGGCTGTGCATCCCTAAAAATTGATTGGCTTTATGGAAAGGTAAATAAACACCATCTACACCCACACCATGGAAGAATTGTTCTGGATCATCAAATGCATCTATAGGTGCATTCCATGTTAGTGACAACATATACTTTTTGTCATGGATCAATCCACCTGAACCATATTTTTTTGACACATCAGAACGTGTACGACCATCATTGGCATATAAGCTTCCATGACCTGTTGTGAATACATCATCGATATACTTTTTCATTGTCCAAGGCGCCCCCATCCACCAACCTGGCATTTGGTAAATCACTGTATCTGCCCAAAGGTATTTTTCTACTTCTTCCTGAGCATCGTAACTTGCGTCTGTACGAGTCACTTTCACAGAATGTCCTAAATCTGAAAGTACCTGTTCAGCCAAAGCGGTTAAAGTATCGTTTAGCTCACCATTTGAATGTGCAAACTGTTTTGCGCCATTTACAATCAGAATCTTACTCATTACTCACCTGTGTATCGTCAATGTTTTAAACCAATGGCGTCACTATAATGATAATTTTTAGTGTAAAAAATGCATGAATAAGCAAAATATTATTGACTAAAAGTCAACAATAACCTTAAACAATTGATTGAGATATCTGAGCGAAATCGATAGAAATTGATCAAGCATAAAAAAAAACACCCGAAGGTGTTTTTTAAATGATTTTTGCGTCAAGGAATTAAACCTTCATCTCGCATTGCAATCTGCACAGATTGGCGTTCAGCCACTTTATTGCGTAAAGCTACAATATTGGTAAACGGCGTTAAATCATGCTGAATATAGTTCGACCAGTTGGTGAGTACAAATAAATACGCATCTGCTGGACCAAAACGGTCATTGACCAAATAATCATATTCAGATTCAGCGAGATAGTCATCTATATACTTCAACATCTTATCCAATGTTGCATAACCACGTACTTTTTCGTCTTCGGTAATTGCTGGATCAAAAAATACAGCATATTCATCATGTAATTCAGAGTTTAAATAACCTAGCCATTCCAATACTTTGGCACGTCCCAAACCTGATGGTGGGATCAAATCTTGTTTTGGGTCATGTTGAGCAATGAATGGAAGAACTGCGACATTTTCAGTCAAAATCAGACCTGGATTGATTTCTAAAGCTGGAACATAACCTTTAGGATTAATTTCGTAATAATCTGCACCCTTTTCTGTTTTATGTGTTTTTAAATCAACACGTTCAAGGTCAAAATCAACATTAATTTCATTCAATAAAATATGAGCAGCTAAAGAACATGCACCTGGTGAATAATATAACTTCATATCTAATCCTTGTTATATGACTGTTTAAGTTGTAAATGGCTTTATCGGCAATTTCAAGTCAAGAAACATAAAACTGCAAATCAGCATAGATTTATAAAATAGCTACAACTTGAATATTCAGCAAAATGAAGACTTTTTCAAGTCAAACTTAGCTGCATTTTCACTAAAAGATGTTTTAACATACGCATCTTTAAAGAATGATGAAAGGTCTATAGTGATTAGTCTAAAAAAGACAGAATGGTTGTCCAATATCCGTACAGATGTACTTGCTGGACTAGTTGTGGGCTTAGCACTTATTCCTGAATCTATTGCTTTTTCTGCAATTGCGGGTGTTGATCCTCAAGTGGGTCTGTATGCTTCTTTTTGTATCGCTGTCACTATTGCTTTTTTTGGTGGTCGCACAGCCATGATTTCTGCAGCCACAGGCGCTATGGCATTGCTTATGGTAACTTTGGTCAAAGATCATGGTCTACAATATTTATTTGCTACCACAATCTTAACTGGCATCATTCAAATCCTCGCAGGCTATTTCAAAGTCGCAAAATTAATGCGTTTTGTTTCTCAGTCTGTGGTGTATGGATTTGTGAATGCATTGGCAATTTTAATTTTTGTCGCACAAATTCCCGAATTGCAACGTATGGATTTGACCGCCTATCTATTTGTTGGATTAGGACTACTTGTTGTCTATTTATTTCCTTATATCCCCAAAATTGGCAAACTGATTCCCTCACCTTTGGTATGCATCATTGTACTTAGTCTGGTCGCAATTTTGTTCAGCACGGATATGCGTACTGTAAGTGATTTAGGTAAATTTCCTGATACATTGCCTATTTTCCTTATTCCTGAAATACCGCTTAACCTTGATACTTTAAAAATTATTTTTCCTTATGCAGTCACTTTGGCAACTGTCGGTTTACTTGAAACCATGATGACAACTACCATTGTTAATGAAGTCACGCAAACTGAAGGTGATCGCCATAAAGAATGTCGTGGTCAAGGTATTGCGAATATAGCCAGTGGATTTATGGGCGGTATGGCAGGTTGTGCAATGATTGGACAATCGATTATCAATGTTTCTTCAGGTGCACGTACACGTTTGTCAACACTGGTCGCTGGAGTATTTTTACTGTGTTTGGTGGTCTTTTTTAAAAATTGGTTGGCTTATATTCCAATGGCTGCTTTGGTAGCAATTATGATTATGGTGGCATTCACAACTTTTAATTGGGACTCACTCAAAAACTTTTCCAAACATCCGAAACAAAGTAATACAGTCATGCTGACAGTAGTTGTTATTGTATTGATGACCCATAACTTAGCTTTGGGAGTATTGGTTGGTGTTCTATTATCTGCACTGTTCTTGGTAAATAAACTTGAAAGTGAAGTTCGAGTGCATTCTGAATTGTTAAACGATAGCCGCCACTATTATATTTATGGACAAATCTTTTTTAGCAGTGCCGAAAAGTTTTTCCAATTTTTTAATTTTCATGAAGCAACAGAAAAAGTCATCATTGATTTAACGCATGCACATATTTGGGATATCACCTCGGTCAATATGTTAAAGCAAGTACAAAATAAATTTCTACAGAATAATATTCAAGTTGAAGTGATTGGTATGAATGAAGCAAGCCGTATGCTTGTAGATCAATTTAGTACATCAGCAGAAAGCACTACTTCATGATCTGAGAAGTGATATAAAGCATGAAGTTTTGTAGCATCACTGCGAGTAAATCACATGTTTGAAATTTAAACGGCATCAGCTTAGGTTGTATGCTGTTTGTTTTCCGCAGGCAATCTACAAAAAACTCTAATTTTCATGTTCTAAATCATGTTTAAGTCGTAAAATACCTATTATCAGGTATAGCGCAGTAGCTAAATATCTGAAAAACTAGATACATTAAGCATCAACGAGCTTTTTGACATCATGAACAATGAGTTAAGTCTACCTGTACCTGTCATCATTGTAGAGGATGAACCGCTTATACAAAAAAGACTGGCTGATATATTGGTGAATATTGGGTATTCAACATCAGATTTAGCTTTTGCTCAAAGTCTAGCACAAGCCAAAGAATTACTTGAAATATATTCTGCATCTTTTGCCTTGGTTGATTTAGGACTTCCAGACGGAAATGGAATTGAATTTATAGAAATTTTAAAAAACTATGATCCGACCATCACGGTTTTAGTGATTTCGGCATGGAGTACTGAAGATGCGATTCTCAACGCATTAAGTGCAGGTGCAACAGGATATGTACTCAAAGAACGTGATGATATTGAAGTCGCACTTTCAATCAGAAGTGTTTTACGGGGCGGCGCACCTATTGATCCATTTATTGCTCAAAAAATTTTAAAAAAATTACACTTCAATGAAAAAAATGATGGCAACAAATCCATAACTGGCCAAAAAACAACTGAAAATGAGAGTATTTTATCAAAAAGAGAACTTGGAATTTTAGAGCTGGTTTCACAAGGTTTAAGCAATAAGGAAATTGCAGATCTACTTAATTTATCTCGCTATACCGTTGAATCTCATATTAAACATATTTATCGGAAACTTGCGGTATGCAACAGAGCAAAAGCCATCGATACAGCACGCAACATGGGATTACTCAATTAACACTCAATGTTATTGGTTTTCTGTATCTGCTTTTAGCAACTCTGCAAACTGCATGTTTTGCTCAAGCAAATCTGTTGAATCAAAGTCTTGAGGGAGATGCACATTGCCATTTTCAAATTCTCAATATACAAGTTGCCCAAGCGAAGGCAAATCAGCCAGAACGTGTTCCTCAAACAGGATGGGAGCATGTTCAGTTACCCGATGATTGGGAAAAGCGTTGGCATCATTATACAGGTAGTGCATGGTATAAAATTCAATGGCGTTATCAATGTAGTCAAGACCATCAAGCCATTGCGCTTTTGATAGAACGCATTAATTTAGCTGGTGCGATTTATAGTAATAATGAATTGTTATGGAAAGATAAGTCTCTCGTTGAACCTTTATCAAGAAGTTGGAACATGCCTAGATATTGGGTTCTTCCTTCATCCTCTGTTCAAAATCACAAAAATGAAATTTTAGTCCGTGTTGTTGGTGTTTCTTCACAACATTCTGGGTTAGGCAAAATTCGATTTGGGCGTGCAGAAGATATTGTTAATCAAAATGATCAACTGATTTTCGAACGACGTACTTTATTTTTAATCAATATAATCATCAGCTTTGTTCTTGGAACCATTGGCTTTACGATTTGGCTATTCAGGCGTGAAGAAAAAGCCTTTGGCTGGTTTGGCCTAACCTCATTTTTCTGGGTGTTATTTGCGTATAACATTATATCGACGGTACCTATTCCATTTACAGATACTTTATTTACGGCTCGACTTAATTTAATTTTTTTAGTCGGTTACGTATATTGTCTATGTTTATTTGCGTGGCGGTTTGCGCTTCAACAATACACATATCTTGAACGTTTACTTTTAGCAAGCTTCATCATTTGCATCTTGGCATTACTCTTTACGCCTAACGCATATTTGGACAAAATCTTACTGATTACATTTCTTTATGCAGGTCTGGTATTTATTTTTAACTGCCTGCTGTTTCAATGGGTTGCATTTAAAAAACCCAAAGTCGACATTTTACTTTTAGCTTTTATTTTTTTGATTTATCTGGTGATTATCGTTCATGACCTCTACACCATGCTCAATTATGATGATCAACACCTCTATTGGACACCATTTGCAGCACCAATCACAAGTTTGGCAATTTCATTTATTCTGGCTTATCGAATCTCACAAAATGTTTCCCGAATTGAAAAGTTCAATCAAACACTTGAAGAAACGGTTGAGACAGTTACTTTTCATTTGGAACAGTCTTTAGAGAAAAAACACCAACTGCAAATCGATAATATGCGTTTACAGGAACGTTTGAATTTGTCTCATGAATTACATGATGGGCTGGGTGGTTCAATTGTACGTTCAATGATTTTACTTGAGCATAGTGAACATATCGAAAAACAACAAGTCCTCTCCATGTTTAAACTTTTACGGAATGATCTCCGACAAGTGATTGACTCAGGTACAAGCTTAGGTGAAAAAGTTCCAGAAAATCCGATCATATGGGCTGCACCATTACGCCATCGATTTGTTCAACTTTTCGAAGAAATGGAAATTGAATCGACATGGATATTTGCTGAGAATTGGTTACTGAAACCACCACCTTTGATTTGTTTAACCTTATCACGTGTGGCGGAAGAAGCCTTGACCAATATTATAAAACATAGCCAAGCTTCAGATGTCGAGGTTGCTCTGGTTGAAAATGCACGTCAACAATTGGTTTTAACCGTTCAAGACAATGGTATTGGTTTTGAAGTTGATCAAGTCCAGTCAGGGCTGCATGTTGGATTACAAAGCATGCAGGTTCGCGTAAAGCGAATTGGAGGGAGCTTTGAGATACATTCACAGCAAGGATTTACTGTAATACGTGCCGTCTTACCCCTAAAAGATAAGAATGAATAAATTTTAAAATCAAAAAGAGAAACTAAATCTCTAGTTTCTCTTTCCTTAAATTGTTCGAGCCTATTTCTTTTTAGGGCGTGCCAAAACCGAGGTTACTGTCAATAACACCAAGCCAATTAAAGACCACAGCCCTGTGCTTCCTCCACTACTTTTAGCCCCTGTTGTAGGTGAATCATTTAAATCTAAATCTACAACAACTGGGTCATGGTCAGAAGAACGGAATGCATCTGTACTGTAGAAAGATGCAATTTGCTCTTCTGTTTTAAACTCTTCGTTGTAATCAAGAGCCGTAGGTTCATCAGCATTGATGTGCCATGCAAAAGTACGTTTAACCATTGGATATAAGTTGGCATCTGCAATGGCATGATCTAAATTACCTGCACCACCATTCCCTGTTGCATCACTCGCAACACCAAAGACATAACTATAAGCGAATTTACCTTGACCAATTTTTTCATCATTTAACAATACCTTATAGTTGGCTTTTTCAAAGGCTAAGATTGGATCTTCTTTGGCATAACTGTTCATATCTCCAACCAATAAATAATGAGGCTTTTCAGCTTTAGTCGGATTGGTTGCAATCCATTGAATCAATTTTTGTACTGCAGTTACACGGGTAGGATTCCAGCAGCCTTGACCATCATTTTGGTTGGCTTCAGGTGATGCCTTATCATCAGGACAACTGCCTTTAGATTTTAAATGGTTGGGTATAACCGTAAAAGTTTTCCCGCCAGTCACGGCTTGGAAGCTTTGCGCCATAGTGACACGATTTTTCTGCGTCAAATCATCATAAACCACTGGGTTACCCACAGTTTTTACACGCTTACTATTATAGATAATCGCAACTGCGATCACATCAGTTCCTAATTTATCCATATTTGGTGGAATAACATATTTCCAATCTGCCCCCAAAGCCTTGGTTAAATAAGCGACTGCACTTTTATCACCATAACCATTGTTGGCAATTTCCATCAAACCATATACATCTGCATCAATGGTTTTAATTGCGTTGACGATTTTTGCATGTTGGCGGTTAAATTCTGAAGCAGTGTTTGCACCACGATCAGGTTTAACGCCAATCAAAGGAGAATTGTCATAGTTTAAGACATTGAATGCAGCAACACGGACTTGCTTAGTATCTTTAGCAGGAACATTTGCATTTCGAGAATTAGTATCTTTGACAATTTCAGGTAAGGTTTTATTTTGAACTGGCTGGATACGCCAGGCATTAAAACGATATTCTAAAATCCCTTCAACATTCTTTAACTGATAACCTGTCCGTAAGGTATTGGCAGCATTAAAATTTACTGGAAGCCAAGGTGTTCTATTTTGATTATTATAACCATCATCTAAAATAATTTTTGATAACAGGTTGGTTTTGGCTAGTGCAACTGCTTCTGCTGATTTTGCAGGATATAAGTTGGTCGGGATATATAAACGTCCCAGACTTAATGACAGCTGACCATAACGACCATAATCATAGTTTTCACTGACCGTTAAAGTTTGTGGCATTTTCACCAACATCCCTTGATAACGTTTAGGTGAATTGCCTGTTGCATCCGTTAAATTTGAAAATGGAAGTTGAACCGGTGTTGCACTGACTAAGTTGGCAGCTTGATTATTACAGGTACCAATATTGTTACTGAGTTGATCAAGCTGTAACTGATTTTGATAAGTCGTTAAACGTCCCTTAAGAATCACTTCCTCACCCGCTTTTCCACCAATGACTGGACTTCCAGCAGGAATATATACAAAAATTGCATTACTCAAATTCGCTTTGGCTTTTGTGTCAGGCGTTTGGATATAAAAACCTGAAAATCCATCCTGATAACGATAGTCGGCGGTAATGACCCCTCGAACGATGTACTGCTGATTCTGTGTAGCAGACTGCAAATCTGCAATAGGAGTATCAGCTGTGCTACAACTCAAAGCATTTCCTGTTGGCGGGGTTGTTGTGTCTGCACCTAAATAGGTATTGAAGGCATTACGATCTGACCATTTTGTCCACTCGCTATCCAAGTCGAAGGCGCTATTGGGATCTACTGAACTCACATCATTTTTATTTTTTATTCTGCTTAGGCTATTTTGATAACTGGTAATCGTTGTTCCCCAACCTCCACTTGCTGGACGTTCACCAATACGCCCAAAACGATCGACTGGAGTTCCTTTATATAAAAGAACCAATGCATCATCACCATTGAATGTCAAACCAGCGACTTGATTTACCTTAGTTCCAATTTCTGCTTGTAATTCACTGCGACCCAAAATAAATTTTGCTTTGCCGGCGAGATTTCCCTGTAAGGCAAATGTTGCTGATTTGCTCGTTACCCCATTGGTGTATTGCTGAATTTCATAATCCGCGAGATTAACTGCTGTTGCATCTGGATTATAAATTTCTAATCCTTTTTTATTGGCAGCACCATCGATATATTGACTAAACATCAATTGTGCATGGCTTGAAAATGAACAACCCAATAAAGCAAGGCTTAAACATAGAGTATGTGGTTTTAAAATTTGCATGATTTTTAACATTTGTTGAAATTTACAGCAGATTAATTTTTATTAATGACAATATCGTGAATTCAGATCATCCGATTGCAAGCTTTTGCCCCGGGATGGCTGATCAAATATCATAGCAATTTAAAATAAAGTGCTAAAATATCTGATTTTCAGATGTTTTTGTATAAAAAAGCACCCTTTCGGGTGCAAGAGCATGGAACTTTAATAAAAATATAAAGGATCGAAAATTAAATCATTCACTGCATTTGCTGTAATTTAGCCACTTCTTGTTGCTTGAGTAGATTACGCTGAATCTTTCCACTAGAAGTTTTTGGCAAGTTTGCGACAAATTCAATTTCACGCGGGTATGAATGTTTGGATAGACGTGATCGAACATAGTTTTGTAATTTAACATTTAATTCATCTGAGGCTAAAAATTGCGGCTTGAGTACAATAAAAGCTTTAACGATTTCTGTTCGTTCTGGATCAGGCTTTCCAATCACTGCTGATTCCAAAACTTCGCTACATTCAAGTAGTGTACTTTCTACATCAAAGGGTCCAACACGATAGCCTGACGTTGTAATGACATCGTCTGCACGCCCAATAAAATCAATTCCGCCTAACTCATTGAGTCGAACTGTATCACCTGTTAAATAATACTTTCCGACAAAAGATTTGCGGTTATTTCCGCCATACCCTTTAAACCAGGTGAGTGATGATTTTTCAAAATCAATTGCCAAAGTTCCTATTTCTCCAGGTTCCACCTCTTTGTGGTCTTGATTTAAAACTGCAAAACGATGTCCAGGATTTGCAAAACCCGCAGAACCTACCTTGACGGGGTGAGATAATGCATGATGATTACCGATCACCATACCCAATTCTGTTTGTCCATATTGATCATATATGTTGACGCCAAGATCATGGTTAAACCAATGGATTACTTCAGGCGTTAAAGGCTCTCCCGCACTGCTGACTACACGTAAATGGTCTTTGATTGAAGCATCAAATTTTTCTTTAAAACCAAAGAACATACGAAAAGCTGTGGGAGATCCAGTCAAATTACTGACTTTGTACTTTTCAATAATTTCCAATGCATGGTCTACACTGAAGGCACGTTCATCCATGATAATGCTGTGTCCCAACCCCAATGGTCCGGTGATACCATAATATAAGCCATATGCCCACCCCGGATCCGCCAGATTCCAAAACGAGTCTTCTTCACGTAGATCAACGGCATGACGCATATATTCTTTAAATGCTAAAACAGCTTTGAGAGGCACAGGAACTGACTTGGCTAAACCCGTGGTTCCTGAAGTAAACATCATTAAGAAATCATCTTCAAAAGTTAACATAACCGGATGATGTATTGCTGATTGCTTGGCCAACTCCCCCCAAAAATCAGCTTCTTTACTCTGACAAAAATCAGAGGCATGAACAGTCAGAATATGAGGTAATTCAATTTGATCCAATTTGCTACGTTGTTCTTGATTGGTGACCATTAACTGCGTATTGGCAGCTGTAATACGATGTTCAATTGCTTTAGATTCAAAAGCAGTAAACAAAGGTTGATAGATTGCGCCAATTCGCCATGTGGCCAAAATGGTAATAAGTAATTCAGGCGTACGTGGTAATAATCCAGCAATACAATCTCCAGAATTTAAACCAATTGATTGGAAATAATTTGCCAACTGTCCAGAAGCCTCTGCAAGCTGCTCAAATGTCCATTGTGCTGATTCGCCTTTTTTTCCTTCCCAGATCAAAGCAACTTTATTTAAACCGACAAAACGCCCACAACACTCTTCATAGGCATTCATCGACTCTGGGTTTCCAACCAATTGTTCATTGATCAACTTGGCATAATCAAATTCCAGATAAGCCTGTTCCAGTGTTTTCATGTCAATATCCTTGTCTTTGTCAACACACCATCTCGATGTGCAATTCCATATCTGTGTTCTAGCTTTTATTGAACTGCTAAATCATTCAGCATTTGTTCCAGTGCTTATAGATAAACATGATTAGAATTCATACACAATTTCCAAATACCTCAATTCTGCTGCGGTATTTGGACATGTATAACGGTGCGAAAAATACCCATAAAAAGACCAGCATGATGCTGGCCTCTCGATCAATTTGATAGCATCTTTCAGCTTTGCATCATTCAGTTACGGCGCGTGCAATCACTAAACGTTGGATATCGGATGCCCCTTCATAAATCTGACTGACACGAACATCTCGATAAATTCGCTCAACAGGAAAGTCAGAAACATAGCCATAGCCACCATGTATCTGTATGGCATCAGAACAGACTTTTTCTGCGATTTCCGAGGCAAAAAGTTTTGCCATCGATGCCTCTTTTAAACAAGGCAAACCCGCATCTTTCAAACTTGCAGCATGGTAAATCAACTGACGTGCTGCCTCGATTTGAGTTGCCATATCGGCAAGACGAAATGCCACAGCTTGGTGCTGAACCAGTTCTACACCAAAAGCTTTACGTTGACTGGCGTATTCAACGGCAGCTTCTAATGCTGCACGAGCCATACCTACACATTGCGATGCAATACCAATTCGTCCTGACTCTAAATTCGATAAGGCAATTTTGTAGCCTTCACCTTCATTGCCCAATAAGTTTTCAGCAGGAATTCGACAATTTTCAAAAACAATCGTCGCAGTATCTGAACAACGTTGCCCCATTTTGTCTTCAATGCGGGAAACGATATATCCCTTTGTATCAGTTGGAACAATAAAGCAAGAAATTCCCTTTTTGCCAGCTGTCTTATCTGTCATGGCGAACACAATTGCAACTTGTGCATTTTGTCCCGACGTAATGAATTGTTTGGTACCATTAATGACCCATGCATCGCCATCACGTTCAGCTTTACATAACAAAGCACCAGCATCTGAACCTGCCTGTGGCTCTGTTAAGCAAAAGCAACCAAGCCAGCGACCTGTTGCCAAAGGCATTAAATAATCTTGTTTCTGCTGTGCTGAACCATATTTTTGGATAATTCCACAAGGTAATGAGTTTTGTACACTGACAATCGTAGAAATTGCTCCATCACCTGCTGCAATTTCTTCAATCGCGACAACCAAAGACATATAGTCCAAACCAGCACCCCCCCATTGCTCGGCTACGGTCATTCCCAATGCCCCCAAATCTCCCAGTGCTGCTAATTGCACTTTCGGAAATTGTGAATGCTTATCTCGCTCAGCAGCCGTTGGCTTGAGTTCATTTTGAGCATAATTGCGCATCATTTCCTGAACCATCTTTTGATCATCATTGAGTATCATTCGAGTATCCCTCTCAGTGGGTTTTAAAAGATTTTGAACATGACTGTCCTGATGCCAAGCTCAAGCATGTAAATAAATCAATGAAATTAAGGTCAAATTTGTCCAATACCGCCTTTTGAGCAGTATGGGACATTATTTTTTAGGTGTTTTACTTTACAAATGGCAAGATCAATAGCTGAAGCTAAGTGCTTTTGAAATGCATAAATGAGATTAGACTTACTTCGGTTGCATACGGATTGCACCATCTAAACGAATTGTTTCTCCGTTTAAATAACTATTTTCACAAATATGTCCCACAAGCTGTGCAAACTCTTCAGGTTTTGCCAGACGTTTTGGAAAAGGCACCATTTCACCTAAAGCATCTTGAACATTTTGTGGCAAAGCTTTCAGCATCGGTGTTTCCATAATACCAGGTGCAATGGTCATGACACGAATGGCATGCTGCGACAGCTCTCTTGCCAAAGGTAAAGTCATTGCGACAACAGCACCTTTGGACGCCGCGTATGCAGTTTGCCCAATTTGCCCATCAAAAGCCGCCACTGAAGCAGTGTTGATAATGACGCCACGCTCTTCTTCTCCGGCTGCAAGTTCATAACGTGAAATCACATCTGCAGCAAAGCGAAGCATATTAAACGTTCCTGATACGTTAATATTTAAAACCTTCTGAAATGCATCCAAGGCATGAATGCCGTTTTTCCCCAAAACCTTTGCAGAAGGACCGATACCTGCACAATTGATCAAACCATTGAGCTGTCTGTGATCTTGTTCTAGTTGCTTAAAGAATTGTTCTACCGCAGTTTCATTGGTCACATCCAATTGAACAAATTTGGATTTTTCACCAAGACGCTTTTGCATTTCTTCACCAAGCTCATGATTCATATCCACCATGATCACGCTTGCCCCTTGAGCAACCAAATATGATGCAGTTGCAGCACCGAGACCAGATGCTCCACCTGTTACAACAAAGACTTTTCCTTCAATTTTCATTTTTCTTCCTTATTCATTGTTAAATAAATAGCGATAGATTTTAAATTAAACCTATTTTCGACTTAAGATGAAGAGTAAACATAGTCAAGCTTGAGTACAATTTCCAAAAGTTGCATCCTGTATGATGGATTTGGACAATTTAAAAATTTTAAGTAACTTAACCACTCATTAAATGCGCTCACAAGATAATGGAATATAATGTGAACAATCAACATTTCATTGAAAGTAAAGGAACCATATCAATTACACTCGTCCATGAGGCACTGATTGGTGCCAAAAATAAAGGATTCAACATTGAAAAAATCTTGGCCAATGCTGAGATTCCACTTGAGCTTTTTTATGCACCCAAGGCACGGGTTGCAGTTTCAAGCTATGCAAAACTTTGGACTGAAATTGCAGATCAAATGAATGATGAATTTTTTGGTATGGATTCTCATCAAATGCGTCGGGGCTGCTATAAATTACTGTCAAAAATGGTCATGCAAGCTGAAACACTTCATATTGCCATCGAACAAATTCTACAATTTTTTAATTTTGTACTTGATGATTTTTCAAGTAAATTGCTGATTGATGAAAACTATGCCTACATTGTCATTACAAATAAATTACAACCCAAAGCCATGTTTTGCTATGCTACCTATATCATGCTGATTCATAGTTTGATCTGTTGGCTAGCTGATCAACGCATTCTGCTTAAACAATTGCAATTAAAATGCACAGCCCCTGAAGATGATCAAGATTATCGTGTTCGTTTTTGTGACAATATCAGTTATCAAACCGATGAAAACTACCTGCAATTCGATGCAAGCTACTTAAAGATTCCCGTTAAACGTGACCAAAAATCTTGGCATGCATTTATCAAAAGCAGCCCTGAAAGTCTGCTATTAAGATTTAAGAATCCTTTGGCATTGAGTTCTATAGTACGCAAAAAATTACTTTCTCTTTCACCTTGTGCTTGGTTGGAGCTGGGTGAATTAGCTGAACAACTGAATATTTCGGAAGCAACGATCCAACGTCGTTTAAAAAGCGAAGGTACAAGCTATCAACAGCTTAAAAATGATATCCGCTGTGATATGGCAATTGATCTTCTAACCACAACAACGCATACCTTACAAGACATCAGTGAATTATTGAATTTTCAAGATGCAAGTGCATTTCACCGTGCTTTTAAAAAATGGACTGGCGTAAGTCCTGGCGCTTATCGAGAACATAAACATTGAATCTAAAACGGATGGAAGTAGACGGCTTTCAAGGAATGAGATCATCATCTTGATCAAATAGATATCGAAGGTATTTTATTCGCCTAAAATTCAAAAGCTGTACTCTGATTTACAGCTTATCTGAACATGGTTGCAAATTCACCATTATTAGTATATTTTTCACCCAACTCAAAGCAGTCTTTTCTGCTTACTCCCTGTGGTACCCTCCTCCCCTTTAATCAGCTTTCAGGTCACTAACATGATTAAGATGATTGATGTACTAGAACAAAATCTAGTTCAAAATTTTATCCACTCCCTTTCTGCTCAAACTGAACATCTAGATGAGTTGATAGAAGGAATTTTAAAAGCTTCAGACCCTGATGTTGCAGATGCAATCAATGACTTTCTGAATATGAACAATGCTTCGGATCTTGCTCAAGCACTTGATATCCACCAAGAACGTATTGAAGCGATTCAATCAGGTTTGGCAATGAAAAAAGAAAATATTGCAGATACAGCGAAAATTGTAGCACTCTGTCTTGCGCTTGAAACCAACGCCTTGGACCGAGTTGAAGTTGCGGATAGCCTCGAAGATTTTCCAATATAAAGACAGGCTCAAAAAAAACGGCTCATCATGAAGCCGTTTTTTTATATCTAAATCGCAAAAAATGCTAAGATTTTTTTTCACTATTGCTTTCAGTTAATCTTCTTTATCTGAAGCAAGCTGACAGGTACAAATATTATTGATGAAAATCAAAACATTAATGAATTAAATATCGATAATTCTGTTTTATTGAAGTGCTTATCAATTATTATTTTTTGTGCTGATGTCATAAAAAATATACAAATCTACTCTGTTTTTCTCTTTGAACTTTAATGGGGTATTTATGAAATTTTTTGCTCAAAAAATGACGGCTTTAGTCTCTGGCTTTACACTGAGTTTAGCGGTGACATCATCTTTCGCTGTCGTCCCAACAACACTAAAACTCGACTATGCTTACTATGCGCCAACAAGTTTAGTGGTTAAAGAGCAAAAATTATTAGAAAAAGCCTTACCGAAAACAGCAATCAAATGGGTATTTAGTCAAGGTAGTAATCGTTCACTTGAGTATCTAAACAGTGGCAGTATTGACTTTGCATCCACCGCTGGTCTGGCAGCTGTATTGAGTCGCGCCAATGGAAGTCCAATCAAAACGGTTTATATTCAAAGCCAGCCAGAATGGACAGCTTTGGTCGTGGCTAAAAATTCAACCATCAAATCATTGAAAGACTTAAAGAGTAAGAAAATAGCAGCAACCAAAGGGACTGACCCATTCCTTTTTACGCTTCAGGCACTTGAAACTGTTGGTTTAAATAAACGCGATGTTCAATTGGTCCATTTGCAGCATCCAGATGGTAAAACCGCCCTGGAACGTGGTCAGGTCGATGCATGGGCTGGGCTTGACCCGTTGATGGCTTCAGCACAGTTACAGTCAGGTGCTAAGCTTCTGTATCGTAATATTTCATTTAATAGCTATAGTGTTTTAAGTGTTAAAGATCAATTTGCAACACAAAGTCCTGAGGCTATAAGTGCCGTGATCAAAGCTTATGAGCAAGCACGTCAATGGGCGAAAGCAAATCCTGATAAACTTGCAGAGCTGTTGGCGCGTGAAGCAAAATTACCACTTGAGGTCGCCAAACTTCAGCTCAGCCGAACCAATCTCGACCAAAACATTCCAACTGCAAAACATATCAATGCCTTAAAAAAAGCTGGAACAATTTTGAATGAAGAAGAGTTGGTACGCAAAGGCACCAATGTCAACCTAGTCGTTGATCAGTTATTTGACAGTAAATATGCACAAAAAGTTGTTGGAAAATAATGAATAAAATCTCTGCTTCAGCGTCAAATACAATTGTGCCTACTGAGGTTAAAGGTTCTGCAGTCAAAGCCAATTTATTGAAATGGCTAAAAGCAATCACCGTCCCTGTTTTGATCTTGCTCATATGCGAATATCTTGTTCAAACGGGCTGGATTGAACCCTATTTACTCCCAGCCCCCAGCAGTTTACTTGAATCATTTCGAGATCTGGCACAAGGTGACTTATTCACACATGTATATACCAGTACATGGCGAGTTTTCTTCGGCTTTTTTGTAGGAAGTGGGCTTGGGCTTATCTTTGCAATCGCTGTAGGTTTAAACCAACAGATTGAAGCATTTTTAGAACCAACATTCTCTGCAATCAAATCAATCCCCAGCCTTGCATGGATTCCTCTATTGCTATTATGGCTAGGAATTGATGAAGCTTCTAAAATTACTTTAATCGCCATTGGCGCATTCTTCCCCACCTATACCAATACAGTTTCAGCCATTCACAATGTAGATAAAAAATTATTTGAAGTCGCCAAAGTCTATCGACTAAGCCCTATACAAACAATTTTTCAAATCGTTCTCCCTGCTGCTTCACCAGGAATTTTAGTGGGGCTGAGAAATAGTTTAAGTTTGGCTTGGATGTTTATGATTGCCGCCGAACTGATTGCAGCAACACAAGGGATCGGTTATTTACTCAGTGATGGTCGAGAAACTTCACGACCTGACATTGTTATTATCGCGATCATTTTATTGGCTGTACTGGGTAAACTAACAGATACGCTGATGAAATGGATTGAAAACTGGTTTTTGCGTTGGCGCACTTAAATCAAGTTAAATACGGCTTTTGCTGAGCCGTATTCTTAATTTTCCTATCTGTAACTTGCATTTATGGTTTTTCCTATGGAACACTGTTGCCGTTACATATAGGTAGACCGTATGATCATTCGTGATAAAAGTAATAGCTTCGCCCTTCTTTTTGCTTGGCATGGCACCATTCTTCCCAAAGTCTTGCCTGCATTGGCATTCGTTGTGCTGATCTCCACCGTTTTAGTGTATTTATCTTCCCACCATTATTTTACTTTTCCTGCTGTGCCTGCAATTGGATTTACTGTATTTGGTATTATCCTTTCTATTTTCTTAAGCTTCAGAAATACAGCTTGTTATGACCGCTGGTGGGAAGGTCGTAAATTATGGGGTGCATTGATCGCTACTTCCCGTCATATTTCACGTGACAGTCATGTTTTATCAGAACAGCAACGCCAAGTGCTCATGTATCGTGTCATGCTTTTTACATGCTTACTCAGGAATCGTCTACGCAATCAAAATCAATCCATTGAATTTTATATAAACAAAGTTGGCTTTGATGATTCAACTTTTAACCATCTCTCTCAACACATGAATGCTGCTCAATATGTCTTAGAACATATTCAAAAATCCTTGGTGACCTCGCTTCATCACGGTGAAATTTCGGATATTATTTATCAGGGGTTAAATCAACATATTGTTACTTTGGGGAATATTCAAGCAGGTTGTGATCGCATACTCAGCACCCCATTACCTTATTCTTACTCAGTCTTGTTGCATCGTACCGTATATTGCTTCTGCTTAATCTTGCCTTTTAGCCTAGAAGCCAGTCTCGGTATCTGGACACCTGTCATTGTGAGTCTAATTGCTTATCTGTTTTTAGGTTTAGATGCTTTAAGTGCGCAACTTGAAGAACCTTTTGGCCTACAAGAAAATGATTTGCCTTTGGATGCAATTACCCGATTAATCGAAAGAGAAATGCTGAGCTCACTGGGCGAGGATTTGCTCGAACCGATTCAATTGGTCAAAAGTAATTTGACTTAACATGACTTTTTTAATTGTTCGGTTTTAACACTGCATGATTTTAGCTTCGATCAGCATGCAGATAAACCGCAATATATTTGAACTGAAGTTGTGAAAATGATCTCTTGATACGGTTCAGGAAAAAGCTGCTTTTGACACACCCTAGATGTTTAGAATAAAAGCATGGATAAATAAAAAAGCTTGACCAAGTGATCTAATCAAACATTTGGTCAAGCCTTTTTGGACAACAAGGGATTAATTTGGCCACTGACCTAAAGTTACACGATTATTGCCACCATAATCTTTGACCGTTCGAACTTGTTTAAAACCCGCACCTTTAAATATCTGCTGTACGGCTTCTGCCTGATCATAACCATGTTCAAGTACGATCCATCCCTGCGTCGCAAGCCATTTTTTACCCTGCTGAATAATATGTTCAATGTCGGCTAAACCATGATGATCAGCAACCAACGCACGTTCAGGTTCAGAAGCAAGCTGCGACATATGTTCATCTTCAGCGTCGATATAAGGAGGATTAGAAACAATCACATCAAAATACTGCCGATTCAATGCCTTAAACCAGCTACCCAAGTAAAACTTCACCTGCTGCAAATCGTGCTTTTCAGCATTATGTAATGCAACCTCCAATGTCGGCTCATAAATATCCGTAGCAATCACGGACCAGTTCGGACGTTCACTTGCCAATGATAAAGCAATCGCACCAGTACCTGTACCAAGATCAACAATACGACAATCTTCTGGTAAATCTAAATGTAGTACTGTTTCAACCAAAACTTCCGTATCAGGACGAGGAACCAAAGTATCTTTGGTTACTGTTAAATCTAAAGTCCAAAATGGCTGCGAACCTGTCACATAAGCCAACGGTTCACCAGCGGCAATACGTGCCAAACCATCGGTATACTGCTGTACTTGCTCAGTCGTTAATTCCTGTGTTGATTTAAGCGCCAAATCAAAAGCATCAATTTTTAGAATATGTTCAAGTAACCAAGCATTCTCTTGACGCTCATAACTTTCTGCCTCTCCGCGTAAGGCCAATGCCTGTGCAATATTCATTAGCCACCGTTTTGTTGAGCAAGCATTGCCAATTGATCAGCTTGATATTCACGGTGCAAACTATCCAAAAGTTCAGTCAAATCACCTTCCATCACAGCATCCAACTTATATAAAGTTAAATTGATACGGTGATCAGTCATACGACCTTGTGGATAATTATAGGTTCGAATTCGTTCTGAACGATCACCCGACCCGACTAAATCACGACGCATTTCAGAAGTTGCAGCATCGGCAGCAGCACGTTTTGCATTTTCTAAACGTGAAGCTAATAACGCCATCGCTTTGGCTTTGTTTTTATGCTGCGAACGCTCATCCTGACATTCTACGACTGTTCCCGTCGGAATATGGGTAATACGGACTGCTGAATCCGTTTTGTTAATGTGCTGACCACCTGCACCGGATGCACGATAGGTATCGATTCGTAAATCAGCAGGATTAATATCGACTGTAGTATCAACATCAACTTCTGGAAGAATTGCGACTGTACAAGCAGAAGTATGTACTCGGCCTTGCGACTCTGTTGCCGGGACACGTTGTACACGATGCGCACCACTTTCAAACTTCAAGCGTCCATAAACGCCTTCACCATTGACCAGGCATATGATTTCTTTATAGCCACCATGTTCACCTTCATTTTCAGATAAAATTTCAATACGCCAATTTTGTGACTCAGCATATTTGCTATACATACGGAATAAATCACCTGAAAAAATCGCGGCTTCATCGCCACCTGTTCCCGCACGAATCTCCAAATATGCCGAGTTAGCGTCATTGGGGTCTTTAGGAATCATGAGAATATTCAACTCAGATTCGAGTTGTTCAATTAAAGCCTTATTCTCTTTGATTTCCTCAACAGCCATATCCTTAAAATCTGGATCGCTTAACATCACTTCAGCTGTTTCAATATCTTCTTCAGCCTGCTTATACTTTTTCCACACTTCAGTAATTTCTGATAAATCATTATGCTCACGTGATAAATTGCGAAAGCGTTTATTGTCAGAAATCACTTCAACATCTGCCAATAATGCCTCTAATTCTTCATGTCGATCACAAAGTTGATCTAATCGTAAACGTAACGATTCTTTCATTTTAAATACATTCTCAAGCTAAGCCTTAGCCACATTTCAAGATTTAAATACAATCTCAATCACACGGCTAAGAAAATTCTAAAATTGTGTATAGTTTACCGATTCTGCCATTTAAATGACACATTTATATAGGCTTTCAGCCATGAACTTAACGAATTTATAGATTGATCTACATGCTTTATGCCTATTCATACCAGCATAGTCTTCATCATCTCTCCTTTTTGTCCTGCTGTTTGCATGTTTTAAAATCACTTTTAATAGAAAACATACATTCAGATACCAAACGTTATCAATTTTCGGATTCATCTCCACAATTTTTGAAAAAACTTTTGTTACATTTGCTTCATCGAATACAGATAGAGCTGTCCAACTAAGGACATGGAGCAACACATGAAATTTAATACAATCTTATTTAGTACTGCATTAGCAGTCACATCAATGTTTACAGTAGGTGCCCATGCTGACAACTCAACACGTATTGCAGCAACTTCGGCTTTAGGAAGTGTTGTAGGTACAGCTGTAGGTAAACAGATTGGCGGCAATACTGGTGCAATGATTGGTTCAGCCGTTGGGGGTGCTGGTGGTGCAGCAGCTTCAACCAATAGAAGAGACCGTACAGCTGCTGCTATTGGTGGTGGTTTAGGTGGTGTTGGTGGCTATACCGTAGGTAAAAATATGGGCGGTACTACTGGCGGCTACATTGGTGCAGCAGCTGGTGCAGCGGGTGGTTCTGTTTTAGGGAAAAAAGTTTCTCAAGATCGTCATGCAGATCAACGCAAGTACAATAAAAAGTACTACAAAAAACATCGTCGTCATCACTAATTGATTGACAATATCATCGAGCACCTTCGGGTGCTTTTTGTATTGTTTCATCATAGACAATTCATCTTTTGTGCGGAGGTATAAGACCTTCCCTCACCCTTGGCAAACCGTACTTCTTAGTTTTGGTATATCTCGAATATTAAAGTCAGATCAATTTAAAATGAGATTGTAGACAGTGTAAACTGTCAAGATTTTCTTTAGTTGATAAAGGTAAATCCAACAATATATGGGCTTGCTTATTGGTCCACCATCATTTTATCTTTTTTAATTCACTGTATGTTTTTCGCCTCGACATGATTGCCATATTGCTATCTTAGTATGGGCTTAATACTAAGGGTTCTATTTAAAAAATTTAATATTCACATAATATGAATCAATTAAAGACGAAGAAATACAATCTAGAAACAAAACACAGAAATTGCTTACATTCAAATCCATAATTATTGCTATATGTTTCGCTATTCTGCACTCAGGTTAAATAATTTGAAGAAGCTTCGAGAAGGAGTTTGAAATGAAACTACAAGCAATACTTGGTGCAACAGTTCTTGCAGCAACACTGGTGACAACTGCACATGCAGGTAATTCAACCAATACCGCCTTAACATCTGCGCTTGGCGGTGTAGTCGGCGCAGCGATTGGTCAACAAATGGGTGGCTCAACTGGAGCAATGATCGGTTCAGCGATTGGTGGTGGTGTTGGTGCTGGCGCCGCATCCAATAAACGTGACCGCAATGGTGCAATCATTGGTGGCGCTTTAGGCAGTGCAGGTGGTTATACGGTAGGTCGCAATGTGACAGGTACCTCAACAGGGGGTTATATTGGCGCTGGTCTTGGTGCTGCTGGTGGTTCAGCTTTAGGTAAAAAAGTCAGTGAAGATCGTCGTTATGATGATCGCTATGACAGTCGCTATGGGCGTTATAATGATCGTTACGATCGAGGCTATGGCTACCGCAATGTTGACTACCGTTATAACGATCGTAACTATCGTCATGATAACGGGCATCACTATGGTCAATACAAAAACAAGAATCGTTGGAACAATTGGAAAAATTAATTCGATTATTCAATGGATATAAAGATTTTTAATCAAGCACCGATAGGTGCTTGATGTGTTTTTGCACTAATACAAATTACATCAGCACCCACAAATATCGATAATTTTCGATATACATTACTCCACTTATATCGTACTATTTCGATATATGATTATATCGAGTGGAAAAATGACACCTTTGAATGATTCAGTATTAAACAATACCAAGTTTTCCATTTTAGAGCTTGCACCTGTTCGCGAAGATCAAACGGTTGCGTTCTCTCTCAAACACACGTTAGAACTTGCGCAACATGCCGAGAGTTTGGGTTTTGATCGTCTTTGGCTGGCTGAACATCATAATATGGACGGCATTGCCAGTTCTGCAACAGCAGTACTATTGAGCTATATTTTGGCAAATACAGACTCTATAAAAGTAGGTTCAGGCGGAATTATGTTACCCAATCATGCGCCCCTCGTTGTTGCAGAACAATTTGGTACTTTGGCAACACTTTATCCGGATCGTATCGAATTAGGTTTAGGACGTGCTCCCGGGACTGATCCTCTGACCATGCGTGCATTAAGACGTGGTCGTCAAGAAACCGAAGATCAATTTCCACAAGATGTCTTGGAGATCTTGAGCTATTTTGCAGATGCTCATCCAAATCAAAGAATTAAGGCTACTCCTGGACAAGGCACACATGTTCCTGTGTGGCTTTTAGGTTCAAGTCTATTTAGCGCACAACTCGCTGCAAAATTAGGACTTCCCTACTCGTTTGCATCACATTTTGCACCGAGAATGTTGGGGCAAGCCATTCAGCTTTATCGTGAAAACTTTCAACCTTCCGAATATTTGGATCAGCCTTTCGTTTCTATGGGTGTACCCACTGTCGTCGCTCAAACAGATGAAGAAGCTGAATATCTTGCAACCAGTGTCTATTTGCGAATTCAAGCTTTGCTGACTGGGCAAAGTTTAAAACTCAGACCACCTGTTGAAAACATGGAAGGTCGATGGTCTGTTTCAGAAAAAATGGCTGTACAAAATTTCCTCGCGATGGCACAAATAGGCTCGCCAGAAACAGTAAAAAAAGGCTTGACTCGACTTCTTGAACAATATCAAGTGGATGAATTTATTTTTACTTGTGATATCTATGACACATCGAAACGTTTAGATAACTTTAGCTTATTAATGGATTTAAAAAAATAATACAAACCTATTGCCTTTTCCTCTTTACCAAAATGAAATGTGAGTTTTCATTTTGGTTTTTTTTGATTTCAATATTATTAAGCCATTAATTTAATTATGAATATATAATTAACTATTTTTTAAAGCACGAATCAATTCAGCAGAAAAATGAAAAGATTTGCCATCTCTTTTCAAATCAGCATAATAGAACATATAAAAATCAGTAGAATATCAACAAGGAACAACAATGAATCAATATATCAATAAGCCAACACCCGCTTTTGTTGCCGTAAGCTGGGTGGCTTTGCTTGCTGGTGCTGCCGCCTATTGTGTGGGTCTGTTTAATGCACAAATTCTCTTAAATGAAAAAGGCTATTATCTCATCTTGATTCTCTATGGATTATTTTCTGCCGTTTCATTGCAGAAAATTGTTCGAGACAAGCTAGAAGGACAACAAGTAACGTCTATATATTATGGCTTATGCTGGGCTTCAGTAGTAATTTGTGTTGTGCTTTTGGCATTAGGATTATGGAATGCCAACATGACACTAAGCGAAAAGGGTTTTTATATCATGGCATTTTTGCTCAGTCTATTCGGAGCTGTTGCCGTACAGAAAAATATTCGTGATTTGGAATACCTGAGAACACATACACAGCCTGAATTGGGACATTCAGTTACACCGCAAATGGAAATAAAAGAAATTGAAACACAAGAGGATAAACTTTAATTTATTCCATACCTTGATGAGCAATCAAAGTAAAGAATCAGACCATTCCATTTCAATCCCTAAAGTAAATGATTGATTGAACACTTCGCCTGACTTTTTGTTGGGCTTTTTAAAATCGAAAAATATGCAGTGAGAATCCAACTCATTGATTATCACTCTTTTAAACTTTAAATTTAAATAGATTCAATCTATTAAAAAATAAATCACACACTCTTCTCACAATCTGTATAAGACCATAAAGCCAGCTAAATATAAATGATTGAAATAAAAGACTTGCATGAATAATTATGCTGCTTGACTGTATCTTAATGATCTGTAGTTAAATTGATATTTTTATCACTTCACTATGAATAATTTCGCCAATCTATTTAAAATTAAATGAAATAAAATAAGCAACGGTATTGACCAATGACCATGCAGAACAATTGAGCTCTACACAGATATCATGGGCAGGTATCGACAACAATCCAGATATTCGGGCAGATCAGAAATAGGAAAAATTTTTAAATCTGAGAATTACAAGATCATGCTTTAGATGCTGTTTTAGCAGATTTCTTATTACAGCATTGCATCTATAAAATATGACTAGGGAGATTTTGAAAAAGCTTTACCTCCGTAGATGAAGTGGGTTATATCAGTAAATGTCACGATTTTCTGCGACTTATAAATAAAAAAAGGAATAATTATGCTCAACAGGAACAAGAGCCAAAATGAAGGTTTTTTTCAAAACCAATCAGAGTTTTTTAAACAATACACAGGTAAAATCATTGCATCTTCAGAAATTAAATTACATGACTTTTCTGGATTAAAAGTTGCAATTATTGGAATTGATCAGTTTACGGTAACGCAGCTTGATCAGCTTTTACAGCATGCTGAACGCGTCAAAGTTTTCCAAATTTCTCCCGTTTTTGTATTACCTCAAACAGAACGCGGCATAAATAAACTTATTTCACATCCTCTGATTATTAAAAATCGTCGTTTATTTAACCATCGTATTAAATCAATGTTGGCAATCCGATATTTAGATGCTCAAGTTCAAGACCAGTGGTTAAAACGACAGCTTATGCCTAATCTGGCAATGAAAAATAAAGTCTTTTTGAAATCCGATGATTATTACACGGCCTTACAACACCCTCGTTGCAAGCACATTGCTTGGCCGATTGTAAAAATTACCTCCCATTCAATACAAGGCATGGATGGAATAGAGCATGTCGTTGATGTAATAATTCGTACCTACACATCGTAAACATGAATAAATTAAAAGAAGGAGGCATTCCCTGCTTCCTTTTATTTTGTCTGTCCGATATAGCGATAACGATTGCCAGTCTTTTGATAGCGTAAGTAATGATCCGTCAATTTTCCAGAATTATTGATGAGCATAATATCGACATTCTTCAAGTCTTTAGAAATACGGATAAAGTCATTCAACGGACGCTCCCAATCCTGGCAATCGTTTGCAACGTCTATTGAGTCCAAATTTTTCGTTTTTGTTTCAAAAATTTGCACTGGGGCGAATTTATCTTGGTTCAATATGAATGAATTTATACGATAAGTTCTTGAACATGTACTCCCAACAAAAAGACTAGTAATGAAGTACACATCCTTATTTTCAATTTTAACTTGCGCAATGTTATCGATAAATCCAACTTCTGCTAAATCTTGAGTGATTGGCGCAGTTTTAGCTTTCAATTGAATCAAATTGGTAAACTCCCGCATGGTACCCCCACCAGAAATATCCATCGTATAAAATTTAATTTTGCGGTCTGGACTAAAATGAATTTTCAACATTTTCTTTTCAGTCAGTTTAGGAAAAGAATAAGCGAAACTTGCAGGATCCTTTCTTATTTTAGTTTTAATTGCGTTGGAAATATTTTCATTGTACTGATCGCATTCGTTTCGTGATGAACAACCTGCTTGATAATATTTCTGAATCAGAGTGGTTTCAAAATCCTTTAAAGATTCTGCATGTAACTGCGTTATCATCATGCCCGATAGGCAAAAAAACATAGAAATTGAATTTATTTTTAATATCTTTTTCATATAACTACTCAACATTATCATGATACTCCATAATTATTTTAAAAGAGCAAAATGTGCATTCTGCTCTTTGTCGTGCTTCTATTATATCCACAAGATAATTATTAAAGACGACTTATCCGATTCTGCGTTTTAAGCCTGTCATTTGCAGTACACGTGTTGAAATTTCTTCAATCGACATTTCCGAAACATTCAAATATTTGATTCCTTCAGAAATATAGATTCCTTCTACAGCACGAAGTTCCATCTGACATTGTGAAAAACTTGCATATCGGCTATTGGCTTTTCGTTCTGAACGAATTGCGACCAGACGCTCGGCATCGATCATCAAACCAAACAACTTATTTTTGTGTTCTTTCAGTACCGCTGGCAATCTATTATCGTCTAAATCTTCTTCAGTTAATGGATAGTTCGCCACGCGAATTCCAAATTGCAAAGAGAGATAAATGGATGTTGGTGTTTTACCTGAACGTGAGACACCTATTAAAATCAAATCCGCTTTGTCATAGTGCCGTGTGCGTGCACCATCGTCATTGTCTAAAGCAAAATGTACGGCATCAATACGTGCTTTATAAGACTCAGAATCGGTTACTGCATGGGTCTGTCCGACTAAAGTTGTAGGCTGAGTTCCTAAAACATCAGACAATTTACTAATAAGCCCTTCAAAAACATCAAGATTTACTGCATTTGCCGTATTAATAATGTCACGCACATAAGGGTCAACCAAAGTATCGAATACCAAGGGTTGCTGACCATCTTTATCGGCTCTTCGATTGATTTCTTCAACTACATTCATCGCCGCTTCTTCAGACGTAATATAGGGAATGATATGAATATCGAACTTTACATGGGGAAATTGCGCTAATAACGAATGTCCAAGGGTTTCAGCTGTGATCGCTGTACCATCAGAAATAAAAAATACGCTCCGCTTTATTTGGTTACTTTCTGACATTAAAAATCTCCTCAAACATTTGTCTTAGCGATGTATAATCTTTATAGTAAGCCCATCTTACATGACTATCACTTAGTTGAATCAAAATGCTAAGTTTTTTGTTATAATTTCATGCCAAGATAGTGATTAATACTGCATAAGTGGAGTAACAACTTTGGAAGCACGCGTAATCGGTCTGGAAAAATTAGGTAAACACGACGTTGAGATCGTGGGTGGTAAAAACTCTTCACTTGGGGAAATGATCAGCCATTTAGCAAATGCTGGCGTATCTGTACCAGGTGGATTTGCAACGACTGCTGATGCATATCGCGAATTCCTAGAGCAAAGTGGCTTAAATGCTAAAATCAATGCAGAGCTTGCAACATTAAATGTTGATGATGTGATTGCACTTGCTGAAACTGGCGCAAAAATCCGCCAATGGATTGTAGAAACTCCACTTACTACAGGTCTAGAGGCTGAAGTTCGCGAAGCATTTGCTGCACTTTCTAATGGCAATCCTGACATTGCCGTGGCTGTTCGTTCTTCTGCAACTGCAGAAGATTTACCTGATGCTTCATTTGCTGGTCAACAAGAAACTTTCTTAAACATTCGCGGTATCGACAACGTTTTGATCGCAATTAAAGAAGTTTTTGCTTCTCTTTATAATGACCGTGCGATTGCTTACCGTGTACACCAAAACTTTGCACATGACATCGTTGCCCTGTCTGCAGGCGTTCAACGTATGGTTCGCTCTGAAACTGGTGCTGCGGGTGTAATGTTTACACTCGATACAGAATCTGGTTTCCGTGAAGCAGTATTTATTACTGCTTCTTATGGTTTAGGTGAGATGGTTGTACAAGGTGCAGTTAACCCTGACGAATTCTATATTTCAAAACCACTTCTTAAAAATGGCAAACATGCTGTTATCCGTCGTAACCTTGGTTCTAAACACCAAAAAATGATTTATGGTGAAGAAGGTGCTGCAGGTAAATCTGTGGTTGTGGTTGATGTTGAAAAAGCTGATCGCCAACAATTTGCTCTTAATGATTTAGAGCTTCAAGAGCTTGCTAAACAGGCATTGATTATTGAAGAACACTATCAAGCGCCTATGGATATTGAATGGGCAAAAGATGGTGATGATGGTCAGATCTACATTGTCCAAGCACGCCCTGAAACAGTCAAAAGCCGTGAAAATGTTGGCACAATGGAACGTTACCTTCTTAAACAAAAAGGCACTGTTCTTTGCGAAGGACGTTCAATCGGTCAACGTATCGGTTCAGGTAAAGTGCGAATCGTAACGTCTATTAAAGAAATGGATAAAGTACAAGAAGGTGACGTACTTGTTTCAGACATGACTGACCCAGACTGGGAACCAGTGATGAAACGTGCAGCTGCAATCGTCACCAACCGTGGCGGTCGTACTTGTCACGCAGCCATTATTGCTCGTGAATTAGGGGTTCCTGCAATTGTCGGTTGTGGCAATGCAACAGAAGTACTTGTGGATGGGCAGGAAGTGACTGTCTCTTGTGCTGAAGGTGATACAGGCTTTATTTATGAAGGTTCGTTAGATTTTGAAATCCAACGTAATTCTATTGAATCTATGCCTAAACTTCCGTTTAAAATTATGATGAACGTTGGTAACCCTGACCGCGCATTTGACTTCGCTCAGATTCCAAACGAAGGTATTGGTCTTGCACGTTTAGAGTTCATTATCAACCGTATGATCGGTGTACACCCGAAAGCATTGTTAAATATTGACAGCCTGCCACGCGAAACTCGTGCTGCTGTTATGGCACGTACTGCAGGTTATGCATCTCCAATCGAATTCTATGTTGAAAAATTGGTTGAAGGTATTTCTACGCTTGCAGCTGCATTTGCAGATAAACCAGTGATTGTTCGTATGTCTGACTTTAAGTCAAATGAATATGCGAACTTAATCGGTGGTAAGCTCTATGAGCCTGAAGAAGAAAACCCAATGCTTGGTTTCCGTGGCGCTAGCCGTTATGTATCTGACAATTTCCGTGACTGTTTCGAACTTGAATGCCGTGCATTGAAAAAAGCACGTGATGAAATGGGCTTAACCAATATTCAAATCATGATTCCTTTTGTACGTACTGTATCTGAAGCGAAGCGTGTAATTGAATTATTGGCTCAAAATGGTCTGAAACGTGGTGAAAACGGTCTCAAAGTGATCATGATGTGTGAATTGCCAACCAATGCATTATTGGCTGAACAATTCCTTGAACATTTCGACGGTTTCTCAATCGGTTCAAATGATTTAACTCAATTGACCCTTGGTTTAGACCGTGACTCAGGCATTGTTTCTCATCTATTTGATGAACGTGATGCTGCGGTTAAAGCCCTTCTTTCTATGGCAATTCATGCGTGCCGTAAAGCAGGCAAATATGTGGGTATTTGTGGTCAAGGTCCTTCTGACCATCCAGATCTTGCAAAGTGGCTAATGGAACAAGGTATTGAGTCTGTATCTTTAAATCCTGACTCTGTACTAGATACTTGGTTCTTCCTTGCAGAAGAAAAAACCAAACAGGCTTAATCAGCACACTCAAAAAGACCCTCCTGTAGGGTCTTTTTTTGTTTTTAACAATCATACCGATTTCTTGAATACATTTACTTTCAAATGTTGAACATGTGATTGTGTATTAAAATTCTCCCCACAGACATTCGAAGTTAAACATATCTTCAAAATATTTATTCTTTATAAAAGCAACATGATATTGCTTCATATTTTAAGATTTCGTGTAAATTTAATATTAATATAAGCAAAAATCGAGTATACATAGTGAATTACAAGGTAGATGACTATGGCTAATGATCTGCTTAGCCAACCTCTGCTGTTTTTGTATTTTAGATTTATTTTGAGAATTGAGTTTTATGCAAATTTACTTGGCGAGAAATAACCAACAAGCTGGACCCTATTCAATAGAACAACTGAATCAGATGCTTGCGAGCCAGCAGGTATTATTAACTGATTTAGCTTGGCATCAAGGAATGACTGAATGGAAAGCACTTGGTGAACTTACACAAGGTAAACTTGTCTATGAACCTGTTGGTTATATTGCACCGACAACTTTTACACCTGAACATCCCGCTCAGCAAAACCAAGCAATTACCAACATAAAAGTTGAAAGATCCACTAAAAAAGCAATTAAAGCTGCACCTGTAGGCAAGCGTATTTCAGCAAAACTCGTCGATTTTGCAGTATTGTTTTTACCGCAAATTCTTGCGATTGCTTATTTTATGCCTGAAAGTGCAGTCAACATTGCTGAAGGCGGATTTTCTAGAGAAAGCCAAATGCAGATCGCTGAAATAATCAGTAAAAGCATACCAAACTATGTCAATATTGGTTTAATGATATTCGTATTGGCAATCTTGATTATTCAATGTTTTATGATTACTAAGTCTGGTCAGTCGATTGGTAAAAAAATATTCAAACTTCAAATCGTTGATGTGAATACCAATGAACTACCGGGGTCATTCAGAGGCTTTTTTGTACGTTCGTTTTTATTTCTAATTCTCTCTCAGTTGATGAGCATTGTTCCACTTATTGCAATTGTATTTATTGTTGATTTATTTATGTTTTTTTCAAAAAATAACTTTGCACTCCATGATCGTCTAGCAAAAACCAAAGTGATTGATCTTGCAGAATAAATGAAATGGCGGTGACCCCGCCATTTTTGATACTAAATCACGAAAAAATAATAATTTATGTTTTTGTTTTTTTTATAATTCCGACTAAAAATATCAGGTATTTTTACATTAATATATTCATGCCCTATCTATAGCTAAGTTTGCCGATATGAGGCATAATGCCCTACAACGTAGCGGTGTCAGATCATTGAGAATGTTTTCTATTTGTAAACAATAGTCATTTTCAATCATGCGACACTTTAATCGCTATCCCATATTTATATAGGGAATGGGACTCTTCACCGAGGTTGTAAAATGAGACAAACGACTTTAGCTGTATTGTCTTTATCTGCGATGGCTGCACTCTTAACAGGGTGTGGTGGTGATTTAGTACTTCTAAACTCGAAAGGTCCAGTTGCTGAAGGTCAAAGTAGCCTGATGATGACTGCGATCTACTTAATGCTTTTGGTCGTAATTCCTTCGATCTTAATGGCATTGTGGTTTGGTTGGAAATATCGCGCGTCGAATAAAGATGCAGACTATAAACCTACATGGGCACACTCGACTGCAATTGAAATTGTCGTATGGGGTATCCCGTGTATTATTATTGCTATTCTTGCGTATTTAACATGGTGGGGTTCACATAAGTATGATCCTTACAGACCATTAACAAATACTCAAGGTCAGATGGAAGAACATTTAAAAATTCAAGCTGTCGCTGAACAATTTAAATGGGTATTTATCTATCCTGAACAACAGATAGCTACAATTAACGAAGTTCGTTTCCCAGTCAATAAACCAATTGAATTTCAAATCACTTCTAACTTCACAATGAACTCTTTCTTCATTCCTAAGTTAGCAGGTCAGGTTTATGCAATGGCAGGTATGCAAACTAAGTTACATATGCTTGCAGAACATCCAAGTCCAGCAGAAGGCTACCGTGGATTCTCAGCGAACTATAGTGGCTATGGCTTTACGCAAATGCGTTTCCGTGCTCACGCTGTTTCTGATGCTGATTTCAACGCATGGGTAGAAGCAATCAAGGCAGGCAAAGGTACTTCAATTAATCCTGAAGCCATCCAAAAAGCTACACTTGATGCGACTGAATTTGCTACGCTCAAAGATGGTGACCGTTCTAAACACCAGATTGAAGCAATGCTGAACAATGCGCATACGCCAGAAGAAATTAAAGCTGCACACGAAGCTGAACGTAAAGGTCCATTCCCTACTAAGCCTCATCCTGTGACTTATTATTCTTCAGTTACGCCTGACTTGTTCAAGAGCATTATCAACACTTACATGAGCAACTATCATGGTGCAGACCATGCAGGTGCTGAACATGCAGGTGCTGAACATGCAACTGCTTCTGTAGGGGAATAAGACATGTCTTTGTTATTAGGTAAACTCAATTGGGACGCGATCCCTAAAGAGCCTATTGTACTTGTGACAATGGTCGTTATGGCCCTTGGCGCAATTGCAGTTTTAGGCGGTATCACCTATTTCAAAAAATGGGGATATCTCTGGAATGTATGGTTTAAATCAGTAGACCATAAAAAAATCGGTATTATGTATATCCTTGTATCTGTAGTGATGCTACTTCGTGGCTTCGCTGATGCAATCATGATGCGTCTTCAACTGTTCCTTGCAAAAGGTGGCGGTGAAGGTTATTTACATCCAGACCACTACGATCAGATCTTCACCGCACATGGTGTAATTATGATCTTCTTCGTAGCCATGGGTCTAGTTGTAGGGATGATGAACATTACTGTACCACTTCAAATTGGTGCACGTGACGTTGCATTCCCATTATTGAACTCTGTAAGTTTCTGGTTATTTGCTGGTGCTGCTGGTTTGATGATGGTTTCGCTTGTATTAGGTGAATTTGCTGCGACTGGTTGGATGGCTTACCCTCCACTTTCAGGCATTCAATATTCTCCTGGTGTTGGTGTTGACTACTATATCTGGGCACTTCAGGTTTCGGGTCTAGGTACGCTTCTGACAGGTGTTAACTTCTTTGTTACCATCATTAAAATGCGTGCGCCTGGTATGAAACTTATGGACATGCCGATCTTTACTTGGACTGCACTTTGTACAGCCGTTTTGATCATCGCATCGTTCCCAGTATTAACAGCAACTATTGCAATGTTAACACTGGACCGTTACTTCGATTTCCACTTCTTCACCAACGAGCTTGGCGGTAGCCCAATGCTTTACGTGAACTTGATTTGGACTTGGGGTCACCCAGAAGTTTATATCTTGGTATTGCCTGCTTTTGGTCTTTACTCAGAAATCGTTTCAACGTTCTCTCGTAAAACGTTATTCGGTTACAAATCTATGGTGTATGCAACAATTGCAATTACTGTACTGGCATTTGTCGTATGGTTACACCACTTCTTTACCATGGGTGCTGGTGCCAACGTTAACGCGTTCTTCGGTATCATGACCATGATTATTGCGATTCCTACTGGTGTGAAAATCTTCTCTTGGTTATTCACCATGTATAAGGGTCGTATTACATTTACATCACCAATGTACTGGACACTTGGTTTCCTTGTGACTTTCGGTATCGGTGGTTTAACTGGTGTATTAATGGCTGTTCCACCAGCTGACTTCTTAGTACACAACTCATTGTTCCTGATCGCTCACTTCCATAACGTAATTATTGGTGGTGTAGTATTCGGTATGTTCGCAGGTATCACTTTCTACTGGCCAAAAATGTTTGGTTGGAAGTTAAATGAGACTTGGGGCAAAGCATCTTTCTGGTTCTGGTTCTTTGGTTTCTATTTTGCATTCATGCCACTTTATATCCTTGGTTTCATGGGTATGACTCGTCGTTTGAATACATATGACAACCCTGAATGGGATCCGTACCTGGCAATCGCTTTGTTTGGTGCTGTACTTGTCGCTATCGGTATTGCTTGTTTCTTAATGCAAGTCATCGTAGGTTTCTTACAACGCCATGACAACATGGACCACACTGGCGATCCATGGGATGGTCGTGTACTTGAATGGTCTACTTCTTCCCCTGCTCCGTTCTATAACTTTGCTGAAATTCCAAAAATCAATGGCATTGATACTTTCTGGAATGACAAAGAAAACGGTGTTGCTTATGCACGTCCTGAGAAATATGAAGATATTCATATGCCAACCGACCGTGCTGCAGGCTTTGTTATCGCGTTGTTCATTACATCAATGGGCTTTGCTTTAATCTGGCATATCTGGTGGTTAGTCGTTGTAACTTTCCTTGGTGCTGTTATTAGCTTCATCGTAAGTTCATTCACTAAAAAAGTGGACTACTATGTACCTGCTGCTGAAGTAGAACGTATCGAAAATGAACGTTATGCTTTACTTGAAAAACACTTGAAGAAGGACTAAGGATATGGCTGAAGTACTTCATCACGACAACCATGGACATGATGAACATCATCATCACGATGATACAGACATCACCGTCTTTGGTTTCTGGACATACTTGATGAGTGACTTGATTTTATTCGGTACACTCTTCATCGCGTTCGCTGTATTAAGCAGTCATATTCCGCCTGGTACGCCAAGTCCCAAAGAGTTATTCGGTGAGTCTTTAGGTTTCGTCCTTGTAGAAACTTTTGCTCTCTTGATTTCTTCTGTGACTTTTGGTTTTGCGGTTCTTGCTTCTTACAAGAAAAATGTCAACCAAGTGCTTATGTGGTTAATTATCACTTGGCTCTTTGGTGCAACATTCATCGGTATGGAACTTTATGAGTTCAATCATTTAGTTCACGCTGGTCATGGTCCGAGCCACAGCGCGTTTTTATCTGCGTTCTTCACACTTGTTGGTACGCACGGTATTCACGTAACTTCTGGTTTAGTCTGGATGATCGTGTTGATGGTTCAAATCAAGAAATATGGTTTGACACTACCTAATACGCGTCGTCTTGCTTGCCTAAGCTTGTTCTGGCACTTCCTTGACATCGTTTGGATCTGTGTATTCAGCGTAGTTTATTTACTGGGAGCTTTATAATGAGTCATGATCATAATGCTGCTGGTGCTTCGCACGGAAACATCAAACAATACTCGATCGGTTTCATCCTTTCTGTCGTTTTGACCATCATCCCATTTGGGATGGTGATGAAAGGCATGACTGGTGGTGCAGTTGTTGCAACAATCGCGATCACCGCTGTTGCTCAGGTTCTTGTACAGTTGATTTTCTTCTTGCACATGAACTCATCTTCTGAACAGCGCTGGAATGTGATTGCATTCATCTATACGATTCTGACGATTGCAGTTCTCTTAATTGGTTCTGTATGGATCATGAACTACTTACATTCAAACATGATGCTCTAGGGTGTCATGTTGAAAAAATATCTATTCCTGACTAAGCCAGGAATTCTCTTTGGTAACTTCGTTACCACTTTGGGCGGCTTTTTCTTAGCCGCTCAAGGTTCAGTAGATTTCCTTTTACTTCTCATCACACTCATTGGTACAACACTTGTTGTTGCTTCCGGTTGTGTTGTGAATAATGTCATTGACCAAGACATTGACCAAAAAATGCAACGCACAATGAATCGTGCGCTTGTCAAAAAGACCATCAGTCCAACAGTTGCTTTATTTTTTTCTGCTGTACTTGGTTTAATTGGCTTTGCTTTGTTGTGGTTTTTTGTCAACGCCTACGCATTTGGCTTTGCTGTACTTGGCTTTGTTGTGTATGTGATTTTTTATAGTCTTTGGAGTAAGCGTACTACAATTCATCAAACTGTGATTGGGAGTATTTCTGGCGCAAGCCCTCCTGTAATTGGATATACTGCTGTTTCCAATGAATTTGATATTGCTGCTTTGCTGATTTTTTTAGCTTATGCGCTTTGGCAAATGCCACATTCTTGGGGAATTGCAATCTATCGTTTTGACGACTATAAAAATGCAGATATTCCTATTTTACCTGTAGCACGTTCGATTTTTCGAACCAAAGTTGAAAGTTTGATTTATGTTGTACTTTTTGCTGCGGTTTTAAATGGTTTATATTGTTTTGGCTATACCAACATTTTTTTCTTAATCACGTTTAATGCTTTGTGTGCTTATTGGCTGTATTTGTCAATTATCGGGTTTAAAGCAGAAAATGATCAGGTTTGGGCAAGAAAATATTTTTTGTATTCAGTAATTTTAATTACAGCGCTCAGTTTTAGCTTTAGTTTTAGTTACGTCTCCCCTGCACCACATTTGCCACTGTTTTAAAAAAGATAGAGTTTACTCTATCTTTTTTTATCTGCATAAATAAAATTAAAATATTAAAATCCTTATTATAATGATAAGCACTTTATGCTTTTTAAAAATAAAATACTTCAATATGTCCTTTTTGTCGGTTTACCTTTGGTTGTTTATCCTACTTCTGGTTTTGCTGGCGCTGCGCAAGAAGTCGCATCACCAACTTTTGACCTAAACACTCATCAATATCGTATATTAAACCTCCCCGTACTCTATCCAACCAACGACAATAGAACTAACATAATGCTACTGCTAAGTGACAAAGGTTTAGCAACTATCAAAGCATTTGAAGTTGATAAAATGAGTTTATGGGATACGTCTAGTGGCTTAGTCCCTTTTTATCCCACCGAATTAACTCAAGCATCTGAAAATAAGATCCCAAACAAACGTGCTTTTTATAATGTAAATGATCACGTCTATGATGAGCGCTGTATAACGCTAAAATCTGGTGCTGAAGTTTTTCTTAAACAAGTTTCAAATCACAAAAAAATGTCTCAAGACGAAAAAAGTAGCTTGTTAGAACAACGAAATCAGATCAAAGATTGTCAACAAACAATTCCACTGATTCAAGTCAATGCACAATGGACACAGTCCGCTCAACAGTATGCTTCTTATTTAAATGGGATCATTTTATTTTATAAAGCTAACTATTCCTCAGCAACTAAAATATTTACAGCATTAAGCCAAGTTAATGACCCTTGGTTAAAAGAAACAGCTCAATACATGCTCATCCGCACTACATTAAATGAGCTGTATAGCCAGTCATTAGGAACTTACGGCGATTTAGACACTCAAAAAGTTGATCAATCGCTTCTTAAAACTTTTTTTAATCGCATTACTGATTATTTTAAGCTTTACCCTAAAGGTCAATACGTAGCCAGTGCCAGAGGTCTTTTACGTCGAGGCTACTGGATTGCCAATCAACAAGATGCGCTAGTTAAAGAGATGATTTGGCAGATGGATCACCCCAAATCAGATTATTACAATCTCGACATGTCCACATTTGCGGCCGAAATAGATCGTAAGGTCTTTGGTTTAGAAAACTTCAACGCAAAAACGCTCAATGATCCTTTCTTTTTAGCCATCTATGATCTTATGCATATGCGTCAGAGTGATTCTACGCAGTACCGGCCAATTAGCTGGTCTGAGTTAAATGCACAAAAACCTGTATTTAAGGAACAACCTGAACTGTTCCGTTATTTACAAGCTGTTCATTTACATTTTATTCAAAAAAAATCACAAGATGCATTAAATTATTTACCAGAACAAAAAATCAATTCCATTCAAAATTATTTAGAACTCAGCCAATACACGCTTAAAGGGGTTATTCTTGAAAAAAGTAGTGATAAGAATCTGGTTGAACAATATTGGAATCATTTATTCGCAATTTCTTCTAATCCTTATCAAAAAAATTTGGCAGAAGTCGCCCTAGCGATTCATTATAAAAACACCAATAACCAAAATGCCTTTTTAGGAAATAATTCAAAAATCAAACAAGCAAGCTTACAGAAAGCATTCATTACTCAAATTGCCGATGTCAAAGCATTGGAAAGCATTATTACTGCCAAAGACAGTTCATCAGATAAAAAGAATCTGGCTTTATATACATTATTAAATAAAAGCTTAATGACTCAAAACTATATGGTATTCAACAAAGCCTATACCACATGGTTACCTCAAGATGCCTCAGAATACAAAGCATACAACAGTAAAATTAAAGCTTATAAGTCAGAACCCCTCTTTGAAGTTTTTGTTTGGAATGGTCATGAAATTACACCAACGCTCAAATGCCCTAAATTAAGTGCCTTAACAGCTGGCTTAGAAAAAAATCCGAAAAATTTAACTTATCGTTTATGCCTAGGCGAATATATGCGTAATCAAGGCAGTGCTTTAGAAAATTTTTATGGTGACTATTACTATGGTCCAAGTTTTAGCCAGTCGAAAAATGCCTTTATAGGTGAAACTTTTAGTCGTGGTGAGGTTTATAAAGAAATTATTAAATCGAATTCTAAAAGTGAGTTACAAGCTTATGCACTTTATCGCGCTGTTATGTGTTATTCGCCGAGTAGTATAAATGTCTGTGGTGGCACAGACGCTACAAAATCCACACGCAAACGATGGTACGCACAGATTAAACGTGACTATCCAAATACCACATGGGCAAAATCTTTAAAATATTATTGGTAGCTGATTCATGCTTAAACAGATTTTCTCGGCTCTACTGACAATCCAATGTTGTTTAGGATTAATGGCATGTCAACCGAGTCAATCTGCGACAGCCTCAGATCAGGTCAATGCAAATGACTACAATGCCTTTTGGATTTGGGGAAATATCAAGTCTGCGCCTTACTTAAGTAAAGCAAAGGAAATCTATATTTTACAAGGTGAAGTTAGGCTGGAGAAAAATTCCAACCAATCTATCTTGATCCAACAGGGCATTTCTGTGGTTAAAATTCCACATCAGAAAGTATGGTTAGTTTTTCGAAATCATCATTTAAATTGGCAAAGCACTGAAATAGAAAAAATTTTACAACGCGTTCGACAGTGGGAAAGTGCAGGCAATCATATTCAAGGTATTCAAATTGACTTTGATGCACCAACTAAAAATTTAAAAGCATATGGCTTATATCTACAACAGCTTAGAAAGCAGTTACCACAGCATTATCAACTCAGCATCACCAGTTTGATGGATTGGGCCAATCTGCGTGATCCAGATACACTTAGGCTATTTAGAGAAAATATTGATGAGATGGTGATTCAAACTTATCAAGGCTCTACGACTATTCCAAATTATCAGACTTATTTGACCAAGGCTTCAACATTGAAACTGCCTTATAAAATTGGCTTGGTACAACATGGTAAATGGGATCAGCAACTTAAATTTGATACTGATCCAAACTTTAAGGGCTATGTGGTGTTTTTATTACGACAAAATAAATCATAAATTAATCCAACCCATAAATTCACGTTTTTGTTTTAATCAATTTATCTTCTAATTGAGTAACCCAATTAACTTCCAAAAAAAACTGAGTCGTTCTCAAACCGAGCAAACAAATCATCCATTCTTTCAGCATATTTAAGATCCAATTGATGCCATAGTTCTTGGGGAAGTGGGATAAATTCCAATGTGTCTGAACCCTCAGAAGCTTTACTGAAACGGATTTCATACTCAGGATGTAAAATTTCATTGAGTGCTCGTAAAGTTGTATCACGATCAGCACCTTTACCTTGATAAGGTATAAGCAATGATTTTTCACCGAACTGAATTGTAATGGTAAATCCCTGTTTATTATCAGCACCTTCAAGTTTTGCAGACAGTTGACCAGTTTCTAGAATTTTTTCACAATATTCAATAATTGCATTATCTTCTTCTCCCCAATCCACCACCATGACAATGTCATAACGTCCATCAAAAACATTGAAATAGAAGTCTTGGTTAGGATTTTCAATATAAGATTCAATAGTTTCAAGTTTTTCAGCACTGTAGTTTGTCATAATGGATATCCATGTTTTTATTATTTTTAATCTAAATAATTGCTCCGTGAAATTCAATCTTGGTTCTGTATAATATTTACGGGCTCTCCCAATAAATAATTGAATAATAAATTGTGTTTGCTTACAAACTTTCCTATAATAGGCGCTCGCAATTTTTGCGGCATAATCTATTGCTTTTAACTATTGTCTAAAGCATTACAGATTGTGACTCCTTGCTTCATTCTTTTTGAATGGGGCTGTATAAACCGTAAGGAGCTGACAATGCGTCACTACGAAATCGTAATTCTGGTACACCCAGACCAAAGCGATCAAGTTGTGGGAATGGTAGAACGCTACATTTCTCACATCAAAGATGCTGAAGGTCAAATTCACCGTCTTGAAGATTGGGGCCGTCGCCAATTGGCTTACCCAATTAACAAAATTCATAAAGCGCACTACATTTTGATGAACATCGAATGTAACCAAACTACGCTAAATGAATTAGAAGAATTGTTCCGTTATAACGATGCAATCCTTCGTAACGTGATTATCCGTCGTGAACACGCAATCACTGAAGAATCATTACTTGCTAAGAGTGCTGAAGAAAAACGTGCGCGTAAAGCTCAACGTGAAGAAGCACAACAAGCTCAAGATTCTGTTGAAGCATAAGGAGAACATCAATGGCACGTTTTTACCGTCGTCGCAAGTTCTGCCGCTTTACAGCTGAGAACGTTACGTACATCGACTACAAAGATATCGACACTTTAAAACAGTACATCACTGAAAATGGCAAGATTGTTCCTAGCCGTATTACAGGTACTAAAGCTCGTTACCAACGTCAATTGGCGCTTGCTATTAAACAAGCTCGCTACTTAGCGTTGATTCCTTACACTGACAATCATAAGTGAGGTTGAGCCGTGGATATTATCTTATTACAACGCATTAAAAACCTTGGTAAATTAGGCGATAAAGTATCAGTTAAAGCTGGTTACGGCCGTAACTACTTAATCCCTCAAGGTAAAGCAGTTGCTGCGACTGAAGCAAACACTGCTGCTTTTGAAGCTCGTCGTGCAGAACTTGAGAAAGCTGAAGCTGAAGTTTTAGCTGCTGCTCAAGCACGTGCTGATCAATTGAACGAAGTGAATATCGTTATTACTGCGAAAGCGGGTGATGAAGGTAAACTATTTGGTTCAATCGGTACTCGTGACATCGCTGACGCGTTAACAAATGCTGGTCTTGTTGTAGACCGTGCAGAAGTTCGTTTACCGAACGGTGCGCTTCGTCACACTGGTGAATTCAACATCGCAATCCAATTGCATCATGATGTTGTTGCTGAAGTTCTCGTTACAATCGTATCTGAGTAATTTCCGACCAAAAAAAAGAGCATACTTTTGTATGCTCTTTTTTTATCTTTAAATTTTGACTTTTATCAAAGTCTTTTACTCTACACATCCCTGGCTTATCGGTATTACTGTTAGATACTTTTCGCATTTTGCATTAAGATAAGTGAATACTCTAGTATATCCATACATCACGTTAATCACGTTTTCGTACGATTTAAAATCAAGGTCTTATATGTCTCAGGCAACCGCCACAGCTCAACAGAATTCTTTTAATGCTGATGCAAAAAATAAAGACAATGCACAGTTAAAAGAATTTCGTACGCCACCCCATAATCTGGCAATTGAACAAGCTGTACTTGCTGCATTAATGACTGTCGCTGAGTCTTTTGAACAAGTCAGCGATACTTTAAATGAAAATGATTTTTACGCAACGCGCCATAAATATATCTTTCGTGCAATCGAGAAACTTGCTCAAGAAAGTTCTCCCTATGATGCAGTTTTAGTCAATGATTGGTTAATTAAACAAAATTTACTAGATGCTATCGGTGGTGAAGAATATTTGATGCAATTGATGGCGGATTCCCCTTCAAGTTTTTATAACTTAGAAACCTATGCTGGGAAAATTAAGGAATTTGCGACTTTAAGAAATATGATTAAGGTCGGTAATGAGATTCTGCAAAATGCATATGACACCAAAGGCCGTGATGTCAGTGAAATTTTAGATCTTGCTGAGACCAATATTTTCTCTATTGCAGAACAACATAACAATAATGCTAAGGCACAAGGTCCTAAAGCAATTACTTCCGTAGTTGCTGACGTATTTGATAAATTAAATGAACTATCGCAACTGGACGGCAATATCACAGGTTTAACCACAGGTTTTATGGAGCTAGACAATAAAACTTCAGGTATGCAACCCGGAGATATGATTATTGTCGCAGCTCGTCCGTCCATGGGGAAAACCACATTTGCCATGAATCTGGTTGAAAGTGTTTTGTTCAACTGTGATTTACCAGCATTGGTTTTCTCAATGGAAATGCCAGCAGATTCCATTGCAATGCGCTTGATCTCAGCTTACGGTAAAGTCCATCAAGGACATTTACGTTCAGGAAAACTGGATGGTGATGAATGGTCTAAAGTGACTGGTACAATTTTACAGCTTCAAGAAAAGCACCTCTATATCGATGACTCTTCTGCACTCCCGCCAACAGAGGTCCGTGCCCGTGCACGGCGTATTGCCAAACAACATGGTGGCAAGCTGGGATGTATCATGATCGATTATCTACAGTTAATGAAAGTGCCCGGTATGGGCGATAACCGTGTAGGTGAGATTGGTGAAATTTCACGAAGCTTAAAAGCGCTTGCTAAAGAAATGATGTGCCCTGTTATTGCATTATCACAGCTTAACCGTTCTTTGGAGAACCGTCCAAACAAACGCCCAGTTATGTCAGACTTACGTGAATCAGGTGCGATTGAGCAGGATGCCGATTTAATTATGTTTATCTACCGTGATGAGGTATATAACAAAGAATCAAAAGAAGCCGGGACTGCTGAAATCATCATTGGTAAACAGCGTAATGGACCTATTGGTACAGTACGCCTCGCCTTTGAAGGTCAGTATACGCGATTCAGTAACCTATCTCCTGAGTACTATGCTCAGTATGAAGACGAAGAATAAGTTTGATCTTAGCCGTAAAGAGACTTTTACTCAAATCTTGGATTTTAAAGTCTCTTTCAATTCATCAATATTTCTGATCCAGTCGTCATAGTCATCTGAATCCTGCCATAGCTCATCCAATTCAGAACTTTCAGAAGTCAATAAATTTAATGCAAGCAAAGCTTTTGGAATCAAGGCATAATTGTGCTTATTTTTATTCTGCGCCAACCATTTTTCTACAGATTCAGGAAAGTATTCGTTATCCGCAATCTCCTCTGTAAAAGATTTAGCTAAAACTTCTGCTGCTGCATAGGCAATACATCCCAGATCAGCATCAATAAACTCTTCTGTGGTCATATCGATGATTTGATCAAACGCATCCTCAATTACGTCATAACCGTCATGCTCTTTGAATTCATATGCCCAATCACTGGCTGTATCATTCCCAAAAGGTTCATGTGACCATGTTCCCATACACGTCTACCTTAATCATGAAGCTGAATATAAAATGTACGATTTTGTAAAAAAAATAAAGATCAATATTTTTACAAATTATGTTTAGCCAAAAGTACAAGAATTTTATCGATACAAAATCAATAACCCATTAAAAACATAAATGTTCATGTCCATTTAGTCTTGATCGGACTACAATAATCTTGGTTCTGATCATGATCTTTTTAAGACAACATAGAACCATCACTACATTTCCAACAGCATAATTTCATCAGTTTTATGCTGTATTTGCCATTCCCAAGGAGTAACCAGGGTGCGCCAAGCAACAGTTTATATTGACAGCGAAGCGCTGCAATATAATTTAAACCGTGTCAAACAACTTGCCCCAACCGCTAAAATTGTCAGTATGGTAAAAGCCAATGCATATGGTCATGGCGTCAAGGATTGCTTAGCCGCCTTAAATTCAACCGATGCTTTTGGAGTCGCCTGCCTTGAGGAAGCTTTGCAAATTCGTGAATTGGGATATCAACAACCGATTACCCTGATTGAAGGTATTTTTAGTGTAGATGAAATGCCAATCGTTCTCGACAATCACCTCGAAGTAATGGTTCATCACCAACAACAAGTTGATTGGTTGCGCACTCATAAAGAACAATATATCAAAAAAGGGCTTAAAGTCTGGATCAAGCTCAATAGTGGCATGAACCGTCTGGGCTTTAAAGTTCCAGAAATAATTGAAGTCATCCATTTGCTCAAAGCAGATGGCTTTAATTGTGTCTTGGCAATGCACTTTGCCAATGCTGATGTCGAATCTCATCCGTTAAATGAACAGCAAAAGCAACAATTTTTACAGGTTAAAGCAGCCTGTTCACCCATTTTAGCCTCATGTTGTAACTCTGCTGCTATTTTTAAATGGCCTGAACTCAATTTTGATTTTGTGCGACCGGGAATCATGCTTTATGGTGCTTCACCATTTGCTGAGCAATCTGCACATGATCTTGATATTCGACCCGTAATGACATTTACCGCAGAGATCATTGCTTTAAATCATATTCAAGCAGGAGAATCTGTAGGTTATGGTTCCACTTTCATTGCCGAGCAAGAAATGGATATTGCCATTGTATCTATCGGCTATGGTGATGGGTATCCCCGTGCTTATCTCAAACAAAACTATGTTTCTGTTCATGGAAAAGCAACACGCGTTATTGGTCGTGTCGCCATGGACATGATCGCCATTGATGTCACTGGATTGAATGCACCGATTGGAACAGTGGTCGAGCTTTGGGGTAAAAATCGTTTAGTCGATGATGTAGCGACAGCAAATGGTACAATCGGCTATGAATTATTATGCCGTATGACTGGTCGTCCAAAACGTAAAAAAATTTAAATATTTTGCTGTTTTTGTTGTGCGTGCCGTACAGAATAAAAATCATGAATATGATAGAGATATGCCCAATATCTCTATCAGTCAGAAAAAAGATGCAATGCTTGGTAGCATAGGCAAAACTGTCATAGCACGACGCATAACCTGTTTAAATTTAGCAACAAGATGGATGTCTTTTAAGTTAATGCTTGAAACATAATAAAGTTGAACTAATTCCATGTTCTTAACATTTAAAAATGATCATGGAGATGAAAATAGTCCATAAAGATTAAATTTTAATTAATGCCGCTTTCGATTCACTGAAAAGCCTACTCAAAATAATCTACTGTGGGTTTTGGCAGATCTTGCAGCCCTTTTTTTAGAGTTTCAGACCATTGCTTACTGATATGCTGAAAATATGGATCATCTTCCACAATTCGTTTTCCTTTAGGAATTTTTAAACAGTCTTTATTGTAGATCATGGCATCTAACGGCATACCGACCGAAACATTTGAGCGTAATGTTGAATCAAATGAAATTAAGCTACAGCGCAATGCTTCATCTAAAGGCATATCATAACTCAATGCCCGATCTAAAATCGGCTTACCATATTTGCTTTCACCAATCTGAAAATACGGCGTATCACTGGTCGCAGAAATAAAGTTTCCTTGTGGATAGATATTGTAAAGTTGCATCTCTTCGCCACTGATTTGTCCACCCACCAACAAACTACAGTAATAATTACTCTGCTCTTGTGTATCTTCAGTTACGTCTGCAATGACTTTACGTAAAGTCTGCCCAATCAAACCCGCTGCCTCAAACATGGTATTGACGCTATATAAATTAGGTTCTTGTTTTAAAGCCAAGTGATTTTCCAAATGCCCAATCACGGCTTGGGTTGTAGCGAGATTACCTGAGGTCTGGATACAAATGAATCGTTCACCTTCAATTCCAAATGTATAGAGCTTACGATATACCGAAATGTGATCGACTCCTGCATTGGTTCGAGTATCACTGATAAATACTAAACCTTGTTTAAGTCTTAAAGCACAGCAATATGTCATGGAACTACCTATACAACTAAAAATCGAAATGGATCACTTTTATAATAAAGACACTATTTACCACTCAACTGATTAGCATGCAAGCACTTGAACGATAGAATACATGGTTTCTACTCCGCCACGTTCACGCACACCACGAACGGGAGCCACATCCCAATAATCTCGCCCTATGGCAACATATACATGCGCGTGAGGGCAAAATAGTTGATTGCTTACATCAATGACATGCCATTGCCCTGCTAAAAAAACTTCTGTCCAAGCATGGCTTGCAAGATGCGATTGATTATTCACATATAAATAGCCTGAAACATAGCGTGCCGGAACACCCACCGCTTTCGCCATTGCGATCAAAACATGACTATGATCCTGACAAACCCCTTGCTGAGCAGAAAAGGATTCTATAGCCGTATGAGTTACAGTCGTACTTGCCGTCATATACGGCATATGCTGTAGTATTGCTGCAGCTAATTTCTGAAAGTTAGCCCAACTTTTTTGTGGTAAATAGTATGCTGCAAAAGCAATCATTTCATCATTGCACTGAGTCGCATTGGTAGGTTGTAAAAACACGGCAGGAGAAAGAGAATCCTGCAATCCAAACTGGTCAGTTGTATTAATTTCAACAATACCCTGTGCCATAATCAACATTTGTTGATAAGACTCTATTTGCGAACTGGTCAACCAAATATTATTAAACGCGTCTTTTTTATACTGTTTTTCTCCAGGTATACTGATTTGCCAACCTGTGACCTGTTGATGCCGGTTCGACTGTGGCGTCATTTTTATATACTGAATGCTATTTTTTGCCCAATCAGAATACTGATAATGGGTTTGATGGTTAATCATAAGTTTCATAAGCGATCCAATTCAAACAAGGAATCAATATGATCACTAAAATGATAGTAATTCATTCGATTAGGCTGCTTTTTTAATTCCTCCCAAACTTCAGGCAAACTACACATCCCATGCTGATTCAAACTACTGATTACCGCATTCAATTGAGCAACTGTGGCTGATTTATCTTGATCTAAACGTAATTGTCGATCAAATTGTTCCATCTTTTGCCCTAAACTAAAAAATAGAAAAAGCAACTCGTCATCTTCAGCCTCCAGTACATCATTACATTCTTCACAAACATCACAGATAAAACTGGCATTCTGCTCTGCTTGATGTAACAGTTGATTTAACTCTGCAAATGATTTTGCAGAAATAACGCCGCGTAAGTCGTGAATGTTATTTTTCGCGCAAGAAAACTGTTGGTGAAATGATGCAGGTTGTTCAGCATCCAAAATAAGTTCATTCAAAGAGCTGGCATCAAATGCAGGCAAGCAAAATGCGTTTGCATAACTTAGAGCCAGCTCATTGGTTTTGAATGGGAACTGGCTACATAAATATTGAATTCGGGTCAAATAACGCCCTAACCAAAATATATTTTGTGCATTTGTACTGAGTAAAATCATCTGTACTCTCCTTTGGTTGGGATGACTAAGGAATGATTAAATTGAATATTCATCAATCACCCAGGTATCCTTAATTCCACCGCCTTGTGATGAGTTAACCACCAATGAACCTTGTTGCATTGCCACTCGGGTCAAACCACCCGGGACGATTTCTATTCGTTCAGGTGAGGTTAAAATAAATGGTCGTAAATCTATATGACGTTCAGCAATTCCTTGTGAGGTTAATGTTGGCGCTACGGATAAATCTAATGTCGGTTGTGCGATATATGCTGAAGGCGTAGCGATTAATTTCATTTTAAACAAATCAATTTCTTGCTCAGTGGCTTTAGGGCCGATCAGCATCCCATAACCTCCAGAACCCTGCGCTTCTTTAATCACCAATTGATCAATATGTTTCAAAACAAAATCCAATGCTTCAGCTTCACGACATTGATAAGTTGGTACGTTGGATAAAATTGGCTTTTCATTCAAATAATAACCAATCATTTGATCCACATATGGATAAATGGATTTATCATCTGCAACCCCAGTACCAGGTGCATTTGCAATGACCACATTGCCACTTAAGTAAGCAGACATCAGCCCTGCAACACCTAAAGAACTGTCAGGTCTAAAGCATAAAGGATCTAAAAAAGCATCATCCAAACGTCTATAAATTACATCAACCTGCCGGCGACCTCGGATGGTTTTCACATAAACCTTGTCGTTTTCAACAAAAAGATCACGTGATGTCACTAAGGGCACACCCATTTCCCTTGCCAAAAATGAATGTTCATAATACGCACTGTTATAACGCCCCGGTGTCAGCACTACGATTAAAGGTGTACTTACTTTTGAATTTTCAGCAAGAATTTCACACAAAAGCTGCGGATACTGCTCAATATTTGCAACATTTTGATTGCATAATTCAGGCATTAATTTTTGACTCATCTTGCGACTTTCAATCATGTAGGATACTCCTGATGGAGTGCGCAGGTTATCTTCTAAAACAAAGAACTCCCCTTGTCGATCACGGACAATATCGATCCCACTGATTTGACTATATATATTTCCATTCAAACAGTGATTCATCATGATCGGCTGATACGCTTCATGTGAAAGCACAGGTAACTCGGGAATAAGCCCCTCTCTCAAAATATTTTGCTGATGATAAATATCTGCAAGAAACAAATTTAACGCTTGAATACGCTGTTTACAGCCTGCCTCGATTTTGTTCCATTGTTGTTTGGCAATTACTCGCGGAATCAAATCAAAAGGAATGGTGCGGTCAATTCCAGATTGTTCTCCATATACAGCGAAGGTAATCCCTTGGTATAAAAAATGTGCTTTTGCTGTTTCATTTAATTTTTCAAGCGCATAAATACTATGCTGAGATAACCAATGCTCAATTTTTTCTGCTGTCTCAGGGGAAAGGACATGATCGTCAGTCATTTCATTAAAGAAAATAGAATCGAGTTGTTTAAGTAAATGCATAGCTGGTTGCTGCATACCAATATTTAAATGAACACCTGCTTGAATATTTTTTATCTCTTTTAATTCGCCTGTCTTCGCCTGAGTCTGTTCTTCAACCATTGGCACAGCAAAACGTTCTGCATAATTTTCATTACTTGAATTTGTATCCATCGTTTCTTTTAGCATACAAACCTCTTCTTATGTTCTCTGGGGGGCAGGATCAATCAAGCAATATCAATGCCAATAATCATTGTGCCTCAAAATGTTTTTTCAGCATCAGGATTAAATCTTTTAACCATCATTTATTAATTCATTGTTTACGGTTTAGCTCAATGTGAGTTTTGATTGAACTTGTTTCAAAATTTTTTAGTGAGTGTTTTCAAAGTCTAACAAACTAATTTAAGGATAGAACTTGCAGAAAGTTTTTTATTTTTCTATTGTGTAGCTGATTTATTTCCCTTAAACCTTCACGATTTCAACGATATTTGACATGTCTGCACAAGAAAAAGAAACCTCGAACAGCCTCTATCGCCAATGGCAAATTTTATCCCGACTTTCTACGGGTAAATGGATGGGCACACGTGAATTACAAGAAGTCTTAGAACGTGAAGGAATTGAGATCAGTCTGCGTACCATTCAGCGAGATCTCAATCAAATCGCGCAACGTTTTCCGATTGAAAGCAATAAGACAGTGCCTCAAGGTTGGCGTTGGCGCTCAGATGCACCAATTCAAAGCTTACCGCATATGACCAGTTCTCAAGCAGTCACATTTATGATGGTTGAAGAACATTTAAAACACCTTTTACCACCCAGTTTGATTGATGAAATGAATCCTTGGTTTGATTTGGCTCGTCGTAGCTTGTCAACGCAGAATAATGTTCGACAATGGATTAATCGTGTTCGTATTGTACCTGCAAGTCAACCTGTGATTCCGCCTTTAGTTGAGAGACAGGCACAACAGGCAATCTATGAAGGATTACTCCAAGATAAGCAAATTGAGTGTGTCTATCGCTCACGGGGGCATCAAGGTGAGGAAAAAACTTATATCCTCAATCCTTTAGGCTTGGTGCAAAAAGGTGCAATTATTTATCTGATTTGTACCAGACATGATAAAACCGAAGTTCAGACCTTTGCCTTACATCGTTTTAAATCCGCAACGGTTTTAGATCTTCGCGCATTACATCCTGTTAAATTTGATATTGATGAATATATTGATTCAGGAGCGCTTGGCTTTAGAGTTGATTTTTCTCAGCCCACCAAGCATGTTGAATTAAAACTCGTGATGCACGAAGATGATGCGCAATACTTTACAGAAAGTCAGCTCAGCAAAGAGCAAAAAGTTGAACAATTAAATGAGCAACTGTATCAAGTAAGTGCAGTAGTTCCCTTTACTTCACAATTGGTATGGTGGCTGAGAAGTTTTGGTAAAAAGATTGTTCGAATTGAACCCATAGAAGTTTTTAATGCAGTTCATGAAATTGAATGATTCAATTTACGCAACATAGATATAAATTCTAGATACAAGTACTCAATAAAAAAGAGCCTCTCGGCTCTGATCTTTTATTGTTTTTGTTTTTTTAAATTTTATTATTTTGCGCTGATTAAAACTCACATCACATTTTTACATGTCCACAAGACATGAGTTTAAATTGGAGAAAGCTGAACATCATATCAGACAGCACGCAAGTTCAGCATTGTTGTAACGGATTGATTTCATCGTCATAGCCACCACCTCTCGTTTGAATGTAGATTGACTATAACCGCGTTTTTTCATACTGAAAAATAATTAAAATTGCTTTATTTTTCACCAATTCTGTTTAAGAATTATTTTGATAACGTTATACCCGTCTTGTTGAAATACGATACTCGGAACATCATTAGCAACTGTCTATGCTATGGTTGCTTTTATAAAATGTTGTTTTTTAATTAAATGAATATATTGCTGCTCAGCGAAAAATTTTGCTGTGAGCTTCGATATGGGTATGCAAAATGTCACCCTTAGCAGACTTAACTGATCATGTTGGAACAAAAAGAGTTCAAGCCGAGGGCTGAATCTGAAACTAACAGACTGTTCAACAAGACTTTACCCAGATTATTTTTCAATAACTTAAAGGCTTGTTTCATCATATTTTCGGGAACATCTCGATTTTAAAGTAGATAAATCAAGACAGTACAAGCACACTAATCTCTTGATTGATATCCATCTTCATTTCTAGGTTGTCATGTGAAGATTAAGTTTTTCCAATAAAGGCTCTACCAACTGTTTCCCTCTTAATTGATCCAGCCATGACTGAGGAATATCACGATAACCAAAATATAGTCCTGCAATACCGCCAGCCACACATGCTGTTGTATCAGTATCTCGTCCTAATGCAACTGCGCTTTTAATCACATCTTGATATGTCTGCTGTTGTAAGACATATCTGGCTGATTTTAAACAATCAACCACATAACCACTCCCTGTGCCCTGACTTAATTCGTCTGGCCGAATATGGAAATTAAGCTGTTGCAAATCTTCAGGTCGATCCTGTAAACAGTTACGTAATTTTTCCACTGCATCCGACCAGGCATCTTCAATCCCTAAACCATTTAAAATGGCTCTCGCCCATAAACAATATAGAGCACAACATACTTTTGATCTTAGGTGCGCATGGGTAACATGCGATTGCGCATATGCATCTTCAATCAACTGTTGGTCTGAACCTTGATGCCACAAGGCTAGAGGTAATACCCGCATGAGAGAACCATTACCGTTGGCATATTCATCATTTTTAGCAACCTGAGATAGAGGGACGCCCGACCTGTACTTTCTTATCGCTTCAGCTGTTTGCACCCCCACATCGAAAACTTCATAATCAACTGCCATATACCCGTATTGATACCAGTTACACAGTCGCCTCATCAGGTCTTCTGCATCCATTTCATGGTTATACAGGAGTGAATCCAGTAAACTCAGGGCTTGCGCTCCATCATCAGACCAAGTTCCTATAGGAATTTCTGGATAGGTCTTAGAAAAACAAGCAGGGGGCAGCATATCAATTTGATCATATTCAGGTAACTGTTCAGGTAGATTAAACTCATAAGGCACACCGACGGCATCCCCGACCAATAAGCCATAAATCGCACCTTTAATTCGATCTTGCTTGTTCATGTTGTTCTCTAAACTGATTACTTTATTTTATATTGTCATAAAGACCATATATTTTCAACAAACGAAGATGTATTCTTCCAGATATAAAAAAGCCCGCATCAAGCGGGCTTCTTCACTGACGATCATCTACGCTGACTTTTTCATTTGATTATGTTTACGAATGGTAATCATCACCAATTGAACAGCCGCAGGTGTTACGCCCGGAATTCGACTCGCTTGTGCAAGCGTTTCCGGCAATACATTTTTAAGTTTCATGGTAATTTCACGAGAAAGACCTGAAACAGCATCATAGTCAAAATCGGCAGGAATTTTAGTATCTTCCAAACGCTTCATTTGAGCAACATCCTCTTGCTGACGATTGATATAGCCCGCATATTTCACTGCAATTTCGATTTGCTCACCAACGAATGCAGACACTTCAGAGCCTGTCAATTCCGCAATTTGAGAGAAATTGATATTTGGACGTTTGAGCAAGTCGATCGCAGAACATTCTTTGGACAGATCAGCACCGGTCATTTCAACGAATTTTTTGCCCATTGGATTATTTGGTGCCGCCCAAAGATGTTGCAAACGTCCTGTTTCTTTTTCGACTGCTTCCATTTTTTCACAATATGCAGCCCAACGTTCATCATCCACCAAGCCCAGTTCACGACCAATGGCTGTTAAACGCTGATCTGCATTGTCTTCACGAAGCATCAAACGGTATTCTGCCCGTGAAGTAAACATACGGTAAGGTTCTTTCGTGCCTAAAGTAATCAAGTCATCAACCAAGACACCCATGTACGCTTCATCACGTTTAGGTGTCCATTGTTCTTGGTCCCACGCACGGCGTGCAGCATTTAAACCTGCCAATAAACCTTGGGCACCAGCTTCTTCATAACCGGTTGTACCATTGATCTGACCAGCAAAATAGAGGTTGTTAATGGATTTTGTTTCCAAAGAGAATTTCAGCGACTGCGGGTTGAAATAATCGTATTCAATTGCATAGCCTGGGCGAAGAATATGTGCATTTTCCATCCCGCGGATTGAACGTACCAACTCAAACTGCACATCAAATGGCAATGAAGTAGAAATACCATTTGGATAAAGCTCATGTGTATCCAGCCCCTCAGGCTCCAAGAAAACCTGATGCGAGTCTTTGTCAGCAAATTTATGAATTTTATCTTCAATAGATGGACAATAACGTGGACCTACCCCTTCAATCACACCGGTATACATCGGCGAACGATCTAAACCACCACGAATAATTTCATGGGTACGTTCGTTAGTATGGGTAATATAACAGTTCACCTGTTCTGGATGCATAGACACATCTCCCATGAATGACATGGTTGGAGATGGGAAGTCACCCGGTTGTGGGATCATCACAGAAAAATCAACTGAGCGTGCATCAATACGTGGTGGTGTACCTGTCTTTAAACGCCCTACTGGCAAGTTTAATTCGCGCAAACGTGCAGCCAGAGAAATCGAAGGTGGATCACCTGCACGACCACCTGATGAATTATTTAAACCAACATGAATCACACCACCCAAGAATGTACCTGTTGTCAACACCACAGTTTTAGCATCAAAGCGAATGCCCATTTGAGTGACTACACCTTTAACAGTGTCGCCTTCAACGATCAGATCATCGGCAGCTTGTTGGAAAATGTCTAAATTTGCTTGATTCTCCAAAGTATGGCGAATCGCTGCTTTATAACGAATACGGTCAGCTTGCGCACGTGTTGCACGTACTGCTGCCCCTTTACGCGAATTCAGAATACGGAATTGAATACCACCTTTATCGGCAGCAAGTGCCATTGCTCCACCCAAGGCATCGATTTCACGGACTAAGTGTGATTTACCAATACCACCAATAGCAGGGTTACAGCTCATCTGCCCTAAAGTCTCAATGTTATGAGTCAAAAGCAGAGTCTGTCGACCCATACGCGCCGCAGCAAGAGCCGCTTCCGTACCTGCGTGACCGCCACCGATAACAATGACATCGTAAACTTTAGGATAATGCATAGTGATAAATGAGAGATAAAAAGAATGACAGGAAATTATAGCAAAATTTTACTGTGAGTTTTAGGCGGTTTTACAAAAAATTATTCCCTAAAGACATATATTTCCAATTAAACATTTAGATACATAGGCAACATAAATTGACACTTCGTTTCAGTAAGTCCCCACAAATCGAATTTAACTTAGCAAAAAACCGCTATACCATGAGAATCACTCAGATAATTAAATTTTCCATCATGAATACAAGGAATACGATTATGAAAAATACATTGTCTAAGATGATGACGGCTTCATTGTTAAGTTGTATGGCAATTGGTTTTGCTCATGCTGCTGAGGAAAACACCAGTAAAGCTGAAGTGAAAAAGCAAATTCAAGTTTGTGCCAAGAAAAAACAAGGTGACTGGGTCACTTATGCCAATAAAGGTGTAACTTTTAACGGTACTTGTGAACCAAACGAGAATGGCAAGCTTCAATTCAGTTTCCCTGCTCCACCAGCAGGTAGCAATACCACTGGTGCTGCTGTCTCACCAGAACCTGCAATGGAAAATCGTCCTGCTGTAGAACAAGCGGCTCCTGCAAGTGCTGATGCACCTGCAACCAATGACGCCTCTCAAGCAGAACAGCCAGCAGTTGAACAACCTAGCCAAGCTGTACCGAGCGAAGATCCAATTCAAGCTCAATAATTTTCCTCAAAATCAGCAATTCATCTTCTTTGATTACGTGAATGATACCTGTATTCAATAGGCTTTAAACTCAATGGATGATTGTTGAAATCAAGAGATTCCGGTTAACGGAATCTCTTTTTTTATATTCTGAATGTCTATGTGATCTCTCTCCTGATTACCCTCTTTCGAATTAACCGACATTTCCAACCAATTTAAGGAATTGTATTTACAATATATTTAAATCAACTTGATGACCTATCCAAATGATAGTTATTTTAAATTATTGAGGAGTCATGTTTTTTATTTTTCTATTTTTATAGTTTCGATTACACTCAATTTTGAGTAAGGAATATTCAACTGTTTAAATGATTTAAAACAACAAAAAGGAAGAAACTATGGATTCAGGAATAATCACCGTCATGCTTCCGCTTGCCCTCGCCATCATTATGATTGGTTTAGGCTTAGAGCTCACTCCGAAAGATTTCGCTCGGGTATCAAAACATCCTAAAGCCGTTTTAATTGCCTTATTTTGTCAATTGGTACTTTTGGTCGGCATCGCCTTTGTCATCTGTAAAGTACTCGCCCTACCGCCTTTACTCGCAGTCGGATTAATGTTACTCGCTGCATCACCAGGTGGAAGTACCGCAAATTTATTCAGTTATTTATTTAAAGGTGATATTGCACTGAATATTACTTTGACAGCTATTAATTCTGTGATTGCTGCTTTTACCCTACCTTTGATTGTAAACTTCTCCATCCAGTACTTTATGAATGATGGACAGCAAATCAGTATGCAGTTCAGCAAAATCATTCAGGTTTTTGCAATTATTTTAGTTCCTGTCTGTATTGGTATGTTGATTCGACACTATGCACCCCATTTCACTGAGAAACTCAATAAACCCTTGCGTATTTTCTCAGTGGTTTTTTTGATACTCATTATTATCGGAGCAATCGCCAAAGAACGTACACATATTCTGGAATACCTCACCCAAGTCGGTTTAGCCACAGTGATTTTCTGTATATGCAGTTTGCTGATCGGTTACTTTGTCCCAAGATTATTTGGCATCAATAGCGCTCAAGCACGTGCATGTGCTTTTGAAATAGGCATTCATAACAGCACCTTAGCAATGACCATCGCCTTGACAGTCATGGCAAACTCAACTGTAGCGATGCCTGCTGCTGTCTACTCGATATTTATGTATATTTTTGCAGCAATCTTTGGTGCATTGATTTCCAAACATGCCACGCAAGATTCTATAATTGAACGTGCTTAAAATGGTGGTTTTGTAACACAAAAGTGGATGTTGATACATCCACTTTTTTATTTTGGTGGAAGGTAGGCGCGCCTTCGCAGTTTCCGTTACAATATTGGCTTTAAGAAAACGATTTAGGTCTTTCCCGTGAAGTGGTTACAAATTCATATTACAGTTGAACAAGCTCAAGTTGATTTTACTGAAACTTTATTAAGCTCTTTAGGTGCAGTAAGTGTGACTCTCGATGATGCTGAAAACCAAGACTTGCTTGAGCCACTTCCAGGTGAAACACCTCTATGGAATAAAGTCATTGTCACAGGCATTTATGCTCAAGACGAACATGAAGAAATCGATGTAGCAGCTTTAGAGACATTTATCCGTACTCAGCTCCCCTCTGCTCCAATGAAGAGTGAATTCCTTGAAGATCAGGTTTGGGAACGTTCATGGATGGACTACTATGAACCCATTCAAATTGGTGAAAAATACTGGATCGTACCTGAGTGGTTACAACCGCCTGAAGCTGATGCAGTCAATATCAAACTTGATCCGGGCTTGGCTTTTGGTACAGGCAACCATGCTTCAACTTTCCTTTGTTTGCAATGGTTAGGAAAAACTGATGTTAAAGATAAAGTTGTGATTGATTACGGTTGTGGCTCAGGCATATTGGGTGTTGCAGCATTACTATTAGGTGCGAAAAAGGTCTATGCAACAGATATTGACCCCCAAGCAGTATTAGCAACAAAACAAAATGCTGAATTGAATGGCGTACTTGAAAATCTCTATGTCGGACTTCCTGAAGAATTTAATGAAGCATTTAAAACTCAGCAAGCAGACATCTTGGTTGCAAATATTCTGGCTGGTCCACTTATGTCCCTTGCCGAGGAATTCTCAACTTTAATTAAATCTGAGGGCGAGTTCGCACTTGCAGGAGTAATTGAAGAGCAAGTTGCTGATGTTTCTAGTGTTTATTCTGAATTTTTTGATATAGTAGAGGTAGAGAAACGCGAAGAAAACTGGTGCAGAATTTCTGGTTCGCGTAAGAAATTTTAATCGATGAATATTTAACTATCTATGGCTGAAAAACAAACCCGCTGCCCTAATTGTGCTTCAATTTATAAAGTGTCAGTTACACAGCTTACTGTTGCGCAGGGTATGGTTTGTTGTCCAAAATGCGGTCATAACTTTAATGCGCTTGTTCATCTCCAACCCGCTCCTTCTGAAAAACAGGTGGCAGATACATCCGAACCTGAACGCAAATTGGATCAGGAGTCTTTTGATAATCGTCGGAATGAAACCAGTGTACTGGATATATTCAATCGGAAAGTTGAACATTCCAATATTGATCTGAGAACCTACTTAAATAATTTGAACTACTTTAACAATGAACCTGTTCATAATATTCCCAGTTTAAATCTATCTAAAGGGCTGACTCACAAAGGCGATGATCTGCTAAAACCGAAAAGTACCCTATATTATCTGGCTTGGAGTTTTATCAACCTGTCTTTGCTCAGTATTTTGCTGTTTCAAATTGTTTGGTTTAACCCAAACTTGACTGACCGCTATCCTGCAATCAATACTGTTTTTACCAAAGCATGTTCAATATTTCATTGTGACACTGTCGATCAACGTTATAAACATATTGTAATTAGTAATCTCAAAGTAAAAGCAATCGATTCACAACAAACTCAATTCTCGGGTCAAATCAATAATGAGTACTCTAAAAGTTTAGAACTCCCGATGATAAGGGTCACACTCAAAGCAAATGATAAAATAGTCAAGACTTATACAATCTCGGCCGAAGACTATCTCATCAAGAGTCTGATTGGAATCAAACGAATTCCACAAAACAGCCCATATCCATTTAAATTTGTCATTACAGAGTCTAGAAAAAGTTTTGATGACTATCAATTAGACGTCATTCATCCATAAAATTAAAAAAAACTACAAAAAAATGAAAAAAAATGTAGTTTTCTTGCTCATTTTTTCTGAGACAATGCTATCATACGCGCCACGAAAGCTTTGTCCTGCAAACTCCTCGCAATTTTTCACAAAAACTACTGTTTTGTTATGTGCTTTATATCCAATATCGCGCAAGTAGAACATTTTTTTGTTTAAAAGAGTGAAGTAACAAATATTAATCTATTGTTACGCTTATTTTTCACTCAACTCGACGATTTGTGGCAAGCTAATTGTTCTTGTTTTAGAGCCAACCGTTTTAGGATCTAAAACGGGGCTCAGATTTTTTTTAGACCACATTTATATTGTTTTACCCAAGCAATATTTTGATTTTTCGGATTAACTCGCATGAATAGCAAATCTCCTATTTTTACTGCACAATCTGATGTCGCTCTTCGTATTCACGTAGATCGCGCAGTTCGTCACTATTTTGCACAATTGCAAGGTGAGCAACCATCTCAAGTGTACGACATGGTGCTAGCAGAAATGGAGAAACCTCTTTTATCTGTCGTTCTAGAATATACGCGCGGGAATCAGACACGCGCTGCTGAAATTCTCGGACTCAACCGCGGAACTTTACGTAAAAAGTTAAAAGCTCACGGTTTAATGAGTGAATAAATGATAAAATGCTCACGGCTTGCGTGGGCATTTTTTTTACCTACCTATTGCCTACCTGTTCAATCTCTAGACTTAAAAACTGTTGACGAAGATCATGACTATTAAACGCGCTTTAATCTCTGTTTCCGATAAAACCGGGATCGTTGAATTTGCCCAGAACCTTGTTGCTCTTGGGGTAGAAATTTTATCTACTGGTGGTACATATAAGTTGCTTAAAGACAACAATGTCGCTGTAGTTGAAGTTTCAGAGCACACTGGCTTCCCTGAAATGATGGATGGTCGCGTAAAAACACTGCATCCTAAAATTCATGGTGGCATCTTGGCTCGTCGTGGTCTAGACGAAGCCGTGATGGCTGAACACAACATTGATGCGATTGATCTTGTTGTTGTAAACCTTTATCCATTTGCGGCAACTGTTGCCAAAGCAGATTGTTCTCTTGCCGACGCAATTGAAAATATTGATATCGGTGGTCCGACAATGGTACGTGCTGCTGCAAAAAATCATGCATCTGTGGGTATCGTGGTCAACGCGGCAGATTATGCAACTGTGATCAGTGAAATCAAAACTGAGGGGGCATTATCTTATGCGACTCGTTTTGATTTGGCAGTAAAAGCTTTTGAGCATACTGCACAATATGATGGCATGATTGCATCTTACTTAGGTGCTCGAGTAGGTAAAGAAGACGGTCAAGCAGACAAATTTGCTCGTACTTTCAATACACAATTGAACAAAGTACAAGACTTGCGTTATGGTGAAAATCCACACCAATCTGCTGCTTTCTATGTTGAAGCAACTGCAACTGAAGCATCAGTGTCTACAGCAAAACAATTGCAAGGCAAAGAACTCTCTTATAACAATATCGCTGATACAGATGCTGCTTTAGAATGCGTGAAGTCATTTGCCAAACCAGCCTGCGTGATCGTTAAACATGCGAATCCTTGTGGGGTTGCTGTATCGCTTGATGGCATTCAAACAGCTTATGATCTTGCTTATGCAACAGATCCAGAATCAGCCTTTGGTGGTATTATTGCATTCAACCGTGAACTTGATGTTGCAACAGCCCAAGCGATTGTAGACCGTCAATTTGTTGAAGTGATCATTGCACCAAGCATTGCTGAAGGTGTACTTGAAGTCACAGGTGCAAAGAAAAATGTTCGTGTGTTGGTATGTGGTGAATTACCAAAAATTGATGAACGCGCTGCACAATATGACTATAAACGTGTTAATGGTGGTTTACTTGTTCAAGACCAAGATCTTGGCATGATCACCAAAGATGATCTTAAAGTTGTGACAAAACGCGCCCCAACTGAAGCTGAAATCGATGATTTGATCTTCGCATGGAAAGTTGCAAAATATGTTAAATCAAATGCGATTGTCTATGCCAAAGGTCGTCAAACAATTGGCGTTGGTGCAGGTCAAATGAGCCGTGTGAACTCAGCACGTATTGCGGCAATTAAAGCTGAACATGCGGGTTTGGTTGTTGAAGGTGCTGTGATGGCATCAGATGCTTTCTTCCCATTCCGTGATGGCATCGATAATGCTGCAAAAGCTGGTATTAAATGCATTATCCAACCAGGTGGTTCTATGCGTGATGAAGAAACTATTGCAGCAGCCGATGAAGCTGGGATCGCTATGGTCTTTACAGGCATGCGTCATTTCCGTCACTAATTTACGATAAATCAAATTAAAAAAATCCATCCAAATCCTCCTTAAAAAAAAGGGGGATTTGTTACGAAATACAGGACGCTTTAAATTCATCATTCCCTCACGAATTAACGAGAGGAAGGAATTTAAAAAGGATACATTCAATGAACATTTTAGTTTTGGGTAATGGCGGTCGTGAACATGCACTTGCATGGAAAATCGCTCAAGATGAAAAAGTCGCAAAAGTGTTTGTTGCACCTGGCAATGCAGGTACAGCTACAGAACATAAATGCGAAAATGTTGCACTCAACATCCTCGACAACCCTGCAATTATTCAGTTTGCCCAGAATAATGCAGTTGATTTAATTGTTGTTGGTCCAGAAGCACCCCTTGTAAATGGTGTTGTTGATGCAGGTCGTGCTGCAGGACTTAAAATTTGGGGACCTACACAATTCGCTGCTCAGCTTGAAGGTTCAAAAGCTTTTGCCAAGCATTTCCTTAAGCGTCATCACATTCCAACTGCATTCTATGATGTTTTCACAGAAGTAGATGCTGCCAAAGCATTTGTAGAAAAAAATGGCGCGCCGATTGTAATTAAAGCCGACGGTCTTGCTGCTGGTAAAGGGGTTATTGTTGCAATGACCAATCAAGAGGCTTTCGATGCAATCGATGATATGCTTGCAGGTAATAAGTTCGGTGATGCAGGTTCTCGTGTTGTGATTGAACAATTCCTTGCCGGTGAAGAAGCATCTTTCATCTGTATGATCGATGGTGAAAACATTCTTCCAATGGCAACCTCGCAAGACCATAAGCGAATTTTTGAAGGTGATCAAGGTCCAAATACTGGTGGTATGGGCGCATACTCCCCTGCTCCTGTAGTCACAGCTGAAGTCTTTGACAAAGTCATGAAAGAAGTCATGCGTCCAACTGTAGACGGCATGAAAGAAGACGGTCATGTTTATACAGGTTTCCTCTATGCAGGTTTAATGATTGATGATGAAGGTCAACCACGTGTGATTGAATTCAACTGTCGTTTTGGTGATCCTGAAACCCAACCGATCATGATGCGTTTAAAATCCTCTCTCGTTGATTTAGTTGAAGCGGGTATTGAAGGTCAGCTTCCAGCAGAAGCAGAATGGGATGAGCGTAAAACCGTGGGAATCGTTCTCGCATCTAAAGGTTATCCTGAAACATCAAGCAAAGATGATGTCATTTCTGGTCTAGATACAGAAATGACTGATGCCAAAGTATTTCATGCAGGTACAGCAAAGAACGCAAATGGTGAGATTGTGACTGCGGGCGGTCGAGTACTTTGCGTGACTGCTTTAGGTAACACAATCGGTGAAGCACAAGCCAAAGCGTTAGAACTTTGTCAAAAAGTGTCTTTTGACGGTGTTCAGTACCGTAAAGATATTGGTTACCGCGCAATTGCACGTGAAAACGCTTAGTTCGATAAAATTTTAAAACCCGCTTAATGCGGGTTTTTTATTTTTTATTGTCTAACAAATTTCAATTTCGTTGATCAAATCAGAAAATCGAATCAATCAGGAGTACGCGTCACATACTTAAGCCAACTAAGTAATTGTGGAAATTCTTGATAACCATCACTGCCGAGGAAGTGTCCTGCATTCGGAATCACCGTATAAGCAAAGTTGAGTTTTTTAGCCAATGCTAGACTCAATTCCGTTTGTACATATTGATCATGATCAGATATAAACATATGCCCCTGAAGAATTTTATCCTTAAAGGAAAAGTCTTTATTTGTAGCAAGAATATATCCGTCCAACTGAGGCAAAGTTGTTAATTGCTCAGAAAATCCTGATACACAAACCATTCCACCGATTTGCTGAAAGTTTGATTGTGCAAGATAATCAAGTAAGGTAATGCAGCCCAAACTATGAGCAACAAAAAATGTATGCTTATCAATCCGAGTAATATTGTCTTTTAATGTTTTATTCCACGCTAAAAGCTGGGGATGACTAGCGTCTGGTAAGGCAATTTTCATCACATGGTTAGTTTTATTGCTTAAGTTACGTTCGATATAGTTAAACCAATGGTCATTCACATTTGCACCAAAACCATGAATAATATAGATATTATTTTGAGCGGATACCGTATTTATCGATAAAAAACTACACAACAGCATAATAAGAAATTTCACGAGCTAAGCACCTTATTGATCAAACTTCCGCCATGCTAAACTATGACAGCACTGTCAATGTCAAGTAAACTTCATCAGTGTTCCATTGACTCTTAAGCACTTTCAAATTTATCGCGATCAAAAGCAATCTGTTCTAAGCCCTGTAAATCTAGATCATTTAAATCATGAACTGCTTAATGAATGCCCAAATGACCTTATGCTTTAACATATTTTAAGGTGTATCTACGAGATCGACCAAAATTTTTACAAAGCTCACATCACACAAGATAGCGCAATATCTTGAATCACTACTCACACTCCAGCCTTCCCTTTAGATATCTATATCTAAAATTTAGATAAAAAATCCAAAAAAATTTATATATAAGGAATAAGCATAAAATTTAAACAACGTTATGAAAAAATTCAACAAAAGCGTTTGTTTTCGCTCAAAAATTAATAAAAACATTGATATTCAAATCGATACAGCAGGATGTGTTGTTAAAAAACAACCACTATGTATAAGATTGATTTATTGATATGATGAACAAATCTTTAGGGTCTGTTTTAAACAATTAAAATTCCTTTAAAACTTCACTCTAATTCCGAAATGTATAGAATATAGATAGTGCAATTCGACATATACGTCAGCGCCTTATTTATTTTCAAAAAAGATGTTAAAAATTCGATTTAAACCATCGAGAATGCAAGGGACTCTCTTCGATTGCATTTCCTACTTAGGACTGATTCATGAAAAAGCTGTTTGGCGTTTTACTCAGCGCATCTGTGCTTACTCTTTCTGCTTGTGGAAAACAAGAAGCTCCAAAAAATGAAACTGCTCAAGCAGAGTCTGGCAAGGAACAAGTTGTGACTATGGCTTCAACGGGTTCTGATGCAGATATTTGGCGATATATCGCCACACTTCCTGAAACCAAACAAGCAGGCATTAAGCTTGAAGTCAAAAATTTCACTGACTATGTTGCGATGAATACTGCTGTTGCCAACAAAGAAGTCGATATTAATGCGTTCCAATCCTATGCCTATCTTGTGGCTTTCAACGACTCTAACAAAGAAAAAATTGCACCGATTTCGACAACTTATTTAGAACCGATGGGGATCTACTCAAGCAAGGTCAAAAAAGTTGATGCGTTCGCCAATGGTGCAACGATTGCTATTCCTAACGATGGGGCAAATGAATCACGCGCCTTATTGTTGCTTCAATCTGCGGGTTTAATCAAATTAAAAGACGGTTTTGATCTGGTTAAAGGTACGCCTGCTGACATCACAGAAAATACTAAAAAAATCGTTATCAAACCAATTCAAATGGCAACAGCTGTTCGTGCGAAAGATGAAGTTGATGCGATTGTTTTAGGTAACACGCTTGCAATGGAAGGTGGTTTGAATGTACTTAAAGATTCTATTTACTATGAGCCAGTAGACCAAACCACTAAAATGAATGTCAATGTATTAGCCGTAGCAGAAGCACGTAAAGATGACCCTATTTTGAAAAAAGTGGGTGAGTTATATCATGTTGCAGCTGTTGGTAAATATGTTCAAGAACACTTTGGCGGTACTAAAGTTGATGTGAATAAACCAGTAAGCTACCTTACCGAAGCAAAATAGCCTTATAATGGCTTATAAACAAAACAGGCAAAGCGACTTTGCCTGTTTTTTCTTTTTAGTATAGTTTTTGACGATATGATTGAATTTAAAAACATTTCAAAACACTATGAGTTAAAAGGCCAAACCATACGGGCGCTGGATCAGATTAATCTGGAAATTCCTGCAGGCAGTATTTTTGGCATTATTGGCTACAGTGGCGCTGGTAAAAGTACCTTAATCCGCTTGATTAACCTGCTTGAGCGTCCCAATGAAGGTCAGGTCATCATCAATCAAAAAGACTTTACGGCACTTGATGCACGCACATTACGTCAAGAACGTGCAAACATCGGGATGATCTTTCAGCATTTCAATCTGCTACAAACCAAAACAGTGGCAGACAACATTGAAATGCCTTTAAAATTACTGGGTGTAAATAAGTCCGTACGGGAAAAGCGCTTAAATGAGTTGCTTGAGTTCATTGACTTGAAGCATAAAAAGGATGCGTATCCCGATGAACTTTCAGGCGGTCAAAAACAACGTGTCGGTATTGCTCGTGCATTGGCAAATCATCCCAAAATTTTGCTTTGTGATGAGGCAACTTCCGCACTCGATCCTCAAACCACGAAATCCGTACTCGCTTTGCTTAAAAAAATCAATCGGGAGCAAGGAATCACTGTGGTGATGGTTACCCATGAAATGGATGTCATCGAATCTGTTTGTGACTATGTTGCCGTAATGGAACAAGGGAAAGTCATCGAAACAGGCTCAACCCTTGAAATCTTTAGCCAGCCCCAACATCCTACGACAAAAAACTTTATACAGACAGTTTTACAGCAACAACTGCCTGTGAATATCTTAAATAATTTAGAAAATCAGAATCATAAAAGTATCTACAGCCTTCAATTTCTTGGAACTTCTGCTCAGGAAACTGTGGTTCAGGCTGCAATTAAACAATTCGACGTGAGTTTGAATATACTGTTTGCCAATATGACTGAAATTAATGGTTCAGTGATCGGTCAAATGTTTATTCAGCTTCTTGGTGATGCAGAAAACATTCGCCAGACGCTCGAGTTTTTTGAGAAAAATGGTGTAAAAGTTGAACAGTCAGGAGTGAGAGTATGAGAGACCTCATCGTACAATGGCTGACGACCCTGACTGCGCCCTTTTGGAAAAGCTCACTCAGCATTGATCAATTTGTTACAGCAATGCAAGAAACCTTACAAATGGTTTTCTTTGCCATGTTGTTCGGTACAATCTGGGGCTTTATTCAAGCCATTATCTTATTGGTCACTCGTCCGAATGGTATTCTGCCGAATCGTGCCGTTTATCAAATCCTCAACCCGATTGTAAATGCTTTACGTTCACTCCCCTTCATTATTCTTCTTATTGCTGTATTTCCGCTTACAAAAGCACTGGTGGGTACCACCATCGGCACATGGGCAGCGATTGTTCCGTTAACGATTTATGTCGGTCCATATATAGGACGCTTGGTGGAAACATCGTTACTTGAAGTGAACGAGGGAATTATTGAGTCTGCTCAAGCAATGGGTGCATCTCCTTGGCAAATCATTTTTAAATTTATTATCCCAGAATCACGCAGCTCTCTGATTCTGAGTCTAACCACAGCCACGATTAGCTTAATCGGTGCAACTGCCATGGCAGGAGCTGTAGGTGCGGGCGGTATTGGAGACCTAGCCATTTCTTATGGTTATCAACGCTTTGACCAAAGTGTAGTCTATCTTACTGTTATTGTCTTATTGGTTCTGGTTCAAATTGTGCAAAGCTTAGGAAATTGGTTATCTAAACTGAGATAATCATAATTCTAAAAAATACCCTCTCCTGTCGAGGGTATTTTTTTGATTCCATCAAGCAAAATTTGATTTAACCTGAATGCGAAGCAATCAGATCTTTTTGATTTATTGAAAGCAATGATCTTAGCAGTGTACTTTGATTCAATTTTAGGATCAGCCTACGGCGCACTATATTTATGTTTCGGCATGAACAAAGGCAACTGTCTTGCGCACGACATTGCTGCGCACCGCAAAAATTTTCAACCACCAGCAACGTGTTCAATCAGTCGCAGAAACCATGCTTCATAAAAACTCCTGCCTCAGATATCTGCCGATAATGCTTCCAAGTAGCATCATTCATCAAAGATTTGTAGCTGAATGTGATTATTGACTGTATGTTCTCTTGATCAAAAGCACGCAACTGAGTAAGTTATGGAAAATTTAAGAAGCATCTAAAATGAATCCATCTCGCCAAATATTTAACCGAACAATTAGTGCTGTACTCGTTCTATTCTCCATGATTAGTTTTGCACATGGTGCAGAAGATTACACCACAACCGTAAAAGTCAATGGTATTGAACTTAATCAAGCCCTAAGTGCCGCACAAGTTGATAAGTTATTGGGAAAAAATAGTCAGAAAATCACCAAAGAGTACGCAGAATGCACAGAAAATTATGAATATTCAACATCTACACCGTCTGGGAAAAATTTAACATTTGAAATTTTTGCAGAAGACAATCCACAAATTAAATCCGACAGTTTTTATAAAAGTAAACAAAACTTTCAACAACTGGGAACAACCAAAGGACGTGTTTGGTTATCCTGGTCAAACAGTCAGCACATGAATGACAGTATTTTGGTTAACAACAAAGTCATTACCCCTCAATATACCCTAAATCAATTTAAAAAAGATTTTCCAAATAGCGCAAAGAATGGCACCAACGTTCTGATTTTAACACCTACTGAAGCTAGACACTATTTAAAAAAACCTTCTGAATTCGAGATAGGTTACACCGCCTATGTCAATTTTGATTTCAAAAATGGTAAGCTGAATAAACTTGCAATCAACCAAGGCATGGCGTGTTAAATCGACTTAGCATGGCCAGTCATCGATTGGCGATACTTTTACAGTTAAAACCCTCCATATCAATCAATGGCTTGTCTTTTCATACTCACTGCAATCATTCAGTCTCTTTCCAACTTGTCTATTGAGTGAGTTTGATATTAAATTTAAATCACCGTTTACAGGGAATACAATGATGCAATTTAAAGTTCACGTCATCGATGTCAAAAACCAATTACAAAACTATATTTGGCTTATAGAACATCAACCCAGCCAGAATGTTATTGCGATTGATCCGACTGAAGCATCATTGGTTGAGAATTATTGCAAAGAACAGCAACTTAATTTGGAGCAAATCTGGCTCACACACTGGCATAAAGATCATATTGGTGGAGTTCCAGAGCTGATTGCAGATCGCAACATTCCCGTATATGGACCACGCGAAGAATTGAGCCACATTCCCTTTATAACTCATCCACTACAGCATGATGATCAATTTGAATTCCATGGTATCAAAATTGACATTATCGCTGTACCTGGACATACCTTAGGACACATTGTTTATTTTATAGATGCGCTCGACAGTGTATTCTGCGGTGATACGCTTTTTGCTATGGGCTGTGGTCGCATGTTTGAAGGAACTGCAGAACAGTTTTATCATTCGCTCAATCGCCTCGCAGCGCTCCCGCCAAGAACCCAAGTTTACTGCACTCACGAATATACGCTTTCTAATGCACAATTTGCTTTACACATCGAACCAGAGAATCGTGCCATTCAACAGCGCGCAGAAGAAATTAAACACCTGAGAGAACAAGGAAAAATTACCTTACCCAGTAGCATTGAGATTGAACTTGAAACCAATCCATTTTTGCGCGTTGAAAGTGCTGAAGAATTTGCTCGAATTCGGGCGCTCAAAGATCAATTTTAATTCGTTATACTGAACTAAATTCAGGTGTTCAAGCCCAGTCAAGTCGAGGTTATACAAGCCTTTCAGTGTGCAGTATTGTCACAATATATCGATACTCATGCTATGAAAGGCATGAAGATATTGGGAGAATTCCTGCATCGACATCGGTAAACATGTCATACTTCTGCCTCTTCGAAGCAGGGGTTAACAATTGAGAATGCTTTAAATTACATTTCAGCAGATTGCTTACTAGACAATCCTAAGACTGGTCAATTCCGATGAAAATAGGGGTAGCTGCTTATTGTTGTCATCGCGATATGTTTGGACACGATTTTATTCGTTAAAATGCTTTAGCCTAGATGAACATGTCTGCATCGCAGGCATGAAGCATATATGATCTTCTCAACCATTAAGCGTAAGTAACCATTACCACCCCAACCCTTTCAGAATAACAATACAGCGCTCAACGCTGCATGCTACGCAAGAAATCCATACACTACGCAAGTACATCGCCAACCCAGCTTCAAACACTTGTACAAATGATTCAAACCACAATTCTAATCACTGTTTCAATCTCAGCACCGATTTCCCATTGCATGGAGAGCTGAATGATTCAGGATATCAATCGATTACTCAGATAATTTAAATTCATGTGAATTCTACTGAAAAAATTTAAGAATTATTCTCATGCCCTACAGCACATGACGCAATGAGCGCGCTGAAACAGAGCGACTTGGTAGTATTTATTAGATTTCTTAGCACGGTATCATGCAATATACGCTGAATGCCCTTTATTTTTGTTAAATTTACTTACATTTAAAGCGACTAGAATGAGAAAATTTCGAGTTTTTAAAAATGACATCTTTGCATCAAAATATTACAGCCGTATTTCACGCAATTAAATAACTCATTGTTTTACATTAGTATTTATTTAAGTATTCATATTCACTTCACACTCATCCTAAAAAGATACGCATTGATACAAAAGCGCCATTTCTCTAAGCGCTCAAATATTGATATAAAAAATAAAATTCAACGAATTTCCCCCTTTAAAATTTTAAAGGTCATCCCTATTAAATTTATAGGCAGGAATTAAGGAGATCTTCTGTGAAAAAAGTTGTAAAGGCAAAAAATTTAATTGCTTTCCGTATTTGGTTAGAAAAATTGGGCTATTCAGTCAAAAACTTAGCAGATGGTAAAGGATTTACTTTCAGCTTTAAAAAAGAATATGGTTTGGTGACTTGTGACTTATCTGGAAATAATCTGGCAATGCAACTGGGTGAAGAATTTGAGGATCACCTAAAAGCATAGTTTTTATTTCAGAAATGGATGAAGGTTCTCTGTAAAGACCGAATCAATTTTAATTCGGTCTTTTTTATTGCACTCAAAACAAAACTACAGACAATAAAAAAGCATGATAAAAATCATGCTTTTTTGAATATGGTGGGGACGGAGAGACTCGAACTCTCACACCTTGCGGCGCTGGAACCTAAATCCAGTGCGTCTACCAATTTCGCCACGTCCCCGAATAAAATAACTATAAATATAGCTTTTTAAATAAGTTGGCAGAGGATCAAGGATTCGAACCTTGACGAACGGTTTTGGAGACCGTCATGCTACCATTACACCAATCCTCTATAACAATTTCATTTCGTTTTAATACCACCAAATGAATTGCTTGGTGGGGACGGAGAGACTCGAACTCTCACACCTTGCGGCGCTGGAACCTAAATCCAGTGCGTCTACCAATTTCGCCACGTCCCCGATGGCTGTGTATATTATAGAGATCGTTTTATTATGACAAGCCTTTTTTTCGAAAAAATGACTTGTTTGTTTAAATAAAAAACAAAACACGCTCATACTGCTTTTTGTTTAGACAATTTGGCTTAATACTTGTTTTATTTGATAAATATTTGAACAACGTTGCTCTATTTTTTTACTCAGCATGAGTTTTAAAATATTCTCCAAATCTTTAAAGGCTTCAGGCAAATGCACATTCAGTTGCTGACAATGCAAAACTGCCCAATCTTGATAGCTTTTTGCAGACAATCGTTGATGGGTTAACCATTCCAACCAAATAATACCCAGTGCGTAGATATCAGATTGAAAGGTTTTCTGTTGTGCGTGAAATAATTCAGGCGCCATATAACGAGGCGTTGCAGTCGTTATGGGATTTAATCGATAAAGGTCCTGGTCAATGCTGTAAGCTTGCTCAAAATCGATCAGATAACTTCGTTGTTGTTGATAGCGAAAATGCTGAAGCTTTAAATCACCATGGATAAAACCATAGTTATGCAAGTTTTCCAGCACCTCCAAGCTCAACCTCAGTTTACTGAAGACATCCACTCGGATTAATTGATCACTCGCAGGCTCAAACAGAAGATCTGTATCATTCATCCAGATCGCCTGCTCAATCACTGCTTCATCCAATTGAAATTGATGATATGGGTCAATGATTGAAAAATTGCACAGCACCTCGTGGGTGGGTGTCTCTAGAGTATTTAATTGAGCATAACAGTTAACTTCGTTTAAAAAGCCTTGCTCATAATGGTAATTGATATTTTTTACTTGTAACTTCAGCCAAAAAAATTGATTGCCCTGTTTAAGTCGATAAACACGGCGACCAAATTTCTGACTTTGACTAGAATTTGAAGCAGCAGGAAGCGTAATTTTGTTTTGGCTCATACTTCCGATAGCTGCCCAACAGCTTGAGAATAACTTATAGAATGGTTCAGCACTTCCAGACAATGTTGAATTGTCTTACCAATACGCGCATGTGTTTCTATGCTCGATATTTTCGGCCAGGTTGCCCGCTCGCCTTCTCTTTGCAACAACTTGAATAAATGGGGACGTGGATTCTGCAACATATAACTATAATGACGCAGGCTATAATTTCCAATGATATTCACATCACCATAATAGCGTTGATCAATCACACCATATCCATGATCAAGCAAACGTCTCATTGACGGTATACGCCCCATTCGACCACGAGCAAAATCCATAACCCCCATTGCCGCCATTCGCCCTTGCATCCGTACAATTCGCTCTGGCCAACTCAATAGATCTTTACGATAGCGTTCTTCATCATTCTGCATAAATGGCACAATATGCGGATTCACTTGGCTAGCAATGGTATAATTTAAATTATATAAGCGGGACATGCGTTCTTGAGGGAAATCACTGCGTACACTACCATCAACCCAACGTGTATTGGCAAGATAAGGTGTATGAACACCATCATAACGTTTACTGATTAAACGGACCGGCGGAAATAATATCGGTACTGCGCAAGAAGCCAGCACAGCACTCCATACCAACAAATCCGGCGAAGTATATTTATTCATAATCCGTGCATCCTCTTGAGATACATCATAGGGTGCCACAGTAACGTTGATGTCTAAACCAGATTTTTCAAAAGCCTCTTCAAATGTGACATCTCCTAGGTTTTCGATCAAAAACTTTTTCAGATAACGGACATCGGCAAATCCACCATTACCTTTGATCAATTCCTTAAAACTACGAAAATGAAAAGCCTCACTATAGAACTGATCTCCAGATAAAAGATTTGGAATTTCTGTGGGTTCATTGACACCCAACAGCGCAGTCATGATCGCTCCTGCACTTGAACCTGAAAGCACTTTGGGCATCAAGTCTTGTTCCATCAGTGCTTTACACACACCACTATGAAATAAACCTAATGTCGCGCCACCTGAAAACATTAGTGCAGGTTGACCATAAGCTTTTTCACAGTTTTTAAAAAAATCTCGTTTACTGTCTAAACATAATGAATGGCAACTTTCAGAAGCAATAAATGCCAGACTGTTGCTTACTTCATCTATATAATCTTCAATGATTTTTTTAGTCCCTACATAGGTATGTGCAAATAACATTGGATGTCCAATATTTGCAACATCATGACTAAAACCTTCTCTGAGAATATACATCAAATCATGTGTACGATTTTGCTGTCGATAGCGCCGCAAAAGATTTAAACGATGTGAAATAATCTCGGCATCAAAATAAGGTGATCCATTATCAAATTTCCATTCTTGTGCACCTGTTTCTTCATCCAGTTTTAATGCAATCGACTTCCACTCTTCATAATTTTCCGCATGTTCCAGTTTCCGTTTTAATTTTTTGATTCGATAGGCCTGATGCGGATTTAAATCCTGAGTGAGTTCTAATAGCATTTCTAATTTTCCTTTGATTTCAACCCGAGGATAAAGACTCATCTATAAACTATGCTTAAAAATAAACAGATAATCAATTACCACAAGTCATTTAATTTTGGCGATCTACTCCGATAATCACCAATTGAGATGAGCTCAATAAAATTACTGTGCTAATATCATCCACACTTAGTAATTTCTGAACATAGCGAACGGATATGGCAACTTTAGATTTACCAGACAATATCATCCAAAAATTATCTCAAGTCCTTGATCAATTAAAGCAAATTTTACCTGAAACCAAACAAGAACCTGACTTTTCGGCAATTGCTTTTCGGTGGCATGATCAACAACTCAAAGCCATTTATAACCCGAAAGCCATTCATCTAGATGATCTTAAAGGAATCGAAAGGCAAAAAGCCAAAATTTTACAAAATACCGAACAGTTCCTGCATGGATTACCTGCCAATGATATTTTGCTGACCGGATCGCGTGGTACTGGAAAGTCTTCTATTGTACGTTCCTTGTTAACTCAGTATTCAGAACAAGGTTTACGTCTTATTGAAATTGAGCGTGATGACTTATCAGATCTTCCTGAGATTCAAAAAATTATCCAAAACCGCCCTGAAAAATTTATCGTTTATTGTGATGATCTGGCATTCAATGCTGAAGATGAAAACTATCGTAGTTTAAAAAGCGTGTTGGATGGGTCTTTACAATCAGGCTCGAGTAACTTTGTGATCTATGCAACCAGCAATCGCCGTCATTTATTGCCAGAATTCATGCACGAGAATACTCCCGTTACCAAAGTTGATGTACCACAATATAAAGAGCTCCACCCTCAAGAAGCCATTGAAGAAAAAATTTCATTATCTGATCGCTTCGGGTTGTGGTTGTCATTTTATCCCATGGATCAAAATCTTTATTTGGAAATTGTTGAACATTATCTTAAAAAAGAAAACATGCCGTTTGGTGAAGAAGTCCGTGCAGAAGCCCTCAGATGGTGTCAAGCGCGTGGACAACGTTCAGGTCGTGCCGCATACCAATTTTCCAAGCATTGGATTGGTTCTGAGCGTTTAAAATCAGCCTCATCTTCATAGGGTGTGTTGAGGATTTATCTATGGTTGCGATCAACTGTGTTTTTTAGAAAAAACGAGTGGAAATAGCAAATTCAATCATTCTAAATCATGAGAACACAGTTTCGCAAAATCACGACGAAGTGGCAAAAAAGCCAATCCTTACGGCGCCTTATGCAGCAATAAACAATGCGCTGTTGTTGCTTAGGTTACGGTTAAAATTATCTCAGCTTAGCTCATGAAACTCGAAAATAGTCGTACTATTTTTCTGGTTTCCTTGCGCAGCCAACTCCTCAAGCCTGCTCAATTTCAACTTCAACGCAAACCATTTATGAAATATCAAGACTCGAATGCATTTCCAGTCGAGGCAAACCCATACCCTGCTTTGAATATTGGTGAATTTCTTTGATAACGTTGTTTCTTATTTAAAAAAACGTGTATTAGAAGCCAGTGTATCTGAACCTCTTGAACTGCGACATGTCGTATATAAGAATTGTTGGAATTACATGCAATTGAATATCAAATATAACAAAACATTATATTTTTCATATATTTCAATTATTTAAAATTCCACCATCAATTTCATCAACCGATGATATTTCAGCACATCACTGTTTAAGCATGATAAAATAACCCGCAGTTTCATATAGGATTGGTCTATGCAGTTTGTTCATCTTGGTATTCATACCGAATTTTCGATTACGGAATCGATTGTACGTATACCTGATCTGATTAAAGCTGCTGCATCTGATGAAATGCCTGCTTTAGCCATCACAGACCTGTCCAATCTTCATGCCGCAGTCAAATTTTATAATAAGGCATTAGGTAAAGGCATTAAGCCTATTTTCGGCAGTGTGATCCGTCTCAACGATGCCAACCATAAAGCAACCCTACTTGCAATGACCAACAAAGGTTGGCGTGGACTGACTGAAATCGTTTCTCGTGGCTTTATCGAAGGGCAACAACTTTCAATTCCATGCGTTCAAAAGGAATGGATACTTGAGCAATCAGAAGATATTATCGTTCTCTTGGGTTTGCACAGTGATGTTGGTGAAATGCTCTGCTCAGCCTACCCAGAAAAAGCTGAACCTTTACTTGAGCAGTGGATTGAAAAATTTGGCAATCGGGTCTATTTGGCGTTGACTCGAACCGGTCGGCCACTTGAAGAAAGCTTTAATCAAGAAGCTGTCAAACTCGCTGCAAAATATAAGATTGGTGTTGTTGCTCACAATGACGTGCATTTTATCACCGCAGAAGATTATGAAGCACATGAAGCACGTGTTTGTATTGCCGATGGTTATGTTTTAGGTGACGATAAACGTCCCAAAAACTATAGCCCTGAACAGTATTTTAAAACATCGGCTGAGATGATTGAATTATTTGCTGATCTTCCAAGTGCTATCGAAAATACACTGCAGATTGCAAAACGTTGTACGGTCTCTTTGCGTTTGGGCTTCCATGATCTGCCTGATTATCCAATTCCTGAAGGTCACACGATTCACTCCTATTTCGAACACGTTTCAGAAATAGGTTTAGAAGAGCGTTTGGATGTGCTCTACCCCGTAGAAAAACGTAACGAAGACTGGCCTGAAATACGTAAACCTTATGATGAGCGCCTTGCATATGAGCTTGGAATCATCAATAAAATGGATTTCCCTGGTTACTTCCTGATCGTGATGGACTTTATTCAATGGTCTAAGAACAATGGTGTTCCAGTTGGACCTGGGCGTGGTTCGGGTGCAGGCTCGTTGGTTGCGTTCAGTTTGAAAATTACTGATTTAGATCCACTTCGCTATGATCTACTTTTTGAACGTTTCTTAAATCCAGAACGTGTATCCATGCCAGACTTCGATGTTGATTTCTGCATCGCTGGTCGAGATAAAGTTATCGACTATGTAGCAAGTCACTATGGACGTGATGCAGTCTCACAAATTGCGACCTTTGGTACCATGGCGGCCAAAGGTGCTATTCGAGATGTTGCACGCGTATTGGGTAAATCCTATGGATTGGCTGATCGTATTTCTAAAATGATTCCTACCAAACCCCTGGGGCTAAGTTTAGAAGAATCACTGGAAGCAGAGCCACAACTCAAAGATATCGTTACCAATCCTTCCAATCCGGATTATGACGATGCAGCTGAAATTTGGGAAATGGCATTAAAACTCGAAGGCATAACCCGAAATACCGGTAAACATGCAGGCGGTGTAGTGATTGCACCCACAAAAATTACCGATTATTCCGCTGTACTTTGTGAAGCCGATGGTAGCGGTCGTGTTGCGCAATTCGACAAAGATGATGTAGAAGCTGCGGGCTTAGTTAAATTTGACTTTTTGGGCCTACGTAACCTGACGGTGATTGAAGATGCAGTTCAAAATATCAATAAAAGAATTCAATCAGATCAACCCTTAAACATTTCAAATATTATTTTGGATGATCCAAAGGCATATGCCGTGTTTGCCGATGCGAACACCACTGCGGTATTCCAGTTTGAATCCGTGGGTATGAAAAAAATGCTCAAAGAAGCACGCCCAAGTAAATTTGAAGAAATTATTGCCTTCGTATCACTATATCGACCCGGTCCAATGGATCTGATTCCTGACTTTATTCACCGTATGCATGGCGGTGAATTTGAGTATTTGCATCCTTTACTTGAAAGCGTACTTGAACCGACATATGGCATCATGGTGTATCAGGAACAGGTTATGCAAGCTGCACAGTTCTGTGCAGGTTATACCCTTGGTGGCGCCGACTTACTTCGTCGTGCAATGGGTAAAAAGAAAGTCGAGGAAATGGTCAAGCAACGCGCAACCTTTATTGAAGGTGCGGCGAAAAAAGATATTGATGAAGCTACGGCAAACCATATCTTTGACTATATGGAAAAATTCGCAGGTTATGGTTTCAACAAATCACATGCGGCAGCATATGCTTTAGTTGCTTATCAAACAGCTTGGTTAAAAGCCCATTATCCGTCTGAATTTATGGCAGCGGTGATGTCGTCAGAAATGCAGAATACCGACAGTATCGTATTTTTAATTGATGATTGTCGCATCAATGGATTAGATGTACTGCCGCCATCTGTCAACATGTCATTTTACCAATTCCACGCCAGTGATGCGAAAACCATCATTTATGGTTTAGGTGCAATCAAAGGTGTGGGCGAACAAGCCATGCAGTCTGTGATTGACTCACGTGAACAGGATGGTCCATATAAAGATCTATTTGATTTCTGCCATCGTGTAGATTTGAAAAAAATTAATAAACGAACCTTGGAAGCCCTGATCCGTGCTGGTGCACTCGATTGTTTAGGCATCGAACGCTCAAGTTTGATGGCACAACTTCCTGAAGCTGTTCAAGCTGCAGAACAGGCTCGATCAAATCGTGAAACAGGCATTATGGATTTATTTGGCGAGGTTGAGGAGGTTCAACGCAAACCTGCCAAACCGGTCAAACCATGGTCAGATGAAGTCCGTTTAAAAGGTGAAAAAGATACGCTTGGCTTATACCTCACAGGTCACCCCATCGATGTATATCGTCCTGAGTTAAAATCATTTATTCCCCATAAGATTAATGAGCTGACACCAACCCGTCGTGGTGTTACCACAGTCTTTGCCGGCTTGGTCGTTGACGTTGCCAACTTCCCGAATCGAATGGTCGTCACATTGGATGATGGCACAGCACGTATTGAAGTTTCCTCCAACCATGAACGTTTCCAGCGCTTTAAAGATATTATTCAGAATGAAAAAGTGGTGGTGATTGAGGGTGAAATTTATGAGCGTGAGGGCTTTGACCGTCCAATGGGACGCTTAACCAAAGCATTCACGTTAAATGAAATTCGCCAAAAACGCGCCAACAGTATTGCCATTAAACTAAACCCAGAAGTCATCAGTAAAACCCTAGCATCGGATATTCAAAAAATTTTACTGCCTTTTTGCAATGTCGATATGTGTCAACATATTCCTATGCAAATTTTGCTGGACTATGATTATGCCACTGCTGAATTACATTTTGGACAACAGTGGAAAGTCGCACCTTTAGATGAACTCTTATCAAAATTACGTGATTATTTTGGTAAGGAATCAATTCATATTGAATATCAGGTCAAATCTAAGGCAGCTAAGGCAGTTGACCATCGTGAATTGGCACAGCCTGCTCAAGTTGCTCCTCCTCCAGACAATATGAGCATGGAGGATGCAATGGATGAGTATCTCGCTGATGCCAGTCAATACTCTTAACATACCTAATCTTCTCTTTATTTAATTTTGGAACATCAATGGACATTTTTGACAATGCTGTGATTTCACAGCATTTAAGTCATGTACGTATTGTGATGGTCAATACCACACTGCCTGCAAACATTGGCAGCGCATTACGTGCAATGAAAACAATGGGATTATCTAAACTGGTTTTAGTCGCACCGAAAACCTATCCGCATCCCGATATTGAGGCTTTGGCAGCGGGTGCTACAGATTTAATCAAGTCTATTGAAATCGTAGAATGTCTAGAAGATGCAATTAAAGACTGCCATCTGGTATTTGGTACCAGTGCGCGCAGCCGAACGATTCCATGGCCTTTGCTGGATGCACGCCCTGCCGCAGAAAGGTCAATGCAGTCTGTCATTTACAGTCAACAGGAGGTTGCTGTCGTTTTTGGTCGAGAAGATCGTGGACTCACCAATGAAGAGCTTGCGCTTGCGAATTATCATGTCACAATTCCTGTAAATAGTGATTATGGTGTATTGAATGTTGCTCAAGCTATCCAAGTGATCTGCTATGAAATGCGTATGGCAACCTTAGCACTTGCAGATAAAACTGTTGATACTCAAGCTGTAATGCATGTAACAGACTCAGCAGATATGCACTGGGACGAACCCCTGGTCACACATGAACAAATGGAACAATTTTATCCTCACATTGAAAAAATGCTGGCTGAAATTGAATTTTTAGACCCTAAAAATCCGCGCCTTCTTCCATTACGCTTGCGTCGATTATTTGGACGTATACAATTGGATAAGATGGAATATCATTTATTACGGGGTATTTTTAGCAGAGTTCAGGCTCTCAACAACGGGACATGGAAAAAGTCAAAACATGAGGATCAAAACTAATGCTTAAGCAGCTTAAAGAAGATATCCAAGCTGTATTCGCGCGAGATCCTGCTGCGCGAAATACATTCGAAGTTTTAACAACATATCCGGGCATACATGCGTTGATTATGCATCGTGTAGCGCATGAGTTATGGGAAAAAGACTGTAAAACTTCAGCGCGAATATTGTCTTCTTTTAGTCGCTTTGCGACAGGTATTGAAATTCATCCAGGCGCCAAAATTGGCAAGCGTTTCTTTATTGATCATGGTATGGGGGTAGTGATCGGAGAAACTGCTGAAATAGGAGATGACGTTACTTTATATCATGGCGTCACATTAGGTGGCACAACATGGAATACTGGCAAGCGCCATCCCACACTCGCAGATGGTGTAGTGGTAGGTGCTGGTGCAAAAATTCTAGGACCTTTTGTAGTGGGTAAAAATGCTAAAGTTGGCTCAAATGCAGTGGTCACCAAAGCTGTTCCAGATGGTGCCACCGCGGTTGGCAATCCGGCCCGATTCATTACCAAAGACAAAGAAACAATTGCAACCACAGAGACTCGCTGTCCAGAAGAAGTCGCAACTACAACCGAAAACACAGAGTTTCAGGCTTATGCCGCAACTCAGGAGCAACCGGATCCAATGCTCGAAGGCATGCGTGTTCTGTTAGATCGACTTGAACAAAATGAACAGCGTATTCATAGTCTGTGTAAACGTTTGTCACTTTTAGATCCTACATTTAATTTATCTCAGACGATTGAACAACCTTTGAGCGACGAGGAAATCAAAATTATTGAAGAGGTCAGGCGTGAGTGTGAAGCACAAAAAGTGCCATCAAAAACTTAATGTATAATTTTTAATAATACGAACCAAATCAAGTTGCATGTTCAGACGTCTTTTCATAGACTGATGCGCATGCACATTTTTTAATATAAATTAATGGAAGAAACACATGACGATTAAGCCTTTGGCATATGCATTGCTCGCTACATCATTTCTCACTGCGTGTTCAATTACACCAACCAAACAAAGCACAAAAATAGATGCGAATGAGCCTTTCATTTACACTGAGCCAGAATTATCTCCACCCTTCTATGCGTTAAATCCATTTGATTACTCTCAACCTCCTGTTTTTGAGTTGGAGTTAAAAAAAGCAGCAGCTCAGCCTGTCAATAAACTGGAAGTGACCGATCCAGCAAATCCAAATCAAAAAATTGTGCTTGATACCAATAAATTAATTGTACCAACGGTAAACAGTTCACAGCGTGCGATGAAATATGCTGTATTGGCGGGTGATAACGAAATCGATATCACTGCAATTGATGACTTCTTACAAATGGTAGAAGGTAAAGCTCGCCACTATCCACCACAGTTCAGTGACCGTAAAGAACGCAAAGGTTTTGAAGGAAAATTAAAGGAAGTATCTACGCAGCTAGACCAGCTTGCTGCTGCGCCAAATGCATCATTTGATATTCTGATTCGTGCATTTAAAGCCAGTATTCTTGGGCGCAACCTTGATTTAGGTTCTTCATATACCACTAAGTCATTAGATTATGCTCAACGTATTCTTAAAATCAATAAAGAAGATCCTGAAGCAAACTTATGGTTTGGTTTCTCTTTATCTGAAGGTGGCGGTCAAAAAGAAGCGATGCCATATTTAGATAAAGCCATGAAAGCAGGTGTACAGGAAGCTTATTTGTCTTCTGCCAATAATTATATTGGTATGGAACAAAAGAAAAATGCTGTGCAAACACTAAAAAACTATAAAGTGAAATATCCTGAAGAAGCAGAAGTTGCAGATCGTTTGATTCAAGAAATTGAAAAACAAGGTCGCTACAATGTTTGGCAAGTGATGAAAAACCCGGCTCTGACGAAATAATTTCTAGGCTAAAAAAATAGACTGAGCATTCAGTCTATTTTTTTGCTTATAAATTGAAATTCTAGAAAACTATCGTATTATTCAGAAAAGATTGATCTCGTTAATGTTTATGCAAAACTCAAAAAATAAAATTTTGCTTTATGTTTTAGCCATCAGCCCATTGATTTTCTCTGGATGTCAGGTTGTAAGTGTTAAAAATCAAAAGGTTAATGTTACGATCGCCAATGAGCGTGATAGCATTTTAACACGCTCCAAAATGAGTGAGGCAAGTTTAAATGTGCTCTCCATGACTGGACGTGAAGCAAAATCATGCGCGGACGAAGCAGAAAAATGTGTGGCTGATTTAGCAAAAATCCCGCAGATACAAGATGAACAGCTGCTTTCGACAGCCAGTGAAATCTACCTGACCAAAGCGATTAATCTAGCAGACTCGTCCAATTGTAAAATCAGTGTATTTTCTAAACATCAATCTACAGAAAAAAAGCAAAATACACAGAAAAATTATGATCAATGCTTAGACCAACAAATGGTCATGCTCGATAACAGTATTCGTTATAGTTATGCTTACTTGTTTAAAACAGAACGCCAACCACAAGACCGTATTTTCAATAACCGACAGGTTCAAATACGAGATTTTTACAACCAAGCGCTGGCAAAGCTGATTTCCACCTATGCGGCACGCCATAAAAACCAAAAAGTTGCCAAGCAGATTAAAGTTGGAACCAGTACTTATCGCATCAACTTTAATGGTTATCCCGCGATTGCCAATACAGAATTAGAAGATCTCGTTTCCAGTTACAATCTTAACTTTTCAGGTTTACGCTCAATTAACCGTAGAGATGGTTTCGGTGCAGAATTTGTCGCGATTTTGCCGAAGACCGATGCCCCTGAAGAAAACAAATATATTGTTAATCCATTTGATTACCAATATAAACATGGCATAAATCCTAATATTCACCCACCGCGTTATTTATCTGTAAGTATTGCGGCTCAACCTGAAAATACCAATGAATCATTGCAGAATATTTTGCACAACCCCAACTTCCAGTTAAATATTTACGATCCATATAGTGTCGAAAACATTAAAATTGGTGGAAAACAATATCCTCTAGCAGCCAATTTTTCTGCTCCATACGGCTTATGGTTAGCGCAGAATAATTTAGGGATTGCTGCATACCTGAGCTTGATTGATCGAGATCAAAGCTTGACTATGCCACACCTTTACATGCTTGAGCCGTATAACCCCAATAAGAAAGTTATTGTTTTGGTCCATGGTTTAGCCAGTAGTCCAGAAGCATGGATTCGATTAACCAATGACATCATGGGAGACAATGTACTCCGCGAACATTATCAGGTTTGGCAAATTTTCTATTCCACCAACATGCCAATCTTGGAAAGCCGTTATCAAATCAATGCGATTATCAATCAAACATTCGCTTCGATTGACCAAAAATCAGCTTCTGCAAAAGATGCTGTATTGATTGGGCACAGTATGGGCGGCATTATTGCGCGTCTGTTGGTCAGCGATGCTGATCTCACTCAACCTGCTTTAAAAATGTTAAATAACCGTAAGTTTGATAAATTCAAAGATGACCCGATCTTTAAAGCACGTCTGAGCATTCAATCTGTACCGAACTTCGACCGCGCCATTTTTATATCAGCCCCTCACCGTGGTACAGCATTTGCTGATCGCTGGTTCACCTTAGCGGCTCGTCGTATTATCAAACTACCTGGTGCATTTCTCGGAGCTTTAGCGGACTCCATTGATGAACGTGATTTAAATGCGAAAAACTTTCTAAAAGATGTGGGACATGGAATCATTCAAAATGGACCAAGTGATCTCAGCCATAACTCCAAGTTTACTCAATTAACAGAAAATGTGATGCCTAAAAAGACCATGGTCTATCATTCAATCATGGGCAATATTACCGACAGTCAGGATCCTAAAATCATGACTGATGGTGTAGTTCCTTATACCAGCTCACACCTTAATGGAGCAGCTTCGGAAGTCATTATCAAAGGCGGACATTCAATTCAGGAAACACCTGAAGCAGTATTGGAGCTACGCCGTATTTTGAGGTTACATCTGGTTAAACTCGGCATATATAAACCCTAAAGATCCCAGTAAAAACGCCAGTCAAATTAACTGGCGTTTTTAAGGTTAACAAGTTTAAGATTGTCTGTGATTAAAACCAAATCCCAATAAAAATGACTATTCATTATTTCCTGTAAATAAGGCGACAACATCAGCCTCAGTCAGCTTTTTCGTATGGTTTTCAAAATTATAAAAAGCGGGTTTATTGTCAATATAAATTTCCATATCAAATTTGATATCTTGAGGTTGCTCATCCAAAGCAAAAGCATTGATATTACAATAGCTTTGATCTTTAGTACGCCAGAACAGATTCGTTCCACAGGCATTACAAAAACCACGCTCCCCCCATTCCGATGAGTGATAAATACTTAAGTGGTCTTTTTTAATAAAGTTTAACCCATCTTGCTCCACATCAATAGTCATGATTACACCACTGGTCTGTCTACGACAGATTGAGCAATGGCAAGCATGTACCGCATGATTTTTTAATTCTACGTTAAACGTTGTTTCCCCACAAACACATTGCCCTTTCATAGGAATCTCCATGTTCTCAAAAATATCCAAATAACATACTAGGGGCTGCTGGCATTTCATAAATGGCTTGCGTTTTTTGCCGTTACGTCGTTACGAACCATTCATTTAGAATGACTAAACTTCGTATTCCGTGCCTAGTATCGTCTAAAAAAGGTTAGAGTCGTGAACATAGACGAATGGTCAGCAGTCCCCCTATTACAGGTTGAAGTTATATTCTAAGCAATATTTTTTTAATCGAATGTGGTTTTTGTAATCTTTTTATCATTGAAAACTGGAATAATTAGCTCTAGATTATCCACTACAACAACTTAAATAAACAGTTGGAAAATATGCGCTATAAAATTATAGATGTTTATAAGCTTCATGATATTCAACGGTATATTGCAAAATGTCTAAAAACCCAGTCGCCACAGTTTATTGTCATTGAAAGCCGTCAGACTTTATGTAAAGAGTTGGATATCATCGATGTTGATTTAAATCAATCAAGCGCCACATGGGCAACCGGTGAAAAAATAGCCTTAAAAATCCTCCATCAATCCGACCATATCGAAAGGTTTTACGATATCGAATACTAAAAAGAATTTGACAGCATCTGTTAAAGCATTTTATTTTAATCATCAAGTTCCTTTTTGGAACTAAACAACTAGGACAGAATGATGAAATCTTTCAAAGAAATGACTGGACTCGAATTTTTACAAGCCATGATAGATGGTGATATCCCAAGAGCATCCATCAGTGAGACCATTCCTATGGATCTGCATGAAATTGCTAAAGGCTATGCAAACTTTATTGTCAAAGCTGATGAACGCCATTTAAATCCATTAGGGGGTGTACATGGCGGTTTTGCTGCTACAGCGTTGGATTCTGCAACAGGTTGTGCAGTACATACTACCCTTGAAGCAGGTGTAGGTTACGGCACCATCGACTTAAATGTTAAAATGTGCCGCCCAGTACCACAAAATAAACCTTTATTTGCGATTGGACAGCTGATTAATTCAAGTAAGAATCTCGCAATTTCTGAAGGTAAATTGGTCGATGAAGATGGCAAATTATATGCACATGCAACAGCGACCTGTATGATTATTCGACCATAAATAAATCGATTGTGCTATTCATCATGAATAGCACTTATTCAGCATCAGCTGACTTGTCAATCAATTGGATTTTGCCCATTTTAAGTTGCTTGGATGCCTCATCCCATTCCAAATTACGCTTACATATGATTGCTTCGGCTCGACTGATTTCATCCATATTTTGACCACAATAACCACCGCCAACTTCTATTTGCACGATCGCCTTGGGTTGATGATCTAAAACTTGATATGCAAAAACACTGCTGTTAAAAATTTCTTGAATGCTTTTACCATCTTGAGATTGATAGATCACCAGTTGATCTCCACCATGTCCTCTGAACACCCCATCTTCAGCACAGACAATTGAATCAGGCTCATAAATATATTCTGGTTGTTCATCACCAATTAAATCCACAGTTTTAATAACGCTACCCATTTCTACTGTTCCAGGTGTTTGACAGTGCTGCTGCGCTTCAGCAACTTGCTTAACCAAAGCTTCAGGATAAGTGAATGTTGCATGCTCCTGTTCTTTTTTAGGCACAGAAACAGTTGCTGGAATTTCTGCTTCAGAATCACTTTTCACTTGGCTTGCTATCGCTTGAGCATCAATGACCGGCTCGTTTTTTTTTATATCTTCTGATGATTGATTGTGTTTCTGACAGGCAGTCATCATTATAATACTGCTCAGTACAATAAGATTTAAAATTTTCAAAATTTTCTCTCTTTCAGTGTTTCTATTTGATTGCTCTTGAATAAAGCGGCCTAATCACAATCTAATTTGACACTATCATTTTACTTGTGTTGCAGTGCCCCATAAAAATGAAGTGCCTGAGTTCATGTCGAATAAACGTGCCTTAATATTACTTACTCTTTTTCATAGATCTTTTTAATAATAGGCCATTGTTTATATAGATGATAAAGCTTGAGATAAATTTATTTTAGCATTTTCCTCAAAATACATCCTAAAATATTCAGTCTGATACAAAGGTTGCATATCATAAAAATGCAGCAGCACCTCTGCTCGCTTTACTTGATAAATTTCTTTACTTACCCATGCATACTCCAACTGAATCTGCTGTTCGTATTGGAAAAAACGCGCTGCCGAGCTACCCAAAATTGCCAAATCAATATCCAATAAATAATTTAAATCCCGTTGCTGAGATGGTTGATGTTGTTGAGTCGCAATAATCCATGAATAAACTTTCTCAATGACAGATTTAGTCAAAATACCCTGACATAGATTTAGCATGCGTTGGGCACTTTGTTCTTCATTATCTTTGGCTTGCGGGTTATACACCACATCATGAAACCAAATCGCCAGTTCAACCGCATTAGGATCATCTAATTGAGCTTTTACTTGATGAAATAAATCAAGGCATTCAACAATATGTTGCAGTGTATGATAATGGCGTTGAGGCTCCGTATAAGCATTCAATACAACCGCATATAACATATCAGCCTGCGCTTTTGACATATTGATTTTTTTGCTGAACTCATCCCAGTATTGATTGAATGAATTGACGTATTTTTCTGAACTATCTATGATCATATTTATCGAAAATAATAGACTTCTATATATTAATACAACATTTTTGGCTGTTATCACATGATCAATAAATCAAAATTTTCAGCACCATCGCATTTAAGTAAATATGTTTGTTATATGCATAGCCCCTATTTCCAAGATTTAATCGATATTGAATGGCGCGGACAAATACAATCGTCCACACAATCAAAGCAGTTTAAAATCAAATATTATGGGGAACTCTATGATGAGTATCAGCTCATTTGTGCAACAGATTTTGCTCCAGAACTGATTTATGCCGTTGATATAGAAAGCAATGAAGAAATATTACTTTTTGATGGTGCACAGCATGGTTATGATCCCATGTTTTGTGATGAATTTACACCTGAACAACTTACGCAGCGCCCCGTCATTCATCAATTCATAGACCAAGATCAGCAAGATATCTTTGAAGTGATTATCAAGGTGTATCACAATATTGACTATGATGAAGAAATGGAAAGTTTGAGCAATACAGCTGGTGAAATTGAACTGATTTCAGGAAAAATTATTTCTGCCGATCAACTCAAAGCAGACGGATTTGATTTTATTCAAATCAATGTGATGAATTCACTGGGACATGAATACAGTATTTTCGAACGGGAATTGGCTTAATGCTCAGCCAATTCCGAAAATAAAGGATATTTCAAGCAACTTGCTCATCACGTTTAAATACAAGTTCCCCCTTCAATGAACTCTCAGCATCAAAATAATAACCATCCAGATTAAATGATTTTAAATCATCCAACTTTTGCAATTGATTTTGTATGATATAACGTGCCATTAATCCGCGCGCTTTTTTTGCATAAAAGCTAATCACTTTATATTTACCATTTTTCTGATCTAAAAATACAGGTTTAATGATCTCCGCCTGAATTTTTGCCTCTTTGACTGATTTATAGTATTCATCAGAAGCGATATTGACCAACAATTTCGATCCACTTTGCTGTAAATCCTCATTGATGAGTTGGGTAATTCGCTCTCCCCAAAAATCATAGAGATTGTGGCCACGCTGATTGGCGAGTTTAATCCCCATTTCTAAACGATATGGCATCATTAGATCCAAAGGGCGCAATAAACCATAAAGTCCAGAAAGGCTGCGTAAGTGATTTTGCGCGAAATTTAAATCATCTTGTGACAAGCTATACGCATCCAGTCCAGTATATACATCACCTTTAAAAGCAAAAATTGCTTGTCGTGCATTAGAAAAATTGAAATCAGCATTCCAGTCACGAAAACGTTCAACATTCAAATTGGCGATCTTGTCACTTACATGCATCAAACTGGCAATATCAGAAGCAGATAGTTTACGACTTAGGTCTATAAGCTGTTGAGATTGGTCCAACAGTCTTGGTAAAGTATGCTTGTCAGTCGGCAGTGCGGTTTCATAATCGAGCGTCTTAGCAGGGGAAATTAAGGCGAGCATGGTCTTCCTGATCAAAAAATAACTAATCAAACTATAACAGTCGGAATATTTTAATTCCAATTCATGTTTTCTGTGAGCAGAATCGGTAAACTATATCACTTCCCTGCTTTATGATCGTTTAAATTATGTCCGAACAACTGTTCATTCAAGGTTCGGTTGGCAAAATTGAAGTTTTTGTTGACTATCCTGTGGGCGAAGTAAAAGGATTTGCTGTCGTTTGTCATCCTCACCCACTACAAGGTGGTACTCCTCAACATAAAGTTCCAGCTTTACTTGCACAAATCCTCAGCGAACAGGGCTGTGTTGTTTATCGCCCAAGTTTTCGAGGTTCAGGACAAAGCGATGGTGTCCATGATGAAGGTTTTGCCGAAACTGAAGACATTTTAGATGTCATCAAACATGTTAGACAATTACACAAAAGTCTACCATTCTATGTAGGTGGATTTAGTTTTGGTGCGCATGTGATGGCAAAGGCTTATCACGCCTTACCTGATGAAATTAAACCCAAACAAGTGATTTTATGTGGTCTGCCAACCTCTACAGTCGATGGTCTACGCCACTATGTTACGCCTCCGATCAAAGGCGATATTCTGTTTGTTCATGGTGAAGCTGATCCAACCACAAAACTCAGTGATTTAATTGAATGGGCAAAACCGCAGCGCCATTTGATTACTGTATTACCAGGTGCGAACCATTTCTTTACTGGGTATCTAAAACAACTACGTGTTGCAATATCACGTTTCTTGTTAGTACCTTAAAAACCGTGGATTAAAAAATCAATAAGGTGAAATACTCACCTTATTGATGGACTTACATCGTCCCACTGTAAACCAAACTTCGCTAAATACTTTTTCACACGATCACTGTCATTGGTACTTTGTCTTTGCTCACGAGATATTGAAAATAGGCGCCTCCCAGCATCCGCCATGGATTTTGACTTTTGGCATATCTCAATGACCCCCTGTAGCTGAATACGATCAAACTCATCGATTTGTGATAATTGCTCCGTCGTTAAAATATTCGTCAGTACCGACTGTTTAAGCTCTTTTTCTGGCTCAGAGATACTCCAAATACGCTGAAGCCGTTGAATTTCTGTGTTGACCTCGTTTAAGCCAATCCGCTCTCCATTTGCCAACGTCGCCATCCGAGTCACACTTGCAGTCAAATCTCGAAAGTTGCCTTGCCATATTGCCTCTACTGACTGCGCAAATTTTAAATATTTTTCAAGCGCATCACTATGGAATCTTAATTGTCGCTGATGTGCTGTCGCAAAGCGCTGTAATTCAAATGTAATATTCGGTTCAATATCTTCAACACGATCTTTTAGACTGGGTAAGAAGAAAGTCCATGTATTTAATCGCGCCCACAAATCTTCTCGAAAACGGCCTGCTCGAACTTCCTCTCGTAAATCTCGATTGGTTCCTGCAATCAATTGAAAATCGGCATGTACCTCTTTATCACTGCCCACGGGGAAGAAAGACTTATCCTCCAGTGCCTTAAGTAACATTGCCTGTTCATCCAGACCTAATTCACCAATTTCATCGAGAAACAAAATACCGTTGTCTGCACTTTTTAAATAACCAGTACGTGCCGCAATCGCCCCCGTAAACGCACCTTTGTGGTGACCAAATAAAGTGGACATTGCGCTATCACCCACCAAAGTTGCACAGTTCACGTCAATAAAACGACCAGCGAGATGAAATTTTTCCTTTTTAAGCTGATAAATCTGCTTGGCCAAATGTGATTTACCCACACCCGTAGCGCCCATAATTAAAATCGGCGCACTCGAACGTGTTGCTACCAATTCAACCTCTTGAATCAACTGGTTAAACCCTTTATTTTTTGTTGCAATATTGGCTTTTAATTGTTGCCAATTTTCTGATTGCTCATGTTCAAAGCGCTGCGTTAATGCGGCGTATCGAGACAAGTCTAAATCAATGATGCGATACTCACCTTCTGGTTGCTGTTTTCCTGTAGGTGAACTTTGAATGAGTTTTGCAGGCAAATAGTGTGCATCAATCAATAGATACCAACAGATCTGAGCAACATGTGTACCTGTCGTAATATGCAATAAATAATGATTATTTTCGGTATCAAAAGGATAAGATTTTACAAAATCATAGAGTGCCCCATACATATCCGAAAAATCCCAAGGATCGCGAATATTGACTTTGTGGCCTGTGATCTTGGTTTGCGGGGAAATTTCAAAAGCATCTTGCTGTAAATGCGTAATCAAACTCGCATTGCGTCGATCATGCAATAGTACCAATTCATCGACCACTAAATCGTCATGCATCAACAAACTTATGGTAGGACGCCAACGCTGCCAACGCTCAGGCTTTTTGCCTTGATCCAGAGTAGAACCCACAAAACCAATCACGACTGTTTTTTTAAATTTTTGCATATTGCTATAAATCTATAAAAATTTATATATCTTGCCTAAATCATAGTTTTATTTTATCAATAAGCAAATATTATTCGCTGTGTTCAGCATAATATTTTAAAAATCACTATTTATTTTCATACATATGATCATGCTATACTGCTGCAGTACAAAGTTTTAACTTATTTTCCTCCATCTCTGTCTGATTCGACACTTCTCTTGATGGAACTGCCTTGCTTTGTCACAACAATAACCATAGATAAAATTTTATTATTCTACAGGCATATATTTCCCATGTTAGAGTTTACATTTTTAGGGACATCATCTGGTGTACCCACATTGACCCGCAATGTTTCAGGTTTAGCGATTCATTATGGCAAAGCTAAAGAATGGATTCTTGTCGATGCAGGTGAAGGAACCCAGCATCGAGTACAACAAGCCAAACTGTCTTTACAACACTTGAAAGCGATTTGTATTACCCATGTCCATGGCGATCATTGCTATGGTTTGGTGGGCTTACTCGCCAGTGCAGGGATGAATGGACGTAAAGACGCCATCACTATCATTGCACCCAAAGAGATTCAACAATGGTTGGAAGCTACTCGCCACTTGACTGAATTGTTTTTACCCTACCCACTTCATTTTATCGATAGCCATACACTGAATAGCACTTTTCAATTAGATGAAAAGCTTTCAATTGATGTTTATCCTCTACATCATCGTGTACCAAGTTATGCTTATGCTTTCAAAGCAACTTCGATTCAGCGCAAACTCGATCATGAAAAGTTAGTTCAATTAGAGATTCCGAAAGGTCAACTTTGGGGAGATTTGCAACAAGGACTGATGATTGAATGGAATGGGCGAACCCTTCACGGGAAAGATTTTGTAATTGAAAATACGCAACATGTATCTGCGATTGTCTGTGGAGATAATGACCAACCTGAATTATTGAAAGATGCGTGTAAAGATGCCTCATTGTTAATTCATGAAACCACCTATACTCAAGCAGTATTAGATAAAGTTGGTTCTGGTCCAATGCACAGCTCTGCAAAAATAGTCGCAGAATTTGCGCAAATGATAAGTCTACCGAATTTGATTGCCACGCATCTCAGTGCACGTTATCACGATGCTGTTGGTGTTCAAAAAATTCATGATGAAATCGCAGCGTATTATCATGGTCATTTTTATATTGCTGATGATTTTCATCGCTATGCCCTTAGTGCGAGTGGCGAACTCGCACTCATTAAATAACTTTAGCCTTGGAAAAAGTGATTTTTCCTCGGTTTCTTTAACACTATAGTGAAGTTAAACAGTAACATCTAAAAGATAAACCATGAAAATGATAACTTGGTTGGAATTTATACTTATTCCAATGGTTACTTTTATATTTTTATTCTTTTTTTATCTTATATTTTTTCTCAGCTTGATTGGTTGTGGATTCAATTCATCCATCATTGCATCCTATATAAAAATGGGGCATGTTGTATTTGCATCAATATTTCTTTTTGCAATCTGGCTGGGTTAGCTTTCTACAAAATATGCACCAAAAACTGGAAAATATATTCTATCTAATAGCTATAACATGATCTTTTCAGCTTTTGTTTTGCTTTATTTTGACGTATCAGAACCGCCCCGATCTTTTTCCATCGGCTATAGTTTTCTATTTTTTATTTGCACAACCTTAGGTACATAAATTTACAAAAAATATAAATAAAGATAAAATCATATAAACACAGATATTTTATTTTATAATCTCAACGTTTAAAAACCAATAAATATTGAACTTTTAAAATTTTTAAATAAATAAAATCAATATCTTATAAATATTATTTATTGCAAAAACAAAACTTGGCACACTCTCTGCAATAACCATCTCAAGAAATTAAAAATTCACTTGAGGATGCTGTCATGGCGAACAAGACAATTTTTGCCTCCAAACAACAGGCGAAACCAAAAACCATTGAATACAACGAAGCCGGTGGTCGCGCATATACATTAAAATCCCGTGCCGCATTAGCGCAGCTTGCTGCAACAGGTACACTGAATCAAACTTTTTATCAAAATGCACAAGTACAACTGGATCATATTCTCAACCTAGCACTTGAAGTGGATCCAAAGTTTGTGGCTAAAACCGCAATTTATGCGCGTCAAACAGCACATATGAAAGATACCCCTGTCGTATTATTGGCCTTACTTTCTGAATTGGATGCAGATTTATTTAAACGCATTTTTCCATTGATTATCGATAACGGAAAACAACTTAGAAATTTTGTACAAATCATGCGCTCAGGAATGATCGGTCGAAAGTCATTGGGTTCTTTGCCTAAACACATGGTGAATGAATGGATTTTATCCGCATCAGCACAACAACTGATTACCGCAAATGTTGGAAACAGCCCTTCACTTGCAGATGTGCTAAAAATGACACACCCTAAACCAAAAACAACTGAACAAGATGCCTTTTTTGCCTATGTATTGGGTAAGGAGTATCAACTTGCGCAGCTGCCTGCTCAAGTACATGCACTGGAGCAATTTCGCTTGGGTGTGAATACAGAATTACCCAAAGTACCTATGCAACTTTTAACCCATTTGAATTTAAATCAACAGCAATGGGCTGAAATTGCACGCAATGGATCTTGGCAAATGCTTCGTATGAATTTAAACACCTTCTTGCGTCACGATGTATTTAAGATCAAAGGGATGACTAAAATCATTGCGGATAAATTGATGGATGAACAATCGATTTTAAAAAGTCGTGTATTCCCCTATCAATTGATGATGACATGGTCTGCACTTGCTCAAGGGATGCCACATGAAATTGCCAATGCCTTAAAATTTGCAATGCAATGTTCAATTTCAAATGTACCTAAACTACAAGGTAATGTGGTCATCGCGATTGATGTTTCTGGTTCAATGTCGAGTTCGATAACAGGTTACCGCCAAGGTGCAACTTCACAGTTGCGTTGTGTCGATGTGGCAGCATTATTTGCCAGTGCTTTTAAATACGTAAACCCAAATATTCGCTTGATGGCTTTTGATACACAAGTACGCCAGTTATCCAATTTAAGTAAAGTGCAAGAATATTTGAAGAGAAAAAATCTGATGAAGCAGCAAAATTTAGAAATTGATATTTTTGCTTTGGCAAAAAAGTTTGCCAGTATGTGTGGTGGTGGAACAGATTGTTCTAAGCCTTTAGAACTGTTAGTGAAAGAAAAAGCCAAAGTCGATATGGTCATTTACTTCTCTGATAATGAATCTTGGGCAGATCAAATCCCAAGAGCACACCGCCAAACAGGGATGATGCATTATTGGAAACAGTTAAAACAACATAACCCTGATGCAAAACTAGTGTGTGTTGATTTACAACCTTATGCGACCACTCAACTCCCTGAGTATAAAGATGTCATGAATATAGGAGGATTTTCCGATACTGTGTTCACACTGATTGAAAGCTTTGCCAATAATGAAATGCACGCAAATCATTGGATTAGCGAAATCGAAAAAATAGACTTAACGCAAATTCAGTCACATGTTAGCTGAATTTGCTCCCTCATTTAGCATCTTGTATTCAAGTCTTCGCATCAAATGATGTAACTTGAGGCAATGATGTTAGATAAAAAGCACAAATGCCATAGGAACTACATTTTTCCAGAATGAAGTGTTTCTATATAAAGTTGTTGTGCTGAGTAAAACTGTTGCCAAATGCAGATAGAACTACATTACTTTGAATAATTGATGTTTTATCGAAAACTTGTTGGCAACATTCAATGCATAAAATGCGTTGAGGACTACATCTGTAATGCGTAGGTCGATGGTTCAAATCCATCCTTTTCATTCTTAGCTAAGATTGAAAAGTAGCTCAGCTGGATAGAGCAACGAAACGTCTTCAACATTTTGTTTATGCAGTGCGGTAACAATGATTCAAGTACATCAAATGCAATGAGGACTACATTACTCGTTTGTCGGTGTTTCGATACCACCCTGTGTGGCAACATACAGTAGCTCAGTCGGTAGAGCCACGACCGTCCTCAACTCCTTGTTGATGTATACTTGATCATGATGAAACATGTTGTAATTAAGCAATCACAAATGCAGATCGGATTACATGGTAACGCTTTTGCGCAGGGTTCAAGTCCCGATCGTGATGACTCACGAAAATCTGATCAAAAGTTGTTGTGATTGCTTTTCTTTTCTACGTTAACGATTTAAGAATATGGCTTGTGAATTGATCAACGATTTGTTAGTTTAATCATTCAATTTAAAACCAGAGACAGGTGTCAGTCTTTAAAACGCAAAACATGTCTATTAAAGTCATCGTGAAAGACGACAATCTCGATCTTGCTTTAGAACAATTAAGAGTTAAAAAATACTATTTAGAAACCAACCACTGGTATAAGAAATGCCAGAACTATCATGAAAAACCGCCAAGTAAAAGTCGTAAAAAAAGTGAACTGAAACTTTTACATGGGCATAGCCAAATCCTGGAAGATGATCCCCTCACATTGAGGTTAAAAATCCATATCGAAGAACATTATCAACCAACTGATGATCATACGGTATGGGATATGAGCAAAGATTAAGACTCACAAATTTCATCTAAGTAAGTTTGGGAGAAAAAATTCTCCCAAGCTAGGTTTCGTACTATAATCTGTAACATGACAAATATCCTGAATAATAACAATGCGTACTTGGTTTGCTTTGCTGTTATTTCCTTTACTCATTTTTGTCTTGTTATTTTTTTCTATGCCATTTTTTTGCTTTCACTCGCTTTGGGTTGCGGTTTCCGCCAAGAAGATATCTCTACCTGTTCAAAAATTTATTATTTTTCAATTATATCAATATTTCCAATCGCAATTTGGCTCGGCTATTTGACAACTCAATTTGCACCACGTTATTCAAGATATTTTCTGAACAGTCTTTATAACCTCATATTTTTCAATCACTTTATTTGCATATTTACATGACGCTAAAATAAACCTCATCTTGTCGATTGATTTTACCCTACTTTTCTTTTTATGTTTCGGCGCAGGTTGTTTTTATTCTATTTAAAATATAAAAATATATAAATTACTATCTAAAATAATACTTATTTTTAGATAGTTTTTTAAAATATAAATATAACTTAAAATTTAATTTTATTTTTTCAAATTAAATTCAATAGCTTAAGAAATAAGGTCCATTAAAAAACAAAGTTGGCATGCTCTCTGCAATATATAGAGCATACATCACTGGATGTACATATCACCCGCCTGCAACCGCTTGGCAGGCAGGTTTTGCAAAGGATAAAAGCTATGACTATGTCAGTATCAGAACAGATTGAAAAACAAGCATCCAATGAGCGTGCTTACAATATTATTCAGGATAAAAAGGGTGTCCCTGTAAAAATGTGGACCAAAGGCGTCCCTGTTGATGAGAAATCAAAAGACCAGTTATTAAAGGCAGCACAAATGCCATTTATTTATAAATGGATGGCAGTAATGCCAGATGTACACGTGGGAATTGGTGCAACCATCGGAAGTGTCATTCCAACCAAAGGTGCAATTATTCCTGCTGCCGTTGGCGTGGATATTGGTTGTGGAATGATGGCAGCACGTACCTCCTTAAACGCATCTGATTTACCCGATAATTTACATGCATTACGTACTGAACTTGAACGTTTGATCCCACATGGGATGACCAAAGGACGAGGTCGCCGTGACCGTGGATCTTGGGATACACCAACAGCGCGGGTAGACCAAGCTTGGGCTGAGTTAGTAACTGATTTTGAATATATTTGTGCCAAGCATCCACGTTTAAAAAATACCAATAACCATAAACAGTTGGGTACTTTGGGAACCGGAAATCACTTTGTTGAAATCTGTTTAGATGAGCATCAACAAGTATGGATTATGCTGCACTCAGGTTCTCGTGGTGTAGGAAATGCAATTGGCAACCATTTTATTGAGCTTGCACGTAAAGATATGCAAAAGCATTTTATTAACCTGCCTGATAAAGATTTAGCTTATTTGGTAGAAGGTACTGAGCATTTTGATGATTACTGGTTTGCTGTTGGATGGGCGCAACGTTTTGCCATGAAAAATCGTGAGTTAATGATGGAAGCGGCGGTACAGGCTTTACGAATCATCATCAACAAACCGTTTAATGCCAAAGTGGAAGCGGTGAACTGCCACCACAACTATGTAGATAAAGAGGAACACTTTGGTCAGGAAGTGCTGGTAACACGAAAAGGTGCTGTACGTGCCCGTTTGGGTGAGTATGGGATTATTCCGGGTTCAATGGGTGCAAAATCCTTTATCGTAAAAGGTAAGGGAAATCAGGAATCTTTCTGTTCATGTTCACATGGCGCAGGTCGTGTACATAGCCGTACTGCTGCGAAAAAACTGTTTACTGTTGAAGATCAGATTGAACAAACCCAAGGTGTTGAATGCCGTAAGGATGCCGCTGTGATTGATGAAATCCCATCTGCTTACAAACCGATTGAAGATGTGATGAAAGCACAAAGTGATTTGGTTGAAGTAGTTTATACCCTAAGTCAGGTCGTTTGTGTAAAGGGTTAATATTATGATGCCTGCTTTACATCAAGACTATAGCTTAAAAAGCTGTATAAAATTTACAGAATCAATTCCAGTTGATACATTGCCTCAGCAAATGTTGTATGAAATTATTCTGTTGAATGCTGATTAAATATTAAAGATATAGGAAAAATAAAATGAAACTTGCAGAAGCACTTTTATTGCGAAGCGATCAACAGAAGAAACTCGCTTCATTGAAACAACGTATCAATGCAAATGTATTGGTACAAGACGGCGATGAACCATCTGAAGATCCAAACGAGTTATTAAAACAAGTATTTGCGTTGACGCAAGAGTCTCAAAAACTTGTTTATGCCATTCATCAAACCAATGCACTGGCAAAACTTACAGATGGTCGCTCATTATTGGCTTTATTGACTCAACGTGATGAGCTTGTAGAGCGCCATAAAATTTTAACTTCAGCCATCAGTAACACCCAACGTGAACCTGATCGCTACAGTACACGTGAAATCAAATGGCATAAAGTGATTCCAGTATCATCCTTACAAAAACAGTCTGATGATATCAGTGCCAAACTACGTGATTTAAATGTACTGATACAAGCCACAAACTGGCAAGTTGATTTACTTGACGTTTAAAGCGATCATCTAAAAATCTGATTGGGTTTGCCCAATCAGATCTGAAATATATTGGGCGAGTACAAGATCTAAGGCTGTATAGATTGAAATAAAAGTCAGCATCATTTTTGGGTAATGACAGCGAAGTGGATTGAGGGCGATAACGAACCAATCAATCCATCACCAAGCATCATTTAAACCTTTGTGAATCGAAGTGACTATTCATAGAGCATTACCACGTACTGACACTATATTTCACCTTTTCTCAGATGATTCGTCATTTGAGATCACCCGAACATACTGGGCGAGTGCAAGATCCTCTACTTCCACAACACAGGATTGAAAATAGTGTAGTGGCTTGATGAGCGAGTGGGTCAGCTTAAAACCTTAAGCACAAATCAACCCATCACTACGTACAAGGCAAACCTTTGCGAGAGCAAAGTGACAATGCACCAAGCATCACCATGCACTGACAGTATGTTCATCCTTTTAGATATTTGAGTAAATTACGATTTTTAAACATGTTCGAAAACCGAATGATTTAGAAAGAAATGATGAAATAGAAAATGAATACATTATTACAAAATAAAACCATTCAAATCGATGGTTCACAAGGTGAAGGGGGTGGACAAATTTTAAGAACCGCTCTTTCCCTATCCATGCTAACGGGTATTCCTTTCGAGTTGGTGAATATCCGTGCAGGTCGTAAGAAACCAGGCTTGATGCGCCAACATTTGGTTTGTGTGCAAGCATCGCAACGGATCAGCAATGCGATTGTTGAAGGTGCTGAACTACATTCACAAAAATTATATTTTCAACCGCAACATGTTCAAACTGGAAAGTATGATTTTCATATTGGCTCAGCAGGCAGCACAATATTGGTTTTGCAAACATTATTACCTGCCTTGATGATGCAGAGTGAAGCCAGCCAGATCACTATTCATGGTGGAACGCATAACCCCATGGCACCCACTGCTGATTTTATTCAGCATTGTTTCTTTCCATTTATTCAGAAGCTTGGGATAGAAGTTGATTTTGAATGTGAGCGCGCAGGCTTTTTCCCGATTGGCGCAGGTCAAATCAATATTACGATTCATCCATGGAAGAGTAAGCTGAAGCATTGCATCTTAACCAAGGGGAAATTACTGGACATACAGGGGTATGCTGCCGCGTTAAATATTCAGCAGGATATTGCAGATCGAGAACTCGAAGTTTTAAACAATAAGCTTGGCTTAAATCAACGTAAACGAGTCAATTTTCAAGGCATCAGTCAAGGCAACACTGCATTTGTTGTTTTAAATTATGAACACCATCAGCAAGTATTCTCAGCTTTAGGTGAAAAGAAAAAATGTGCTGAAAAAGTTGCACACGATTTAGCCAAACAAGTAAAAGCCTATTTGGACTCCAATGCTGTGGCTGATGAATATTTGGCAGACCAACTTTTATTACCTTTGGCTTTAGGTCAAGGCGGTGAATTCACTGCTCAAGTCGTGAGTGAACACACCAAAACACAAGCAGAAATGATTCAGAAGTTTTTAAAATGCGCTATTCAGATCGAACCGTTCAATGGAATTTTTAAGTTGAAAGTGATTACTTAAAATACATCCTTGATTCATCAGCCTTATAATCGTTTATCCGAATGTGCCAATTCATTTTAATTTTTATATTTATTGGCACATAATGTAAATAAATCACTTAAGTATTCATTCTATAATCAATACCTTAGATAAATATGATTATTATCTAAAATAATCAACAAGGAATAAAGGAAATGAAAAATTTTTTATTTGGGGCAATGTCTATTGTACTTTTTGCAACTTCAGCTTTTGCAGAGGATATCACAGGGACTTGGCGTTACATAGACGACAAAACAGGGGAAGCCAAAGGTCTGGTTAAAATTGAAAAACAAAGCAATGGAACTTATGCAGGAACAGCGTTAAAAGCGACACCACGTCCGGGCTATACACCAAAAGAGTTTTGCACCAACTGCCCTGCCCCTTACACCAATAAGCCCATTATTGGTTTACAAGTAATCTCAGGCTTAAAAACAGATGACCATGTCAATTATACCGATGGAAAAATTATCGATCCTGTCTCAGGAAAAGTCTATCGTCTAAAAGGTAAAATCAGCCCGAATGGCAAAAAATTATTTCTTCGCGGTTATTTAGGGATCTCAGCAGTAGGACGTAGCCAAACTTGGTTACGTGTAGAATAAATTTGGCATTCTCATTAAGACAGCTTATTTGAGCTGTCTTTTTTATTTCTCATCTCGATTTAAATTCAATATTGAATAATAACTTGCAATGCCTGAATTTAATTTTCAATAGCCAGTTGATATAAAAAATCCAAATGGGTGGGAGCATCCCCCTTATCCAAATTCAAATCACTGGCACGACCACCTAATCGAAGTGCAGGCAGATAACAATACATTTGATCATGCGCTAATTTCCCATATTGAGCTTGGGCTTTTTCCAGCGCACGTTTTTCCAAAAACTGCTCAATAATTTCATCATCACACAGCCAGTCATTAAAAAAATCGTTCAACGACCAAACAGTTACACCTATATCAGAATTATGCGGATCCATAAACGAGATATCTTCATCTCCTCCATCGCTTAGACGCCGATAGTAGAACACTATTCCAAAAGCAGATATTGCAACAGGCAACCGCGTCATATCAGGTTCATCTTTCATTAACCATGACCATAATACATCCTGATAAAGCTCAGGATGAATGATCTGAATCAAACCATTTCCATAAAAACCAAAGCCATGTTTTCGCCAAAGCTCCAGCAAAGCTTCTGGTAAATAAGATTGATATTTTTTAATAATTTCAATGCTGACAGTATTGCCCACCTGATCTACAGGAAACTTATCGATAAATGATTGTAATTGCATTGTTGTTCTCTAACCTGAACTGATTAGCCAAGCCACAGCTTAGCTTAACTTTTCCACTCAAAACCACTAAAGGCATCATCCTGTTTTAAAGAATTTTCTACAGCATTTGCCAATTGCTTAATCATGCTTTGAGTGGCTATTTTTTTAAACCAGACCTGCTCTTCATCGGCATGGGCAGAAATTTCACAGGTTAACAAGCCCTGATCATTTAAACGACAATTTACCCCTAAACCTATAGGATGATTTTCCACACTCACTGCCAAATCTTCACGAGAAGATGTCATTTCAGCTTTAAAACCGTATTGAGAAAGCTGTTTTAATAATAAGTCCGTCACATACGCCTGAGTGACATGGCATGCATTTTGACCATAACCATTGCTTTTAACATGATTTTCGCAGTTTGCAGTAAATTGTAATGTTCTCATCGCTTCATCCAAAAGGCTTTATAGTTGTATGGTTTTAGAATAAGCAATATAAACAAAACAGCCAAGCTTTTGCTTGGCTGTTTTCAATTAATTATACAAATATTAGACAAGCGCTATCCACGCCCCAAGGTTTATTCAGAAACTAGAATCTCAAGTCCAGCCTGATTCGAAAGCTGTGTGAATGTCGGAAAACTGGTCGCAACTGTTTCAGTACCGACAATTTTAATCTCACCAGAATTACGTAACCCTGCCATCGAGAAGCTCATCGCAATACGATGATCGTGATGGGATTCAATTTCACCACCAGTGAAAATCGCAGACCAATCACCTGCTTTCCCCTTTCCTTCGATAATAATGCCATCATCAGTCGGTGTACAATCAATACCCAGCGTTTTCAAACCATCTGCCATCACCTGAATACGGTCAGATTCTTTCACACGTAACTCAGCAGCACCCGTTAATACAGTTTGCCCTTCAGCACAAGCAGCGGCAATAAATAAAGATGGAAATTCATCAATCGCCAATGGCACTTGATCTTCAGGCATATGAATACCTTTCAATGTACGTGTACCACGGATACGAATATCCGCAATCGGTTCGCCGCCCGCGATACGTTCATTTTCAACAGTGAGGTCAGCTCCCATCTGTTTCAGAATTTCAATCACACCTGTACGTGTTGGGTTAATCCCAACGGCTTCAAGCGTAACGTCCGAACCTTCAGTAATTGCAGCACCCACCATAAAGAAAGCAGCAGAAGAAATATCTGAAGGAACTTGAATATCGGTTCCCACTAACCTTCCACCACCTTGCAGTGAAATACGATTGCCTTGTGTTTTTACCTCATAACCAAATGCACGCAACATACGTTCGGTATGATCCCGTGTTGGTTCAGGTTCAGTAACGGATGTTTCACCCTCAGCCCATAAACCTGCCAATAAAATTCCAGATTTGACCTGAGCAGAAGCCATAGGTAAATCGTAATGAATTCCTTTTAAAGTTTGAGCACCAGTTATAGACACAGGCGGTGTACCACGTTCACCCGTTGTTTGAATCTGCGCACCCATTTCTCGCAAAGGCTTGGCGATACGCTCCATTGGGCGTTTAGACAAAGAAGCATCACCCGTCATAACAGAATCAAACTGTTGTGCAGACAACATACCAGATAGCAAACGCATTGATGTACCTGAGTTCCCCATATACAGTGCTGTTTTAGGTGCCTTTAGTCCATTGATGCCCACACCATGAATGGTCACTTCACCATTTTTTGGACCTTCAATACTGACCCCCATATCACGGAACGCTTGCAGCGTCGCCAAAGCATCTTCACCTTCCAGAAAACCCGTCACATGTGTGGTTCCTTCCGCAATCGCACCAAACATGATGGAACGATGAGATACTGACTTGTCACCTGGGATGGTAAATTTACCCTTAAATGTCTTCTGACCCGGCAAAATGGTAAATTGTTGTGTCACCTTATTTTTCTCCATCAAAGGTTTATTGGCGAGCATATGATTGAAATGTTGGCGTGCAGCTTGTGCATGACCAAGCAATCCCATCAAAGCCTGTGAATTTTCATATTGAATCAGTTGACGCAACGTTGCGAGCTGCGTTTCAAATCCATCTACAGCTTTTAATATGGCTTTTTTGTTGGCAAAAAAAATGTCATGCCACATTTGTGGATCACTGGCTGCAATACGTGAGAAGTCTCGAAAACCACCTGCAGCATAGCGAAAAATATCTAAATTATCTTCTCGATTTGCAAGCTGCTCAACCAGATTAAATGCCATCAAATGCGGTAAATGACTGGTATGTGCCAAAACCTCATCATGTTTTTCAACATCCATACAAATGACTTCGGCTTTAGCAGCCTGCCAAAGTTGAACCAACTTTTCCACTGCCCAATCAGCACTACTCGGCAATGGTGTTAAAATCACTTTGTGATTGGCAAATAAATCTACTTTGCCTGCATGAACACCCGTATGTTCAGCACCTGCAATAGGATGACCAGGGACAAAACCGACCGGAATATCCAGACCATACACAGCATGTGCGGCTTCAACCACATTGCCCTTGGTACTGCCTACATCAGTAATAATGGCATTTGCAGATACATAAGGCTTTATTGTTTCAAGAATTTTTTGCGTTGCCCGAACGGGCAAAGCTAAAACGATTAAATCTGCATCTCGAACCGCATCCACAGGGTCACTAAATCCTTCAGAGATAATCCCCAAAGCTTTTGCATCTTGCAAGGTTTTCTTAGAGCGTGTTGCAGCAACCACACTTTCCGCAAGATGTTCTGCAGCAATAACACGCGCCAGACTTGAACCAATCAGCCCAAGCCCAATAAAAGCAACTTTTTTAAATAACGGTTGTGACATGATGATTTTAAACTACCTAATTCACAACAGCTTTAAAGTACAGCGATTGGATATGAACCCAGTACACGCACTTCCTTAACTAATGGACGAATATCTTCAATCGCAGCCTTAACATTATCTTGCTCTACATGACCTTCCAAGTCGATGAAGAATACATATGCCCATTTCTCTGGCAATGCCGGACGTGTTTCAATACTGGTTAAACTGATATTGTGTTTAGCAAAAGGTGCAAGGATCTCTAGCAAAGCTCCAGCACGATCATGGGCCGAAATTAACAATGAAGTTTTGTCATTGCCGCTTTGCGGAACTTTTTCACGTCCAATCACCAAAAAGCGCGTGGTATTTTCAGGGTTATCTTCGATATTGCCATGCAAGATTTCCAAGTCATAAATGCTTGCAGCAACATCAGATGCAATTGCTGCTGAATGCCATTCATTACGAATACGGCGGGCAGCTTCTGCATTAGAACTTAAAGCAACACGCTCCACACCAGGATAATGTGCATCAAGCCATTTACGGCACTGAGCTAAAGTTTGTTGATGCGCATAAATTTGTTTAATGCTGTCTTTACGTGTATTTGATGAAATAAGAAATTGATGATGAATACGCAATTCAACTTCACCAATCACATTCAAATGCGATGCTTTAAAACAGTCTAGGGTATGGTTAACCACACCTTCAGATGAGTTTTCAACAGGCACCAAGCCATAGTGTGCGCTGCCCGCCTCAACTTCACGGAATACTTCATCTATCGTCGGTAATGGACGAACCACAGCATCTTGACCAAAATGTTTTAAAACAGCTGAGTGGGTATAGGTTCCAACAGGACCTAAAAATGCAATACTTTGTGGCGCTTCAAGTGCCAGACATGCCGACATGATTTCACGGAATAGACGCGCCATAGTCTGATCCGACAATGGTCCTTCATTACGCTCCATGACTTTGCGTAATACTTGTGCCTCACGCTCAGGACGATAAAACAACGGGTTCTCTTCTGCTGCAAACTTTGCTTTAGCAACAGCTTCCGCCAGTTTCGCACGGCGATTAATCAGTTGTTGAATTTGCTGATCTACAGAATCAATATCTTCACGGATTTGAGCAAGATCTAGAGAAGTCGTTTTTTGATCATCGTTGATCATTGTTATATCGCCCTTTGAAAGTCAAGAATTACGAGAAGTCTAAGTTTTAGACCCAAAACAGTATAACAATAGTTCAGTTAAATTTGTTGAGCAATAACGCTTTTATCGACGATTCCGTTATTGCGAGTATTTTGAATAAAATATCAGCAATACATATATAAATTACAGTATATGCCACTTACAAAGTAGCTATAGAATTTTAAGCATCGCGCACTATGATTAAAATTAAAAGCGGATTTCGAGACATAGAAAATGAATAAAAAAATCGCTGTGCTCATCACCCATGATTTCGAAGATACGGAATATCACCATCCTGTAGAAGCCTTTCGTGCCGCAAGTCATTCTGTTCGAAATATTGAAAAATCTGCAGGCAATATTGTCTATAGTCAACAGCGTAAATCTTCGGTAAGCATAGATTTAGGTATTGATGATATTTCGGTCAAAGATTTTGACGCATTGATGATTCCTGGGGGACAATCACCTTATCACTTAAAAAAAGATCCGCGTTTTATTGATTTTCTCCGCAGTTTTGCCAATGCACAAAAACCGATTTTTCTCTGCTGTTACAGTCCTCAACTTTTGATCGACGCCCAGATTGCAATCGGTCGACGCTTAACCTCGATTGATGGATTGAATAAAGAATTAAAAGCAGCTGGTGCCGTTATTTTTGATCGCGAAGTGGTGAACGACAATAATCTTTATATTTCTTCACGTTCAACTTATGAGCTGCCAATTTTCATCAATGAATGTTTAAATGTATTAAGCGTTTAATTGAGTTTTCATTCACTGATCAGTATAAAGTCAAAGATATTTTATAATTTTTATTTTCAAATTCCACTTCATCATTTTTTATTCAACAGTTAATTAAAAAAATAATAATTGAGACATCCTCTCAGTTGGACCGCTGATTTAAAAGTAAAAACAGGCTTTCAGCTCTAATCAAGTTTTGATCTAGATCTCAATTGAACTCATTTTATACTTACGATTTATACATGGTGATTCTATATTCGTGCCGCGACATGAATATCACCACTAGATGGGTACAGGGCATATCTAGCCCGCAACATAAACAACAGTAAATACTGTCCATACTCTCTTAAAAGTACGAACAGCGTATATGTTTATTTTTCTTAAAAGAATTAACGACCAATGATTCCGCGAGCGACGATTTCTTTCATAATCTCATTCGTCCCTCCATAAATACGCTGAATACGCGCATCTACAAAGAAACGAGAAATTGGATATTCCGTCATATAGCCATAACCACCAAAGAGTTGTAGCAAACTATCAATAATTTTCATTTGCATATCTGTACTGAAACTTTTCAAAGCTGCCGCAGTTTCCACATCCAATTTATTGTCTTTATATAATGCTAAATTCTGATTATAGAATGCTGCGGTTGCCAGTTCGTCAATTTTGGCTTGGGCAAGAACAAATCGAGTATTTTGAAAACTGCCAATTTTTTGACCAAACGCCTGACGCTCTTGCACATACTGAGTTGTTACATCAATCGCTCCACGAATCGCACCCAAAGCTGTTGCAGCAATCGCTGTACGTTCACGTGGAAGCTCCTGCATTAGATATGCAAAACCTTGCCCAGCATTGCCCAACAACTGATTGGCAGGTACTTTTACATTATCAAAGAATAACTCGGAGGTATCTTGGGAATGTAATCCAATTTTATCTAAATTGGTTCCCTTTTTAAAACCTTCCAAATGCGTATCAACCAACAGCAGAGAAACGCCTTTTGCACGTGCTTGCGGATCAGTTTTTGCTGCCAATACCACTAAATCTGCATGTTGTCCATTTGAAATAAAGGTTTTAGAACCATTTAAGACATAATGGTCACCATTCAAAATTGCGCTACTGCGCATCCCTTGCAAGTCCGAACCTGCGCCTGGTTCAGTCATGCCAATAGCACCAACTACTTCACCGGCAACCATTTTTGGCAACCAATACTGTTTTTGTTCTTCATTGGCAATATGCAAAATATATGGTGCTGCAATTTCAGAATGGCAAGAAATTGCTGTCGATAATGCACCATAACCTGCACGTGCAGACTCTTCAACCAACATCAATGAATATTCAGTTGGCACACCATAGCCGCCATATTGCTCAGGAACGTCTACACAAAGGTAACCATTTTCACCCAGTAAAGACCAAACTGAACGCGGCATTAAACCTTCTTTTTCCCATTGCTCATAAAATGGCGCAACATGTTCAGCCATAAAGCGTTTGAAGTTATCACGAAAAAGTTCTAAATCTGCATCATATGCCAACATTTTTACATTCCTTTCAATCTGAATTCTTGATTTTATGATCTCTAGCATCCTAATCATTTTTTCGATGCTTGTCATGACCACATGAGGTCATTTTTTTTTGGCAGTTTTACCAATCCTTATTTTTAAATCCTGAAATAAACAAAGAGCAATTGATTAAAATCAATTGCTCTTTGTTTATAAACTATTTGCAAAATCACTTTTTTCTTAAGTCAATAAAATGTGATATTAGAACTTATTGTCTCTAAACATCGGTAAAGATGAATTCAATTTAGTCACTTCATTAACAAGCTTACCCACAACAGACGGTATGAAAGCATCAGCCATTTGTGCTGCTTGTAAACCAAGTTTTTCCCCCAATGTCGGTTTACGGCGTGTTTGAATCACATAAACATCGTGTTGTGGGAGTAAACTAAGCAAATATTCATCAGAAGTCTGCAACTTGTCAACCAAGTTCAAATCACGTGCATCTTCACCATACCAATGTTCACCGGTTGCCACTTTTTCCACATTCAGTTGAGGACGATATTTTTCCACAAAATGTTTAAATAACTGGTGGGTTTGCTGCAATTCTTCTTCAAATTTAGCCTTGCCTTCTGGCGTATTCTCACCAAACATGGTCACAGTACGCTTAAATTGCCCTGCGGTATAAAGTTCAAAATCAACATGATGCTCTTTTAACAGACGATTAAAATTAGGCACTTGTGCAACCACGCCAATCGAACCAACAACCGCAAAGGGTGCTGAAACGATTTCACTGGCAATACACGCCATCATATAACCACCGCTGGCAGCAACTTTGTCTACGCAAATGGTCAAGTGAAAACCTGCATCACGTAAACGAACCAGTTGAGCGGCTGCCAAGCCATAACCATGTACCATCCCGCCAGGACTTTCCAAACGAACCAAAACACGATCTCGCCCAGCTTTTGCTGTGGCTAAAATCAAGGTGATTTCTTCACGTAAGTTTTCTACAGCAGATGCCTGCACATCACCTTTGAAATCCAAAACATAAATTTTTTGATTATTCTTTTTACGTACTCGTGACTCTTTGACCAATTGTTGAGTCAATTGCAAAAGCTCAAGCTTAGATGCAGTCGATTGAGCAATTCTTTTTCTTTGTTCATTGATTCGTGCATTTAGATGACTGATACGAATTTCTGCGGGAACTTTAGGTAAATGAAATAACATAGAATTTATAATCTCGAATATCTGAAGAAATGCTTTTCCATTAAGATGCGGACGGATTGGATAAATTTCAATATATATTTTGAAAAATTCGACAAATCTTAATTTACTTTACTTCACCCGCATTATTTTTTTGTATCGATGCAGGTTTAAAAATCCATGTAAAAACAGCATGGATTTTCCAAATGACTCAAACCAAACCAGCAACACAAAATAATTAGTTATAAAACATATATATTTTTTTTATATTTCATCAGCTACACCCCATAACTAAGGTATTTTGACATTTATCCATTTACAATTAATTAATAGCTTTTATGTCTAAATAAAAGATGATTAATTTAATGAAAAAGGGACTTATATCGCTTGCGATTCTTTTAATCTCAATTTGTATAACTTTCTGCCAATTTTTGTAGGACAAATTCACAAAAAAAACATAGACATGATTTTTCCGTAAATATCATATAAAAATTAAATACCAAGTATTTATTTTAATTATAATTTGATATTTATCACATTTTTTTATTCAAATAACATATTTGTTATTTTAATTAATTTATTTAAAATCAACACGTTAAAAAGAGAATTGCATTTTTTAATTTTATGATTACTTTACAATCATTTCTTTAAGAAATGTTGAATTTTATCAACATCAAGGATAAGGAATGAGTATGGATATCTCTTCACACGATGAACACCTACCACCTAAAAAGCAAAAGTTTTATCAAATCCTATATGTTCAAGTCATTTTTGCTATCGTACTTGGTATCCTTTTAGGGCACTTTTGGCCTGATATTGGTGCGAGTTTAAAACCTTTGGGTGATGCATTCATTAAATTGGTTAAAATGATTATTGCACCTGTAATTTTTCTGACAGTAGTCACAGGAATTTCAGGTATGAAACATATGGGAACTGTCGGTCGTGTTACTGGTAAAGCGATGCTTTACTTCATAACATTTTCTACACTGGCATTAATTGTGGGCATGATCGTTGCCAATATTATTCAACCTGGACATGGTTTAAATATTGATCCAACCACATTAAAATCAGACAAAGTGGCTGAATACGCTGAAAAAGCTCACGATGCTTCAATCGTTGATTTCTTAATGAATATTCTCCCAACCACCATTCTTAGCCCTCTCACCAGTGGTGATATTCTGCAAGTCCTTTTTGTTGCAGTATTATTTGGCTTGTCTCTTGCCGCAGTGGGTGAAAAAGGTCAACCTATTGTTGATTTTTTAAACAACCTAACAGCACCAGTCTTCCACTTGGTTGGCATGCTAATGAAGTTTGCTCCAATTGGTGCATTCGGTGCTATGGCATTTACAATTGGTAAGTATGGTATTGAAAGTATTGGTAATCTTTTACTTTTAATCATGACCTTCTACATTACCGCTTTACTGTTTATTTTAGTGATTTTAGGCGCAGTCGCACGTTATAACGGGTTTAAAATTACAGATCTGATTCGTTATATTAAAGATGAATTATGGCTGGTACTCGGCACAAGTTCCTCTGAAGCAGCACTTCCCTCATTGATGCGTAAAATGGAAAAAGCAGGTTGTGAAAAATCTGTAGTTGGACTTGTGGTCCCAACAGGCTACTCATTTAATCTGGATGGTACCAATATTTACATGACGATGGCTGCACTATTTATCGCACAGGCATGTAATATTGATTTAAGCATTCAAGATCAAATCCTATTGCTACTTGTTGCGATGCTCAGCTCTAAAGGTGCTGCTGGTGTAACGGGTGCAGGCTTTATTACATTGGCTGCTACGTTGTCTGTTGTGCCAGCAGTGCCTGTAGCAGGTATGGCTTTAATCCTGGGTATTGACCGCTTTATGTCCGAGTGTCGTGCGCTGACAAATTTAGTGGGTAATGCTTGCGCAACAATCGTTGTAGCACGTTGGGACAATGCCTTGGATAAGGAAAAATTGGCTGCGGCATTCGCTCATCCACCAAAGTCCCATTATGATGAAAAAGCGGTAGAACAACACCGTGAAGATCCAATGGATTAGTTAAAAATCTCAATAAAAAAAGAGCCGTAAGGCTCTTTTTTCTATTACATCGTTCAATTTAACCAAAACGACCTGTAATATAAGCTTCAGTCAATTGATGATCGGGTTGTGTAAATACTTTCTCAGTTGAATTCACTTCAATCAAGTCACCCAAATGGAAATATGCAGTACGATCAGAAACACGTGCTGCCTGTTGCATTGAGTGGGTTACGATTGCAATGGTGTATTGCGTAGAGAGTTCAGAAATCAGCTCTTCCACTTTTGCTGTCGCAATTGGGTCCAATGCTGAACAAGGTTCATCCATTAAGATGACTTCAGGGCTTACAGCAATGGTACGTGCAATACACAGACGCTGTTGCTGACCACCAGAAAGACCTGTACCCGGTTGACTTAATCGATCTTTGACCTCATCCCACAGACCTGCCTTACGCAAACTGTTTTCAACAATTTCTTCCAAATCGTACTTATCTTTGGCCAAACCATGCAGTTTTGGACCATAAGCAACATTATCAAAAATTGATTTTGGGAATGGGTTGGGTTTCTGGAAAACCATACCGACTTGAGCACGTAACAGTACAACATCAAGATTTGGATCATAGATGTCTTGGTTATCTAAGCGTACTTTACCCGTCACGCGACAGCTATCAATCGTATCATTCATACGATTCAAAGTACGTAAAAATGTTGATTTACCGCAACCTGATGGACCAATAAATGCAATCACTTCATTTTCATAAACCTGAAGATCAATACCTTTAATCGCTTCTGATTCACCATAGTAAACATGTACATCTTCAGCACTAAGTTTAACTGTCGTATTTTTGTCTTTCTTCGGTGTTGAAGATTCAAACTGAGAAACAAAAGATGTATTTGCTTGCTTTTGTTGATGCTCAGTGGATGTAAATTGAGATTGTTCAGAATTCACGGTTGTATCCTGTTTTAAGGAATTTTTAGTTTCTACAGTATTCATCTATTCTGCCCTCTTTTACCAACGAACTTCAAATTTCTTACGTAACCAAATTGCAAAGCTGTTTAAACCCACCATCAGTGCCAATAACACGATGATTGCAGCTGCGGTACGACCTTCAAAGAAGTTACGCAATTCGTTACCTTGCCATAAGTAAACTTGAACAGGTAAAGCTGTAGATTGATCGAGTGGAGATACTGGAATATTAGCAACAAAGGCACTCATACCGATTAGTAACAGTGGTGCAGTTTCACCCAAGGCATGCGCGATACCAATAATTGCACCTGTCATAATTCCCGGTAATGCCAGAGGAAGTACATGATGAAATACGGTTTGCAGACGCGAAGCACCTATACCCAATGCCGCTTGACGAATCGATGGGGGTACGGCTTTAAGTGAAGCACGTGTGGTAATAATGACGGTTGGCAAGGTCATTAAACTGAGTACCAAACCACCGACAAGAGGTGCCGATATAGGCAGATGCATCCAACCAATAAAGATCGCTGCGCCCAGTAAACCAAACACAATGGATGGCACTGCTGCAAGGTTATTAATGTTGACTTCAATAATGTCTGTAATAAAGTTCTTTGGCGCAAATTCCTCTAGATAAATCGCACTTGCAACACCCAATGGAATAGAGATCACAATCACAATCAGCATCATGAATAGTGAACCCATGAATGCACCTGCTAAACCAGCTGTTGCCGGAGAACTACGTGAATCCGGATTGGTAAACATCTGCGTGTTGAAAGTACGATTGATAATGCCTTTGGCAGCCAAATCATCAGATAGTTTACGTACTTCAGGACTCAACTGTTGTTGATCATCTGGCAACGAACGATCAATATGTCCTGCCAACCAAACATCAATATTCGCATCCGCAAGGAAATTCAGTTCAACTTTCTTACCGACCAAAGATGGATCTTTAAACACCATATCACGAATACGATATGCTTCTGAGCTGGTATAAAGGCTTGAAAGATCATCACGACGGCTTTCTAGCGAAGGATCTTTTGAAATGATGCCATTCACAATCAGCGCATCCCAATCCACCATACCCATTTTAGTTTGCCAGTCTACATAGCGCTCTTGGAACACCGCTGGAGACTCACCTACTTTTTGTGTTGGTTTCGGACCGGCATCAATCACTTTTGGATCAAAATAGACAGGCACAGTCATACTTGCTTGCCAAAAAGCCGGAAGACCTTTATATAAGATACTTCCAAATAAAATCGCAACAAAAGCCAGACCAATAATTACCGCAGTAAAACCAGCGAAACGAAATGTTTTTTCTTTACGGTGACGCTTCGACAACGAACTTGCGATTTTAGCTTTACGCTTTTCACGTAGTTCTGCAGCAGCTTGAGGATCAAATACATTTTGATCCACTGGAGATGTATTTGATGTACTCATTCGTATTGCTCACGGTATTTACGCACGATGTAAAGTGCAACAATATTTAAACACAATGTAATAGTGAATAGCGTTAGACCCAATGCAAATGCAACCAATGCCTGCGGGCTTGCAAAATCGGTATCGCCAGTTAACTGCTTAACAATCGTTACGGTTACCGTAGAAACAGCTTCAAGCGGATTGATATGTAGTAAAGGACTGTTTCCAGCTGCAAGTACAACGATCATGGTTTCACCAATCGCGCGCGATACAGCAAGTAAGAATGCACCTGTAATCCCAGGCAAAGCAGCAGGAAGCACCACTTGGCGTATTGTTTCAGATTTGGTCGCTCCCAAACCTAAAGAACCATCACGTAATGCTCTAGGAACTTGAGTGATAATGTCATCCGAAAGTGAAGACACAAATGGGATAATCATGATTCCCATTGCAAAACCAGCAGTAAGTGCACTGGTTGCATTCACTTCAATCCCAATGGAATCACCAATTGATTTAAAGATTGGACCAATCACCATCATAGCAAATACGCCATAAACGATGGTTGGGATACCTGCCAGCACCTCAATCGTGGGTTTAGCCCATGCACGAAATCTAGGTGATGCGTATTCAGCAAGATAAATTGCAATCATTAAACCTAATGGAACAGCAACCAACAGCGCAATACCACTGACCATGAGTGTTCCCCACAGTAATGGCAGTAAACCATAACTACCTTCAGCATTTCCTGAAGTACTAAAACCTGGATTCCACTCTGTACCAAAGAAGAAGTCAATTGGACTGACAAAATGGAAAAAATGCATTGCTTCACTGAACATTGACATCACGATCCCTACTGTCGTAAGAATTGCAACACCAGAGCATAAAATCAAAATAACATTAATGGTTTTTTCAACTTCATTACGTGCACGAAATTGTTGGCTAATTCTTTTTCTTGCCCACACTAAGCCTAAGATGGCTGCACAGACAACAACAGCAAATTTTGCAAAAGAACTGATTCTTTCAAATTTGGCTAATTGTTCTGCAGCTGCAACCTCATAAGCAGCAGGTGTATCTGTTACGCCAAAACCTGAGGCAATTGCCTTGATACGATCTACAAGTACATCTACCCCTGCTGTATCAAGAGATGCAGCAACATTTGCTGGAACATTCTTTAGAATTAAATGCTGTAAAACACTTGGTTCTACCAAGTTCCAAACAATTAAAATTAAAAAAGCTGGGATTCCACACCACAACGCCACCAAAGAACCATAATAGCCAGGACGTGAATGTAATACTGCAGTGTTATTTCCCTTACCTGCTAGGCTTCGGCTTTTTCGTAGCCCAATTTGATATGCGATAGCAATTAAAGCTAATAACACGCCAATGAGTAGCAGATTCATGTATTCTCCACCGTTTTTTCAATCCTAATTATTTGAAAAAACTCTGCTTAGCAATGAAAGCCGATGGTAGTCTCCCACCATCAGCTCCATGATTACGGTTTTATTATTTACCAGCTTTGAAACCAGCAAGTACTTTTGCACGCTCAGAGTCTGACAATGAGATCAAGCCAGCTTTGTCTAGCTTAGAACCTTTACCAGATACTTTTTTGTTTAAGAAGTATTCAGTATATTCTTTTAAACCTTTAATAGATTGTAAGTGTTCACCTTTAACATAGAAGTATAAAGGTCGCGATACTGGGTAAGTACCATTAAGAACAGTTTGTTCTGAAGGGACTACATTGTTTACAGTAGCAACACGTAATTTATCTTTGTTTTGGTCATAAAAACCTAAACCAAATACACCTACCGCACTTGGAGATGTTTTTAAACGTGCTAAAGTTTCAGTATAGTCACCCGCGATTTCGATCACTTTACCGTCTTTACGGAAAGTAGAACATGCTTTTTTCTGTGCATCTTTATCTAACTTTTTGAAGTAATCGTAACTTTCACAACCTGCTTCAACCATTTTCTCTTGGAATACTTCACGAGTACCATGGTTAGAAGCTGGAACCACTAAAGTAATTGGTTCATTTGGAAGAGATTTATCAATTTGATTCCAACGTGTATACGGATTTGGTACCAATTTACCATTTGATGGTAATTCAGCTGCTAAAGCTGCAAATACGTGTTGTGGACGTAATTTATAAGCTGCTTTACTTGCATTTGATGCAAAAACGATACCGTCATAACCAATTTTAATTTCTTGGATTTTATTTACGCCTGCTTTTTTACAAGCTGCAATTTCAGTATCTTTGATTTTACGAGAAGCATTCGCGATATCAATTGTGTTATCGCCAACACCAGAACAGAACTGCTTAAGACCAGCAGAGCTACCGCCTGAACCCACTACAGGTGCTTTAAATTGAGGGAAAGTATTACCAAATTCTTCAGCAACAATACTTGCATAAGGAAGTACAGTAGAAGAACCAGCGATTTGGATGGTATCACGAGCGTTTGCTGCCACTGCTGCCCCTGAAACTGCTAATGCAAGTGCGATATGGTTAATGCGCATTCTTTTCTCTCTTAAATAAACTGCAATTTTGAAGTACGCCACTTCTTCTTGTGTTGTACTTTTCGGATAACTGCATTTTGATTTTAAAATATGACAAATAAGTTACAGCTTTATGACGCTTTTATGATAATTAATGATTCAAATTTGATTTTATTAAAAATCTTTAAAATTCAATATGTAATAAACTGTATTTTATTTTTATAAATTTAAAATAATGTCATTCAAATTGTAATATTTCATGTGAATGTCACAAAACTTCGATTATCACCGTACAGATTGCACGACATTCTATGTCGTATGCAGCTTATCTTTTATTGCAGAAGAGCTTAGAATCAATTAAATAAAAGAGCAAAAAAAAATGATTTCATTAAACCGTAAGGAATGGCATGAGACTTTTCTGAAAATGGTCGCTTCAGCCAGTATGATTACTTTTATTATCTATATGAGCTGTTTGATTATCTACATGTTATTGTCACAGGTCAGTCAATATTTTATTGTTCAAAACATAGTGAGCAGTTTTAGTTTTATCAGCCTGTTTATCTTAACCATGCAAACATTACGTTCAATGTATCATGTCTATTATTTACCTTTGATGAATAACTGTACGCAGAATTATCAGAAATTAATCTTCTTCTGTAGTAGCTTTTCTATTGCTCTCATAGTTTTAAGTTCTTTTTTCTTCAATTTCAGTCAGATGTTAAAAACCTATTACAGCTAGTATGTTTTTGATGATCTGATTCGTTTGAGGTGGTGCACTGCACTGTTCTAATTTTTGCAAATATTGATCGAGATAATTGAAATTTCTAACAACACTGGATTCTTTTATATTCAAATCAATTCTAAACAGAAGATTTGTATATGAATAGCCGCACAGAATACCTGTTTCATTCAGAATTTCCTGTCCATATGACCTTTTCTCAACAGGATTGGCTGTTATTGGCACAGTATTGGTATCCGATTGCTTTAGCTCGTGAGATATCAGAAAAACCTCAAGCCACCATGTTATTAGATATGCCTTTAGTCATTTACAAACTCAATAATGAGATTGTTGTTGCAAAGGATGCCTGTCCACATCGAGGTGTTCCGTTAAGTCTAGGTACTTTTGATGGTCAAGGGGTGGTCTGCCGTTATCATGGTCTACGCTTTGGTAAGAAAGGTAAATGCAATCGTATCCCAGCCCATCCCGATCATAAAATATCAGACCGTTTTCACCTGAGAACTTATCCAACCATTGAACGATATGGATTAATCTGGTGCTGTTTATTGGCAGATGAACAAGATAGCCCAAACATTCCCGATATGCCTTATTGGGATCAAGCCGAATATCAACAACTGGTTTGCCCTCAAGTCGATTTAAAATGTTTTGCGGGCAGACAATTGGAAGGATTTATTGACGTTGCACATTTTGCCTGGGTTCACCCTGATACATTTGGTGATCCAGGGCATCCTGAGGTAGCTGACTATACAACTCTAGAAACCCATTATGGCTTCAGTGCTGATTATCTCAGTCATGTTGGACGTTATCCAATTGGCTTAGATCAATTCGGACAAGAAGGGTTTCAATGGTTACGTCATTTTGAGGTTCATTTACCCTTTACAGCAACGCTTACAATACATTTTCCCAATGATTGCAAACAAGTCATCATGAATGCTGCCTCACCAATGACGGCACGAAGCACACGACTATTTGCCCCAATTTGTCGTAACTACGATAAAGATTTACCCATTGAAGAAGCCTATGAATACAACCTTAAGATTTTTGAAGAAGACCGCTTGATTGTTGAAACGCAGAAACCAGAATATTTACCTTTGGATCTGTCCATGGAAGCACACTTTCCTGCTGATCGCAGCTCAAGCATGTATAGAAAGCTGCTTAGAAAAGCTGGATTTAGTCAAATACTCGCTGCATAGATCAATTAAATATTAACATTAAGAAAGAGGTCTTAATGACTTCTTTTTACTTTGCATAAGTGGATTTCACCTTCTTTCATTTTTAGAACTGAATAGAAGCGCTATTGAGAATGCTTAAATTTAATCCAAAAGCTTTTATTAAAATTGCACTCTTCTTTTAAACGATTAAAATGCATCTAACACAGATCCAATGAGGTGGTAGAACATGCAACAAATGTGGTCAGACATCGATGCTTATATCGAATCACATTTAATTCCTGAAGATCCGATCCTCACACAAACATTAAAAAATACTGCGGATAAAGGCTTTCCAGACCATCTCGCTGTTGCTGCAAATCAAGGCATGCTGTTGCAAATGCTGATTCAAATGAACAAATGTAAACGTGTTTTAGAGTTAGGGACTTTTGCAGCATATAGCACCATGTGGTTAGCGCGTGCTCTACCTGAAGATGGTTATATTTTAACAATCGAAGGACGTGATACACATGCAGCTTTAGGTCAAGAAAATATTGACCTCGCAAAACTTAAACAAACTGTTGAATTAAAGTGTGGGCGTGCTGCTGATATTTTAAAAGCTTTGCCTGAAGATACTGCGCCTTTTGACTTTATTTTTGTCGATGCAGATAAACAAAGTTATCCTGAATATTTAGAATTAAGCTTAAAGCGATCACATTCAGGTACAGTGATTGTTTTGGATAATGTGATCCGCGCAGGAGATATTCTTGATCCAAATAACATTAAACCAAGCATTGAAGGCATTCGAGATATGTATAAAGCGATGCAGAATCACCCCCAAATTTTATCATGCACAGCTTTACAAACAGTAGGCAGTAAAGGGCATGATGGATTTGCAATTGCGATCGTCAAATAAATATTCAAATACCCTGCTGAAATACAGATGTAATGACAAAAGACCGCCAGTCCAAAATGGTGGTCTTTTTTATGTGAACTATTATCGTTCCTATTATGCACGTTTCATAAGTTTGATGACTTGTTATAAAAGTATAAGTGAACTAATAAGTATTTTAACGTTCTTAACTTACAGGTTTCGATATTAAATAGCAATATCGTGCATATTAGGAACGTATTGAGCATTCAGAGAACGACCAATAGTTCACATTCGGTAGATTCTACCAAAGTGAAGGTCTATGACTTTTCTTACTTAAGAGGAGATGAACAGAATTATGCTATTAATTTGTTCAAAGATTGGATTGCTCAGTATGATCAAGGATAGGTACTAGAGCTATGAGTTTTGTGTAATAACTCTCAGATAAAAAAATTGATTTTAAGCTTTCCTCAACTTTCTACAGCTTATTATATTGTGATGTCCTATAAACTTGAACTTGATATAAAAATGAAAGATGAAAAGGCTAGTATTCGTTCAATGGCGGTCGGGAGGATTGTATGTGATTGCTTCTAAATAAAAAAAACAAACACAGAACATAGAATATTTTTATTGCACATTTACCATCAGGCTATATTCTTGCTAAATTTTTACATAAAAAATTAAAGCAAACTAAAATTAGCAAAAAAGCTTTTTTCGCCATCATCATGATAGGAGCTGTTTTTCATGATATTGATCTACTTTATTTTTATCTATTTGATAATAGGTCGGTTCATCATCATAAGTATTTCTTACATTGGTTCTCTTTTTGGATTCCAATTTTCCTAATATCTTATTTTTACTTTAAATTTTCTAAATACACTTAAAGATTAGCTTTTGCAGTAATTTCATTTTCAAGTGCTGCTCTTCTTCATGTATCTTTAGATACGTTTGTAGGTGATGTGTGGATATTTGCACCATTTACTGATAAGCCATATGTTTTCTTTGAAGTCACCCCACGCTGTGAACCATGGTGATTAAACTTTGTTTTTCGGGGGGATTACCACCTATCCTGTTATTGCCTACTTTTCTACTAAAATTTAGATCATGAATTTTTTTCTTAAAGTTATCCCCTGAACTTGTTTGTAGAATTGTGGATAACTTATGTATTACCAAATAACTCAATGAAAAATAATATATTTTAACGATAGATTAATTTTCAACCAGTTAAATTCATTACAGTTTCAAAAGCACTTGCTTTTAGAAATGCAAGATTTATTCAAAATTTTTTAATAGAAAAAAGCCATAAATTCTCTAATTTATGGCTTTTTTCTATTTTGATAATCACAGGAATTTGGATAGAAAAATGTAATCAATATTCAAAATAAGCTATTTTCATGATCACATTTTTCAGTCTCATTATTTAGTCACCAACAACGGAACAGCCGAATTCCTAAAAATTGTCGTTGTCACGCTGCCCAAAAAAAACTGATGTATTTTACTGTGGCTAAATGCGCCTAATACAATTAATTGGATTTGATGTTGATTTTGATAATCCAAAATATTTTCAGCAACATCCCCGTAACGATATTCAACAACTACATCTAAGCCTGCATCTTTTAGTCGTTGTGCGGGTTCATTGAGGATTTCAGGATGATCGCCCACATAAAGTAAATGGCATTGTAAAAGTTTTAATAAGTCACTTTTTTCTACACGTTTCAGCATTTTTTGGCATGCTTCAGAAAGTTCATAAGCAAAAATAAAACGTGTTGGTGGTTTAAAAGTTTGACCTACTGTCAATACCGTACTTTTAGCACCACGAATGAAATTCTCTACATTACTTCCCAGTATTTTATTTTTTTCAGCTGAACGCTCCCCAACTCGACCAATGACTGCAATATCATCCTCAGTCAACTCATTAAAACTTTGCTCAAGGAAATCACCTTTCGCCTGAATTCGCCCAGGAGTAATACCATATTTTTCCTGAATCATTTCAGAAATATGTTCAAGAAGATTATTACTATAATCGAGTGCTAATTCACTTTGTTTTTGCTCAAGTTCTGCAAGCTCTTTGAGTAACATTGCATTACTTTCAAAACCGATTACCCCACTAATTTCCCCTAAATGATAACTTGCAGGGTAATAGTCTAATACTTGCAATAAAACCAGTTGTCGACCAGTTTTCTGAGCAATCCAAGCTGCTGCTTCTGCCAATGCATTAATACAAGGAGAAGAGTCAATACAAGCAACTACTCTATTCATTTTTAACCTCACTTTGGCTATATTGCCTTGGGTCTATTTGATTTTAAATTAGCATAAGTTTCTATAAAATTGGACAGCTTTATGTAATTAATTCCATAATTTAATTATGTATTTGTACAAATTGTGCGGTTATTCACGGTAACGAATCAATTGCGCTGGATTGCCTGCAACGATTTCTCGTTCAGCAATATTTTTAGTTACCATACTATTCATACCCACTACAGCATGTGAGGCAATTTTAATTCCATCCTTGATGCCGACATGCGCACCCAACCAAACATCCTGACCAATTTCAATGCCCTTAGAACTTACTGCTTGTTGATAAATCGGTTGGTCCAACGCCATACCGTGATCAAATGCGTAGAGATGACAATAGGCTGCCATTCGTACTTGGTCATGTAATTTAATCCCTGCACGACCTCCATCTAAAATACAGTGATGATTAATCGCAACCTCACTGCCAATTTCTAAAGGACCATGTAAGGTACAATCAGCGGCAATAAAGGTATTGTCTCCAATACTAATTTTTCGTCCTGGCTCAGCAAAGATATGTGCAAGCGGAGATATAAAGCAATTTTCTCCGATTTCAACAGTTTCCATTTCCATTAAATATGTTTGATATTCTTGTTGCCATTGTTCAGCCCAAATTCGATTTTTCGGCTTAAGTGAATAATATAGCCAAGGCATATAATTTAAACGGTGCTTATGCTGTTCTCGATATTTTAATAATGGATCTTGTTCAGTCATTTCTTTCATCCATTAATTTAAGCTGTTCACGTCCGCGTGTAACATCTTGAATTTTTGAACGTAATGGATCGAGTTGATGTATTTGCAACAATGCTTCAACCTCGACACCTTCAGCAGTATATTGTTCATTGTATTCAATATGTTGTGTGTTTAATTCATACTGAAATATTGCCCACTCATTGAATTGACATTGAAAATATATTTTTTTCTTTTCAATCAGTTCTATTTTTTCACTCAAGACCAAACATTGGCCTGCACAGCCGCCGTAAGCACGGACCAAACCACCTGTACCCAACTTGATACCACCATACCATCGATTGACCAATACAATTGAATTGGTCAAATCATTTCCTTCGATGGTTGCAAGAATCGGGCGACCTGCTGTACCCGAAGGTTCACCATCATCATTAAAACGAATATTATGCCCTATTTTCCATGCCCAGCACTGATGCGTGGTTGTAGTATCTAAATGCTTTTCCAAAAACATTTTGACCTGTAGTTCATTTTCAACTGGCGCTGCAATGGCTTGAAATCGACTTTTTTTGACTTCTTCTTCAAAAAATGTTTCGGATGCAAGTGTAAAAACCATAATGAAAATAAAACATTCCAACTCAATACGTTCTGATTATAACGTGGATTATAAAAATATTGGGCAATAAAAAAACCCTAAGCGAACTTAGGGTTTAAGCACAACTGGATGATTAGAGAACAAGCTGATGATTTTGCAGCAACAGTTTCAAGATGTCATCTTCTGTCTTACCATTAAATGCAGCTCCTGTTTGCGCCAAATTGTCAAGTTGCAGCAAATCAGTTTTGCCAGTATATGTAGTTCCTGCACCATCACGATCTAGGGTGAGTGTGACATTATCACCATCAATTCTTACACCAAGATAGTTTTTCAAATAGTTTGCTGAAGCGGTCAAATCACTGGTGATATTCGCACTGTTAAAACCTATCAGTAAATCAGAGATATCAATCACATCTGCATTCGTATCAGTGTTCACATTTCCAGCATGGAAATCTGTCCAGTGATCAGCACCATTTCCACCAGTTGCACTTGCATTTTCAAGTACATGATAAACAAGTACATCAGAACCGCCATTACCAGTGAAACTATCATTAAGCTCACCACTAATAAGCGTATTACGTAGAGCATCTCCTGTCGTGATTGCATCGATCGTCACAGTAAGCGAAGCGATATGATCTTGACCGAAAACAGAGAGTTTATAATCGAATACTTCTTGGCGACCAATTACGCCCGCACTTGGTGTATAAATATAGCTTCCATCGCTTTTCACGAACAGACTACCATAGTCACCTTGTATGGTAACGCCGTTGTATCCAACCTCAGTAAACTGACCATTACCCGTATCAATACTGAATTTAGCATAAGATGGATTATAGGTATCGTCAGTTAACATATTACCTGTGATAGGAGTAGCAGTAACTGGGGCAATATCATTATAGTGGGTAATGTTTTGATCGACTGTCACTGCTGCATTAAATGCAAGACCAGTATTTCCTGAAGCAGATGATGTAATTGTGTAAGTTCCAGGTCCTAAATTAGGAATATCTACAGTGACTGTTCCACCTAATACCGTAAGAACAGGTGTTTGCGTAATTGTTCCGACAGTAACACCATTTTGATCTTTTATTGTAAGGATAATTTGTGGTGCCACACCAATTGAAAGTGCAGGTATATTTACTTTTACCACCACATGAGCGGAATCTGTATTTGCAATACTAAATGTTGTCGGAGTATAAGTACCATTTCCACCAGCACCTAATAGACCTGCTGCAACCTTGAGCTCACCTTGATTCGATGAAACTGTTTGATGAACATTTGTAACAGCACCAATCACCGCATGATCTGAATTATCCAACACTATTGGAGCAGGAAGTGTCACATCATTTTGAGGATTTGCATTGTCCCAAATCACACCAGAGTTATCACCATCGATACGAATATTCAAATGGGCAGTAGCTTGAGTTCCATTAAAATCTCGAATGGTATATGTAAATGTATCTACTTTACCAATGTCCTCAGGCGCACCATTACTTACATATTTATACTGTCCATTTGGAGAAATATACAATGTTCCATAAGCCCCAACCACAACTGTATTTGCACCAGACAATGTCACAATTGGACCACCAACCTCATTCTCGACTTGTGTCACAAATGTTGTCGTATTGACTTCATCTGCACCATCAGCACTTGAAATAACATTACCTTCTATGCTGCCTGAACCTAAATATTTGTTGGTTTGTGCTTGCATGGTCAACTCAACACCACCGAACAATTCTGCTGATAATGTTGAATCCAAAAGATTTAATAGCTGTTGCAATAAGCCTGAATCTGTTGGTTTTTCTTGTAAAGCAATTGTATAAACACCAGGAGGTAAATTATCTACATTAATCTGACCAGAATAATTAAATACAATACCCAACAAGCCTGGAGGTGTTAACTTCACTGCATCCTCTACAATGAAATACTCTTTTTGTGCGACACCATTCTCATCTAAATATTGGCGTTCTAGTACAGCATTAAAATACTTATCTGCTGTGCCTAATAAAGTACCAATAAGTCCACCAATTGCAGCGCTTACTACACTACCACTTACATTTACATTAATACTGGACGTGCTGTTTTCCTCAACTTCAAAATTAAATGGAACTGTATTACCTAAAGAGATATTTAGTCCGAGTAAGTTTACACCTAATAATTGAGAAGCTCTTCCTTCAACACCAACATCATCACCCACAGTTTCTTGATAATTTTTAACAGTCGCAAGATCATCATTTGCAACAACTTGATCAACATGATCTGGTGGTGTTAATTCACCAGGATCTGCTGGTGTTCCTGCAATATTAATAATCAGTTGAGCACTATCTGATGTCGCTCCATTAGACAATTTATAGTCAAATATTTCAGTTTTACCTACTGCTGCTTCACCTGCTGTGACCGTATAGGTAAAGCTACCTGTCGCTGTATCAATTTCAAGTTTTCCATACTCACCTTGAATTATCGCAGTACCTGTAACTGTAGTTCCATCAATTTCGATAACTGAACCACCACCAACTGCATCTTGACCATGACCATTATCAGCAAAAATATTACCTGTAAGAGAGAAGTTTGCAAAAACTTCTTCAGTCCCCGTTACACTAATATTTGTTTTCTCGTAAATTGTTAATAAATTTGAAAGTAATGGCGCTACAGCAGCATCTACAATATAGTCAACCACACTCACTGGCAATACATCTAAAAGTTGGTTAACAACACTAGAAAGTGGTAATCCAATTGCATTCACAGGTAATAAAATAGTCTGAACGAGTGCAACGACTGGAGCACCTAAAGGACCAAGCACTGCATTAATTGCTGCATAAATAGCTGCTTCATTCGAGGCACCAAGAATCGCACCTTCTCCGCCTAGATCATTAATCGCAACATCTTTAAGTAAGGTGGTTAAAGCACTATCATCTGCTTGTACAGCAACAGTATAGTTGCCTTCAGGTAAATTGGTAAAATCAAGTGTGATAGAGTCATTACTGTTCACAACTCCAATAATTCCAATTCCTCCTACAGTAACAATACCACCTTGACTAGTTCCTCGAGCAACTTCAACAGGTCCATTCGCTGTTTGCTGATAAATAACGATTTGAACAGCCTCACCAATCGAAATCAAATCTTGCTGTGAAACAGTGACTGAAATATTACCTGTCACCCCCTTGCCCGCATTTCCTGTCGTTTGTGGAATTGAAAAATCCAAACCAGTTGCATTGTTTCCTAATAGATCAACAATAGCGATGTCTGTACCCGAAACTTCTGTTCGATTTACTCGAACTTCAGTACCCAAATCCAATTCAAACTCATCATCAACTGCATCTACTGTTGAAGGTAT